>QQVP01000089.1 GCA_003389215.1 Planctomycetota bacterium | reverse complement strand
TGCCCGCTCGGGGACGGGTCCAATTTTCGGCGCGACGATTTTTCACTTGCCCGACGGGCTGACCGAAAACTTGGACCGGACCCGCTCGGCGACTTCGTTCGTCGCAGGCAGATGAGACACGCTCTAGTTCTCCAGCGCGCGTAGTTCCCGTTCGAGGTCGTCGATCCCATCGCCACCTTCTTCGACGTCCTCTTCGATCGTCGCGGCCTCACGCTGAAAACGATTCTCCAACGTCGTAAAGCGAGTCCGGGCGGCGCGATCATCCTCCGTAGAACGGACGAAGAGATTGCCGTCCTCGTCGCAGTACAGGCAGGTCACCGGTCCGGGAATCTGACCCCAGATCGTCTCGCCGCCGCGGAGGTCGAGGACGGTCAGCGCCGTCACCAATTGCCCCTGCAACTTGTCGTTGCCTGGGAAACGCGTGGCACGACGGGCGACCGGATCGATCGTATAGAGCGGGCCCTGATCGGACGCCAACTCTCCGCGCCGCAATTGCATCGACATCTCCGCCAACTCGTTGGCGCCCAAGTCGTAGGCCTGGACGAGGACCTGAATCTCCTCTTCGCGAATCGAAGGAATTACGTCCAGGTAGCCCTGGACGATCAGCTTCTCCCCCGTCGGCACGAGGACCGGTGCGCTCGGCTCACTCCAGGGGGTGCTGTAATACCACTTCTCGCGCTTGCCGGGAAACTCCACGTTCTCATCCTTGATGTCCTTGAAATCGCGGCTGTTGGGATTGCGCAACGCCAGCCGCACGCGATAGGCATAGCGCTTGCCCGGTTCGACGCCGTAATCGAAGATCCTCACCAGGCGGTGGCGAACTTCCTCCTCGACCTCTTCAGCCGGCTCCGTTTCGTCGTCCTCTTCGGTCTGGTCCAGTTCCTCCAGCTCCTCACCCGCATCGCTGGCGGAACTCGGATCGTCCTCTTCTTCGTCGTCGAAGACAAAGTTATCGTCGAAGGGTGCCGCGGGTTGGGGCTTCGCCTGGGGCTTGACGGGAACTGCCGGCTGCGGGTTGACGGGAGCGGCGGCAGGCTCCTCGCCGTCCGTCTTGCGCTTGCCCGCCAGCGGTACGGCGGGGTGCGTGGCCAGACCGCCGGTAAGCCAAGAATCGAAGACCCGGGGGCCGAGCATCTTGGTAAGCCGCCCTCCCCGCGACCACCGTTCGCGGTCGTCGTGGACGTAGCGCTCGTCTACCACTTCGTCGGCGGCAAGCACCCACTTGTCAACGAAGCTCAGTTTGCCGGCTTTGCGGGCCGCTTCGGAGGCGGGATCATTCCAGCTCCGGACCTCCCCATAGGAGATCAATTCCGACTTCGACCAATCCAACTCCGCGGGGTCGGCACCCGGGGGCACTTCCAACCGCTGCAAGCTGCCCTCGATATAAAGCGGACGGTCGCGGTTCGAATTCGCGTGATAGGCGGTCTGGAAAGCCTGATCGTAACGCTGCTGCTGCTCGGTGAAGGGCAGCAAGGCTTTCGCCACCACGAACGGGATCGCCTCCGCCTTGAACGCGGGAGCTTCGCGTTTCGCGTCGTCCGCGACGGGCAACCGAACACCGCCGAAGTCGAAGTCGTCCAGCGCAATCGTCTTCTCGACTTTCAGGTCCGAGCCGTCTCCGTCCAGCGCCTTCAACTTTTGATCGCGTTCCTTCGCGAGTTGATCGAGCCGCTCGGTACGGACGTCCTTGTCCAGATCGAGCTTCTGGATCTTCTTTCGCTCGCCGTTGTACCAGTCCTTGATCTCCTTCTCTTTCTCATCACGGATCGCTTTCTGTGCCTTCTCGATGCGATCTTTTTTGCGCTCGAGCCAGTCGCGCTGTTTCGGATCCAGCTTCGGCTTCCGGACGGGTCGGCCCGAAAAACTGAACTCTTGCACAAAAAACAACGTGATATCCGCGTCGGCCACCAGGTCGATCGCCGGTAGATACTCCGGATCGCCGCGCTTCTTCTGCGGGACGACGGCCTGGTAAAACGGAGTCATCGGATACATGGTCGCTTCGATCGGCCGCCGTTGCTTTTCCACGTCGCCCGGCAGATCCGCAACCTCGATATCCTCGATCGGATTCGTCTCGATTTGCTGCTCGACGTTCCGGACATTGCTGACCAGCGCGTCGACGCGGTGGGCGGGATTCGGCTGCAGACGGCCGAAGGGCGAATAGACAATCCAGCCCGCCAACAAGATCACCAGCGCCAGCGCGATCTTCTCGCAATGGTCAATGAGAAACTGCTTGGCGGCATCGTCGCCCGACTTCGATTTCGACTTGGACTTCGGCTTCGGCTCGTCTTCGACGACATCTTCATCCTCCACGTCCTCGTCGAGCGCGTCTTCGGCGGCTTCCGCCGCGGCATCGAGATCGTCGTCTTGCTTTTTCTTCTTTTTCTTACCGAACAAGCCCATCGTTCCTCTCCACTTCGAATTCTCCGTTCCTCAAATTCTTCGAGCGCTAGGCGAGCGCGCCAAACTAGGTCGCGGTGCGGGGCGGTTTGGCCAGGTAAATCAAAGCCTCGACGACGACCCGCTTGCCACGCGGCTGGGCTTTCGGCACGGCCGGGGCGGCGGCACTCGCCGGTCCCGCGCCCCCAAGGCCAACTCCGCCCAAGCCGGCCCCTCCCAGACCGGCTCCCCCGAGTCCCCCCGGTGCGGCAGCCGGACTCGGGTCTTCCTGCGCCTTGACCTTATAGCTGGGGTTGTTGCTCATCGCCACGTCGACGACCTCGCAGGTCAACGGCTCGTTGGCCAGAGCGACGAGCAGTTGCGAGATATGGTGATGTTCCATCTCCAAAGTAAGGCGGACCGGCACGACGCGATAGAAACTCTGCACCGGGGGAATGGGAATTCCTCGGCCGCCACCGGGTGTGCCTCCTTTGCCGGCGCGCTGCACGCGATTCTTGCCCAGGTTCGAGACCGCATTCGGCTTGGCATCGGCGTCAGGCCAGATCTCGATCTTCTCGATCGTGCGAATCGGCAGATTATAGCGGTCGATGTCATCGCCCTCATTGACTTTGCCGATCGCGTTGGTCAGCGACCGATAGACCCAGAGATTCTCCTGAGTCTTGCGCACGGTCGCCGTGTCAGGCCACTCGAGCGTGCCCAAGAGCTCCTTGGCGCCCTCGACCAGCTCCGGATCTGCCGACTCGTTGTCGACCAATCGCTGTGCCTCCTGGCGTTGTCGAACCACTTCAGGAATCAACTGCGATTTGATCGTGTTGTAGTTGCGACTATTCCAGATCAGCTTTCCGCTGTCGTTCTCGTTGGTCGACGCGTTCAATTGCTCGAGCATGTCGTCCAACTGGCCCGGCAAGTAATCCGTCCAGTACGTCGCCAGATCTTCAAGCTTCAGAGAGGCGTTCTTCGCGCCGGGCGTAAAGTCGCCCCAGTCGCGCACCTTCTCCTGCTCTTCATAGTTGTCGCGGGCCACGCGGGCGAGCTGCTGATCGACTTCCTCGCGGAGTTCCTCAACGTCCCGAATCCACTGATTATTGGGATAGGGTCGCTTGCCGCGGAGCTGATTCAGTTGGTTGAACTTTCCCGAAATCGTCGCGGCGTTCGAGCGAAACTCGTCTTCGAACGCGGACAGTGAGGTCCACCAGAAACCGAGCAAGACGAGCACTGCCAAGGACAAGACAATCCAAAAATTGTACTTGCGAATGGCGTCGATGATCGGTCGGAGTTGTTCCATAGCCAGTCTCCTCAGCCTTCTAGCGCCTTACCGCATTGCGGTCATCCGCGTCGGCGCTCTCCAGCCCAGCCTCCTCGTCCGTATCGTCCGTGTCGTCCGCCACCTCCACCGGTTCGGCCGGCTGCCAGGCGAACTGCACGATGAAGTTGTACTTGACCAATTCGAGTTCCTTGCCGCCAATTCCGCGCCGGAACTTGGGGTTCGGCACCAACACCACCTCCGACGGCAATTGCTTGAGCAAGACCGGGTAAGAAATGCCGAGCAGCTTCGTGGGCCGCAACTCGCTTCCGCGGCCATCGGGCGACGGAAAGGAGATCTTCTTCTCCGCCAAATTCTTGATCAGCGTATCCTTGACGAACTTGCTCCGCGTCGCGTCGTCCGCCTTATCTCCGGGAGCGTAGAAGTGGTAGCCGGTGATTTGCACAACATAGCCTGGTCCACTCGGCGCATCCTTGGCGAGAGCCTTCGCTTTCTTTTCCTGCTGCTCTTTGAGCTTGCCGGCAATGGCAGCCGAGGGGGCCCCGGCCGCCGGCTTGCCCGATCCACGGGCCGGCGCCGCCTTTGCTCCCGGCGGCAGACCTTCCGAATCGACCGTGCGGGCCCGCGCGTCCTGCAGTTCGGGCGTTGCCCATTGGCTCAAATCCGAAAACCGCTCGACACGCAGATCGGTCACGTGAATCTGCCGCCGGTCCGTGATCTTGTCGGGGACCTCTTGATCGCCAGCGGCGTGCTGTGGCAGACAGGCATTGACCGCCTGCATCAACTCGAGCCAGCGGGTCCGCTTGGCGAAGTGCGCCATCATCGCCTCGCCTTGCCTGCGCTCCTCGTTGTAACCAGCGAGCTTCTGCTGATACTCCTTGCGGCGGCCTCTCTCCACGCTCTCGACCGCTTCGAGTTTCTGAAACGCGCTCTCCCAATCGGTATGCTCGCCGATTCGCACCTGCGCTGTCGGCCACCATAGCACCAGGTAATTGAACGTCGTCGCCAAGAGCAAAATCGCCACCGCGGCGACGGCCCACGGCTGCTTCTGGCGAATGATTCGTTCGCGAACGAGTTCCCGCGGCACCAGATTGGTCGACAACTGGCCCAGTCCCAAGGCTTGAATCGCCAGTCCATACGCGACGGGGAAACAGAGCGTATTGTCCTTGAACGCCGGCAAGTCGATCACTCCCGGACCCTCGAGCGAAGGGAACGAGCGGACCTCTTCGATATCGTAACCGAGGTTTTGGGAGAGATACCGACGCAGCCCGGGCAACTTCATCGAGTGGCCCATGGCGACCACGCGATCGATCGTGGCGGCGCGATCGAGACTCTGGAAATAGCCGATGCTGAGCTGGATCTGGGTGAGGAAATCCTTGAAGACCCCCCGCATCGCCTGGTAAATCGCCTTCGGATCTTCGGCCTGAGCGGCGTTTCGTTTCAGGTGCTCCGCTTTGGCATAGGTAAGGTTGAGATCTTTCGTCAGCGCCCGGGTGAAGTGGCTGCCGCCCAACGGGATGTTGCGCTGCCAGACGCGAAAGCCGTTCGTAATGACCATGTCGGTCGTTTCGGTGCCGACGGAGATCGCTGCCAGCGAGGGCGGCGGATCATCGGGGTCGTAGTCCTCCTCGGCCTGCAACTCGCCAATGCGATCGAAGACCATGGCGTTGTAGATCGCCAACGGCGTGAGCTGGACGATTTCGACGTCGATGCCCGCTTCGCGCAGCGGCCGCACCGCTTCGTCGACCTGATCGCGCTTCATGGCGAACAACCCGACTTCGGTCTCCAGGGCGTATTCGTCTTCTTCCAGACCTCCGCCCATCCGCTGATAATCCCAGATCACATCTTCCAAGTCGAAAGGGATCTGCTGTTTCGCTTCGTAACGGACGATGTCGGGAATTCGTTTCGTCTCGACCGGCGGCAACTTGATAAATCGGGCCAGGCCGCTCTGGCCGGACGCCGAAACCGCGACGCGGTCGCCGGCAATCTCGTTGCGCGAGAGAAACAACTTGAGCGCCTCGCGGACCAACTGCTCCGGTTCCGCCTCGGGCTGTGTGAGAATCTTGGGATACTCGATGTAATCGAAGGCATCTGCGATCGCCTTGGCCGGATCGTCGGGATGACGACGGCAGCGAATCGCCTTCAGGCCGCACTGGCCAATGTCGATTCCCCAAGCGGCCTTGACTCGCGCCATATTGAGATCCTCTTCTGCTCGTTCCGCCCCGCCGGAGTGCCGACGCGAATCTCCCGCTCGGCTCTCGATTCCGCGAGAGTTCCGTTGCGAAAAGGCGGTCGAAATCAACTGTCAAGCGTTGAATCGAGCTGCGGCGCGGCCTGTTCTGTTCCGTGCCGGGTCCGCGATCAACACGGATCCAACGGGCTGCCGAGGCGGGGTCGCCAAATCCCCGCTCTCGACCTCTTCTATGCTATCGAGACGGTCTGTTGAATGTCAACATTTGCGACGTCTTTCGCGGCTGAAACCCGCACGATTTGCGGGCCGCCGGCGGCTCGCACGCTGCCCGCGTTTCGCCTATTCTGTTCGACAGACTGCCCGCCACCCCCGCCCACCCCGGGGCGTCCGCACGAGACTCCGAGCGGGCAAATTCCGATCGGGCAATGCCGTATGGGCAACTCGCGGTCGCACACGCCGCGGTCCTCTCGCAATGAAGATTGAAGAAACGCTGCTGCTGTTGCCGTGCCATTCGTTCGACGACTTCCCCTACTACTACGAGGGTGAAGAAGCGGACAACTTGTTGGCCAGTTACACGGCGCTCTGGCATCCCGCTTTGATTGCCCACACGGGCAAGCTGCCGCAGTGGCAAACCTCGTACTCCGACGAGACCGAGCAACTCGTCGACCGCCTCGTCATTCTGCCCAAGGTGGCCCAAGACGACCTGCCGGGCTTTTGGGTCGATCGCGCCCGCGAAGCGGCGGCGGCCGTCATCCCGGCGAGCGAGGCCGTCGACCGCGAGTCGATCGTGGTGGCGGCGCTGGCCAGGCTCGAGCCCGCCCCGCGAACCGTCGACGAGCCGCTTGTCGCGGAATTCTTCGCCCTGGGGTTTTGCCACCTGCTCACCGAACTGCTCACGGTGCAGATGCGCTACGCGAGTCTCGTCGATCGCGACTACTTCGAGCGGCAGCTTGTCGAAGCGGCCCGCGCCGCGGTCGACGGTCGGGACGAACTGGCTCGCGAAAAGCTCCAGGTCGCCTACGATTCGCTGGCCCAATCTCGGGATCACTATTACCCGGTCGAGAGTTACCTGATCGATCTCACGCTCGTCGAGCCGAACACCGCCGGTGCGGCCCTACGTGCGGAATTGAAAGACAACACGGTGCGCAACCTGCTCGTCTCGGCAACGACGCTGCTCCACCTCGAGCGTCATGAGCCGGAGACGCTCGACGCCGTGCGCGCGGCGCTGGCCCGCGAGACGATCTGTCTCGTCGGCGGCGACGCGGGCGAAGCCGATTTTGCCCTCCTCGATCGGGAGGCGACGCTGTCGAGCCTCGTCGCCGGGGGCGAGGTCTTCGCCCGCCTGCTGGGTCAACAGCCCCGCATCTTCGGGCGGCGACAGTTCGGACTCAGCCCACGACTTCCCAGCATCTTGCGACGGCTCGGCTATGTCGGCGCCGTGCACTTCACGCTCGATGGCGGTCGCTTCGCCGAGCCCCTTCAGAGCAAGACACTTTGGGAAGGAGTCGACGGCGGCTCGATCGACGCCTTCGCCCGCATCCCCCTCGACGCGTCGCAGTCGTCCACGTTTCTCAGCTTCCCGCAGCGTTTGGGCGAGTCGATGGACACGGACCACGTGGCCGTCGTTGCCCTGGCTCACTGGCCCGGCCGAACCAGTCGCTGGTACGACGAACTGCGCCGCGCGGCGGTGCGGGCTGCCCCCCTGGGTAAGTTCGTTTCCCTCGAACACTTCCTGCTGCAAACGGACACTCCCCGCGATCACTGCCGTTTCGAGGTCGACGAATACCGCGCTCCCTATTTGCGTCAGGCCGCTGCGGCGCAACGCGAGAATCCCATCTCGCTGACGGCCGACCGCGTTCAGGCCGACGCCACGGCCCGCACCGTCGCCACGCTCCACTGCATGCAGGGAGTTCTGCGTCGCGAACTCTCCGCCGTGCCCGACGAGTCGACGGCGATCGAGGCCGACGCCTTGTCCCAAGAACTCACCGAGTTGGGCGCTGCCGTCTGCGGGGCGACCGCGTCGGCGGGTGGCGGCTACTTGGTCGTCAACACGCTCAGCGCGCCCCGCACGTTGGTCGTCGACGTTCCTCAACTGGCCCATCCGCCTGCCGTCGAAGGTCCGGTCAAGGCCGCCCTGGCTCTGGGCGATACCCGCCAGGTTCTCGTCGAGGCGCCAGCGCTGGGCTATGCCTGGCTGGCCGCCGACGAACGCCTCCGCTGGCAACCTCCCTCAGGCAAGTTACTGGCCGAAGACAATACGATTCGCAACGAGCACGTCGAGGTCACCATCCATCGTGAGACCGGTGCGATCTCCGCGGTGCGTTGTCCGGCAGTGCGCGGCAACTTGCTCTCGCAGCAGCTCGCCCGGCGGATTCCAGGACCTGGCGGCGGTTGGGCCCGCAACGAGGCCAAGTACTCGGTCATGGTTGCCGACGCCGTCGAGGTGCTCGACCCGGGACCTTTGCGAGCGGCGATCGAGAGTCGAGGGCGACTCGTCGATGAACATGGCACGACGTTGGCGAATTTTCGCCAGCAAGTCTCGCTGACTCGGGAACGTCCCGTGCTGCAACTCGATATTCATCTCGAACCGGTCGACGCCCCGCCCGACGATTCCGTCGCCGAAGCGGACGCCGAAACGATCGCGGCCGATCTGTCGGAATCCGATCCCTGGAACGATTACTTGGCCGCCCGCTTCGCCTGGTCGGACTCAGCGGCCGAGATATTTCGCGGCGTCGCCGGCACGGCACATCACACCGTGCTGCAGAAGTTCGAGGCACCCGACTTCGTCGACATTCGTCAGACCAAGTCGTCCGTTTCGATTCTCTCGGCCGGACATCCGTATCATCGCCGCAGCGGGGATCGCGCGCTCGACACCCTCCTGATCGCCGGCGGGGAACGTGCCCGGCACTTTCGCCTGGGCATCGGACTGAATCTGAACCATCCCCAGCTGGCAGCCGCCGAGTTGATCGCGCCGGCCACGTCGGTGATGCTCACCGAGCGAGCCCCGCCCGGCCTTGCCGGCTGGTTGTTTCACCTCAGCGCCAAGAACGTCGTGGCCACGGCCTGGGAACTGCTTCGCACGCCCGGAGATGCCGACCAGACCGAAGGAGATCCCCAGGCAGCCGCCGGTCGCATCGTTGGCGTCCGGGTGCGTTTGCTGGAAACGGCCGGCCGAGAGACGACGCTGGCCTTGCGGTCCATCTACGCCCTGGCTCGGGCCGAGTGGATCGAACGCCGGTCGGCCCCCGGCGAGGACGGCGCCGCCGGCCAGCGGAGCGAGCTTCCCTGTGAGGGGGATCGCGTGACGATCCAGATGCGCGGCTACCAGTGGTGCGAAGTCGAGCTGTTTTGGCAAGAATAGAGCCGACGCCGCCGTTCCCTACGGCGCAATTCCCCTTCGGCGAGGAACCGCCCATGATCGTGACCATCGACGGACCCGCCGGAGCCGGCAAGTCGACGGCGGCGCGCCAGCTCGCCGAACGGCTCGGCTTCGAGTTCCTCGATACGGGCGCGATGTACCGGGCGGTTGCCTTGGCGGCCCTCCAGCAGGGCCACGACTGGCAGCAGGCCGACCGACTGGCCGCGCTGGCGGCGGGCCTCGATATCCAACTCGAGCCAGGTCGCGTGCTGCTCGACGGCGAAGACGTAACCACGGCCATTCGCAGCCGCGAGGTGACCGCCGCCACCCACTACGTCGCGGACAACGCAGCCGTCCGCGAGGTCCTCATCGAAAAGCAGCGGGCCGAGGCAACCGGCAAAAACGTGGTCACCGAGGGCCGCGATCAAGGTACGATCGTGTTTCCCGACGCCGAGTGCAAGATCTTCCTCACCGCCACGGCAAGTGAGCGGGCCCGTCGCCGCCTGGCCGACCTCGAGCGGGCCGGCACGACCGCTTCACTCGATGAGGTGCTGGCCGAGCAGAACCTTCGTGACGAGCGCGATGCGCAGCGTGCTTGTGGTCCGCTACGTCAGGCCGACGACGCGCTCGTCGTGGTGACCGACGACGCGACCGCAACGGAAGTCGTCGACCAACTCGAGGCGATCGTCCGCCAGAAGATGTAACCCCGCGAACCGTCGCCCGCCGCACCGCTCCATGTCCCGATTCCCCTCCGCAAGCGTTGAAGATCGCTGGCACGACTTCGTGCGAGTCTTTGCCCGCCTGTTTGCGACGCTGGTCTGGAAGGTCCGCTGCTTCGGGCGCGAACACCAGCCGCCACGCGGCGGCGTGTTGGTGGTCTCGAATCATCAGAGTCATCTCGATCCGGTGTTGATCGGACTGGCCGTCGATCGACGGATGAACTACCTGGCTCGGCAAACTCTGTTCGATTTCTGGTTGTTGCGGTGGGTCATCGTGCTGATGGGCGCGATTCCGATCGATCGCGAAGGGGGCGGGCTGGCCGGTATGAAGGAGACCTTGCGCCGGCTCAAGCGCGAACAGATGATCCTCGTCTTTCCCGAGGGCACGCGGACCCCGGACGGCGAGGTCGCCGAGCTGAAGCCGGGCTTCTGCACGCTCGCTCGCCGGGCCAAGGTGCATGTGCTGCCCGTCGCGCTCGACGGAGCCTTTGAGGCCTGGCCGCGAAGCAAATCCATTCCACGTCCCGGCACGATTCACATCGTGCTCGGCAAGGCACTGACGCCGCTCGAGGTGGCCGCCATTGACGATGACGAAACGCTGCTGACCGAGGTCGACCGACGAATTCGCGCCTGCCACCGGCAAGCACGAGCATCGGTCGAGCGGGCCCGGGGTCGATGCGATCGCTAACTTTCGCGGCCCCTCGGGTCCGAAGCGGCCGACGACTCTTCTTCCTGGTTCACTCTTCCTGCTTCACGGGGACGACCTGGCGGCCTTTCTTGTCGAACAGGATCACCTCGCGAACCGCCTGGCGCGATTGAAAACTGGCCGTCGCTCGATACGGCGAGATGACCTGAGTCGCCGGGCCGGCGGGCGGAGTACAGACCAGGGCAAACTGCGGCGGGAAGATCCGCTGCGGCTGCTGCACGAGCTCGGTCGTCCAACCGCCGGTCGGGTGTTCCCCTTCAGCCACGAGCGTAACCACGTTGCCTTTCTGCGTCGCTGCATAAGCCGCCGCCGCACAGGGAACCGGCTTCGGGTCGGCGTTTGCTTCTTCGTTGGCCACTTCGCTTTCCTCCACGGCGTTGGCATCCGCCGGCGGCTCGGCGCGCTCGCTGCCGTCCCCGCTCGAGGTGCAGGCCGCCAGCAGCATGGTCGAAAGCAACGAAGCGGCCACCAGCGGAAAGGGGAAAATTGCATTCTTGGCGGGTTCGCGGTTCACGATCGGTTCTCCTAACGGTCCACTGCACCCAAGGGGACGAATCAGGTGAGCCCAGGGCGAGCGTCGTGACGCCCTGGGTGGGGTTCTCGCTGGGTGGGGTTCTGGCAGGTGACGACACGGCCCTCTAGCGTACCAATTCCATCGGAAACGGGCGCGTCATCAGACCCGCCTTCAATTCCAGGAAGGGTCGGCCCGGATCGGTGGTGGGCGAAAACTCGGGGTTCGGCTGCGGTAGTCCGGCTCCGACTTCACTCAAGTAACGGGTGAGCAACTCGTCGAGTTGCTTCACGCGCTGCGGCATTTGCGTGGCCAGGTCTTCCTGCTCGGCGAGATCCTCGTCGAGGTCGAACAACATCCGCTGGTCGGTTTCCCAGAAGCGGATCAGTTTGTAGCGGCCCTGATAAATCGCGGTCGACGGCTGGCTGCCCTTATGCAGTTGATAATGCGGCCAGTGGAACACCAGGAAATCGCGCGGCCGTTGCACCCGGCCCTGACCCGTCAGCACCGATTCCAGGCTGCCGCCTTCCAAGTCTTGCGGCAGCGATTCGATGCCCAGCCAGCTGCAGACCGTCGGGAACAGATCGTAGCCGACCACTTGCTGGTCGCACTGGGCCGGTTCGATGCCCGGTCCCGCGACAACGAAGGGCACCCGAATGCCCCCTTCCCAGACGGTGGCCTTCCATCCGTGCAACGGGCCGTTCAAATTCGCGCGGCTCGCCCGCGGATAGGTGCCGTTGTCGGCCAGGTAAATGACGTAGGTGTTGTCTTCGATCTCCAGCTGGCGAACTCGCTCGAGCACTCGCCCCACGCCGGCATCGAGATCCTCGCTCATCGCGGCAAAGCCGACGTTCGTATGACGGGCGCCTGGTTCGCGCGCGGCGACCTGCCGATGTGTCGTGGAAAGATACTGAATCGGCAGATGCGTCGCGTAGTGAGAAACCTGCAGGAAGAACGGCCGATCAGCCGCAACCTGCTCCCCCATCCAGTTGGTGGCCCGCTCCGTCACGCTGAAGATCAGCTTGGGATCTTCTTCAGCGGGCGAGTTGCCAAAGGCATTGCCGGTCGCCGGGTCACCGGCGTCGTAACCGTGTTTGACCGGTCCGCCGCCGGCCAGGTGCCACTTGCCGAAGTGGGCCGTGGCGTAATCGGGCCGATGCCGCTTGATCCACTCGGCCAGGGTGATCTCCTCGTCGGCAATCGCGTCGACATGCGACGGCGGAATCAGCCGATTGCCCTCGTAGTATTCGCCGCTGTGCCGCTGCACGATATCGGTCATTCGCAGAGCCGCGGGGCTCTTGCCGGTCTGGATCGCGTAGCGAGACGGCGAGCAGTTCGGATGCGGCGAGTAGCCGCGCGAAAAGCGAACGCCCCTTGCGGCCAGTCGGGCCAGATGCGGCGTGCGGACGAAGTCGCTGGCCGACTCGGCCACCCGCTCGTCCATCTGCACCGAGGTCGCCCCCCAACCCTGATCGTCGGTGAGGATCAAGATCACGTTCGGTGCGGGACGCGAGGTCTCGCCCACAGCCGGCTGGCCCGAGAGCAACACCACGCCGACCAGGCCCAGCAACCGAGAAATGCCTGGCGAAGGCGTCGCGCGCAACTGAGTCCATCGCAACATGGCAGTGACCTGCGAAGCAAGAATCTGCAAGAACTGGGCTACTCTTGTTCGCCCGCATCATCGCCGATGTAGCCCAGGCTTCGCAACTGGCGGAGGCGTTCGGCCTCTTGAGGATGCAGCACGTTGGCCGGGTCACGGTCGGCCAGGAACTCCGGCGTATCGTGACTGGCCAGCGCCCTTGGCTGCTGCGAGATGTCCGCCTCGGCGCGGAAGATCTGACTGAGCACGCCGCCGTCCATATCGGCACCCAGCGGGATCCGCATCATCGCCAACAGCGTCGGGGCGATATCCAGCACGCTGCCGACCGGAGTCAAATCGCGACGCACCAGTTCCGCGACCGGCTTGTCCGCGGCCAGCGGCAGAATTTGCGGACCGGCCGCCACGAAGATGCCGGGCGGGGCGTCTCGGTGATCTCCTGAGTTGATATTGGCGGGCGGGGCGTTCGGGTTGAAACGAGACTTGAAGTTGACCGGGCGCATGCCGTGATCGGAGACCACGAAGAACGTCGTCTCCGGCGGCGACGCGGCCATCAACTCGCCCAGCGCCTGATCGGTGTAGATGTAGTAGTCGCGAATCGTGTTGCCGAAGTTGGCGATCTGCTCGGCATTCGGCGGAAACCGATAGAGATCCGGCTGCATGTAGCGCCAGAAGCGATGTCCCACCACGTCCGGACCGCCGAAGTAGACCAGCGTCAGGTCCGCGGGCGGTTGCTCGCCCAGCAGCTTGCGGGCAATCTCCAGGTACGTCGCATCGGCCCGCAACGACCATTGCGTGTTCTCCCAGAGACGACGATCGAGTGGCGCGAGCGGATGTTCGAGTTCGCCGAAGATCGCCTCGCTCCGCTCGTCCATCTCTGCTTCCACGCGGCGGAGCACGGCCAACATCTCTTCCTCGCGGCCGACCGGAAACACCTGTCCCGGCACCCCGTCGCGGAGCATCCCCTTCCAGATGTTCTTGCCCGCCTTCATGTCGATCTGATCGACCGTGTTCGTCTGAGCGACCATCACGCCGTTGATTTCCTCGACGGGATAGGTCATCCACCAGCCGATCGTCGCGACCGTCCGATCGTAGTCGGACAAGATGTTCCAAATCGCTTTGGTCTGCCGATCGCGATTATTGAAGAGTCGCTCGCCGCCGTCACTGGCCGGCTTGGCGAAGTTTCGGATGCCGTGTTTTTCAAGACCCTTGCCCGTGGCGACACTCGTCCAGATGACCGGCGAGGCGGTCGGCTGAAAGGTCTCCAGCTCGCCGTAGTAGCCGCGCTGCATGAGCCCCGCCAGGTGGGGCAATTTGCCTTCGGCCAGCAGCGGCAACGCCACGTCCCACTCGAAACCGTCGACGGCAAAGAGCACCACAGGCCCGGCGGGCGCAGGATAGCGAGACGCGTCGTAGGGCTCGTCGCGAGTGCAGCCCAGCAAGGCGAGAGCGACGACCAGCCACGTCGATCTCCCGACGCGACGCGCCCTCGAACAGAATTCGCCTCTCCAAGACGCGATCATAAAACCCATTCTATCAAACGCGCAACCCCGGCGACCGAAGCCGTGCTGCGCGAAACTGGGCGGGTTTTGCCGGAGGTGCCTGTCGCAACGACTTGATGCACGCCAACTCACGCGAGCGGTCGATAATCCTTGCATTGTCAATCGATGCATCGCCATCGAGCAGGCCAGGGAAGGGAGGCCCCGCGGATGCTCAAGGAAGCTTGCCTGTCGACTTACCGTCATCTCGCCGTGGCCGTCATCCTCGGCGCGCCGCTGGTGATGGCGACGAGCGCCGCCGCTCAAGGTCTCTTCGAGTTCTGCGACGACTTCGCCAAGACGGCGGACGAGCAGCGCGATCCGTACGAAGAACGACTCGAGACGGAACGACACGACTTCACCCAGTCGGCCGTCACGGTCGGTTACCGCGTTGTCCAAGTCGAGAGCGGCTACTCGTACTTCTACAAGGACGCCGACGACGAGATCGAGTCGGCCCACACCACGCCCGAGCTGCTGCTTCGCGTCGGACTCACCGAGGACATCGAGTTTCGGGTCCGCTGGAACTACGCCTGGATCTTTCCCGAGGCGGAACCCGACGCGGTCGGCTCGGAGGACCTCCGCTATGCGCTGAAGCTCCAAATGACCCGCGAAGAGGAATGTTGCTGGCGGCCGACCAGCGCCCTGGAGGTTCGGGGCACGGCTCCCACCGGAGGCGAGGAGTTCACGACCGACGGCGTCGAGTTCAGCCTCGATTACATCTATCAGTGGCAGTTGCGCGAAGGGATCACCGTGGCCGGTTCCACAGGCTTCGGCACCAACGGCTTCGGCGACATCGGCTTCGTGGCCGAGGAGCCTCAGTCCGACAACTTCACGGCCCTGTCCCAGTCGGCGGTCGTGGGGCTGGAATTGAGCGAGCAAAACACGATGTACCTCGAGTGGTACGGAATCTTCTCCCACGGCCTGGACGACGAGTTCGTGGTCTCCGTCTTCAATATCGGAATCGACCACTATGCGACCGAGGACTTCGTCATCGATCTGCGGGCAGGCGTCGGCCTGACCGACGACTCGGACGACTTCTTCGTGGGCATCGGCGGCGGCCGGCGTTTCTAGGCCCGCGTTGTCCTTCTGGCGGCTCAAAAGGCGGGGCGAAGGCCCCGTTTCTCGCACCCCGTCGCCCGCGGCGCGTGCCGCTGCTAAGCCTCAGGCCCAATTGTGGTTAGGACCGTGGCTTGATATATTGGCGGGCTTGGCGATTCGCCGTCCTAACGCGGGTAGTCCATGGTGGACCCGGCGGCGAACTTCGGCGGTAACATCCATTCGTTTTCGGCAACAGATTCTTCGGCATGGTCAATCGCAACTTAATCCGAGGCCTCGACCTCGACTCCGGCAATTGGGAACAAGAACTCGCGGTCGCCCTCGGTGGCGAGGAGACCGACTCCTTTGAATTCGGCGGCGACGATCTGAACGTCAATCAGATCGTGCCCGGCACGATTCTCCGCGTCGACAACGAAGTTGTCCTGGTCGACGTCGGCTACAAGAGCGAAGGCGTCATCAGCCGGAGCGAATGGGAGGAAGAAGAAGACGAGCCGGAAGTCGGTCAGGTCGTCGACGTATTGATCGAGGAGATGGAAGACTCGACCATGCCGACCGACGCCCAGTCGGGCATGCTGTTGCTCTCCAAGCGGAAGGCGAAGAAGATCCGCGAGTGGGAAAAGGTGATGGCCACCGTCAACGAAGAAGACGTGGTCACCGGCACCGTCACGCGAAAGATCAAGGGCGGACTGCTCGTCGATATCGGGGTCAACGTCTTCCTGCCCGCCAGCCAGGTCGACATCCGCCGCCCGGCCGACATCGGCGAGTACATCGGTCGCACGATTCAGTGCAAGGTGCTCAAGATCGACGACGCCCGCCGCAATATCGTGGTGAGTCGCCGCTCGCTGATCGAAGACGAGCGCAAGAAACAAAAAGACAACTTGCTCAAAGAACTCGAAGTCGGCCAACTGCGCAAGGGCGTGGTCAAGAACATCGCCGATTTTGGGGCCTTTGTCGACCTGGGCGGCCTCGACGGCCTGTTGCACATCACCGATATGAGCTGGGGACGCATCGGTCACCCCTCGGAGATGGTCAACATCGACCAGGAAATCGAAGTGCAGGTCCTGCACATCGACTACGAGAAGGAGAAGATCGCCCTCGGTCTGAAGCAGAAGACGCCCAGCCCCTGGGCCGCCGCCATCGAGAAGTACCCCGTCGGCGAACGCGTCAAGGGCACGGTCGTCAACGTGATGAGCTACGGAGCCTTCGTCAAGCTCGAGGAGGGCATCGAAGGACTGGTCCACATCAGCGAAATGAGCTGGACCCGGCGCATCAATCATCCCAGCGAACTGGTGGCCATCGGCGACGAAATCGACGTCGTCGTGCTGGGCATCAACCAGGAGAAGGAAGAAATCTCGCTCGGCATGAAGCAGACCCAGAGCAATCCCTGGGACAAGGTCGCCGAGCAATATCCGCCCGAGAGCATGGTCAAGGGCGTCGTGCGCAACCTCACGAACTACGGGGCCTTCATCGAGATCGAAGAGGGCATCGACGGATTGCTGCACGTCAGCGACATGTCGTGGACCCGCAAGATCAGCCATCCCAGCGAGATGCTCGAGAAGGGCCAGGAGATCGATTGCAAGGTGATCTCGGTCGATCAGCAGCGGCGGCGAATCGCCCTGGGACTCAAGCAGCTCTCCGAGGATCCCTGGGCCAACGACATTCCCTCGAAGTACCAGCCCGGCCAGATCGTGAAGGGGACGGTCACCAAGCTGACCAACTTCGGCGTGTTCGTGGGCTTGGAGAATGGACTGGAGGGATTGCTCCACATCTCGGAGCTGGCCGACGACAAGATCGAGAATCCCGAAGATGTCGTCAAGGAAGGCGAAGAAATCGAGGTCAAGGTGCTCCGCGTCGACACCGACGAGCGCAAGATCGGTCTCTCGCGCAAACGCGTCGAATGGGCGGAAGACGATCTCGGTGTGGAAGCGACAGGCGGCAGCAGCGACTCGCCGACTTCGTCGTCGTCGTCCGGCCCGCTCAAGGGCGGAATTGGCGACGACAGCGGACCGCTGATCAAGCCGCCCACGGCCGAAGAATCGTCAGAGGAAGACGAGCCGGAATAATCCGCTTCCCGCGGCGCTTCGCATGCCCGTCGTCGCACCGCTTCCGGGCGCCGCTCGCGGCTGCCGGTCCGATTGCAGCGGATCGAACGGGATCGCCGGTCCGCGCCGGTCTTTTCGCTACCGCCTGAGTCGCAGTCACATTCGGCGCACCTCGACAGTTCGCATGGCGGTTGCAGCAATCGCGCAACAGGCGTCGATACGTCTCTCTGTCCGTGGTAGATAGCGACGTCTCCGCCGCCGGCTCGCCTTGTCCGAGCCCGCGCCGCGGCCGGCCCCCGGCCGCCCGCAGCGAGAGGTGCCGACGTGTCGGCCCGCCCCCAGTCGAGGGCGAGCTCGCGAACGCGGACCGACCGTCCCGATCTCGCCTGCCTGATCTGAGAAGAGCTTAATGAGTACCACCAAAACCCGCCGCAGCTCTTCCAGTTCCGTGCAATCGCCGCTGGAGACCTACCTCCGCGAGATTAACGAGACGGCCCTGCTCACCGCCAAGGAAGAGCAGGACCTGGCGATCGCCATCGGCAACGGCGACGTCCGCGCTCGCGATCGCATGGTGCGGGCCAACCTTCGCCTGGTCGTCAATATCGCCCGCGGCTACACCGGCAAGGGACTCGGCCTGCAGGACCTCATCGAGGAGGGCAACCTGGGACTGTTGCGGGCCGTCGAGGGCTTCGACCCGGGCATGGGGACCCGGTTCTCGACCTACGCCAGCTACTGGATCAAGCAGTCGATCAAGCGGGCGTTGATCAACTCGGCCAAGACGATTCGCATTCCGGCCTACATGGTCGAGCTGCTCTCCAAGTGGCGACGCGCCAGCGCACGGCTGATCGAAGAGCTGGGCCGTACGCCGACGCCCGAAGAGGTGGCCCGCGTGCTCGGATTGCCCAAGAAGAAGCTGCCGATCATCAAGAAGGCGATCCGCATTTACAATTCGGCGCCGCAGACCGATCAGACCGAGGCGGGCTGGTCGCTCGGCGAAATGGTCGAGGACGAAGGCCTCAAGAGCCCCGAAGAAGAGTTGCTCGAGAGCGACAGCCTGAGCCACGTGATGGAAATGCTGAAGACGATGGATCAGCGCGAGGCGACGGTGCTGCGAATGCGGTTTGGACTCGAAGGGGGCGAGCCGCGTACGCTCAAGGAAATTGGCGAGTCACTCGGCCTGACCCGCGAACGCGTGCGACAAATCGAGACCGAGGCCCTCGGCAAACTGCACGACAGCCTGCAGCAGACGCGCTAGCTGCCCGGTGGCGGCGGGCACCGCCGGGAATCGAATAAGGGCGTCGCGTCGTGTCTTTCTTGGCGTCGAGACGCCGCGTATACTGCCGCTCATGTCGGATACGGCGCCCATCGATCTGGCGGACTACATTCGCTCGATCCCCGATTTTCCCAAGCCGGGAATTTTGTTTCGCGACATCACGCCGCTATTGGCCTCGCCGGCCGCGTTTCGCGAGTCGATCCGGCAGTTGGCCGATCACTATCGCGGTCGCGACGTGCACGTGGTCGGTGCGGCCGAGGCCCGCGGCTTCATCTTCGCCACGCCGTTGGCACTGGAGCTGAACGCCGGTTTCGTGCCGGTTCGCAAGCCGGGCAAATTGCCGTTCGACACGCACGCCTTTCACTACGAGCTGGAATACGGCACCGACACGCTGGAGATCCACATCGACGGCGTGGAGCCGGGTCAGAACGTTCTGCTGGTCGACGATCTGCTCGCCACCGGCGGCACCATGGAGGCCTGCTGTCGCCTGATCGAGCGGGCCCGAGCCACCGTGGCCGGCTGTGCCTTTGTCGTCGAGCTGACCAGCCTGGGCGGGGCCAAGCGAATCGCTCCCCACGACTGCTTCAGCCTGCTGAAGTACGAGTGACGAGCCCGCACGACTGATACGATCGGACCTGCCGCGGCGACGGCAACGGGCGAGCTATGCTTGGGCTGTTGCCTCGGCCACGCAAGGCGATCGAGGCAGCAAGAGCAATCGCCCCGCACCAGGAGTTCGACCGATGAAGCACTGGCTGATCACGCTGATTCTGCTGGGGGCCGCCATGGCCACGACGCCGACCGCCGAAGCGGGCCAGCCCGGCTATCTGATCTTGCGATCGCACTCGCACCACGGCCGTTGGGCCGCCCCGCGCAATGCTCACTACGTCGACCCGGCGCCGTATGCCTGGGGCTATTTCGGGACGCAACGCCACACGAACAGCTTCTACCATCGCAGCTTCAACGGCGACTACTGGCAACGGACCGACTGGTAGACACGCGCGGCCACCCGGGACTGCCGGCCGTGCGTGAACCACCGCCTGGCCGGCTAGCGACTGATGCCCACGAAGAAGTGGAAGTTGCGGATGTCGTCGCCGTCCTCGTGCTGAATCGGGAAGCCGAGGCCCACCGCAATCGGAATCGGGCCGAGCTGCGGAATCTGCACGCGGACTTCGAAGCCCGGCGTGATACGAATGTCGCTGGCCGTGATGTCGACGACCTCTTCCACGGTACCGACGTCGAGGAAGAACGAGCCGAAGATCTGGTCGTTCGCCGTGAGCGGAAAGCGGTATTCGGCGCTGAAGATCGCCTCGAATTCACCACCGACGATCACACCGGCCGACGTCGGCGAGGCCCCGCGGAAGTCAAAACCGCGGATGCTGCTGAAGCCGCCCGCGAAGAACCGCTCATAAATCGGCGTGTCCTCGCCCGAAAAGCCCAGGCGGCCCGCCAGCCCGAGAATATGCCGCCCCGAGCCGTCGGGCCGCTCGGTAATCACGTAGTACTTGCGGTAATCGCCGCGGAAGACCGGATAGTCGAACGTTCCCACGACCTGCTCGAAGGAGAGCTGAATCAGGTGACCTTCGGTCGGCAGAACCGTGCTGTCGCGCGTATCGTGGGCCACCTGCCAGCGAATGCCCACCAGGTCGTTGTTGCCCAGCACCGCGGCCAGATCGGGCAGCGCCGGTACCGAAGGATCGGAAATGTTGATGTTCTCGTAACGCACCGACACGGTCGTCGAGAGGTCGGGCCGGCGGGGGAAGATATATCCCAGGCTCAGCCGAGCGGTCTTCCGCTCCTCGTCCCAGTCGGGAAAGATCCGGTCAAAGTACGAACCCGAAACGCCGAAGCTCACCGGCGACTGCAACAGGTAAGGCTCCAGGAAGTTGAACGAATAGCGTTGCACCTCGGTGCCCGGCAAGGCCTCGAGACGAAACCGCTGACCACCGCCGCGAAACGCTGTGCCGTTGCGAAAGTCGCGAAAGCTACTCGGCCAGCGGAACAGATCGAAGTTCTGCTCGTCGACAACGATGTTCCCGATCAGGCCGGCATCGGAGTTGATTCCCGCCCCGATCACCAGCCGACCGGTGGGCGTCTCGGCCAAATCGAGGCGTAAGTCGAGTGGCTCGTCGGGGGTGACCAGCGGCACCTGCGGCACGAACGGCGGCTGCGAGACGGTCTGGCCCGGCACCTGACCGTACCAAATCTGGTTGGTCACCTGGCTGGCAGGCCCGCCGGCCGGCTGCTGGACGTACTGCTGCTGGCCCGGCTGCGGGAACCGCTGCGGCAACTGCGTCACCGGATAGCCGGCGGCACCACCCGGGGCACGTCCTCCTTGCTGCGGGACCTGTCCGGCGGCATAGCCCGCCGCCGCAGTGCGACCGCCCGGGGGCGGAGGTGCAAATGGCGTCGAACGCGGCCGGTGGACTCCCTCGCCCGGCAGCGGATTGGTCGGCAGCTGTCCATAGGCGGGCTGTTGACCGCGAATGATCGGCTTCGAGGCCTCCGCGAACTGTGGTGCCCCCGTCGATGTTGACTCCGTCGATGTTGACCCCGGCGACGGTGCCCCCGGCGACGAAACGTTAACGGGCGTGGCCGAAGTGCTCGGCAGCATCGCCCGATCGTGAACCGTCGCGCAGCCGCCCATCAGCAACAGGCAACTCACGAGGGCTACGTTTCTAGAGACTTGCGGTATCATCGGCCGGCCCTCCCGTGATCGTGAGGGATCGACTGGACCTGTGGCGGCGGGAGCTGGAGCTGTGGCGGTGCCGTCCGACCGGGATGGGGTCCGACCTGACCCGGACGCGTCGGCCACGGGTATGGCTGACCGTCGGGAACCAGCTCCAGCTGGACCAGGGGGGGCAGTGTCCGCGGCGGCCCGTCGGGACTCTGGCCACGCACGGCCGGGCCCCGCGGCTGACGGGCGATGCCCGCGGCACTCTCGCCGGACCGCGGCTCGTAGACGATTCGCGGTTGCTGACCCGTGATCGGATCGGAGGCAAACAGACCGGAAGCCCGCAGTCGCCGCTCGCTGTCGCGAATCTTGCGGATGTCGACGATGTCGCCCGGTCGGAACGAGAGCCGGTTCAGGGCGACCGACAGCCTGGTGTGCGGGTCGTCGCCGTCGATATTCACGTCGATGCGGCCGACGCGGTAACGCTTCCCTTCGTCGATGTCGTAGACCAGGTCGATCTCGGGCGTGCTGGGCAGGGTTCGCGGCGAAGGATTGACGTCGACCATGACGTAGCCCACGGCGCCGTAGATGTCGGAGAGCTTGCCGACGTCCTTGCGCATGGCCGGCCCGTCGAAGAAGGCACCCGACTTGAGGTCGAGGACCGACGCCAGCCGCTGCTCGCTGAACACGCGGGTACCCCGAATGGCCACGTTGCGAATACGGAACCGTGGTCCCTCGTCGATCACGTAGGTGATGGCCAGGCGGGTTTCGTCTTCGTTGTATTTGAGTTCGCGGCCGACGCGGGCCAACATGTAACCGAGGTCGCGGTAGTACGACTCGATCTTCTCGACGTCCGCATCGATCTGCTTGAGGTTCACATAGCCCTTGCCGAACGGCGTGTAGCGGAAGGGACTCGGCTTGGCCTGCACCTGGGTCTTCAAACGGCCGTCGCTGACGATCGAATTGCCGATGAAGTCGATTTCCCAAATCTGCTGTTGCGGCCCTTCGCTGATGACGAACACGGCGCCGCGATCGGAAGGCGACGTCCCCTCACGGATGTCGACCCGGACCTTGTTATAGCCCCGCTCCTTGTAGAAGGCGACGATCGCGTCGCGGGCCGACTCGACCGAGAACGCGTCGAGGTGATCGCCGATCTTCAGGTCGATCGCCCCCTTAAGCGAACGGTCGCGAACCTCGTTGCCCAGGAAGTGAATGTACTCCACCTTGGGATACTCGAAGACCTGGAACACCACCACGACCGTGCCCGGTTGGGGACCCGGCCGGGTCCGCACCTGAACGTCGACGAACTTGCGCGTCGCGACCAAGGCTCGCACATCCTCATTGACCGTGCGACCGTCGAACGGCTGCCCGACGCGTGTATTCAGCTCGCCTCGAATGTCGGCCAGCGACACCGCCCGATTGCCCAGCACGCGAACGTCGACGACCGTCGAGCCCGCGGGCGAGTAGGGAGTTTCCTGTCCGCGCAACGGCGACGACACAGCCAACATGCACCCCAAAAGGAGCGCAGGCGCTAGGCGCGCGAGGGCAGAAACGCGGCAAGCCCTGAACATATCAGGTGGACATCCTTGGATCGGAGCAGCAAAAGACAAGATGCGAGCCGGTCGTCTGCGGACTGCAGATTGAGCGAATGCTCGGTTCCGCCGCCTCAAAATCCCGCCGAAAGGTCGGGTAGGAATAGCGAATCGGGGTTCCGGCGACAAGTCGAATTGTCAGGGATTGGAGCCATTGGCAGCGGTGCCAGCGCTCGGCGCGTTATCGCCGGGGTGGAAACTTGCCGCCATCGAAGAGCAATCCAGGGGCATTGGAGCGATGGCCCGAGCGGCTCCGCACCTCGAGCAGGTCACCCCCGCCCGGCTTCGCTAGCAAGGGCGCCGTGGTGTGCCGTCAGCTAGAATTCGTCGGCCACGCCGTACTGTTCAAACTCGTCGTACGACCGCATTTCCGCATTCTTGAAGCGTGTGAACTGCTGGAACCAGTGCAGCTTCACCTCGCCCGTCGGACCGTTACGCTGTTTGGCCACGATCACGTCGGCCTCGCCGAGAATGTTGTTGGGATTGCCCTGATCCTTGAGCGCCTGGCGCTCCTGGGCGCTCAGATAGTACTCTTCGCGGTGCACCATCATCACGACGTCGGCATCCTGCTCGATGGCACCGCTTTCACGAAGATGGCTGAGTTTCGGCCGGTTATCCTTCGTCATCTCCGCCTGGCGATTGAGCTGAGCCAGACAAATTACCGGCACTTCCATTTCGCGTGCCAGCACCTTCAGCCGGCGGGCCATCTTGGCGACCTGCTCCTGTCGCGGGTCGGAGGGATCGTCCGGCTGGATCAGCTGCAGATAGTCGAGCACGATCAGGCTCAGGCCCTCGCGCCGCTTGAGCCGTCGCGCCGTGGCCGCAATCTCGGTCACCGTTCGGCTGGGCGAGTCGTCGATGAACATGGGACTCTTGCCGAGTTTCGCCGAAACCTCGATCAGCTTCTG
Source organism: Planctomycetota bacterium (assembly GCA_003389215.1). Taxonomy (GTDB): domain Bacteria; phylum Planctomycetota; class Planctomycetia; order Pirellulales; family UBA7805; genus MB-PLM-2. The sequence continues at coordinate 63,516 of QQVP01000089.1, read as the reverse complement.
GTGATCGTCGGCGGAAAGATAACCGCTGCGGAACTTCTCGCCCGAAATCTCGCCGCTGGAACACATGATGCGCTGGACCAGTTCCAGCCGCGACATTTCCAGGCTGACAAAGAGCGTCGTCTGGTCGGCCTCGACGGCGACATACTCGGCAATGTTGGCCGCCAGCGCCGTTTTGCCCATACTCGGACGGCCGGCAATGATGATCAATTCCGAACCATGAAGACCACCCGTGAGCCGGTCGAGATCGCCAAACCCGGTCGACAGGCCCGACGCGCCGCCATGTTTCATGCGGGCGTCGATTTCCTCGAACGCCTCGAGCAAGACGTCCTTCATCGGATTGAGCGTGCCCGTGTCGCGCTCGTCGCGGATGGCGAAGATCCGCTCTTCAGCCCGATTGAGCATTTCGCGACTCGACTCGGCCTGTTCGTAGGCGTCGCGAATGATCTCCGTGGTCGTGCGAATCAGATTTCGCAGGTTCGCCTTGTCGTGAACGATGCGGGCGTAGTACTCGGCGTTGGCCGCGGTCGGCACACTTTGGGCCAACTCTGCCAACGTGGCCGCGCCGCCGACGGACTCGAACTCGCCCGCCGACTTGAGCCGCTCGATCAGCAGCGTGACGTCAATGCGCTGGCTCGCTTCGTGCAGCGCCAGCATCTGGCGAAAGATCTTCTGATGGGCGTCGTCGTAGAGATCCTCTGCGCGGACGATCAAGGCGATGTCGTCGCAGACCTCGGGAACGAGCAGAATGCTGCCGAGCATGTTCCGCTCCGCCTCGAGATTGGCGGGCGGCTGCCGATCGAACAGGCCGTCGTCGCCCGAGGCGGAACGGCGCGCGGTCGCCGATCGTGCGGTGGCTTGCGGCGCCGTGGCCATGCGTCGATGATCCTCCCTGTGTTCATCGTACCGAGGCAATCTTCGCGGCAAGCGGGCCGCTAGCTCTCGGCGTCGCCAGAGGCCGCCTGGGCCGCCTCTTCTTCACCCGCCAGCGGCACGACCCAGACCTTCAACTCGGCGTCGATGTCGCGTGCCAGGTGAATCTTCACCGTGTACAGGGCCAACTCCTTGAGCGGGCCCTCGAGCCGCACCTGGTCGTCGGTGATCGAAATGTCGAACCGCTTCAGCGCCGCCACGATCTCGGGTGCCCCCACGCTGCCATAGAGATGGCCGTCGGCGTTGGCATTCGCCTCGATCGTCACGCTCTGTTTGCCGATGCGCTCGGCCAGCGAGCGCAGGCTGCCGAGGCGACTCTCTTCGATTTCGAGCAGTCGCGCGCGGTGTTTTTCGACCATCCGCTTGTGATGCTCGGTGGCAAACGTCGCCAGGCCCTGCGGCAAGAGGTAATTGATGGCATAACCGGGCTTCACCTCGACCACTTCGCCCTGCGACCCCAACTCGTCGACCGTCTGGATCAACAGCAGCTCGATGCCGCCATTGGGTCCCTTGGGCAAACGCCTGAAGTTGCTGTTGGCTCGCTTCTTTTTCTTTTGCTTGGTAACGGCCATCGGGCGTGCTCGCTATCTCACGAATTCACTATTTTTCACTATTTCGGGGCGAAGCGTGGGCGGCCCTCAACCGGCCTGTCCCGCCGCGTAGAACTAAATCAGAACGGCAAGTCACTGTCGGGCGGCGGACCTTGCTGCGACGCACCCGCGCCGGCCGGAGCGCTGTACTCGGAATCGGCTCGCGACGAGCCACCTCCACCGCCGCCACCGCCACCGCCACCACGTCCGCTCAGCATCTGCATCTTCTCGCCGACGACGCGGAGCTTGGAAAACTTCTGGCCTTCCTTTTCCCACTGATCGAGCTTCAAGCGACCTTCGATCAGCACCGGCGAGCCCTTGCTCAGGTACTCGCTGGCCACTTCGGCGGTGCGGGCCCAGAGGGTCACGTCGACAAAGGTTGTCTCATCGACCCACTCGCCGCTGGCATTCTTGCGGCGGTCGTTCACGGCCAGACCAAGATCGGTCACCGCGGTGCCGCTGGGGATGTAGCGCAACTCGGGATCACGCGTCAAATTGCCGACCAGCACGACTCGGTTATAGCTCGCCATGTTCGCCTCCGTCGATTAACAGACTGATTCTCCTGATCGCGGCCTCTCCCGATCGCGGCGAGACGTGCTGCACAGGGCGCGGCGATCGCGGCGACTATCTGCACAGACGTACCGTACTTGGAAATGTAGCAAAATTGCCCCGTCGCCGGCAAGAACCCCGCCGCCGAGGACGATTCCGCAAAGGGCCAATCCGGGACAGGGCCAAAGCGACGTTCGTTCTACCTACTCCGTGGCGGCCGGCTCTCCTTCGCTCGCGGTGGCAGCTTCCGACTCCGCGGGGCTCGCCGTAGCCGGCTTAGCTTCGTCCGATTTGGCAGGCGCCGCCGCCGGCTTCGCCTCGTCCGATTTGGCCGGGGCCGAGGCGGACGAGGCCGCTTCGGCCGGCTTGGCCGCCCCTTCGGCCGAAGCGTGGGCCACCAGGGTATCGACGATTCGCGGATCGACCTTCAAGAACAAGTGCCGCAGGATCGTGTCACTGCGCTCGCTCAACTGCGACAGCTCGGTCAGCTTCGAGCCCTCGATCTTGAAGTAGGTCAACCAGTAGGTTCCCTTGCGCTGTCCCTTGATCGGGTAAGCCAGTCGCCGCTCTTCCCAGAGACGGCTCACCAGCAGTTCGCCACCCTGACCCTCGATCAGGCTGGGAATCTTGCCGGAAACCTCCGTCGGATTCCGCGAATAGCGGTTCGCATCCAGGATGAAAAGGCCTTCGTAAAAGTTTTCTGCCAAAATCTTACTCCTCGAATCGGTAACCAGCGCCGTTCGTTTTCGCCACCGCGACGGGCGGATGTCCGCTCGCCGATCTGGCCACGCTCAATTGAAACGATTCATCGCTTCGGCCATCCCCTGGACAGCCCACAACGAAATCGCCTCGGCCGCGTCGACCAGGGCTTCATCGACCTCGGGTCGCTCCTGTTTCGTAAACTTCGAGAGGACAAAGTCCGCCGCGTCCCAACGCTCGGGCACCTCGCCAACGCCAATGCGAAGCCGTCCGAACTGCTCGTGCCCCAAGGCCCGGATGATGTCGGCAAGTCCCTTTTGCCCACCCGAGGAGCCTTGGCTACGAAAACGTAGTTTGGCGAGCGGCAGATTGAAGTCGTCGCATACGACCAGCAAGTCCTCGTCCGCGATCTTGTAAAAGCTGCGGGCTTCCGCCACGCTCTGTCCACTTCGATTCATGAAGGTGTGCGGGGCCAACAACAGGGCCGGCTGGCCGCTCAAATCGGCTTCGACGACTTCACCTTGAAACTTACTCTTGGGTCGGCTGGTGCCGTGATCGTCCGCCAGGCGGGCCAGCACTTCCCAACCGATATTGTGCCTGGTTCCGACGTACTTGCGTCCCGGGTTTCCCAAACCGACAACGAGCTTCATGGGACGACATTCAACACGTCAACGGCACGGCGATCGGCTGCCCGTCCGCATTACACGCGGGCGAACAATCGCACCCGCTAACTCTCCTCCCCTTCGCCTTCTTCTTTCTTGGCACCAATGACCTCGGGCTCGGCAGGTGCCGGTTCGCCCTCTTCTTCGTCCAGTTCCGGAGCCGGCTCGGAGCACTGCACGACGACCATGTCCGCGTCGACCAGCAGCGAGGCACCCTGCGGCAACTCGAGCTCACCCACGGTGATCGACTGATCGAGTTCCAAGCTGTTGATGTTCACCTCGAGCGACGCGGTCACGGCAGCGGCCGGACACTCGATTTCGATCTCGTGTACGGGCTGGTCGACCACTCCACCCTGCTTTATCCCCGGGGCGTCGCCGCGGAGTTCCAACGCCACGGTGACGGCGACTCGCTCGTCGGCCGAGACGCGCGCCAGGTCGACGTGCAGCATCTCTTGGCCGAAGGTATCCCACTGAATTTCTTTGATCAGGGCCGTCTCTTTCACGGCGCCCGCCAAATCGACGACCTGGCTACCGTGACGCACCGCCGCGGCCAGATCGGCGGTGGCCGCCGAGAGATGCACGACCTCCTGGCCATGGCCGTAGAGCACGGCGGGTATTCGCCCGGCCGCTCGCTGGCGACGAACGCGCCGCTTGCCGGTCCAATCCCGATTATCAACTTGCAGAACTTCCGCCATCGCGCGTTCCTCGACCGCCCTGGGGTATTTCCAAATCGTATGGGAAACCCACTATTTTGACCGTTTCGGACGCCTTTTCAAGCCCACTTGACGCCGGAAACCTCGTCGAAAAGCCGACTTACCGACTCGTTTCGGTGAATTCGCTTGATCCCCTCGCCGAGCAGCGGGGCCACCGAGAGAATCTCGATCTTGTCGATCAGCTGGTCCTCGGCCAGGGGAATCGTGTCCGTGATCACCACACTCGTGATCGGCGCCCGCAGCAGAAGTTCCGGGGCCTCGCCACAGAGCACCCCGTGGGTCGCGGCCACGTGAATCTCGCGGGCATCCTCCTGGGCCAGCACGTGGGCCGCCCCGCAGATCGACCCGGCCGTGCTAATCATGTCGTCGAACATCAGCACGATCTTGTCGGCGACCGGTCCGCCGATGATGTTCTCCTGGCGAGTCGTCTCGGCACTGGAGCGTCGCTTGTCAACGATCGCCAGCTCTCCGCCCAGGCGTTTCACGTGGCCGAGGGCCCGTTTGATGCTGCCTTCGTCGGGGCTCACCACCACGATGTCCTCCGACCGCAGATTCATGGCCAGGAAATGGTCATTCAGCACGGGCGCAGCATAGAGGTGATCGACCGGCACGTCGAAGAACCCCTGAATCTGCGCGGCGTGCAGATCCATCGCCAGCACGCGGTCGGCCCCGGCACGGGTGACCAGATTGGCAACCAGCTTGGCCGTGATCGGCACGCGGCCTTCGTCCTTGCGATCCTGCCGCGCGTAGCCGAAGTAGGGAATCACCGCGGTGACGCGCTCGGCACTGGCCCGCTTGCAGCTCTCGATCATGATCAAGAGCTCCATCAGGTTCTGATTGACCGGGGGACAAGTCGGCTGGACGAGAAACACGTCGCGTCCGCGAATGTCCTCGTCGATCTTGCAGGCGATCTCCCCGTCGGGAAAATCGCCGAGCGAGATCCGCCCCATGGGCAAGGCCAGGTATTCGCAAATGCGCAGGGCCAGATCCGGATTCGCCCGCCCACTGAAAATCTTGATATCTTTCACGGCTCTGCTTGAAAAAGGGTTCGTCGCGATGACCGAAACGCCCAGCGATCGGCACCGCTCGCCTACGCCTCGGACCGTGTGGAACTCCGCATTTCCGCTTCGACCGCGGCGAGATCGTCCATCGTGTTGATGCTCAGCGCCTCGCAGGGCTTGAGCACGTCGAGCGCAACCACCCGCTTGCCGGCATCCTTCAGGATACCAGGACAATCGGTCACGTAGTATTCCCGCTGTTTGTTGTCGTTGCTGAGCTGGTCGAGGGCCCAGAGCAAGTCCTGACCGTTGAAGACGTAGCAGCTCAGATTGACCTCGGTGATGGCCCGCTGCTGGTCGGTGGCATCCTTCTCCTCGACGATGACGTCGAACTGACCGCCCGCGCCACGCACGATTCGCCCGAAGCCGTGCGGATCGTCGCGATATCCGGTGCCCAAGATGCAGGCCGCCGGCTCGCGGTCAAATTCGGCTAACAGCGCCGCGATCGAGTCGCTCTGCATCAGCGGCGAGTCGCCAGCCACGACCAGCACCGCCCCATCATGATCCTGCAGCAGCTCGCGACACATCATCACGGCGTGGCCAGTGCCGAGCTGTTCAGACTGCAGGGCAAATTCGACGCCCGTCCATCCGTCGAGAGTCTCGCGAACCAGGTCGGCCCGGTGACCCACCACGACCAGATGTCGTTCCACGCCACCGGCGGCCAGGGCCTCGAGCACGTATTCGATCATCGGTCGCTCGCAGACCGGTACCAAGACCTTGGGCAACTCCGACTTCATGCGGGTCCCTTTGCCCGCCGCCATCACGACCGCCACCGGAGCACTCATCTGCGTCACGCCGTCCCGTTCGAGGGTTGAATCGTGTTTGTCGCTCGCCAGCGCCATGGCGGACCGTCCGCCACCCGTCGATGGCCCGCGACCCCAGGCGAAACCGCTATCTTGACAGGAACGCAGGCCGGTTGCCAGTGTCGCCGGACCGCGGAAAAAGAGCATGAAGCGGCCCGTGGAATGCCAAGCGTGAGCGTTGCGTCACGGCTCGCCGGCGGCTCACGCCGTTCGTTGAACTTTGGCCGAGCCAGTCCTACAATCACCGGTTCTCATTGTCATGAGATGGTCCCGGCTGGGGCGGAACCGCGTCTTCCGCTCGAGCGCACCTGCCGCGTGGCGGGCCCTGCGAGCGAGCGTTGATTTTTGCCCGAAGCGATCTTTCCAGAAGCGTGCCGCCGTACAGGAAGCCGCCGTGCAGGAAGCCATTGAAAAGGCCGACGTCCTCATCGAAGCCCTCGGCTGGATCCGCCGGCTGCGCGACAAGGTGACAATCATCAAACTCGGTGGCAGTCTGCTCGACGACCTCGATGCGCTGCACCATGTGCTGATCGACATCGTCTTCATGGAAACGGTCGGCATGCGGCCCGTCGTCGTGCATGGCGGCGGCAAAGCGATCAACCGGGCCTTGGCCGCCGAGGGCCTGGAAAGCCGTTTCGAACAGGGTCGACGCGTCACCGACGATGCCACGCTCGCGGTGGTCGAGCGCGTTTTGGCCTATGAAACCAACGAGCAGATCGCCACCGAGATCGAGCGACTGGGCGGACGGGCCATGCCGCTCAACTTCCGGAGCACCAACGTCCTCGAGGGACGCCTGCTGGAGTTGACCGACGCCGCCGGCCAGCGCGTCGAGCTGGGCCGCGTCGGCGAGGTCACCCGGGTCGATCGCCTGACGATCGACAACCTTTGCTACGCCGGACAGGTGCCGGTCATTCCGTCGATGTGCCTGGACGAGGCGGGCGAGAAGCTGAACGTCAACGCGGACACGGCTGCCATGGCGGTGGCCGAGTCGCTGGGGGCCGAGAAGCTCGTCTTCCTCAGCGACATCAACGGCGTGCGACGGGATATCGAAGATTCAAACAGCCTGATAAGCTCACTGAGAACGGATGAAGCGCGACAGCTGATCGCCGCCGGCTCGATCCAATCGGGCATGATTCCCAAGGTCGAGGCCTGCCTGGCGACGCTCGATCGCGGCGTCGGCAAGATCCACATCATCGACGGTCGCCTGCGGCACTCGTTGCTGCTGGAGATCTATACGAACGAAGGCGTCGGCACGGAAATCGTGTCGGGCTGACTTCTTTCCCATATTTGCGCACGCCGGGTGACGCCGCATCGGCACGCGACTGGAAACATGATGGCCACCGCATCCGGATCCAACGCATCCCCGTCCGCAGCGGCCGCCAAGACGAAGCACGATGAGGTCGTCGCGCTCTTCGAGCAATACGTCGTGCCCAACTACAAACGCTACCCCGTGACGCTCGTGCGGGGCAGCGGCTCGCATGTCTGGGACAGCGAGGGCCAACGTTATCTCGACCTGTTCCCTGGCTGGGGCTGCAATCTGCTGGGCCATTGTCCGGCAGAGGTCGTGCGGGCGGTGCGCGATCAGGTCGAACAACTGATCCACGTCCCCAACACCTGGTATACCGAGTCGCAAGGTCGCTGGGCCGCCGCCCTGGCGCAACGAAGCTTCGGCGGCCAGGCCTTTTTCTGCAACTCGGGGGCCGAGGCCAACGAGGCGGCCATCAAGCTCGCCCGTCTGCACACGCCCGAGTCGCGTTACAAGATCATTACCTTCGAGGGCGGCTTCCATGGACGCACGCTCGCTGCGACAACCGCCACCGCGCAGCCGAAGTACCACGCCGGGCTGGGGCCACTGATGGCCGGCTTCGTCTACGCCCCCTTCGGCGACCTGGCGGCGGTCGCCGACCTGGTCGACGAAGAGACGGCCGCCATCTTGATCGAGCCGATCCAGGGCGAGGGGGGCATCCGCATCCCGCCCGACGGGTTCCTGGCCGGGCTCCGTCAATTGGCCGACGAACACGAACTGCTGCTCATGTTCGACGAAGTTCAGGCTGGCTGCGGACGAACCGGACATTGGTTCGGCTACCAGAATTTTGGCGTCACCCCCGATGTAATGACGCTGGCCAAGTCGGTCTGCGGCGGCGTCGCCGGCGGAGCGCTGCTTACGACCGCCGAGATTGCCAAGAGTCTGCGGCCCGGTATGCACGCCTCGACGTTCGGCGGAAATCCGCTCGCCGCGGAGGCGGGTCTGGCCGTCATCCGCACGATCGAAGAGCAGAACCTGCTGCAGCGAGCCAGCGAGCTCAGCGAAATTTTTGGGTCGCACCTTAGCCCGCTGGTCGACGAGTGCGAGCACGTTCGCGAGGTGCGGATCTTGGGGCTGATGATCGGCATCGAGCTGAGCGTGCCCGCGACGAACGTGGTGCAAACCTGTCTGGAGCGGAAGCTGCTGGTCAACTGCACGCAAGAGACGGTCGTGCGGCTGCTTCCAGCCCTGACGCTGAGCGATGAACTGGCCCACGAGGGGTGCCAGCTGCTGTGCGAGGTGATTCGCGCGGCCGCGTGAGGCCGCCACGACCAAGCCCGTCTCGGTAAGACCCATTACGAAAAGCCCACCGCGACGCCCTGCCCCCGACACGACTCCCACGGAACGAATCAGCCCTATGCGGCACCTCACGACCGCCTTCGACGTCAGCGGCGCCGACCTCGAGCACATCTTCGCGGTCAGCGAGGATCTCAAGGCAAAATTCCACAAGGGTCTCCGCGAGCCGCTGCTTCCTGGCAGGGTCATGGCCCTGTTGTTCGAGAAGCCTTCGCTGCGCACCCGCGTCAGTTTCGAGGCCGGGATGATCCAGCTCGGCGGAGGCACGCTCTTCTTGGGCGACGACGTCGGCTTTGGCAAGCGCGAGAGTGTCGGGGACTTTTGCCGCGTGCTCAGCGAATTCGTCGACGTCATCGTGGCCCGCACGTTCTCGCACGAGACGATCGAGCAGCTCGCCGCACATTGCACCGCGGCCGTCGTCAACGGGCTCAGCGACCTCGAACATCCCTGCCAGGCGATCGCCGACCTGTTCACGATGCGAGAGCGATTCGGCCGGCTCGAAGGCCTGAAGCTGGCCTGGGTGGGCGACGGCAACAACGTCGCCCGCAGCCTGGCGGTGGCCTGCGGCAAATGCGGCGTCGCCTTTGCCGCGGCCTGTCCCGAGGGCTACCAGCTCGACGAACCGTTCCTCGCGCAACTAAGAAGCGAAGTGCCCGGCGCCGACGTTCGCCAGACCAGCGATCCGGCCGTGGCAGTTGCCGGGGCCGATGTCGTCTACACCGATGTCTGGGCCAGCATGGGCCAGGAGAGCGAAAAGGAAAAACGGGCCCGCGATTTTGCCGGCTTCGAAGTCGACGTCGAGATGATGGCCCGCGCCGCGACCGGAGCCGTGTTCATGCATTGTCTGCCGGCCCATCGCGGCGAAGAGGTATCGGCCGAGGTCATCGACGGCCCGCAGAGCGTCGTCTTTCAACAGGCCGGCAACCGCATGCACGCCCAAAAGGGTATTTTGGCCTGGCTGCTGGCCTCGCAAAGTTAGCGGCTCGTCAGGCCTTCTACTTCATCGACCGCCCCGCTCGAAATCACCCGTTGGCCAACCACAACACAGCTTACAAGTCCCCGATCGATGCGCCACGACAAACGAAAACGCGACGAACTTCGCAAGCTCAAGGTCAAACGACGCTACACCCGGGCCACACCCGGCAGCGTGCTCATTCAGGCCGGCCGCACCACTGTGCTCTGCACGGCCAGCGTCAGTCAGCGGGTGCCGCCCTGGCTTGAGGGCAACGGCAAGGGCTGGGTCACCGCGGAGTACAACATGCTGCCCGGCAGCACCAGTCCGCGAAAAAGTCGCGACCGCGGCGGCAAGATCGACGGCCGCACCACCGAGATTCAGCGACTCATCGGGCGCAGTCTCCGCGCGGTGGTCGATCTCGAGGCCTTGGGCGAACAGCTGATCACCGTCGACTGCGACGTGCTGGAGGCCGACGGGGGCACCCGCACGGCCAGCATCACGGGGGCGTTTATCGCCTTGGTCGACGCGGTCCACTCGCTCAACGAGCTGCCCGATCCACAGCGTTCGCCGCTGGTCGACAGTGTGGCTGCCATCAGCGTCGGCATTGTCGACGGCACGCCGGTGCTCGACCTGGACTATGTCGAAGATGTCGGCGCCTCGGTCGACATGAATGTCGTGATGACCGGACGCGGCCAGTTCGTCGAGGTGCAGGGAACGGGCGAAGAAGCAACTTTTACGGAAGACGAACTCACGGCCCTGTTGAAACTGGCCCGCAAAGGAATCAAGCAGCTGGGTGCCGAGCAGCGGCAGGCCCTCGGCCGGCAATGGCCCTTTTGAGTTTGGGGGCGCAGAGTCGGCAGACTCTTTGAACGAAACGGTCTTTGGACAGGCCGAGTCCCCAAGCTGACCAGCCGGCCCGACGTTACGCAAACATCTGCCCGCGGCCCTCGGGCTCGAAGGCGTTTTGGAAGTGCTCGATCGTGGGCCGCTTCTCGTCTGCAGGCCAGAGCACCGACACGACATCGAAGCGGGCCGGATAATTCAGCAAGCCCTTCCGCTTCAGATAGGCCAGGGCCGCGATCGTCAGCTTTCGCCGCTTCGCCTCGTCCACCGCGGCCGCCGGTTCGCCCTTGGCGATGCTCGTGCGGGTCTTGACCTCGATGAAGACGATCGCCCGACCCCGCGGATCGCGCCGGTCGACGGCGATGATGTCGATCTCGGTCTTCCCCCAAGTCTCGCCACGGGCGATGATCCGATAGCCCTGACGTTTCAAAAAGCGGGCGGCCGCATCCTCACCCCGCATCCCGAGCGGCGCTTTGCGCCACGGGAATGCCAGCCAACGGCCCAACATCTCGCCCTCAATTCTTGCCGCTCACCCTCGCTTCTCGCCGCGACGCCTCCGCGCGCGGCTTCCGCGCGGCTATTTCTTCTTGGTGTCCATACGGCGTTCCTTGAGCCGCACCGCCTTGCCGACACGATCGCGGAGGAAGTAGAGCTTCGCCCGGCGGACGACGCCGTGACGCTTGACCTCGACGGTGGCAATTCGCGGCGAATGCAACGGGAACTTGCGCTCCACGCCTTCGCCCTGCACGATGCGACGCACGGTGAACATTTCGCTCGTGCCGGCGCCGCTCCGCGCAATCACCGTGCCGGAAAAGACCTGGATGCGTTCTTTGTCGCCTTCCATGATCCGCGTATGGACGTCGACCGTATCGCCGATTTCGAATTGGGGCGCTTCCGTCTTCAGGCTGCCGCTTTGGACGTAGTCGAGTAATTCTTGACTCATCGATTCGATCCTCTTACAGGTCACTTCGTTCGCTTGTGGTTTCGTCGCGGTCGCGTGCCGACTCGCCCTTCCCAAATCGCCTTCGAAGTTTCGCTTTCTTGGCGTCGCTTTTTGAGCGGGGGAGCGGTCACTCGCCCGACTCGCGCGGTGACAACAAGTCACCGCGTCGTTGTTCGGTCTTTCGCCGACTCTCTTCTTCGCGCCAGGCGGCAATCTGCTGATGATCGCCCGAGAGCAACACCTCGGGAACCTGGTGACCTCGAAACTCGCGGGGCCGCGTGTATTGCGAGAATTCGAGCAGGTGCCGGCGGCTGGCGGAAAAGGAATCTTGTTGGCTGCTTTGTTCGTCTCCCAAAACTCCGGGAATCAATCGTATTACGGCGTCGATGACGACCATGGCGGCCACCTCGCCGCCGTTGAGGACATAATCGCCGACGGAAATCTCGTCCGGCTCCAGGATGTCACGGACGCGTTGATCGAACCCTTCATAACGTCCGCAGAGTAAGATCAAGCGTTCTTCAGCGGCCAACTCCTCGACCAACGGCTGATCGAGCTTTCGCCCCTGGGGCGTGAGCATGACCAGTCGACCGGGCCGCACCTGGCTGTCTTTCGCATTCGACGCGCTGTCTTTCTCCTCTCGCACCGCTTCGACGCATTCGACCACCGGCTCGACTCGCAGCACCATGCCGGGGCCGCCGCCAAAGGGTCGATCGTCGACCGACTTATGTTTGTCCTTTGCCCAGTCGCGGATGTCGTGCAACTTGACGTCGACCAGGCCTCGCTGGATCGCCAGCTTCAACAGGCTCTGGCCCAGGTATCCCGGAAACATCTCGGGAAACAGGGTCAAGACGTCGAACCGCATGACCGGGCTTACTCGCTTTTCTGTTCTTCCTCGGCAGATTCTTCGGCCGGGGTCTCCGCTTCCGCCTCGGCAGCGGGCTCTTCTACCGCGGCTTCGGGTGCGGCTGCCTCTTCCGCCGCGGCTTCCTCGCTGGCCGCCTCTTCGGCCGGCGCTTCCTCGACGGGCGCCTCCGCGCCGGCATCGGTTGCCGCCGCCGCTGCGGTCGATTCGCTCGCCTCAGCCGCTTCGGCAGGCGCTTCCTTCTTCTCCTCGCGGACGTAGGTCGGGGCACCGGCGTCGGGAACCACCGAGGGGGCCGCCAAACGCTCGAGCGCCGCCGCCTGGGCCTCGCTGTGCGAGCCTTCCGGGCCGTACTTCTTGATCAGCACCTTGACCTTGTCCGACGGTTGAGCACCGACGCCCAACCAGTAGCTGATTCGCTCGTTGTTCAGCCGGGCACGAGCATCGACGTCACGAATCATCGGGTCGTAGGTCCCCAACTCTTCGAGCACGCGACCGTCGCGCGGGCGCCGTCCGTCGACGGCGCAAATGCGAAAATAGGGGCGGTGCGTCCGGCCCAACTTCTTCATGCGAATGCGAACTGGCACAGTTTTCTCCCTCGATCTTGACGAATGGTTGACTTGTTACTGGTAGCTGAATTGTTAAATCGGTGACTTGGCTTATTCGTTGACTTGCAACTCGCCGCCGGCCATCGGTGTCGCCCCTCTTGGGCATTGCCCGGCCGCTTCTACTTGCGCTTCGCGCGACGACGCTCCTTGGCACGCTGTTTCTTCAAACGGGCCTTTTCCTTCGGCGAAAGCCGTTTTCCGGTTCCCTGTTTCTTCTTCGCAAGCTGACCGGCCGGGTTCGCCATGGCGTCCGTTTGCATCTGGCGGGCCATCCGCATGCGGTCGCGCATTCCCATGCCCGACATCTGCTTCATCACGCTGGCCAACGTGTCGTATTGCTCGATCAGTCCCTTCACCTCGCTGGGGGCCACGCCCGCGCCCTCGGCAATACGGCGGCGGCGGCTCTGATCGATCGCCTGTTTCGGATTGCGTTTTTCCTCGGGCGTCATCGAATCGATGATGCCGAACATCCGCCGCATGTCTTTCTCGGTGTCGACGCCGTCGAGCATCTCCTGCATGCCGCCGTCGAGACCCAGCATGCCCATCACCTTCTGCATCGGGCCGAGCTTGGTGACCTGGCTCATCTGCTTGCGAAAGTCGTCGAGCGTAAATTCGCCCTTGCGGAGCCGTTCTTCGGCGCGGACCGCCTCTTCCTGATCGAACTCCTCTTGAGCCTTCTTGAACAGGCCGACAATGTCGCCCTGGCCCAAGATCCGGCCCGCCATCCGCTCGGGGCTGAAGTCGTCCAGCTCGTCGATCTTCTCGCCGGTACCGATGAACTTGACCGGCACGCCCGTCACCTCGCGCACCGACAGGATCGCCCCGCCACGGGCGTCGCCATCGAGCTTCGTCATGATCACGCCGTTGAGTTCGAGCGCGTCGTTGAAGCCCTGGGCACTGTTCACCGCGTCCTGACCCGTCATACCGTCGACCACCAGGTAGACCTGGTCGGGCTCGACCTGCTTGTCGATGTTCGACAGCTCGGTCATCAGCTCCTGGTCGATCGCCAATCGACCGGCCGTGTCGAGGATGAGCACGTCGACGTCTTTCGACTTCGCCTCGGTCACCGCGGCGCGGCAGACCTTTACCGGGTCCTTGCTGTCGAAGTCGGTATAGACCGGCACTCCGATCTGCTCGCCCAACACCCGCAATTGTTCGATCGCCGCGGGACGCTGCAGGTCGGCAGCCGCCAGCATCGGCTTGACGCTACGCTTCTTGAGCAGCCGGGCCAGCTTGGCACAGGTGGTCGTCTTACCGGAACCCTGCAGCCCGCAGAGCATGAGGATGTTCAGGCCGCTGTGCAGATTGAGCTCGGAGTCGGTCTCGCCCATGAGCCGAATCAGCTCTTGATGGACGATGCCCATCACCATTTCGTTGGGCTTGAGCGACTTGAGCACGCGCTCGCCGACCGCCTGCTCGGTGATGCGCTGCATGAACTCGCGGACCACCTTGAAGCTGACGTCCGCCTCGAGCAGCGCCGTCTGCACCTGCTCGAGACCCTCGCGCATGTTCGCTTCGGTCAGCTTGCCGCGACCGGCCAGCGAGCGAAATGCCGAGGAGAGATTTTCTTGCAGCGAGTCGAACATGGTTCGTGAGGCGCGCGTCGCCTAGCTGCCCCGCAGCGGGCCGTCCGCCCGAGCATGGGGGTGAAGCATTGGTAAACGCGTCAGTGTAGCCGATTTAGAGCCGATTCGACAATCCACCAGAGGCCCCCTTTCCCGCCCCGATCGTCCGGCTTGAATCGCCACCGAGCCGCCTTCGGCGAGGCTGCTACGGCACCCGGTGCTCAAGCGTCACGGCGGGCTCGCCGTCGTCGGCCACGGCAAACTCGACATCCCAGGTGATGTCGCCCACTTTGCAGAGTCCCTCGGCCCCTTCCTGGCAGTAGTAGTACCGCACGCGAACTCGGACCACGTCGCCACCCTCGCCCTCTTCGCGAAGCGGGAGCGGGATCGAGAACGTCGCACGTCGCTCTTCCTCAGGCAGTCGGACGAGCGTCCCCAGCGGTTCCCCCGGGGCAACCAAACCGCCCTCGGACGTCTTGTCCACCTGGTAGCGGAGCGGGGCCCGTGGGTTGATCTTCCAGCCCTCGGGCAACTTGAGTTGCACGTTCAACCGGACCACGCCGTCGACCGGCCGAACTCGTCCGCCCTCGACCCTCACGACTTCCTCGGACTCCGGCAGCCCGGCCGAGGGCTGCTCGGCAGGCGGCGGTGCCAGGCCGTCGATCTGGAGTGTCGTCACCGCGCGCGTCTCCAGGTCGATCACGCGAATGCGATGATTGTTCGTATCGGCGACGTAAAGCTTGCCGCCCGCGTACGTGATTCCGGCCGGCTCGTCGAAGCGGGGTGGATCGTCCGTGTCGCCCGACTCGGTGTCACCGACAAGGGTCTTGGCGGTCCGCTCCTCGAGATCGACCACCTTGATCTTGTTGTTGTAGGTATCGCTCACGAACAACTGGCCGTCGTGATGCACCACCCCCAAGGCGTGCTGCAGCAGGACCTCTTCCCCCTGTCCGTCGCGATCGCCGAAGCTGAACAGCGGATAGATCGGACGGCCGCGCGGCCCGGGCGTCTGGTCGGTCGCACCCACGACGGTCTTAACGTTCTTCGTGGCGTCGAAGGGAACGGCGCGAATCGCGCTCCCCTCGCTGTCGGCGATGTAGAGCCACTCGCCGTCGCTGGCCAGACCGCTCGGCTGGGCAAAGGCGGAGAAGGAACCCGGATCGACGAACCGATCGAGCAGCCGCAGCGGCTTTTCCGGGGCCAGCGGACCGTCGGTAATGTTCTCGATACCGCTGCCGGCATAGACCTCGATCTCCTGTTCGTCGAGCGTCATCCGCCAGATCTGGTGCCGCCCCGCCATGGCGATGTAGAGGTGCTCGCCCTGTGCGAACACCGCCCACGGACTGGCCAGGGGAAACGCGCCGGGCTCGCTGACCCAGCGGTCGGGCAGCTTCAGCTCCGCTCCCGCCACAAAGTCGAGCTGGTCGGCGCCCGGAGGCAAACCCCGATTCTGCTTCCCCGTGCCGGCAATCTTGGTGACCTGCCGCGCGGCCAGGTCGATCTTGCGGATGGCGTGGTTTTCGGTGTCGGCCACGTAGAGGTGCCCGTCGTGCAGGGCCATGCCCTGCGGCTGTGCAAAGGTGGCCGTCGCGTAGTCACCGTCGTCGAGGCCCCGTCTCCCCGAGCCGATCACGTCGAGCAGTTTGCCGTCCAGGCCCGTCACCACGATCCGATGATGACCGCTATCGGCAATGTAAAGTCGCGCGGCCTCGGGATCGGCCAGCACCTTGCCGGGAAAACGGAGCGGCGTCGGCGGCAGGGCGTCGCGAGCCAGGTCGAACCGCAGCGGGGTCTCGTCCAGCAGTCCCTTGGCCCGGTAATAGGGGAGCGCCTTCTGGAAGAACTGATCGAGCGACTCGAAGTCGATCTCGCCGCCATGCGCCGCGACAAGCTTCCCTTCCGGATCGATGACCCGCAGCGCCGGCCAACCGGTAATGCCGTAACGCTCCCAGATGGCGTGCTCCGCGTCGTTGATCACCGGGTGTTCGATGTCGTAGCGAACCACCGCCTCGGTGATGTTCTGCGAGTCCTTCTCCGTGTCGAACTTCGCCGAATGGACCCCGATGACGACAATTTCCCCAGGGTAGGCATGTTCCAGCTTCTTCAGCTCGGGCAAGATGTGGATGCAGTTGATGCAGCAATAGGTCCAGAAGTCGAGCACCACGAATTTGCCACGTAGCTGTCGCAGGTCGAGCGGTCCGGCGGTGTTGATCCAGCCGACACCGCCATCGAGTCCCGGGGCGTCGACACGCCGCGGAAAGGGATGCCGCGGTGGCAGCACCGGCTTGGGGTCGGCGGCGGAGTTCGTCTCGGGCGGCGCGGGGGAGTCGGACGCGGGGGTGTCCGGGACGTCGGTCGCGTCCGAGGCTGTCGAGTCGTCCGCCGGGCGCTGGCCGGTCGCGTCCGAGCGAGGCGGCTCGTCAGCCCGCACAGCAGAGGGGGTCGCCACCCAGGCACACGCGATGACCAGCGCCAGCCACGCAACGGCCAGCCACCGAGTCGTGAGCCGCGGGGCCACTGTGGCGAGCTTGGGGGAGAAAAACAAGTTGGAAGTGCTGGCGCGCATGGTTCTTGCTCGGATGATAGCGGTAGGAGCCGACGTGGCCCTGGGCGGCCCGACCGTTTCATGTTACCGCACGGGGCTCATGGTACCGCACGGGGCCCAGCGAATCTCGTCGGGGGAAGCCCCGAAAACTGCGAGAATCGCTCGGCGCCAAGGCCTTCCTCGTGCCGGCCGCCGGGTGCTGTCAGCGGCGGCCCAGTTCGCCGTCAGGTCGAAGTTGACGCCAACGCCCGAGATTCCTACAGTTTGCGCAACGTCTAGTCCGGTCGAGCGGGGCGTGGACGGCCAAGTCCGTCGCAGGCCTTCGTACGACCGGATCGCTCCGCACGGCGACTTGCCGCGGCGGAGTCACGTGCCACGCCGTTGTGCCGCATCCGCCATTGAAGGAACTACTTACCGTGTCGCGAATTGTCTCGATTGTTGCCCTGGCTCTGTTTGGACTGTTCGCCCTGGTCGGCGGCCAGCAGGCTTTCGCCCAGGAGTGGGCGGAGAAGATGTTCGACTCGCTCGAACACGACTTCGAGGGACTCGCTCGCGGAGCGAAGGCCGAACATCGCTTCACGATCACCAATCTCTACAAGGAAGACGTCCACATCAGCAGCATCCGCTCCAGCTGCGGTTGCACGTTGCCGAAGCTGGGAAAGAACACGCTCAAGAGCCGCGAATCGGTCGAGCTGGTGACCGAATTCGACACGATCAAGTTCCAAGGCTCACACAACGCCACGGTCACCGTGACGTTCGATCGTCCGACGCACGCCGAAGTGCGACTCAACGTGACCGGCTACGTGCGTCGCGATGTGGTGTTCAAGCCGGGTCAGGTGCAGTTGGGAACCGTCGACGCCGGCAAGGTGGCCGAGAAGCAGGTCATCGTGCAGTATGCCGGCCGCAGCGACTGGGAAATCGTCGACATCGAGGGCTCGACCTCACACTTCGAAGTGGAAATGAGCGAGAAGCAAGCCAGCGGCACCCGCGCAAGCTACGAGTTGCTGGTGCGACTGAAGGACACCGCCCCGGAAGGCCACATCGACGACCGGCTCGTACTGATTACGAACGATCCCGAGCGGGCGCGGATTCCGCTCGCGGTACGCGGCTTCATCCGACCGTCGGTCTCGGTCAGCCCGGCGTCCCTGCAGCTCGGCGTGATCAAGCCGGGAGACCAGGTAACTAAGCAATTGGTGGTGCGGGGGAACGAACCCTTCAAAATCGCCCGCATCAGCTGTCCCGACAATTGCTTTCGCTTCGACACGCCTCAGGAAGCGAAGAAGCTGCACCGCATTCCGGTGACCTTCACGGCCGGTGAAAAGAGCGGCCGCTTCGTCGAGAAGATCGAGATCGAAGTGGAAGGCAAGCCGAACACGCTGCCGGCGGTGATGGCCCACTTCGAAGTCGCCGACGAGTAGATCGCGCACTTGGCGCGGCTTCGCGCTGCGGGCGGCCACGACGTGCATGAAATACGGGCTCGATCTAGGGCGTCGAAATCGCCACGACCGACCGGCTCAGCACGACGACCGAATCGTCGACGTCGGCAAAACCCGCGAGCCGATTCTGCGGGTCGCTGACGATCACGCCGACCAGGGCCACCTGGTCCTCTTCAGCAAGGTTCCCCGCGTTCTCGGCCACCACGCGAAGCGTTCGCGTCGGCTTCCCTTTGCGCTCGACTTCCACCGTCAACTCGCTCAACTCACCCCGCGAAGCGGTCGACGTCACCTTGCCAATCACGAACGCGCCCGCGTTGGACGTGGTGGCGGAGCGTTCGAAGACAACCTGATAGCCGAAGCTGCGGAGTTTCCGATACGACCTCAGCGCCCCGACCGAGGCGAGCAGCGTGTCGATCTTGCTTTGCGAGGCCTCGGGGGCAAACGTCGCCTGGCTGCCCAAGTCGACGAGGTCCCTGAAGAGCTTCTTCTGCGCTTCCTTGAAGGTCTTCGCATCCTGCTTGCTGATCTTTCCATCGGCGATCCTGCGCTCCCAATTCGCCACGCGATCGTAAACGTTGCCGGCCTTCTTGGTGGCCGTCGCCGCCTCGTCCGCTGAGGTGGTGGGGGCCGCCGCCACGAAGAGATCTTCGAGCCGGCCCGCCGCACCCGCCGAAGATGGCTGCTCCGCGGAGGAATCCGCCTCGTAAGGCGAGTCGTACGAGTCAGGCTGCAAATCGCCCGGCGTCTCTTGATCGCCGATCAAGGTACCCGAGGGAGCCTCGAGGTCATCTTCATCGATTCGCAGCTCGGGCAGACCGGAACCGCCAGAGCCGCCCCCGCCGCTCTCTCGCATCGTGGTCAGCACGTTCTGCGGGCCGAGCAGCTGGGCCACGGGATCCATGAACGGCAGCGAGTCGTTGATGACCCTCACCCGATCGGCGCTAATCCAAAGCATGGCCACATAGCCGAGAAAGAGGCCGAAGACGCCAAACACCACGATGCCGACAAGCTGGACGAGGATCGGCAGCTTCCGCGATTTCTTCTTCTTGGGGGCGGCGGCACGATCGCCTTCGCCCGCGGAAGCCCTGACCGAGGCCAATTCGCCAGAGGCCTCTTCACCCGCTGCGGCAAAGTCCACACCGCTGTTCGAGGCAAAATCGACATCGCTGTCCGACCCGAAATCGACGTCGCTGTCGGACGCCGTTTCGACGTCGCCATCGGAGGCGAAATCGAGCAGTTCGTCGATATCGGCGTCATCCTTGTCCTTCTTCTCTTCTTCGGCCTCCGGGGGAGCCGTGTCTTGCTGTTCGGCCGTGGCGTCGGTGGAGGCGAAGTCAAGCAACTCGTCGATGTCGACCTCCTCGCCTTCTTTTCCTTCGCCCTCTTGGTCATTGGCGACGTCGGCCGCGGCTTGGTCCGCAGCCTCTTCGTCGGCAGTCTCGACTTCGACAGCCACTTCCTCCACGTCGAGCTCGTCCAACTCGTCGTCCGGAGCCGCGCTGAAGTCGGTGAAGTCGACCGTCGAATCGGCCGCCCCAAGGTCCTCGATCTCCAGGTCGCCGACGATCTCCGCGTCGGCCACGTCGAGGTCGGTCGGTTCGGCCAGATCCTCAACGGCCGCCGCGACGACCGGCTGTTCCTGGCCCATCACGATCAGGGCCGGCACTTCCTCCGGCACGTCGGAAAACGCAAACTCGTGGTCGCAGAGCGGACAGCGAACCTCCGTCGCGGAGGTAACGCCATCGGGCACGGCGACGTGCGCACGGCAGCGGGGACAAGAAATTACGGCAGCCATCTCGTAAGACCTCAACTGTTCCGGTTTGGAGTGCGACGGCCCGATCGTGGTGTTCGATCCACGGTGCGGGCCGCCCCGCCCGACCCGGTTCTAGTCTAAAACCGGCCCTGCGATCCGGCAACTATTGAGCCCTGCGCAGCCAATGAACCAGGCCGACCAGCGGGAGGCCGGCATTCCAGCCATCACCGCCGCGGCGAAGGGCTCATTGACAACGCAGCCATCAATAGAAGGGAAACCCCGCGGCTCCGGCGGCGTCGCCAACGGCACGCGCGTGCGGCGGCCCGTCGACCGATCGCCC
This sequence comes from Planctomycetota bacterium, assembly GCA_003389215.1. Classification (GTDB taxonomy): domain Bacteria; phylum Planctomycetota; class Planctomycetia; order Pirellulales; family UBA7805; genus MB-PLM-2. The sequence continues at coordinate 43,060 of QQVP01000089.1, read as the reverse complement.
GTCGCCGGAGCGATGTGGCGGGTCAACTCAAATCGTAGAGGGGGACCAACTTACCGCGCAGATGACGCATCAGGGCGTCGTGCGAGAGGTCGTCGCCGGTCACCTCGCGGACCAGCTCGGCGGCCGTATAACACTCGCCGCGCTCGTGAATCTGGGCCTGCAGCCACTGACGCAGCGGCGCGAACTCGCCCCTCGCGAATTGGTCCGCCAGGCCACCCAGCTGCTCGTCCGCCTTTTCGAAGAACTGCGCCGCGTAGAGGTTGCCTAGCGAATACGTGGGGAAGTAGCCGACGGCGCCGAAGCTCCAGTGAATGTCCTGCAAGATACCCTCGGCGTCATTCTTCGGTTCGATGCCAAGATACTCGCGGTACTTTTCGTTCCAGGCGGCCGGGGCGTCGGCCGGCTTCAGCTCGCCTTCGATCAAGGCCAGCTCGAGCTCGAAGCGAATGAGGATGTGCAGGTTGTACGTCGCCTCGTCCGCTTCCACGCGGATCAGCGACGGCTCGACGTTGTTGATCGCAAAGTAGAACTCGTCACGAGCGGCATCCGCGAGGGCCTCGGGGAACGCCCGCTGGGCGTGCGGAAAGAAGTGCCGCCAAAAGGCCTCGCTGCGGCCGACCTGATTCTCCCACATCCGCGACTGCGACTCGTGAATGCCGAGCGAGATGTAGCTGCCCGGCGGAAGTCCGTACCACTCGGTTCGCAGACCCTGATCGTAGATGCCATGGCCCGCCTCGTGCATCGTGCCGAACAAGGCCGACGGCATGAAGTGCTCATCGTAGCGCGTGGTGATGCGGGTATCGTGCGGCCCTAGTCCATTGCAAAAGGGATGGGCCGATTCGTCGAGACGACCGCGGGCGAAATCGAAACCGATCTGGGTCGCCACCTCGCGGCCAAAGCTCTGCTGCGTCTCGATCGGATAGCGCCGCTTGAGCAGCTCCAGCGGCGGACGTCGCGACGACTCGGCGATGGCGGCGACCAGCGGGACCAGCTCTTCCCGCAAGCTGCGCAAGACGCGGTCGACGTTCTCGGTCGACTCTTCCGGTTCGAAGTCATCCAACAGGGCGTCGTAGCGGCAGCCGTCGTGGCCCAGGGCATCGGCCTGTTGCCGCTTCAGCTCGAACATCTTCTCCACGATCGGGCAGAACTGGGCGTAGTCGTCTTTCTCGCGGGCCGCCTGCCAGGTCTGCTGACCCATCACTGCCGTGCGGGTGAGCTCTTCGACCAGCGCCTGCGGCAGCTTCTTCTGCTTTTCGAACTTTCGCTGAAGCACGCGAATCGTGGCGGCCGTGTCGGAATGGGGCTCGGCGGCCAGCGGACTCTCGGCGAGTTGCGCGAGCCAGTCGCCGACCCGCGGATCGGTATTGCGCTGGTGAATCATGCCGGAGAGCAACGTCATCTGCTCGGCCCGGTATTCGGCGTTTGCCGAGGGCATTTGGGTTCGCTCGTCCCAGCCAAGCACCGACTCGATCGATGCCAGCGTCGCCGTCTGACGGGTGTGGTCGCAGAGGGCGTCGAAGACGGTTTGGTCAGATTCGGCCATCGCTACCTCGATGCGTTGGGGACTCGTAGGGTCATGCGCGTCGGGAACGCTTGTCGCGGCAAGCCGGCGGCAGTCGAACCGGCCGGCAAAAGCGGAGCGAGGGCGTTCGACGGAAGCGCCTGTTATGCAACAAATCGCCTGCCAGCGGCACCCCCGCGATGCCGCCCGCGGCAGGGGCGCGCGCATCGGCGGCCGATTGATCTGGCTCCGGCGAGCGACCAAGATACCTATGCGGCACGTCGGCAGTGCTCTCAGCCCAATTCGCAATGCCGCCCAAGAAACCCTAGCGAGTCCCCACCTTGCTCGACGTCCTGGTTATCGCGCCCCATCCCGACGACGCCGAGCTCGGCATGGGCGGGGCGATCTTGAAACTCCGCGCGGCCGGCTGTCGGGTCGGCGTGCTCGATCTGACCAGCGGCGAACCGACCCCGCATGGCTCGCCGCAGATCCGCGCCGCCGAAACGGCCGCGGCAACCGAGGTGTTGGGACTCGACTGGCGAGAGAACCTCGGCCTGGCCAATCGCGCGCTCGAGCCGACGCTCGAAGCCCGCGGTCAGCTGGCCGCCGTGATTCGCCAGCAGCGCCCACGTTGGCTCTTCGCGCCCTACTGGATCGACGCCCACCCCGACCACGTCGCCGCGACGAGACTGGTCGAGGACGCCCGCTTCTGGGCGAAGTTGACAAAGACCGATCTGGCCGGCGAGCCGCATCATCCCGAGCGGATCTTCAACTACTTCTGCGTGCACCTGCGGTTGGCTCCGCAGCCGGCCTTCGTGCTCGACATTTCCGACCAGTGGGAGCAGAAGCTGGCCAGCATCGAGTGCTATCAGAGCCAGTTCGTGGTCGGCCGTTCCACGACCTCGCCGACCTTTCTGGAACGCCTCCGCGATGAAGCCGCCTACTGGGGCAAAACCATCGGCACCCGCTATGGCGAACCGTTCGCCTGTCGCGAGCCGCTGGGGCTGGCGGGCCTGGCCGAGCTGATCTGAACGCCGCGCGCAGCGACTGCCATCAGCCAGCAGCCGGCACCCGTTTCTGGGCCGGCCCGTTTTTCGGCTGGAGAAGCTAGAGCGACTTTGACGATACGATCTGCGCGGTGCACTCCATCGGCTGCTCGGCCGCTGCGCGTTGCCCGCCTGCTGAAACCGCAGGAACGAAGGGGGGGCTGACTCCTTCGACGAAAGGTTTGGCCACACGATGTCGGCGTTGCGACCGTGGCTCAATCTCGCGCTGCTCGCGCTGGGTGCCCTGCCCGTGGGTACGGGATGCGCGCTCTTCCCCGAGGTGGCTCACCAGCCGGTGATCCGCAATCCCTTCCCGCAGCTCTCGACGATCGCGGTCGCGGAGTTCGTGAACCAAAGCGGCGAACCGACCATCAACGGGCGCCGGATCGCGGAGATGTACGTCAACGAACTCCAGCAGTTCCAGGGGTTCGAGGTGCTGCCGGTGTCGGTCACGATGAACGTGGTCCGCGAACTCCACGTCAATCTGGCCGACCCTGACCACCGCCGCAAACTCTGTATGGCCCTGGGCGTCGACGCGGTTGTGATCGGCTCGATCACCGAGTTCACTCCCTACTATCCCCCGCGTTGCGGCCTGGCCGTGAACTGGTACGCGGCGAATCCTTGTTTCCATCCCATTCCGCCCGGCTATGGCCTGCCCTTTGGCAGCGACGAGGAGGAGTTCATTCCCGAGCCGCTCATCTACGAGGCGGAGTTCGCCCTGGCCAAGGCGCAGATGGCCACGCAAACGCCTCACCCCGAAATGTTGCCACGGGTGCCGCCGATGCAGGCGCCTGCGGAATCGATCCCGCTTCCCGAGGAGGAACTGCCCCCGGGCACCTCGCCCGCCTCGTCGCCGGAGGATGGCCCGCGTGGGTCGCGGGGAGCCGCAGACGACCGCGGCGATGAGCGGATGTACGACGACGAGAGGTACGACGGCGGGATGTATGAAGGGGGCGGCTACGACGACCGCTACGACAATCGGGCACCCGAAGATGAGAGCGACGACAGCGCCCGCGAAGCGCGCGCGGTAGCCTTCGTCGAAACGACCGGTACAGACGTCGCCTTCGGCTCAGGCGTCGCGACCGCGCCAGGTGGAGCAATGCTTCCGCCGGACTGGCCCGATCCGCGCGGCTTCGTGCCGCCCGGTCCGCAAGCTCAGCGGCCCGCCTGCCGTCCTTCGAACGAGCCGGTGCTGCGTCACACCCGCATCTATCACGGGAATGACTCGGACTTTACGACGGCGTTGGCCTCTTACTACGGCTTCCGCGACGACGCCCGCTATGGCGGCTGGCAGGGCTATCTTCAGCGCAGCGACGACTTCATCCGCTTCTGCTGCCACAAGCACATTGCCGAAATGCTATCGGCACGCGGCGGCGCGGATAAATCGCGAGTGGTGTATCGGTGGCGAAAAGACCGATAAGTGCTTAGAGCCGCTAGCGACGGCCTGCGACCATGTCGCCGGGGAGCTTCGAGCATCTCGCCCGGTCCCGCCCTGGTCCGCGACCCGTTGCCACCCCCGCCGCGAACTGCCAGTTGAGAACACCAGGACGTTCTCCTGTTTCGCGCGTTACCGCGTCGCTCGCGATCGACAGCCTCGCTCTAACGGAATGGAGGAACCCCGCTGTGACGGATGATCTAAACGTACTGGCACTGGTCAAGGGCGAGGAACGCTACGTCTTTCTCTTTGACGATTCGAGTCGCGCCGCCGCGCTGCGGACGTTGGGACGCTACGCTTCGAACCCCGACCTCAGTTTCACCTGGTACGACGCCGCCGTGCTGAGCCAGAAGATTCGCCGCACCGCCAACGAGCCCCGGCCCGTGCGACGCTTCGACCTGCCGCTGACCAGCGACAAGGACGACCTCCGCTAGACGCGCGACGATGCGACCGATGTGGTCGTCGCGCTCCCTGCCCGTAGGTTGCGGTCATGGAAGACGCCGCCCAGCGATTCCTGCAATATCTCGAGGTCGAGCGGAACGCCTCGGAGCTGACCGTCAAGAGCTACCGCGAAGATCTGGCGGCGCTGGCCGAGTATCTCGAAGAAACGGACGGCCAGCTGCCCGACGCCGGAGACATCACCACCCTCGATCTACGCGGTTACGTCTCCAGCCTGCACGAGGCGGGCTATGCCAAGACGACGATCGCCCGTCGTCTGGCGTCGCTGCGCAGCTTCTTTCGCTTCGGTCAGCGGGAAGGATGGATCGAGCACAACCCGGCCAAGCCGCTGCGGAACCCGCGCAAGGGTCGCAGCCTGCCGCACTTTCTCTCCAACGACGAGATCGGCCGCCTGCTTGAGTCGCCGCCGAGCAACACGCCGCTCGGCTTGCGGGATCGGGCCATTCTGGAAACGGCCTACTCCGCGGGTCTCCGCGTGAGCGAACTGGTCGGGCTTTCCGACGGCGATCTCGACTTCGACGCCTCGGTCGTCCGCGTGCGCGGCAAGGGCCGTCGCGAGCGGCTGGCCCCCATCGGGTCCTATGCCCGCCGGGCCCTGGACGCCTGGCTCGCGCGACGCGAGCTCTCGAAGCGCGAGAAGAATGGTCGCCAGGCCCCGGTGTTCGTCAACAAGTTCGGCACCCGGCTCACCGCGCGGAGCGTGGCTCGCATGCTGGAAAAGTACCTGAAGCAGAGCGATCTCGATCTGCGCACCACGCCGCACACGTTGCGGCACAGCTTTGCCACGCATCTGCTCGATCGGGGCGCGGATATCCGCAGCGTCCAGGAACTGCTGGGGCACAAGAGCCTGGTCACCACGCAGATCTACACGCACATCAGCACCGCGGGCCTGCGCGAGGTCTACGAGCGGGCCCATCCGCGGGCGAACTGAGGCGGGCGGTCTCGGCCGTCTCGGCCGCCGACTGCTAGACGAGATTGCGACGCACGGCCCAGACAGCGGCCTGCGTCCGGTCCGAGACGCCAATCTTCCGCAGAATGTTCTGCACGTGCTCTTTGACCGTCTCGACGCTGATCTCGAGCGACATGGCGATCTCCTTGTTGGAGAGGCCCAGGGCGATGTGACGCAAGACCTGCGTCTCTCGCGTAGTCAGCGGAATGTCGTCTTCGGCCTGCAGACGTCGCTCGAGCGTTCCGGCGACACGACGCATCTCGCCTCGTCGCGTGGGCGATTGTCCCGAGGCGGCCGCACGAATCGTGGCAATCAGGTCACGGCGGCTGCAACCCTTGAGCACGTAGTCCGCAGCGCCCAGGGCCACGCTCCGCGCAATGTAGGTGGGATTGTCGTAGGTCGAGAGCATCACGACCGGGGTCTTGGGCAGCTTCTTGTGAATCTGATCGAGGGCCTTCAGCCCGTCCTCGCCCGGCATGCGGATATCGAGCAGCACGACGTCGGGCTTGTGCTTGATCGCCTTCGTCACCGCCTCCTTCCCGTTCGCCGCCTCGGCCACGATCTTGATATCCGTACCATCCAGCAAACTCACCAAACCGGTACGAACCACCTCGTGGTCATCCGCGATCAAGACGTCAATACCCATAGGTCACCTCTCTGCTTCAATTTGTCGAGCCGGTATGTTCAACTTCTCCGCCCGCCGCCGACGCTGCTGCGTCTCGCCAGGCCACGCCATCGACGAGCAATACGTTGCCCTGACATACCGCTCTACGCAAGACACCCCGAGCACAAGCCGTCCCCCCAACAAGACGATCTCAGGGTGCCTTCATCCAGAATAGTAGCCCGCTACACTCGAAAAACACCCCCTCGATCGGGCTGTCATTCACGCCGACTCCGCTGGATATTCTGGTGAGCCGTCCTGAACCGTCTTCCGGGGTTATCGAGCCGTTCTCGGAAGTGTCGATCGGAGCGGGCCGGCCTCACGTCGGCCCGACCCAAGCGAAGCCAAACCCGCCAAACAGTTCGTTGACCGACCGCCACTTGTGACGTAGATATTTGACGACAGCCACCGTTTTTCCCGAGAAAAACTCTCCCCAGGGTGGATTCTGTCGACGGAAGACCGACCGCGGACCGGCACGTTCCGGCCTCCGCGGTTGCAAAATCGATACGATCCCTCGATCCCGCGGCGCGGCCGTGAACGCCTGGTGATCGAGTTGCCAATTTGGACGAATCACGAATTCGCCGCTGGGGAGCAGTGATATGAAGACGAAGGGTTCCCTTCTGCTCGTGGACGACGATCGCCACGTGCTCAAGTCGATGGCCGAATGGCTCCGCGAGCAGGGCTACGCCGTCGACGAAACCGCCAAGTTCGGCGACGCCATCGACGCCATCGACGCCCGTGCCTACGACGTCGTGCTGGCCGACATTCGCCTCGATGACGGCGATGGCTTCGACATTCTGGCCCACTGCCGCCGCAACCATCCCGGCGTGACGGTGATCTTGATGACCGGATACGGCACGGTCGAAACGGCCATCGAGGCCGTGAGGGCCGGTGCCTTCGACTTTCTCACCAAGCCGCTCATCGATGAAGAACTCGAAATGGCGATCGAGCGGGCCCTTTCCCAGCGCGAAGTGCTGCGGGAGAACGACAACCTCAAGGCCCAACTCGATCTGCGCTTCGGCATGGAGAACGTCGTCGGCCACGACCACCGCATGCAGCGGATCTTCGACATCATCGAATCGGTCGCCGACACCCGCTCGACCGTGTTGATCACCGGCGAGAGCGGTACCGGAAAGTCGCTCATCGCTCGGGCGTTGCACCGTCGCAGCAGTCGCCGCGATCAGCCGTTTGTGGAAGTCGCCTGTGGCGCGCTGCCCGAAACGCTGTTGGAAAGCGAACTCTTCGGCCACGTGGCGGGTGCCTTCACCGGCGCCGGCACGAACAAGATCGGCAAGTTCGCCCAGGCCGACGGTGGCACGATCTTCCTCGACGAAATCGGCACCGCCAGCCCCGGCATGCAGGTCAAGCTGCTGCGGGTACTGCAGGACCTGCAGTTCGAACAAGTCGGCGGCTCAGAGACCTTCCACGTCGACACCCGCGTGATTCTTGCCACCAACGAAGACCTGGCCGCCCGCGTGGCCGACGGCACGTTCCGGCAGGACCTCTTCTACCGCATCAACGTCATCAATCTGGAGCTGCCCCCGCTTCGCGAGCGGGTCTCCGACATTCCGCTCCTCGCCGACCACTTCCTCGCCCAGATCTGCCAGGACGCGGGCAAGGAGCTGCTGGGCTTCACCGAAGAGGCGATGAGCGCCCTGCAGAGCCATCCCCTGCCCGGCAACGTCCGCGAGTTGCAGAACCTCATCGAGCGGGCCGTGCTGCTCGGCAAGGGCGATCGAATCGGACTGGCCGATCTGCCGCTGCAGCCCGTGAGCCTGCCCGCGGCAAACGTGGGGCAGGTCAACGTCGGCACACGGACGCTCAAGGAGGCTCTCGAGGGTCCGGAGCGTCAGATCATCCTCGACGTCCTGAACGCCAACAACTGGAACCGCAACGAGACGGCCGACCAGTTGGGCATCAATCGGACGACGCTCTACAAAAAGATGAAGCGTCTCGGTCTGGAAGAGCGCCGCGGCGTCGCCGAGGCAGCGGCTCCTGCGACCGGTTTCGAGGCCACGGCCCCGCTGGGACGCTAGAACGCCTCTCGGCTCGTTGAAGAGACGCGGCGATCGTTGAAGCGACGCCGCGATCGCAGAGGCGACCGGTCCGCGGTCAAGCGGTTGCCGCGCGACCCGGTTCCCGGCTCTCCGCTGCCGCATCTTCCGCGGCGCCGCGGGCCTGACCAAGCTCGCGCCATTCCTCCGGATCGAAGAACGCCAGGTTCGCGATCAACATCGCCACGCTGAACGGCGCGATGCCGCTGATCAGGGCCAGGCTGCCCCACATCGGAAGCGCCACCAGCAGCATCAGCGGCCGGGCCAGGCGGTTCCAGATGAAGACGCCAAACGCCAGCTCGAAGACCACGATCGCCAGCGTCCAAGACTGAAACAGGTAGGGATAGCCGGCAATCCAGTCCAGGTTCACCCACGGCGACTCGGGACGGGCAATCAACAGCCACACGGCGTGGCCGGCACCCCAGGGGTTCGTCCAGGCACTCCCTTCGGTCACGATCGGCGGGCCGGAGAGCTTGGCGAGTCCCATCGCCAGGTAGATCACGGTCACGTGAACCTGCATGAGCCGCAATGCGATCGTATTGCCGAAGCTGAGCGATTTCTCTTCCAGCTCACGGGCAAAGCCTGGCTCCCGCGCCGCGCGGCGACGGGCCAGCCAGCTGTCGACGGAGAAGGAGGCCCCCGAACGACCAAAGCACATGTAGAACAGCAACAGGCAGACGATCGGTTCGACCGCCGAGGTGACGAACGGGGCCCGATGCATGTAAGAGAGCGTAATCAGCCAGGCGAGCACGCACATCACACGGCTCTTCAGACCGATCGTGAACAGCAACAGGATCACTGCTCCGATCAGGTGCACTGCGCGCAGAGAAAAGGCGTCGTCGAAGAGGTACAGATACGAGAGATACCTGGGATTGATGGTTGTATACCGGATCTGATTCTGCTCGCCGGTAATGATCCTTTGCCGCATCTCTACGACCACCTCGGGGGAGATGACCCCGTCGGTACCGAAGAACCGCACCACGTCAGGCGTGTACGTGAGGTGCAGGTAGAGCAGGAGCACGCCCAGGCAGAGCCGCATCAGCCCCAGTGAATAGCCATCGCGGGGCGTGTACCAAAAACGATTCCAGCCTTGGCCGAAACGGTTGACAAACAGCGCGAAATAGTTGCTCAGAAAGGCGGTCATGGCTGAGTCCCCTCGCGCTCGCCGGAACCTGGCGGCGACTGCGTCGCGGGGTCGGAAGTCGACTGCCGCTGCAGCTGGGTCGCTTCGCCCTCGCTCACGACCTTCACGAGATTCCACTGTCCGGGACCTGTGGCCACCACGTCGGCCATGTAGTCGTTGAAGTAGTACCGCGGATCGTGAGGATCGGTGTTCGCCTCGTCGCCCCAGTTGCGGGGGCGAATCGTCCGACAGCGGAAGTAGTGCTTGCCATCGGTCCGACCGTGCTGCGCGAGGAGCCCCGTCACCAGGGCCTTGGGAATCTCGCTGGCGATTTCGTCATTAGACGCGTTCGCGGCCACGCTCAGACCCAGGCTCAGATAGCGCCGTTTCCGGGCTCCCGGCCAGACGTCCTCAGGCATCAACTCGATCGTCTCGAGCTGCTGTTGCTCGATTACCTCCTGCTCTCCCCGAAACCCGGTGGGCGCGTCGAGCACCAGGTCGACCACGTGGTCGAAATCGTCCGGCATATTGCGCGTCAGGTGAAAGTCGTACCCCAGATCCATGCCCAGCAGGTTCAGGTAGTGACTGACCCCGGTCCGGGTCCGCAGGGCGCTACGAAAGCCCGAGACCGTGCCGGTCCGGGACAACACCGCCACGCTGAGGGCGAACAGGTGCAGGAACAGCAGGAAGGAGATCAGGGTCCGCAGCCCGTCGGACGGCATTCCTGCCGCCCGCGACTCTTCGGCATCATGGGGAGGGCGTCGGGCCATGGGGTTGTTTCTCGGGCGTGGCGAGGGCTGGCAAAGGGGACACACGAGACGCGTCGCCGCAAAGGGCAATCCGTGCTCGTAGAATCGTCCAAATTCGGTCCGTTTCTCGAACGGGAGCGGGCGGGCGCCGCCAAGACTGGCCAAGCAGCCCAACCGCTACCAACTAGATAACAAAAAAGGCCGGACCTCGCAGTGAGGTCCGGCCTCTTTGTATCGTGCACTCTCTGTCAGTTCCGATGGGTGACTACCCGGCTAGCGGTTAGCCGGGCAATCGCCCCTCGCTCGCTGGATTAGCGAACGAAAGAAACCTGACGGAAAGCGAGCGGGCCACCGGTGTACGAAGCGGGAGCTTCTTCCGGGCCGGCTTCGCTGTGGGCATCGCCACCGCACGAGCTGGCGCAACCATTGTGGCAACCGTTGCAACCGTTGCAACCGCGGCAGCGACGACCACCGCAGCGGTGACGACCGCAGCAGCGAGCGCGACGACCACAGCAACGACGACGACCGCGGCACTTGCAATCGCTCGCGCAATGGCAGCCACCATCACAGTCGGCGGCACAATCGCAGCCGCCGCAACCATGGCAGCCATGGCCAGCCACAGCTTGCTTCTCACCGCCCGTGAGGGCGAGACCAACGACCGCGAAGAACAACGCGATCCCGAAGACCAGAGTACGATTCATCCTCGAATCCTCCAAACTAACAGGTACCTAAAACATGGGATTCCCAAACGAACTTGCCGCCTCCTCTTCTCCCCCAACGACAGCGACGGCCCGTATCGTCGGGATATTTAACTCGCCAAACCTCGCACTCGGCTTCGCGCCCGCATGCACGTGCAATGCCTGCGAGACTTTACCGATTAGGAAGTCTTTCCTGACTGCATAGGTTAGGCTGGTAAATTAGCATGGCTGCAACGTTTGTCAACCATGCAGTCTGGCAACTTGCAAACTACAGGCTGACATTGACCCCTAGGCAAGATGACTAGGATTCTATGTTACCTAGCTTATTAATCTAGACCAGAGGCCTCTCAGAAATACCGATTCCAGCCCAGAAGCTGCGGAAAAGGAAAACGCTGCCCCGAGTAACGCGGAATTCGCTCCAGCGTGCAAACCCGGCAATTTGCGCATGCGACGAACACGCACGATTGTCGTTGAAATCGCACCTGAAAACCGCGCTAATCCGCTCGATCGAGCACGGTTGGCGACTCGCCTTCCAGAGAAAGTCCACATCCGAGGTAGAGCTTCGGGGAACTTAGAATCAGCGGTCGGCACCCCTTATGTGGGGATTACGGGCCCCCGATGACGGTCTCGGAACCGCCTTTCTCAGGTGCGCCGCCCCCGTGCGGCCCCGTTTTGCTGGCGGTTCGGCGGGCGGCTGGCGCGGCGGCAGCCTGCATCTTGCGGATCATTTCGCCCGGCTCCTCGTAGTTGAGAGCCTCGGCCGGGCCGTCTTCGACAAGCTGGGCGATCATCCCTGCCACGCGCCAGCCCGCCGGCTCACGACGCACGACCCAGACAATGGGGGACTTCGTCCGCTGGCCGTCGGTGCCAACATCGCTCCACCAGCTGGCGACCTGGGCGTACAACCCATCGGCATCCGTGAATTCGTGTCCCGTCACCTCGAACTCCGCATGCGGGCTCGCGGGCGGCGCCACAGCAATTTCGAGCGCCGCGGTCGCTTCGCGCGCCCGCTGCGTGAGCAATTGGTTCACTGACGCCAGGTCACCGTCGCGGCTGGCGGAGAGAAACGCGTGAACGGCCGACTCAGGCGTGTCGTGAATCGCCTCCTGGGCGATGTTCACAGCCTGGCCGCTGGAAGCCGAGGCGGCCGGCGGAGTCGATCCAGGTTCGGCAGTTGGCAGGCCCAATTCGCCCAGGTCGAACTCGCCACAGCCTGCGGCGACAACCAAGAGAATCGAGCTGAGTCTCCAAGACACGCAGCACCTATTCCGAAGACGTTGGCGGTAAGCGTCAAGAAATGACATCGGGGCCTCCCTGCCGGCTCGTGTCGGTTGCCGAAGCGCGGCGTCATGGCCGCGCGTGCCGAAGTCTCGCAGGCCGACTTAAAACCGTCAAGAGAAACGACGCCCCGTCGGTGCTAGCAGACGGCCGCTGCCGCCCTCCCGCGAACCGGCGGCCTCGTGCCGGCCACGTTCCGCGGTGGCCCCGAGAGCTAACCGGCCCGCAGGCCGCGTTCGACCTTGTCCTGATCGCGAACTGCGACCGCCAACACCGCTTCAAACCGCTCCGAGCTGATCTTCCACTCGGGCTGGGTCTCGGTGTAGGCGTTGCAGTGCTCGACGAACAGCTGATACATGAACTTGAACAGGTTCCGCGGCACGCGTAGCGACCGCATGGCCTCGACCATGCGGGCCTCGCTCACCTCGTCGGCGAACAAGTCCATCAGCGAGGGCGAACGCTCGGGTGCCGCACACGCGGAAATGCGGGCACAGGCCACGTCGTAGAGCGCCTCGCCCGTCCACTCCAGCGAGCGAATCATGTTCTGCTTGTCGAGCCGCGAACGCTGAAAGAAGTCGCGGTCTTCGCGGTCGAGAAAGGGGGTCAGATCGATCGGCAGCAACAGCTTCAACCCCAAACCCGGATGCTTGAGGAACTTGTTGTCGAGCATCGGCCAGAGAAACGCCCGCATTTGTTCGGCGGAGCCGTTGATCAGGTGCGGCTCGTCGACGCGATCGACCAAGACGATTACCCCGCTGAACCCGAGCGTCTGCAGAATGCCCTGGAACTTGTCGAGCAATTCGAAGCGGTCGTCGGTCCGCTGCTTGTTCGGCAGCGGCTGATTGGCGATCTCCGGCGTAGTGAAGTGGGCCAGCACCTGACGCAGCGGATGCACTCCGCGGTTGCCGATGCGCACGTGTCGCACGATGCCGAGGGCCCGCCAGAAGCTCCGCACGACGCGCCACATGCGAGGCAGCCACCCCGCCAAGATGATCAGGTAGAGCGGCAGCGACGTCAGCCACTCCCACTTCTGCAAGGCGATGGTCAGCCCCAGCGCCGCGGCCGTCACGGCCAGGCCGAGGGCCATATCGCCGAAAGAACGAAACGTGCGGAATCGCAGTCGTCGCCGCAATCGATGCCAACGCCCCTTCACCGTCTCGGCGGTCGACGTGTCGTAGCAGGCCGCCAACAGCAACAGATCGCGAGCCTGATTGCGATCGAGCATTTGGACGCTCGCTTGCGAGACCTCCATGGGGATGCCGCTGGGGTGCTTCACCTCGAGAATCTGATCGACCAGGCTCGTCACGCCGAGCGAAAGAACGGCGTCGATGTGATCCCAGAGCTTCCATTCCGAGAGCACGCGATCGGGACGGCGACGACGGCTGCTGAGCGTGTCGCGAAAGCGATCGAGAAAGGGATTCAGGTCGTCGTAGGTGATGACGTAGACGCCGCGGCCCGCGTTGTCCCGATTGTAGGCGTCGAGATGGGCGACGATCTGCAAACGAATGGCGGTCTTGCCGGCCCCCTTCTCGCCAAACACGACCGACGTCGCCGGCTCGGCGGGATCGCCGTAGATCTTGTCCCACGTCGGATGATGAACGTCGCGCAGACAACGCTCCTTGAAGACCTGGTCGGTCTGTGCATCCTCGTCGGCAAACGGGTTGCTGGCAATGCCGTGATGTTCGAGAAACTGCTGGACGTTCATGCGTAGCGACTCGATGGAGGCGCGCCAGGCGCGGGACTCGGCTGAGCGGCCCGCGTGACGAAACCGCGGACGGGCACTTCAGGATGACGGTCCGCCCGCTGCCCAATTCTACCTTGTGGCTGCCGCGGGACGGAGATCGGCTTCGGCAAATCGCCCCTCATGGGCTCGCCCGCCCCCCTTCCGGCGAATACGGTGTGCCGGCTACTGGGCCAAGACGAAGATGAGCACGACGACCAAGATGACCGCGACCACCGACAGAACGGCCACCAACCAGACCGAATTTCCGTTCTTGCGGCGACGGATGACGCGGGTATCGGTCTCCGTTTCGGAGGCCGCCCGGATCAGGACTTCGTTCGCCTGAGGTCCGGCCGCCTCGGCAGCCGACTGGTCGGGACGGACCGCGATGTGGATTTCATCTTGCGTTACCTGCAACTTGGGAAAGACATACGAGGCGAGCTGCCAGGTGGGCCAACCTTCGCACCAGACATACGTGTCGTCGGCGACGCGTCCCTCTTCAATCCACTGATCGACCATCTGGCGATTCGTCGGCCCGTACTGACCACCACTCCGCGGACGCACGTACCAGACGGGCTCGGCAACCGTTTCGGTCGTCGCCTCTGCGGTGGGCGACGCGATCGCCACCGACTGACTCGCGACCGACTCGGTGGGCGTCGACGTCACTGGCTGGGCCGCTGCGGGTGCTGCCGCAACCGGTGTTGCCGTTTCGGGCGTCGCGGCGACTGGTGTCGCGGCCGTCGGTGTTGCCGCTGTCGGGGTCGCAACCGCCGGCGTCGCTGAAACGGCAGCTGCCGGACTTGTCGCACTCGGTTGGGATGCCGCGGGTTGGGATGCCGCCGATTGGGATGCCGCGGATTGGACCTGGGGTGGATCGAGATGCGCGGCGATATCTTCGAACTGCCGGCCCGCCGCAGTCGTGGCCTGGGCACCGGCCGGCGCACTCGCGTCCGCCGCCGGTGTGGTCGGCTCGGCCTCCGTGCGAATCGACTGACTCGCCGGCGCGGCCGTCATGGGTTGGGTCGTCGCCTGTTCTTCGCGACGACTCGGTCGCGTCGACTCGAGGGGGATATCGACCCGCGCATTGCAATGCGGACAGAAGCCCTTCTTGCCGGCCAAGAACGACTTCACGTTCAGCTTGTGTCCCTGCGGACAGGTGAACCGAATGCCCATGCTCTTCTCCACGCAGAGCAGCCAACCGAGCCGCGCTCGCGTGCGGGTGCTGGAGGCGAGCGTTGGCTCCGACAACCGCTGGCTCGTTGCTCTTGATTATAAGGCCGACCTTTCGTGCCGCAAAGCAATCGCCACACCATGAGGTCCCTGCCGGCGTGCGCTTCGGCCTCGACCTCCCAACAGGCTCAACTCGCGACCGCAGCGACCATGCCCAACATCCGCCCTGCCCGACTTGACCGCTGAACTGCGTGCCATGCCGACTCCCCCTCGCCCCGTCCTGGCCTCCTCGCCGACCTCCGCTCCTACAACCGGTACCACCGTCACAACCGAAACGAGCCGGGCAATACCGAGGCTCGACGCGGACCGGGAAACTCGCGACCAGTGGCGGGAATGGGTAGAATAAGGCTCCGAAATGGCAGGGATTTCGTGTCGCATCCGGCAACCGCGACATCTCGCGGCGACCACCTTTACGGATCTTGCAGAAAGAGAACGATGGCAAAGAACACTGGCGGCGAGATCGTCGAAATTGCGCTCTTCGGGGATCTCACGGAACACGAAGGCGAGATCGCCGAAAAGCTGCTCGACGTCGAACCGGGCGGCGAGTGTACCCTCTACATCGATTCGCCTGGCGGCAGCCCTTACTGCGCCATCTCGCTGATGTCGCTCATTCTGTTGCGACGGCTGCGCGCCACAGGCATCGTCACCGGCGAGTGCTCGTCCGCCGCGTTGTGGCCCTTCGCCGCGTGTACGCGACGCATTGTCACGCGTTACAGCGTGCTGCTGTTTCATCCCATGAAATGGCAAAGCGAAGAGAACGTCGGATTGGCCGAGGCCGCCGAGTGGGCACGCCACTTCGCCGATCTGGAGACCGACATGGACGAGCTGCTGGCCGAGATGTTCGGCGTCGCCCCCGAGGTGATCAACGAGTGGATCAGCCCCGGTCGCTACGTTACGGGCACCGAGTTCGCCCAGGCCGGCCTGGCCGAGATGGTTCGGCTGCAGCCGGTCGCTCAGGCCGACGGTTCCGCTGGCAAGGACCGCAGCCTGCGGCCACGCAAGCACTCGACCGTCTGAGCGAGCCTCTTCGGCGGCAACTTGCCGGCCAGCGGTTCGAGCACCGGAGGTCGGGGTTGTGGCCCGTCTCCCCTTTCCCGCCGCGCCAATGGCCAAAGCAGGTGGCGATCGCCGTGCCGGCTTTGCTGGCACGCCGTGAGTTCGCCAGCCGCCACGACCCAGGCACTGGCATTGGCGGACATCCATAGCGGCCAGTAGCATACGCGCCTTCCAAGGAGGTTCGCGATGCACTCCCTTACCGATCCGGGTTCCGAATTGCCAGCTTGCACGGCACCCGACCGTCTCTTCGCTTTGTTGCTGCCCCGTTCGCTCGCGGTCGTCTTGCTCGCGGCGGCGCTGTGCGGCTGCCAGAGCGAAACGCAGTTCGAGCTGACGGACGAGTCGATCGAGGAGATGGCCACGCTGCCGGGCCTCCGCCTCAGCACCGACGAACGACTGCGGCACCATTACGACCTGCTCCAAGCCGAGGGCACCACGCCGCTGCAGCTGCGTCGCGATGTGCCGCCCGAGGAAGACAACGTCGCCGCGGTGTTTGCGGGTCTGTTCGCCCCAAACTTCCTGCCCGGCAAAGTCGCCGAGTCGCACGAGCTCTTTCCCCGCCCGGCGTTTGAATTCGACGACGTTCGCTTGCGGAAGGCCAAGCTCTTCTTGCGTGGTCTGGACGACGAGCGGGCCGAGGTGTCTCGAGCCTTGGATCGCCCGGTGTGCGACTTCGGTCTCGATCCGGCCCGCGGCTGGTATACCGACTGGAGCATTCTCCAGGCGGTGACGCTCTACATTCGTCTCGAGGCGTTCTTCGCGGCGGTCCGTCTCGACGAAGACGACTTGACCGCGGCGGGCGCGGCGATCGCCCGCATGCTGCGGATGGTCGAGTACCTGTCGCGAGAGCGCGATCTGCAATCGCGGTTGCTGGCGGCCGACTTGCGGAAGGAATCGCTGGCCGTGCTCGCGTCCTTCGTTGCCCACCCGCTCGTCGAAGATGCCCACCTGCGGACGTTTGCCAACCTGCTGCAGAACCAATTGGCCCGCTGGCCCGACGAGGCCGACGCCTGGCATGGCGAGCGGGCCCGCGCCCTGGTCGCTTATGAAGCCGTGCGCCGCGGGTTTCTGTTCACGATGCTCACCGAGACGGAACAGCGAGAGCTCATGATGAGCCGCGAAGGCAGGCGTGCCAACGTCGAAGCGCGTCGCAACGCGGACGCCGACGAACTGTTCTATCTCGATCAGATGCGCACGATCATCAATCGCCTTCATGATGTCGACGGCCCGAACAAGGTCCCGGTGCCCTACTATCGTCGCCAGGATGTCTTTCGCGATTTCGCCAAGGCCCGGCAACAGAAGCTCGACGCGGGCGAGTATCCCTTCGTGGCGGCGCGGCTCTTTCTCCGTGACCTGCAGGAAAACCATGCCCTGGTCGCGCTCGACCGGGCCCGGGTCGAAATGTGGACGATCGGCCTGGCCGCGTCGGCCGGGTTGCCGCCGCCCGAGTATCAGACCAATCCGGCCAACGGGGCTCCCTACCAGGTGCATGTGGAAAGTCATCAAGCGATCGTCTCGGGCGCGAATGGCGAGGGCGATCTCACCGACGAGAACGTCGTGATCGTACCCCGGTTGAACACCCGCGAAGGTCGGGCAGCCGTCCGCGGTCGCCCCCGCTGATTCGTCGCGAACGCCATGTCGGCCGCCGCCGGCAAGGCACCGAGCCTTCGTCGCGCCGAGCTCCGCGCTCTAGCGATAGTCTTCGTGGCAGCCGCTGCACGTCTTGGCCATCTCTCCCACCGCCATCTGCAGCGTGCTGAGGTCTCCTTCCCGCGCCGCCGTGCGGGCCGCCAGCGCGTGCCGATTTAGCTGTCTGCAAAGTTCGAGATAGTCGTCGTCGTCGACATACTCGTAGTACTCCCGCTGGATGATCTCCGCCAGCGCCGCGATGATCTCCGCTTCGTGGACCGATGCGGGCCGATTCCGCTCGAACTCCCGCTGATCGGCCGACCAAGGACGCAAACGACCGTCGAGGGCCTTCTCCAAACGCTGCATCAGCGGCGGTCGCTGCGCCACGCGGTCCCACTCGATCGCCTGTTTCTCTTCGGGCGCGGGCAACTCGACCGACCCACCGCGGATGAGCGCCTCGAGATCCTCGCTCCGCTGCCGCGCTTCCTTGAAAGTGTTGTCGTCGGCCGCCTTCGAATTGCGTCCCGCCGAGGCAAACGCATCCCGGGCCGCGGGTGCCTGCTCCTTCCAGCGCGGATCGCCGTCGTACTCGGCAAGGATGCCGAACATGGCGGCGATGACACTGAACCGCAGCCGCGTTTCGAGATTCCCGCCCGAGCGGAATGCCCGCACGTTCCGCACCGCGTGCGAGATGTCGCTCGAATGGGCCTTGATCTCGTCGGTCAAGGTTTCGGCCGAGATGATGCCCGACCAGGCAAACGTGGCCGCGGCCGGGGTAGTCTGCGAGTCCCCTCCCGGCGCCGGGTCGGATGACGTGGCGGCCGTGAGCGACTCGGGCGTCGGGCGCTCGCCGCGGAGCCGTTCACGCGCGTCGCCGGCGAAGAGGTCGCTGGTCTCTTGATCGAACTTCGCCGGCGGCCGGCTTCGCTTGGGCAGCGGGATTCTCTGCGCCAGTGCGACCGAAACGCCCAGGAAGACCAACGCGAGCAACCAACGACAGACAGGAATTCTTGGGCGAAACACGATCGACTCGGCACGCGGTGACGGGAGTGACGGCGAATCTCGACGTTCATTATCCGAGTTCGCCCGGCAAGGAGCAACCAACATCACTTTCGCTTCCCCGATAGAATAGTCGTATGAGCCCTGCGAATCCTCAATCGCGTCGCGACTTCCTGCGCGGCGGCACCGCCAAAAAGACCGCCGAGAAATCGGACGCCGCCGCGCCGGTGAGGCGCCCCCCCGGCGAGGAGCCCGCGACGACCGTCGACCCGACGGCCCGTCCCTATCTGACCAAGGTGGGGCGACGCGCGATGGCCTGCGAGTTTCAGGTCTATTTCAACGCGGGCCAGTTCGCAGACGCGGAAGTGGCCGCGATCGAGGCGCTCGATGTCGTCGAAGCGATCGAGGCCCAATTGACGGTCTACCGCGAGGAGAGCGAATTGAGCCGCCTGAATCGCCAGGCCGGCCGGGAATCGGTTTCGATCGCGGACAATCTCTACGAGTTGATCGAGCGGTGTGTCGATCTGTTCCACCAAACCGACGCCGCCTTCGACATCACGTCGGGACCGCTCTCGAAGATCTGGGGCTTCGCGCGACGCGAGGGTCGGGTGCCCGAGGCGAAGGAGATCGCCACCGCGCGCGAACACATCGGCAGCCACCTCGTCGAACTCGACGCCAACGGGCCGAGCGTACGATTCCTTGACCCGCAGGTAGAGATCAACCTCGGCGGCATCGGCAAAGGCTACGCGCTGGACGAGGCGGCCGAGTGCCTGGCGGCCGGCGGGGTCGACGACTATTTGCTGCATGGCGGCAAGAGTAGCGTCCTGGCCCGCGGTCGCCACCTCGAACATCCCCACGGCTGGTCGGTCGGCCTGGTACATCCGCTCAACCCGAAACAGCGAATCGCGGAAATCGCGCTGATCGACCAGGCTCTCTCGACGAGCGGATCCGGGACGCAGTTCATCCGCCATCAAGGTCGCCGCCTGGGCCATATCCTCGACCCCCGCACCGGCTGGCCCGCCGAGGGCGTGCTGTCGGCGACGGTCGTCTGCGACTCGGCGGCCGAGGCCGACGCCCTGTCGACCGCCCTGTTCGTGCTCGGCCCCGAAAAAGCGAAGGAATTCTGCGACCGCCGGCCCGACGTCCAAGCCGTGCTGATCGTGTCCGGCGAACGCGAAGGAACGATCCGCATCGAGCCGCTGAACATCGACCCGCAGCGGTGGGCACTGTTGGATTCGTAGCGGACTTCGGCCGCGACGTACGCCGCGATCTGCCGGGGATACGGCCGTCGTCGCCGGCCGCCTCGCTGTCTTGCTGGCATCCCCCGGAATCTTGATCGAGTCGGTCGAATCACGCCGCTCCGCGACGACGCGGCAATATTGGCGCGGGCCGCACGAATCCAAGCTAATCGACATCATTGCTACGGCTTTAGCCAAAGCCGGGCTTTCTGCTGCGGAATGTCGATTTCGGCAGTGCTGTGGTGAATTGTACGGTCGAAGCATATAAAATGTAGCGACTCGCCTCCGCAGGAGTCGTGAAAGTCCGACTCTCCCGCCTGCAAATTCACGATGGAATCGATCGAAGCTCTTGCGCTCTCCGCCCCGCTCTACGGGTACTTCGGTATCTTGCTGGTGCTGGTTCTGACCGGTGCCGGATTGCCGATTCCCGAGGAGATTCCCATCGTGGCGGCCGGCGTGCTCAGCGCGCACGGAACCCTCGATCCCGTGTGGGCGTTCGGCGTCTGCCTGCTGGGAGCCCTGCTCGGTGATGCGGTCGTTTATTCGATTGGTCGCTATCTGGGGCACGATTTCTTCAAACGGCATCCTCATCTCGCCAAGTTCGTCCACGAGGATCGCGAACAGCAGATGGAGCAACTGATCAAGAAGCACGGTCTGCGGATCTTCTTCGCCGCCCGTTTCATGGTCGGCGTGCGAGCTCCCATCTACCTGGCAGCGGGCGTGCTGCGGGTGCCGTGGCGACGCTTCTTGGCGGTCGACTTCGTTTCGGCGACCATCGTCGTGAGCACGGTTTTCTGGCTCAGCTATCGCTTCGGCGAGACGATCGGCAGCTTCTTCCGCAGCTCGCAATACGTCGTGACGGGGGCCGTCGTGTTGGCCGCGATTATCGCAGGCATTTGGTACTTTCGACGCTGTCCGCCCGCTCCGCCGGCCGACCAAGAAAACGGGGACGATACCACAGACGCCGACGCCGCGGATGCTCTGTTGACGGACGAGGCACCGAGCGAAACCCATTCGGCCCGCATCGTCGCGTAGCGACCCGGAGTCATCGTCGCGGAGCGGCCTGGAGTCATCGTCGCGGAGCGGCCCGGAGTCATTGTCGCGGAGCGGCCCGGAGTCATTGTCGCGGAGCGGCCCGGAGTCATCGTCGCGGAGCGGCCTGTGATCGCTGTCGCGTAGCGACCCGGAGTCATTGTCGCGTAGCGACCCGGAGTCATTGTCGCGGAGCGGCCCGGAGTCATTGTCGCGGAGCGGCCCGGAGTCATTGTCGCGGAGCGGCCCGGAGTCATTGTCGCGGAGCGGCCCGGAGTCATCGTCGCGGAGCGGCCCGGGGTCATCGTCGCGGAGCGGCCCGGAGTCATCGTCGCGGAGCGGCCCGGGGTCATCGTCGCGGAGCGGCCTGCAATCTCCGTCACGTAGCGGCGCTTCCGACTGGGATTGGGCGGGCGGCCGCCCTAGAATTCTGGGTTGCCTGACCACCACGTCTCCGGGTCGCCTACCTTGAATCCGTCTCGTAAAGAAGCCGCTGACGCCGAGCACACGTCCACGCCGGATGCGGACGCCAAGTCGGCGGAAGGTTCCCGGGCAGCCAACGGCCCAGAGGCCGCGGATGACGCCCGATCGGGCCGACCCTCGGCATCGGCGGCCGAGGCGGTCAGGAATTTCCCGCAGACGCCGGGCGTCTATCTCTTCAAGGACACCGCCGGGCGCGTCATCTATGTCGGCAAGGCGAAGAACCTGCGGGCCCGGGCCAGCAGCTACTTTCTCAAGGCGGCAGCCGAGGAACGACGGACGCGCGATTGGATCGGCGACGTCGCCGAGGCGGACTTTCTCGAAGCCGAGAGCGAAGTCGACGCGCTGCTGATGGAGTCGCGGCTGATCAAAGACATCCAGCCCACGCACAACAAGGAGTTGAAGGACGACAAGAGCTTTCCCTATCTGGAGATCACCACGCGCGAGGACTTTCCCCGTGTCGAGGTAACTCGCGAGCCCAAGTCGCGGGGGACGAAGCTCTATGGTCCGTTCGCCAGCGCGGGCAGCCTGCGGGGCGCGATGCAGGTGCTGCAGCGGATCTTCAAGTTTCGCACCTGCACGCTCGACATCGAGGAGGACGACGAGCGTTGGAAGTGGTTTCGCCCTTGCCTGCTCGCGTCGATCGACCAATGCACGGCGCCGTGCAATCTGCGGATTTCGAAGGAGGAGTATCGCAAGGACATTCAGCGCCTGCGGATGTTCCTCGACGGCAAGAAGTCGAAGCTGCTCAAGCAGCTGCGGAAGGAGATGGAAGAGGCCGCCGCCGACCGGGCCTTCGAAAAGGCGGCCCAACTGCGCGACGAAATCCACATGCTCGAAACGCTCGACGAGCGGGGCGAAATCGATACCCACGTGCAGCCCGAGGTGTTTTTCGTCGATCCGAAGAAGGGACTGGCGGGGCTGAAGTCGATCCTCAAGCTGGATTCGACCCCGCGGACGATCGAAGGTGTCGACATCGCGCACTTGGGCGGCGGAGAGACGGTCGCCAGCCTGGTCCAGTTCATCGACGGCCTGCCCTTCAAGCCGGGCTATCGCCGCTTCAAGATCCGCGAGGTGGCCGGGGTCGACGATTTTCGCAGTATCCATGAGGTCGTGCTGCGTCGCTTTCGCCGTCTCGATGAAGAGGGACAGACGTTTCCCGACATCCTGCTGATCGACGGGGGCAAGGGACAGCTCAGCGCCGCCCTGGGGGCCTTCGCCGAGCTCGAAATCACGCCGCCTGTGACCATCTCGCTGGCCAAGCGCGAAGAGGAGATCTTTGTGCCGGGCCGCAGCGAGCCGCTCCGCGTTTCGCGACACGCGTTTGCCCTGCGACTGCTGCAGTATGTGCGCGACGAGGCCCACCGCTTCGCCCAGCACTATCACCACATCTTGCGTCGGAAATCGACGCTGGGCGAATAGGCCGACGCGGCGTTTCTTGAGGCCGTGGCTGCCGGCGTGACGACGCGAACCTCGACGCGAGATTCCCCCGAGGCAGGTACTCAGCGGCGGTCTGCGCCCAGAGCAAGCCGAGCGGGCCGTTGGGGGCCAATTGCGTCGCGATCCGCGAGCAGCTAAACTCAACATTCGTGGGTTTTTCGCCCAATCAATGTCTTTAGATGCAATTTTTTTGGGTTTTCCGCCCATTTAGTCCTTGCAATCGATTTTGAATCTGGCATAACCGGACGTTAGCGGTTCGCTCGCCAACTCGCCCATGGCCAAACAACTCGAATTGATCGTTGGCGAGTTTCCGCGGTCGCTCGACGAGCGGTACCGAGTCTCGGTCCCTACGGAATTGGCCGAGCCGCTGTTGGCGGACGGAGAGACGTGCATTCTGGCGAAGGAACGACCCGGATGTTTGAGCCTGTGGAGTGCCGAACAGTGGCAGGAAAAGCTGGACGCCGGGGTCGACCTGGTACGCAGCAAGATTCGGGCTGGCAAGCTCGAAGGCCGGCTCGATCAGGTTCAGCTGTTCGGACGCCTGCTCTCCACGCGACAACGCGAAGTGAAGATTGCCGGTCGCGGGCGGCTGCTGATCCCCGAGGGCTTTCGCGAATTTCTGGCGGTCGAGCCGGGCGGAGACCTGCTCGTCATCGGCGCGGCGGTCTGTGTGGAGCTTTGGCGCCCCGACGCCTGGCTCGAGTACCTCAACAAGCGCATTCCGCGCTTCAAACGGTTGTTCGAAGAACTCGCGAGTTGATCGCCCCATGAAACACCTGCGCGGCCTCGGCCGCGCGCCCCAAACTCTCAACTTCGGTTGCGAAAACGTACATGCCCGGTTGGAGAAACGATTCAGTTACCAACCTTGCTCGTGCTACCCGGGAGGAATTGCAAGTCACCAAGGACCGGGGAAATTGGCAAGGATGTCAAACTGTCACTCTTCGGCCGGGCATGTCGTTTTCTTGCCGCCCCGTTCTTCTCGGCCGCGCTCACAATTCGCGCTCCCCGCGGCAACTTCGACACGCCAATGTCGACTTCACCACATCGCCTCTGCTCAAGCCAGGCGAGCGCCTAACTCGCGTCGGGCTCCTCCGTCGGCGGCGCCATCGGCCCCGAGCCCCCGGCCACAAAGGCCATCCGTAGTTCGCTCATGAGGCCGTCCATCATCGTGTCTTCTTCGTCCGACAGGTTGCCCTTCGTCTTCTCCTGCAAGACGCCCAACAGATCGATGAAGTGACGGGCCTGTTCCGGATGCACCTCGGGCCGACCGGTGAGCGGATGCGGTACCGCGCCCATCGACATCATGGCCTGCGTGGCGAGCATGCTCACCAGCGTGCGAAAGTCGGCCGGCGGCAGCGCGCCTGCTCCGGCTCCCGCGTCGGCGTCCGGTTCTTCGCTGCGGGCGGTTTCGGCAGCCTCCTTCTCCGCTTCGACCTGCGACTTCCAGTCTTCGTCGATGATCAGTTTCTTTTCTTCGGGCGAGCCAGGCATGGTTACCTTTCGTGGTTAAGGGCAGACGCGGCGGCAAGTCGCCTCGCCATCGCCAGTCATCGTTCGCAATCGTTACTCATCGCTCGGCACCGCGACGTCGGCCGCGGTCGAGCGTCGCTGCACCGCTGCCTCGATAAAGCCGGCAAACAGTGGCTGGGCCAACGTCGGCTTCGACTTGAATTCCGGGTGAAACTGCACCGCCACGAACCAGGGATGTTCGGCCAGTTCGACGATCTCGACCAGCATCCCGTCGGGGCTGGTGCCGACGAACTTCATGCCGTGGGCTTCGAACTGCGTGCGGTAAACATTGTTGAACTCGTAGCGGTGACGATGGCGTTCCGAGATATCTTCGGCGCCGTACCCCTCATACGCTTTGCTGTCGATCGCCAACCGGCAGGGCTGCGCGCCAAGCCGCATCGTGCCTCCCTTGTCCGTGATCGACTTCTGCTCGTCCAACAGGCAAATCACCGGGTGCGGCGTGTCTTTGTCAAATTCGCTGGAGTGGGCGCCGGCCAAGCCGACGACATGGCGGGCAAACTCGATCACCGCGCACTGCATTCCCAGGCAAATACCGAGAAACGGAATTCCCTTCGAACGGGCGTACTCGATGGCCTGAACCTTGCCCTCGATGCCGCGTTCGCCAAAGCCGCCCGGCACCAGCACGCCGTCGTAGCCGGACAGCAGGCGCTGCGGCCCTTCCCGCTCGATGTCCTCGCTCTGAATCGGCTGGATGCGAACCTGGGCCTCGTTGGCAATGCCCGCGTGGTCGAGGGCCTCGTAAATCGACTTGTAGGCGTCGCAATGCGCGGCGTACTTGCCGACCACGGCGATGCTGATCTCGTGCTGCGGATTTCGCAGGCGACGCATCAGTTCGTGCCAGTCGTCGAGCACGAGCGTGCCCGCGTCGAGCCCCAGCTGATCGACGATCAACTCGTCGAGCCCGTTGTCGACCAGGCTGAAAGGCACCTCGTAGATCGAGAAGTCTTTGTCCTTCTCTTCGATGACCGCTTCCAGCGGAACATTGCAGAAGAGGGCGATTTTTTCCCGGTCGCCGCGAGAGAGGGATCGCTCGGTGCGGCAGATGAGGATATGCGGCTGAATACCAATCTCGCGGAGTTGGCCGACCGAGTGCTGGGTCGGCTTGGTCTTGAGCTCGCCGGCCGCCTTCAAGTACGGGACCAGCGTGAGATGAATGTAGAGACAGTTCTCCTTGCCCACGTCGAGCGAGAATTGGCGAATCGCTTCGAGAAACGGCTGGCTCTCGATGTCGCCCACCGTACCGCCGATTTCGGTAATCACCACGTCGACGTCGTCTTCGCCCAGCTTGCGAATGACGCTCTTGATTTCGTCCGTGATGTGCGGGATGACCTGGACGGTCTTGCCCAAAAATTCGCCCCGCCGCTCTTTGTTGATGACCGCCTGATAAATCTGACCGGTCGTGTAATTGGAGTCGCGGGTCAGCGGACTCTCGGTAAACCGCTCGTAGTGGCCCAGGTCGAGATCGGTCTCGCTGCCGTCGTCGAGCACGTAAACTTCGCCGTGCTGGAAGGGGCTCATCGTGCCGGGGTCGACGTTGATATACGGATCGAGCTTCTGCATTCGCACCCGCAGACCGCGATGCTCGAGCAGCATGCCGATCGAAGCACTGGTCAGCCCCTTGCCGAGCGAGCTGACCACGCCGCCGGTGACAAAGATGTACTTGGTCGTCATGAGTTCATCTTCCTGATGGGTGAGGGGCGTCCTGGAACCGCAGTCGCCGACCTCCCGATCGCTGGCCACGAAAGACCGTGACGTTCGAGGCGGGGGCATTCTCGCGGCGATTTTCCCAAACCCTGTAGCCTATCAGGTCGCGCAACGCCCTTGCCACCCGCCATGCCCGCCCGTGACCCGCTGCGGCGCTCGGAGTTTTTTTCCTGAAACCCGGAAATTCGCGGTCGCCGTGAAAAAACTCCAAGCCGCGACCCAGGCACGATTTGCGCAGCAGCGCCGTCGCGCGGCCGCGCGGGACCAACTCCTTGGCGTTTCAGGGCTTGAGCAATTTGCCGGCACTTCTGGTCCGGGGGCGCAAAAACTCGTGCGTGTTGTAGCCCGGAAAAGGGGCGTCTCGCCCCGAGCCGACGGGCGCTCGGCCTACGATTCATGCGTCTCATCCGCCTCGCCTTTCCGTCGGGGATTCTCAGGATGCGGTTCCTCCGCCGCATCGTCATGGTGCGCCGCTTCGCCGGGGTTCGGGTCTTCGAGATTCGGGTCGGCGAAGGCGAAGTCGTCGAGCGTGGGATCCTCGCCGATCAGCTCGTCGAGCTCATCGCGCAGCTCCTGGGCCCGATTTTTCCGCAGCAGGCCGCCCAGTCGCTGGAACTGTTCCCGCGTCAGTTCGCCGCTCAGTGCCTCGACAAAGCTCTGCACGTACGCTTCGAGCTGTTCTCGCGTGACCACGTCCGGATCGCGGCGGTGAAAATCCTCGGGGTTGAGTCGTTCGAGCAACCAGGCCGCGGCCCGCCAGCTGCGTGCGCCGGCCTTTTGAATCTGCTGCAGGGCTACCAGCTGCCGGTGCCGTTCGGCCCTGCGAACGCGGGCGGCGAATCCGGCGTCGCGACGCAGCTCGTTGCGCAACGTAGCCGGCACACAGCCGACGTAGCGGCAGGCGGCCGCCTTGCTACAGCCGACCGAGATCATGGCGGCGATCTCGGCCTTCTTGACGTCGTCCAGGGCCCGCGGCCGGCCGCCGGGATGAGGTCCGCTCGATTCGACGGCTGGGTCACTCGCGGCGGGATCACTCAGGGGCCAGGGTTTCTGGGGTGGTTTCATGGGCGCTCTCCTGGTCAGGGGCCTGGTCGGGGGTCGCGCGGAACAATCGCCGCGCACGTTCAAGGACGCTTTCCGTCGTGGGGTGTCCCGGATCGCCACCAAAGACAGCGCGCGACGCCGAGTATCGCGGGCCTCAAGGAACGCATGCGCCTACGGCATGTTCCCCCCGCCTTGTTACCACAGAAGTGGCACATTCCCAAATGGAACATTCGAGCGGGCTTGACTTCGCCTGCGGAAAAAGAGTCCTTGAGCAACGCCTGTGGCGATCGCGACGAGCGAGGCGTGTGAAGTCAGCGACGCGGGCGACTTCAGCGCCGCACGCGCGGGCAGCCTCGTCCTATGTTGCCCTAAGCCGTTGGCAGGCGTCGGCTAATCGCGCGCCGGGGGATCGGCGCGGCGCGACTTCGAAGAGATACCCTGTCCGAATCCGGACAGTTGCCGCGGAGCCGTCTGTCCGCCGGCGGACAGACGTTGGCCGAAGACGGACAGGCGCCTGCCCTCCAACGCACACAGGGGCGCAAGCTCCGACAAGGAATTTGTTAGAAGGGCATCAAGGACGGCGTAGCCGCGTCTCGTCCGTCAGAGTCGTCTGCCCGCGGATGCATGTCGCCCTCTTCACATAACGCGTGGGGCCGCGTGCCGAAATTACTCCCCGCGCCATTGTCGAGCGAGCCGCGCTAACAGCGCGGCCTGCGGCGGACCGTCGTGAACCACCAGCCGATAGCGCAGCACCAGCGGCTGCTCCTTGGTAAACGTCACCTCGCCCGGGGCGACGATGCAGGGATTGATCATGGCAATGGCGGCCAGGTTGTGCCAGGCGGTCGCGGGGTTCTGCGGATGATCGATCACGGCGATGCCGACCGTACTGCCGGCGTCCGCAGTCTCCGTTCCGTCGCCTGCAGCTCCCGAGAGCTTGATCGTGTAGTCGTACCAGGCCGCCGCGGGCCAGTCGGTCTCAGGCTTCAGGTAGTGCGGTGCCGGCAACGACACCGGAACGACTTCCGCCCCCGCCTGTTGGTCGGCAGCCATAGAGTAGACCGCTTCGCCGTCCTTACGGGCTTTCACACAAAAGCCGCCAAAGGCCGAGCGATCGAGCGTGACCTGAGCGACGGGCGTGAGACGAAACTGTAAGTCGACGACATAAGCGTCGGGCACCTCGCGAACCACGATCTCGGTCTGTTCGCGCATCGCCACGCGCTCGTCGGCGAGCCAATCGTTGGCGACGCTGAGCCGCGCCGTTTCCGCATCCGCGGCGATGAGCTTGACTTCGCGATTGCGAATGACGCGGCCCTCGGTCGGTGCCATTTCACCCCAGCCCCAGAAGTCGGCCCGCGTTTCGTCGGCGTCGGCAAATCGCACCTTCATGGCGTGCCAGGCCAGGAACACGCCGCGATGATGGCGATGATCGTCCGGGGCAAAATCGACGACCCGCACGCCCGCGGGCGTCGTGAGCGGAAACAGGCAGCAGACGCTGTTGGCCGAGAGCTGCGAGTCGGCCGGTTTGCGGGTCATGTAGCGGAGCGCGATCCGGCCGCGGGGCGTCTGCAGCAGCTGACCATGGTCGTCGCCGCGAAGCGAGTAGACGGCCGGCTCCTCGGCCAGTGCGGCGGCGGGCGGCGAGAAGAACGGACTCCCCACGATCAACGACAGCGCGAGTCGGGCAAGTTGCGAGAATTTCATGGCGCACTCTTCTGGGGACAACTCTGTGGGGGATTCCTCGGTGGGCTTTGTGTGCCACACACGGTCGCGCGTCGAGGTCGTCGGCGACACGTCGTTAGTCTATGTCCTGGCCGTCGCAGCTCTCAAGCAGACGCTCTCTTTGCGAGTAACATCGCGACATCGCGTGGCAGAAGGAACGCGCGACCCGGCCAGCCGCTGAAGTGAGGAAACCGGCCCGTTTGGGGCGCGGTACGCGTCGCCTCGGCGGAAACCGCGCAAGTGGGCCCGACCAGCGAGATTAGGGGGCCCGCCCAAGGCATGTTCGTGAGCCCGGCAACGACGGGCCGCCCTGCGGCCCCGGAACGCGGGATTTTTGCGATTTGGTGGCTTTTCAGGCTGGCGTTCGACCTGATACGATTTTCGCAGTTGGTTTTGCGAAGAGGCCTGCCTCAGCCGATGCTGCCGGCAACCGAGTCACGCAACGAAAGGGAATTGGCATGTTCTGGTTCTACACCATTTTGAGTCTTCTTCTCGTCGGCCTGATCGTCTTGTTCATCTACTTGCGCAAGAACGCCGAAGACTAAGTCCCCGGTGTCGTCGCCGGCGCTCGTTGCTTTTCTTTCGCGCGTGCGCGGGGGGCCGCTCGCCAAGCGGCCGCTGATTGACCCCCTCGCGTCGCGATCTTAGAATCACGGACTCATGTCGCCGCGCTGTCGTTGCGCGCCAAACGCGTTCGTGAATTTCTCGCTCGGTTCAGGAGGCAATCGTTATGTCCGATGCGCAGGCGGGCCAGATCGACACGGTGATGCACGAAGAGCGGCTCTTCCCGCCGCCGCCAGAATTTGCCGCCGCGGCGCACATCGGCTCGCTCGATGCGTATCAGCGGTTGTGGGACGAAGCGGCCGCCGACACCGAGGCCTTCTGGGAGAAGCTCGCCCGCGAGGAGCTCCACTGGTTCCAGCCCTTCGACCAGGTCCTCGATTGGAACCCGCCGTTTGCCAAGTGGTTCGTGGGCGGAAAGACCAACGTTTCGTACAACTGCCTCGACGTGCATCTCGACACGCCCCGGCAGAACAAGGCGGCCATTCTCTGGGAGGGCGAACCGGGCGACCAGCGGACGCTCACCTACCAAGAGCTGCACCGCGAGGTCTGCAAGTTTGCCAATGTGCTTAAGGGGCTTGGTGTCGGCCAGGGCGATGTCGTGTCGATCTACATGGGCATGACGCCGGAGCTGGCAATCGCCTGTTTGGCCTGCGCGCGGATCGGGGCCGTCCACTCGGTCATTTTCGGCGGTTTTTCCAGCGAGGCGATTGCCGACCGCAACAACGATGCCTCGGCCAAGCTGCAGATTACCGCCGACGCCGGCTGGCGACGCGGCGCGGAACTGCCGCTGAAAGAGACGGTCGACGCGGCCCTGGCCAAATCGCCCACGGTGGAGAAGTGCGTCGTGCTGCGCCGCACCGGGGCCGAAGTGAACATGGTCGAGGGTCGTGACTTCTGGTGGGACGACCTGATGGACGAGGCCTCGGCCGACTGCCCCGCCGCCGAGCTCGACAGCGAGGCCCCGCTGTTCATCCTCTACACCAGCGGCTCGACGGGCAAACCGAAGGGTATCAAGCACACCACGGCCGGCTACAACCTGTACACCAAGATGACCTCCCGCTGGGTCTTCGACCTGAAGGACGAGGACATCTATTGGTGTACGGCCGACGTCGGCTGGATCACCGGCCACAGCTACATTCTCTACGGCCCGCTCTCCAACGGAGCGACCGTGGTGATGTACGAGGGCGCGCCGAACTGGCCCGACGAGGGTCGCTTCTGGGAAATCGTGGAGAAGTATCGCGTGACGATCTTCTACACGGCGCCCACGGCGATTCGGGCCTTCATCAAGTGGGGCGACGAGTTCGTCCGGCGCAGCGACCTATCGAGCCTGCGACTCTTGGGCACCGTCGGCGAAGGGATCAATCCCGAGGCCTGGATGTGGTACCACAAGACGATCGGCGGCGAGCGCTGTCCGATCGTCGATACCTGGTGGCAAACCGAAACGGGAGGGATCATGATGACCCCGCTTCCCGGGGCGATTCCCACCAAGCCGGGCAGCTGCACCAAGCCGCTACCGGGCATCGTGCCGGCGGTGGTCGACGAGACGGGCCAGCCGGTCGACGAGGGCCACGGCGGCATGCTCATCATCACGCGTCCCTGGCCCGGCATGCTGCGGGGCATCTGGGGCGACGACGAACGATATGTCCAACAATACTGGTCAACCGTGCCGGGCAACTATCTTTGTGGCGATAATGCCCGCTGCGACCGGGACGGATACTACTGGATCATGGGGCGAATTGACGATGTCTTGAATGTGTCGGGGCACCGGCTCAGCACGATCGAGATCGAGAGCGCCCTGGTGAGCCACGAGCACGTCGCCGAGGCGGCGGCCGTCGGCAAGCCGCACGAACTCAAGGGCGAAGCGATCGCCGTGTTCGTGACGCTCCGCGACGTCGAGCCGAGCGACGCCCTGCGCGACGAGCTGAAGCAGCACGTCCGCAAGGAGATCGGAGCCCTGGCCCAGCCGGACGATGTCCGCTTCACCGGGGCGTTGCCGAAGACGCGCAGCGGCAAGATCATGCGGCGACTGCTTCGCGACATCGCCAGCGGCAAAGAAGAGGTGGGCGACACGACGACGCTCGAGGACTACAGCGTGCTGGCGAGCCTTCGCGAGGACGAGGAATAGGAACGACGCTATCCGGCAGCCTGCTTGGAAGGCCGGACCAACACGAGAGGAGATGGCACGATGGATTTGCTGGCACACGTTACGGCCGTCGAATTGCCCCTGGGGTTGATTCTGTTCGGGGCCGGCCTGGCCTGCGGCATGGTCGTGGCGTCGACCTTCTTCGCCCGCTGGCGCAGTCGCGACTAGCGCTGCAGGCGACCGCGGGGACAAAAAAGAAGCGCCCCGGCCAACGCGGGCCGTGGCGCTTGTTTCGTTTATCGGTCGCCAAGTAAGCCGCGACTACTCGGCGTCGTCCGAGGCATCCTCGTCGCCCGCTTCTTGCTCGGCGAGAATCTCGTCGATCACCGAGATCAGGTCGAGATCTTCGGCCAGCGCGAGCTCGATCGTCTCTTCGTCGACGTCGACGGTCGCGGCTTGCTCTTCTTCTGCGGGCTCTTCTGTGAGCTCTTCCGCAGGTGCTTCCGTGGGCTCTTCAGCCTGCTCGGCCGGGGCTTGCTCGCGGGCGGACTCTTCGCGAACCGGCGTTTCCACCTCGGTCGTCGCTTCCGCCTCGGCCAGCTCGGCCAACTCGGCCAGGTCGATTTCCACGGTCACGTCGGAGGCGGCCGCGACTTCGGCCACCGGCCGCGCGATCGTGGCCGGCTCTTCCGCGGCAACCGGCTCGACGAACTCGGCCACCCGAACGTCCTCGGCCGAGACATCGCCAGCCTCTTCACGCGGAATCGTTTCGAATTCGGCGACCTCCTCCGCGTCCGTGGCGGGCACCTCGTTCAGGTCGGGGTCGACGGCCGCCAACTTCGCGGCATCCGTCGCCTCGCCTGCCTCGGCAACACCCTCGACGGCCTCTTCATCGCCGCCAGCGGTCTTGCGGCAGACGGGGCACGACTTCGCCCCCTCCCCACCGCACTTGCCACAGCAGGCGGCCTTGGCCTTATCACCACAATCGCCGCAGCAGGCGGCCTTCGCCTTATCACCACACTTGCCACAGCAGGCGGCCTTCGCCTTGCCACCACAATCGCCGCAGCAGGCGGCCTTGGCCTTATCGCACTTCGCACAGGCGCTGGCCTTGGCCTTATCACCACACTCGCCACAGCAGGCGGCCTTCGCCTTGCCACCACAATCGCCGCAGCAGGCGGCCTTGGCCTTATCGCACTTCGCACAGGCGCTGGCCTTGGCCTTCTTGCACTTTGCACAGCCGCCACGACCCAACGCGGCCCGCGCCGCCGAGGCGCGGTGCCCGGCGTGACGCATGTGCGGTCGCGGCGGACCGCCGTGGAAGTGGTAGTGCACGTGGACGACCTTGGCGTGGCTCAAGTCGAGCGCGCCGGGACCCAGCGGCGGTCGTGGACCACGATGATGCGGACCGTGATGACGCCCCTTGCCGCGGTGGGCGTGGTGACATCCCTGATGGTGCCCGCGATGAGAACGGGCCTGGGCCTTGTCGCCCTTCTTGCCGGCCTTTGCGCGTTGGATCTTCATCGCCTTCATCCGTTCGGCGATCTTTTCGCGCATCTCTTGCTGGCCCTCACGCTTGGCAGCCTCGATGCGCTCCTTCGAGCGTTCGCGCATCTGGCGATAGCGCTCCATGCGGCGCTCCAGCGCGGTCTTGAATTCCTCGCGGCTGACGCTGCCGTCGTTATCGGTATCGACCCGATCGAACATCTGGTCGGGATTCCAGCGAGTCGCACGATCGCCTCGCTGGCCTCCCTTCTTGTTATGATCGGCCAGCGCGGTGTCGGCCGCGACGGCGAACGCCACGGCCGCCACCGTCAACATGAGCGAAAAACGAGCCAACGCATTTAACTTCCGCATAGCGAACTCCTCTGCTGTGGGTCGGGGATAGAAACGGCGAGACGGCCCCCGAAGACGCGGCGATTTAGTCCAGGGAAAGAATGTCGCGCGCTTGGGCAACCGCGCGAAACCACTGCCAAATTAACTGGGCACGGCGCCAGGGTCAACGCACCGAACGGGGCAGGTAAGTGGCACCCTGACACAACTGGCACCGCGCCCGTGGCTTGTACCACGCAAGCCACGACGCGGTTACGATATTCTTTCCGGAACCTCGCAAAAGGCCAGAGCCACGCCCGTTCGCTCCCGTTTCTCGGTCGCCGGTACGACCTCGGGGAGCCCCAGCCGAAAGGACCGAACCATGGAAAGCGACGACCAATACGGGCCGCTGATCGAGTGGCTGCGTGCGAAAGCTCACACCGATGAAGAAATCGAGAAGATCCTCAGCAAGGTCCGCGACTACGAGAGCCGTACGCAAATGGACTCCGTCATGGACGCCATCGGCGACGGCTCGCTGGACATCGAGGCGCTCGTGAAAGATGCCCTGGGCGAGTCCGACTGAGCGCGCGGGGCAACCCCCACGGCAATCGCACCGCGCGTCGTTAGACCCGCGCGATCACACCGCCCGCGTCGTCGCACATCGTCTCGGCCGCCTTCGCATCCGCCGCCTCGGCCATGATCCGCACAATCGGCTCGGTGTTGCTTGCCCGTACCAGCAGCCAACGGCCGGGCCAATCGAAGCGCAGGCCGTCGAGCGCGTCGG
The DNA here is from genome assembly GCA_003389215.1 of Planctomycetota bacterium. Taxonomy (GTDB): domain Bacteria; phylum Planctomycetota; class Planctomycetia; order Pirellulales; family UBA7805; genus MB-PLM-2. The sequence continues at coordinate 9,046 of QQVP01000089.1, read as the reverse complement.
TCTCGGCGTCGGCAAAGTGCTTCTCCAGCGCGGCCAGTGCCGCGGGCAGCTTCTCTTTGGCCAGGGCGACCTTCGTCTTGACCATCGCGTAGCGGGGCAGCTCGCCGGCCAGCTCGCTGATCGTCTTCTGCCGGGCCGCCATGGCGTCGAGCAACAGGGCCATGCCGACGAAACTGTCGCGGACGTAGACGACGCGGGGATCGATCGTGCCGCCGTTCCCTTCACCGCCGATGATCGCACCGTGCTCGATCATCATGTCGGTGACGTTGGCCTCGCCCACCTTCGAGCGGTAGAAGGCGGCACCGTACTTCTCGGCCAGGTCTTGCGACATGCGGCTCGTCGAGCAATTGGTGACCACCGGGCCGACCTTCTGCCGCAGCACGTGGTCGACGCACATCGCCAGCGTATACTCCTCGCCCAGATAGCGACCCGCCTCGTCGATCACCGCCAGGCGATCGGCATCCGGATCCTGGCAGAAGCCGATCACCGCGCCGCGCTGGGCGACCTGCGGGGCAATTTCGGCCAGGTTCTCGGCGGTCGGCTCGGGCGTGTGGGCAAAGCGGCCGTCAGGCGTGCCGCCAAAAATCTCCAACTGGCAACCCAATTCCTTGAGCAGGCGTCGACCCAGGAGGCCCCCGGCACCGTGATTCGAGTCGAGCAGCACTTTGAACTTCGCCGCCCGAATTCGCGGCGCGTCGACGATCCCTTCGATCAGATGCCAGTGGTCTTCGATCGTTTCTTCGAGCCGGCGAATGTTCATCGCGTGCGAGGCGTCGCCGGGAAGCGGCTGCGGATCGGCCGCGGCGAAACGCTCCATGACGACCTCGCCCGAGGTGGCCGAGATCACCCGGCCATCGACCCCGAACAACTTCAGCCCGTTCCATTCGATGGGATTGTGACTGGCGCTGATCTGGATTCCCCCGACGCAGCGTTGGTGCTTGACGAGGACCCCGGTCGTCGGGGTGGCGGCCACGCCGGCGTCGACCACCTCGCGACCACGCGCGGCCAGCACCGCGGCGATCGCGTCGCCGAGCATGCCGCCGCTGGCACGTCCGTCGCGGGTAATCAAGATCGGCCCAAAGTCGAGCGTCGACTCGTAGGCCAGCGCGTAGTGGGCGGCGACTTCGGCGGTAAGGGTCTCGCCGACGATGCCCCGCAGTCCGGAGACACTGATAATCAGCTCGCTACTCATGCTTCACGTCTGGGGCTTGCTTCACGTCTGGGCTCAAAGTTGTCGGTCGGTGTTTCGGCAGCGACCACGCGGTCAGGATCCCCGGCAGGCGTGACCGCCGTGGCGCAAGCCGACAGCATACGCCACAGCGGCGGAGGACTTCACCCCCCGCAGCGATTACGTCACAATGCGGACCTTTGCTCGCGGCCGGCAGGGCCGGCAGGTCGTCGCCCCGGCGGTGCGCGAGCGCAACTCGAACCCCGCTTAGAGCGCGTCTCGTTTATCTCTCGCGTCTTGGCGAGCTACGGCTGTGCTTGGCGACTTCGACCTGCATCGACGAATCTACCAATTCGTCTGCTTCGGTCTGGTGGCCAAACTTGCCTCGCCCACGCCAAGGACGCGACACCTATCCTAGACACGCTCTAGCCCATCACGAGGCCCTTTGATGAGCGACACTTCGACCGCCCTCGATCAGTTGGAGGCGGCAGCCGCGGCCGGAAAGTTGTCCGAACAGGCGGTGGCCAACATCCGCAGCTGGCTCAGCGAACCCCGGTTCGCCGCTTACGCCGACGAGGTAGCCGCCCATCTGGAAGAGGGCAAGTTCGACGAGCTATCGGCCGCCTTCTGGACGACAATTCCCTTCGGCACCGGCGGTCGTCGCGGCATGATGTACCCGATCGGGTCGGCGGTCGTGAACGAGCGGACGATCGGCGAGAGCGCCCAGGGCCTGGCCGAGTATGTGAAGAGTCAGGCGGCGCCCGGAACGAACTTCTCCGTGGCGATCGCCCACGACACACGTCATCGCAGCCACGAATTTGCCCGGCTTTCGGCCGAGGTGATGGTCGCGGCGGGTTTCACCGTCTATTACCTGAGCGACCCGCGGAGCACGCCGGCCCTGTCGTTCACGGTGCGACTGAAGCGCTGCTGCTGCGGCATCATGATCACGGCCAGCCACAACCCGCCCTCGGATAATGGCTTCAAGGCCTACTGGAAGACGGGCGGTCAACTCGTGCCGCCGCACGATCGCGGCGTGATCGATCGCGTCATGCAGGTCGACGAGTTTGCCCGGGTCGACTTTGACGAGGCAGTCGCGGCTAACAAGATCGTGTTGTGTCAGGAGGAAGTCGACGCAGCCTTTCTCGCCGAGCTGCAAGGCCAGGCCTTCGCCGGGCCGCGCGACGTGAAGGTGATCTACTCGCCGCTGCACGGCGTCGGCTCGTCGGCGGTGCTACCTGCCCTGGCGGCCGACGGCTTTGCGGACGTCGAGGAGTTCGCTCCCCACGCCGAGCCGAGTGGCGACTTTCCCAACGTGCCCGACCACGTCTCCAACCCCGAGAATCCCGCCGTCTTCGACGCCATGATCGAGCGCGGGCGCCAGGTCGGAGCCGATCTCGTACTGGCGACCGATCCCGACTGCGACCGCGTGGGCTGCGCGGCGCCGCTGACGACCGACTCGGCAGGCGCGTGGGCGACCTTCACCGGCAATCAGATTGGGGCCCTGCTGGCCGACTTCGTACTCGGCAAGCGAAAAGCGGCCGGTACGCTCTCGCCGGACCACTACGTGGTGAAGACCCTGGTCACGACGGAACTGATTCGCCGCATTGCCGACGGCTATGGCGTGCGGACGTGCGGCAACTTGCTGGTCGGCTTCAAGTGGATCGGCGAGACGATGGACGAGCAGGACCCGTCCAAGTTCGTGCTCGGGGCGGAAGAGTCGTACGGCTATCTGGTCGGCGAGTATGCCCGCGACAAGGACGGTGCCGTGGCCGCAATGTTGCTCGCCGAGTTGGCGGCCGACTGCCGCGCCGCGGGCGAGTCGATGCACGAGCGGCTGACCACGCTATTCGCCCGACATGGTTGCCATGCGGAGCGGACGATCTCGATCATGATGCCGGGCGAGGCGGGCATGGAGAACATGAAGAAGCTGATGGCCGGCATTCGCAGCGAGCCGCCCACGGTGTTGGCCGACCTGCAGGTGGCCCAGGTGCGCGATTACGGCAGCGGCACGATCACACTGGCCGACGGCTCTGCGGCCACGCTCGACGGGCCGCGGGGCGACATGGTCATTCTCGACTTTGCCGCCGAGGGCAATTACGTCGCCGCCCGACCGAGCGGCACCGAGCCGAAGGTGAAGTTCTACCTGTTCGCCTACCATCCGCCCGAAGACGGCGCCGACGTGGCGCGGGTCAGAGCGATGCTCGAAGACCGGCTCGACGCGCTGGAGTTCGACTTCCGCAAGCTGGCCGACGCGGTGTCGTAACGGCGCGCCGACACAAGACACGCTGCGGCGACGGCTAGCTGACGGGCGAGTCGCGACTCTACTCGGCCAGGGCCGCCTCGAGCGCCGCTTCGGCCTGATCGACCGTGCGATCGACCGCTGTCTCGTCGTCGCCGGCCACCTCGTGCGACGTGGGAGCCGACCACTTGGCCAGATCGGACGCGATCTGGTCGGCCGAGCGATCGCCGAAACTGATGCCCAGGGCGCGAGCTGCCTGTACGGCGGCACCCTCGGGGTCGACCTGTGAGAGGCGATGGATGGCCGCGGTGATGGGCACGCTGTCCATGGCGGGCGGATGGTAACAGATCATCTCGCCGAAGCGCCGCTGATACACAAGTCGCACCGCGTGGGCGCCGTACTGCGTGGCCAGCACGCGGTCGAAGGTGGTTGGGGGACCGCCCCGCTGCAAGTGGCCGAGCACCGCCGTGCGGGTTTCGCGACGGAGCCGACGCTCCAACTCCGCGGCCACAACGTTGCCAATGCCGCCGAGCCGGGTCTGGCGATCTTGCTGTTCGCTTTCCTGGACGACCGTTTCGCCACCCGGCAACTCCGCCCCTTCGGCCACGACGACCAGCGTGAAGCGTTTGCCCATCGCATCGCGTTCGAGCACCTTCTGGCAGACGTTTTCGAAGTTCCAGGCGATCTCGGGAATCAGAATCACATCGCCACCGCCGGCAATACCGGCGTTCAGCGCGATCCAGCCGGCGTGACGCCCCATCACCTCGAGCACCATGATCCGCTCGTGGCTGGCGGCCGTCGTGTGCAGGCGATCGAGCGCGTCGGTCGCACAGGTGACCGCGCTGTCGAAGCCGAACGTGTAGGCGGTCGCCGAAAGGTCGTTGTCGATCGTCTTGGGCACGCCCACCACGGGGATACCGAATTCGTGGAACTGCTGGGCGATGGCCAGCGAACCGTCGCCGCCGACGCAGACCAGTCCGCAGATGTTCAATTGCTCGACCGTCTGAGCGACACCGCGCAGTAATTCGGGGTCGATCGAGAGCCGCTGGTCGACGCCCTTGGTCGCCGCGAAGCGACCCTTATTCGTCGAGCCGAGAATCGTGCCACCCTGGGTCAGAATGCCGGAGGTGTTGCGATCGCTGAGCGTCATGTAGCTCACCGGGTCGACGAGTCCTTCGTAGCCTTTGTGGAAACCGATGCACTCGTAACCGAGTTGGCGGGCGGCCTTGGTCGCGCCGCGAATCACGGCGTTCAGACCGGGACAGTCGCCACCGCTGGTGAGAATTCCGATACGCTGCTTGCTCTGACTCATCAGTGAGAATCTCCCAGGTGCCCGGCGGGCTGCGAGTTGGTTGCGGGTTGGGGCTGCCGACGGTGCGCGGGGGCGCTCGCGGCGCGCGGAACGGAATCGGTTCGAACGAAGGCAAAGAAGAGAGACGCTCGATCGCCCGTTTGGTCGGAGATCGAAGTCCCGGGCAACTCTAGCTCACCGCGAGCGGGGGGCGGCCGCCACCCACGCCGCCGACGCCGACCGACGAGTCCGAGAACCGTTACAGAGCGCGGATTCGCTGCGAGCGGTGCGCCGCGTCGCCGCCACGAATCAGAGCGTCGAGAGATACCAGTCGACGAATTCCGGCACGCCTTCGGCAAAGGCGACCTGCGGCTGATAGCCCAGGATCCGCTGCGACTTGGTCAGGTCGGCGCAGGTGATCGGCATCTCGCCGGGCTTTTCCGCCTGGTAGTCGATTTGGGCCGGTTTGCCGACCGCGTCGGCCAGCATCGTAATCAACTGGCGAATCTCGATCGGCTCGTTGTGACCCAGGTTCAGATTCTCGCCGACCGCCTCCGGCACGGTCAGCGCCGCGTGACAGCCCTTGCAGATATCGCTGATGTGCGTGAAGTCGCGACGAATCGAACCGTCGCCGAACAGCGGCAGCGGGCGACCTTCGTGAATCGCCTTGGTGAAGATTGTCATCGCCAGGTCGGGACGCAGCCGCGGGCCATACACGCTGAAAAACCGCAGGTTCACGATCGGCACGTCGTGCAGCCCGTGATAGGTGAGCCCCAACAGCTCGGCCGCCCGTTTGCTGGCCCCGTAGGGCGAAAGCGGCGTGCCCAAGGGGGCGTCTTCGACGAACGGCACCGCGGCTCCGGCTCCGTAAACGGTCGACGAGCTGGCCGAGAGGAAACGCTCGACCGGATGGTGTCGGGCGGCCTCCAACAGGCAGAGCGTCCCTTTGACGTTCGCTTCCTGATACCAGTGCGGATGCTCGACGCTGGGCCGCACGCCGGCATAGGCCCCAAAGTGGACGACCGCAGAGACGTCGTGCTCGGCAAAGAGCCGGTGCATCGCCTCCTGGTCGCAAAAGTCGCCTTCGATGAGCGTGACCCGGGGCGAATCGACGAAGCCGGCCACGTTGGCCCGTTTGAGCTGCGGGTCGTAATAGTCGTTGAAGCTGTCGAGCGCGACCAGCGGCCGATCGGTTTCGGCGAGCAGGTACTCGATGAAGTGACTGCCGATGAAGCCGGCGCCGCCGGTGACGAGGAGGGACATGCAGGTCGACCCAGGGGGCGGGAGTGCGGGGAGTTATGAGGTCTTCGAGCGGCCGCCGCCGAACCAGTTTCGCAGCCCCAGCGAGAGGATGATGCGCAACGCGGCGATCGCCTCGCGACCGTCGATCTTCGAGTTGCCTCGGGCCCGGTCGACGAAGGTAATGGGCGTTTCGCCGAAGCGGGCACCCTGTCGCTTCAGTCGCCAGAGCACTTCTTCCTGGAACGAATAGCCGTGCGAGCGGATCTCGTCGAAGTCGATCCGTGCGAGCGTCGCGGTGCGGTAACAGCGATAGCCGCCGCTGCAGTCCTTGGGCGCGAGCGAAAGCAACCAGCGGGCGTAGAGGTTCACACCTCGACTCATGAAGTGGCGCACGGGAGGCCAACCTTCGATGGCGCCGCCGGGAACGTAGCGCGAGCCGATCACCACGTCGGTGGGCGCCTGGCCCTCGACGTTCATCGCGGCCACCAGGTCGGGCAGGTAGCGGGGATGGTGGCTGAAGTCGGCGTCCATGTTCAGCACCAGCTCGTAGCCGTTGTCGATGGCGTACTGCATGCCGGCGACGATGGCGGTGCCAAGCCCCTGCTTGCCTTCGCGGTGCAGACAACGAAGCCGTGGATCGTCGTGCTCGGCACACCAGCGGCCCGTCCCGTCGGGCGAGTTGTCGTCGATGACCAACACGTCCGCCTCGGGCATGGCTTCGAAGATGGCCGCCACCAACAGCGGGATGTTCTCGATCTCGTTGTAGGTGGCGATCGTGATCAGCAGATGGCGACCTTTCGACATCGTGGGCTTGGGCCGCGCATTGGAGACCGGAACCAGGCCCGGCGAGTGCGCGGTGAAATCGGTGGAAAAGGAGGCGGACGACATGGCGGATTCGGAAGCGGTGCGCGGCGGGCGGCACCGTGAGAATTACGGGTTGGGGCAACTATTGAGCCCTGCGCAGCCAATGAACCAGGCCGACCAGCGGGAGGCCGGCATTCCAGCTATCACTGCCGCCGCGAAGGGCTCATTAACAACGCAGCCATCAATAGACCTTGTTCAGCACGAGTTCTCGATAGTACTCGATTGAGCGACGGATTCCCTCGTCGAAGCTCACCTGTGGTTCGTAGCCCAAGATGTCGCGGGCCAACGTGATGTCGGCCAGGCTGGTATGGATGTCGCCCGCCCGCGGTTCGGCGAAGATCGGCGCGACGTCGGTGCCGAGTTCGCGATTGAGCGCGGCGAGCATTTGCAGCAGCGACACGTTGCCGCCGCCGGCGACGTTGAAGCTCTTGCCTACCGCACGCGGCTCGTCGGCGGCCAACAGGTTACCATGCACGACGTTGTCGACGTAGGTGAAATCGCGCGACTGGGTTCCGTCGCCGAAGATGGTCGGCTGCCGACCGTCCAGCAGCGCCGTGATGAACAGCGGAATGACGGCCGAATAGGGACTGTCGGGATCCTGGCGGGGGCCGAAGACGTTGAAGTAACGAATGGCCACCGTCTCGAAGCCGTAGGTCGCCGCGAAGGCGTGGCAATAATACTCGCCCGCCAGCTTTGCGACGCCGTACGGGGAAATGGGCGCGGGGATGTCGGTTTCGCGTTTGCTCGAAAACGGCTGATCTCCGTAGAGGCTGCTCGAAGCGGCGTAGACCAATCGCCGCACGCCGGCGCGACGGGCCTTGTCGAGCATCGTCAACGTCCCGGTGACACAAGCGGCGTTCGTATCGAGCGGACGTTCGACGCTGCGGGGCACCGAGGCCAGGGCCGCCTGGTGAAAGATGCAATCGACGCCGTCGACGACCTCTTCGACCAGCGGCTCGTCGAGTAAATCGCCTTCGACGAAGGTCACGTTCGAGGCGATGTGCTCGAGGTTCTTCTTATGCCCGGTGCTCAGATTGTCGAGGATGCGGACTTCGTCGCCACGCTCGACCAGCGCCGTGGCGATGTGCGAACCGATAAAGCCCGCTCCGCCGGTGACCAAGAATCTCCGCATGCGCTTGCCTCGTTCGCCAGATGGGGTGTCGGAAGCCGGCCAGCAACTTCGCCGGTCGGTGCCTCACTAGTGTAGAACATTCCTGGCGGCGAATCACTCGCCGCCGCCGGAGCGAATCAACAGCGTCCCCAGCACCGGCGGCCGAAATGCCGAGAGGACGTGCAACGCCGAGATGGCCTCGTCGACCGGTGTGGCTTCCGCTTCCACCGTCAGCACCGCCGCGTCGCAGCCGTCCATCAGCGCGGCACAGGGACCGACGTCGCACGACCCCGCGTCGATCACCACGCAGGGATACTGGCGGGCGATATCGTCCAACAGCCGGGCGACCTCGAAGTGATTTTCCAAGCCGGCGAGGCCAGGCGTGGTGGAAAGCAAACAGAGACCGGGCGTCGGCGTCTGCACGACCCGCTCCTGCCAGACCGACCGATCGCCGGTCAGCTCGTCGAGACGAACGACGGTATGCACCCCGGCTTCGCGACTGATTTCCAACGTCGGGTCGGCGTCGATCACGAGGACCGGATCGTCGAGACGCAGGGCCAGGGCATCGGCCAACTGGCTCACCGCCCGCGCGTGTCCTTCGCCTTGAACCGCGCCGGCCAGGGCGAAGATGGCGCGGTCACCACGAGTCAGACGGGCCAGCAAGTTGGCACAAACCTGATTCGCTCCGATCGACTCTTCGAGCGAGTTGCCCGGCGGCAGCGGTCCGCCAAACGGAATCGGTTGGCGTCCGCTCCGCTCGCGAGGGGAAGCCGCAGCGTCGTCGCGGTCTCGCGTCGGATGTCCTGCTGCGGGGGGTGGGGCGATCGTGGGCTCCTCTTCGTCCGGCTTTTCGACTTCACCCAGCGTTTCGAGTTCGCCCGGCCCTTTGACTTCGCCCGGCCCTTTGACTTCGCGCGGCAGGGTCTCCGTCGAAAACGTCGAGTCGGAGGTTCGGTCGCCGGAGTTCGCGGGCACACGCGCCTCGGTTGGCACCAAGGGCACGGCCTCGGCGGGCGGGGGCGGAACCGGTTGTTCCAGGATCTTGGCCAGCGAGACCGGCGCGGTGAGCGGGTCGTCGACTTGCGCAGGCGACGGGGTTTCCGGTGGCGACGGGGTTTCCGGTGGCGACGG
>QQVP01000019.1 GCA_003389215.1 Planctomycetota bacterium | reverse complement strand
CACCAGAACGACGACAACCTGGCCCTGGCCATCGAAGCCCCCTCCGAGCGTCCAAGCCCTCCTCAGCAGTCAAAGAGAAACGACGGCCAAGAGGGCAGGTTTACTAGGAAGAGCAGCGTACCTGCGCGGCCAAAACCGCTCGGCCGATCCGAACAAAAAGAGATTTTGTGACGACATAGTTGTTTGACATAAACAACTTATGTCAAGCGGAGAGGACAGGAGTCCGTATGCACCACTTTTTTTCGATTGCCGAAACGCGCCTTTTCAAAACGCTTCCGGTACGTAACCAAAGAAACTAAAACAACTTCCGATAACGCGCTGCTCCGCCCCGATCAGGCCGACTTTTTTGGTGCATACGAAATGCTTTTGCACCATTTGCGCGCCGCGTATGCACCAGCTATGCACCACAAATTGGAAGATTGTACTCTCCGCTACAGTCTTTTCTATCAATCTGGAGACTCTTCTGCCACTTACTGGCCGTTTTGCCATTACTTTGTGCACCAGATCTGCAAGCAGCGTTTGTACTCGCCGCGTCAGTACTTGCCGTAATTTGTACGCCGTTTTCGGGCGTACCTGAGTACATATAACTGGACAATTACCGAACCAGTCTCGTTGCGGCTCGAGAAGATCCCCAAATACCAGCAAAAGGCCAACGAGTTCCTTCAGATGTACGATGCCGGCATGCAAATCCAGCAGATTGCATATAAGCATCACATGTCCTGGCGAGATGTTGCCGACATCATCGAGTTTGCGAAGACTGGTAAGAAGCCAAAGCGCAAACGAGGGGCAGGGGACGATCCTCGATACGCTGGCTGGGACCGGTTCCGGGACGTTGCCTGCGACGTCGCTCGCATACGAGATGAGGAAGGTCTGGACTGGTCCATAATCGCCAACCGGATTGGAGATCAATTGGGGATTGAAGTGGCCGAGCTCACCGTCATACGGGCCTATGATCATGCACACCGTGTGACGAATCGTGAAGCATGCGGTGCGGCCGTCAAGGCACGAAAAGTTCGAGTGGACAGCAAGAAACACAAGGCGGCGGTTGATCTAATCAAGCTGCAGAAGTACACCGATCGGGAAATCTCTCGTCGCACAGGATGTGCATACCGCACTGTAGGACGCTGGCGCAAGAAGATGGGGCTGCCAGCGGTGGGACAGAACGGTAGCAAGAAGTCCACTTAGCGATCGAGCAACACTTTAGGTGACTTCAAGTACGAGCCAACTCCAACGCCACGGTCTTGCGCTCGACAGGAACACGCTCCAAGACACCATTGCCAAAGCGCGGATAAAGCTGCAGTTCTTCCAGGTGCACATATCCAATGTGACAGCCACACGTTTCATTCGGACAAGCACGAGCGTAAAGAGAGTCCCTGTAACTCGCATCGTGGATGTTTCCGATCACGTCGTCCACGAAGTGGCAGCGTCGCATGTCACCTCTGCTGTCGACGGTGAACACGGACTGGCCCGTGTGACAGCGTTTCCCCAGACTGGGATGCCTGGTGTTATTGACCGGAAACAACGGATCAATGGCCGTGAAGGTATTGAAGGTATTGATCGTCGAGTCGTCGTAATGGTCACTTTGTGACTTATACGCATTGATCCATAGGTAGACTGAATCGGGCAACTGAGTTCGCAGCGACTGGATCTCCGTTACATGTTCGCGAAGTCCCACGCACCCAACACTGTACGACACATTCAACTCATCTAGCTGACGACATTGGCGAAGAAAAGTGTCTCGTATCGTTTGCCCGGGGTGATAGGTGCACCAGAGTCCTACTTTGGTTGCAACTGCTTCTGACAGCCACTCTAGGGAGCACGACAGATTGGTCTGAACCGCTACCTTCTCGACATGCTTGAGATGGGTCAACGAAACGATCGCCTGGCGATACCAATTGCGAACGAGCGCTTCTCCCCAGGGCGTGAAGAACACGCTTAAGCGGTCGTCCCTTTGCTCAGCCACCCAGCGACAAAAGCGATTCAAGCCGTCCCGGTCCGCTTGCAATTCTTCCTTCGACTCCCAATGTTTGGCAAAGGGGCAATATGGACAATCGTAGTTGCAGCTCGACAAATCACCCCGATACAAGATGGTCAGGTTCAATGACACTGAAAGCTCTCCATCAACCTCCGGACACGACTCGAATAGAGCCAGGGCCCAATGGCATCGGACAATTCCAGGCCGGCATCGGTGAGGCGAATTCGGTCAACGGCTGGCACCGCGAGCTCTCGCTCTATCAGGCATTGAAGCTCCGGAAGATCGTCGAAGAGATTGCTCGCGAATCGCGCTTGATATTCGTGGAGCGACAGCCCATCTGCCTGCAAAATGCTCTGAATCGTAAAACGTCGGCGCTGATCCTCGCCATCGAGCACGATTCCGTGCGAGGCGCTTCGGAAGGCATCAGGCTGCCGAGCCAAGTAGTCGGCGAGAATCGATCGGACGCCTTGACGTCCCACGGCAAACTCTGTGGAGTAGTGGACCGACTTCGTATAAGACCTTGCACCACATCCGAGTCCGACCATCCCGTCCGACTGACAGCAATAGACGGGATCGCTCGACTCGACATGCTCGGGTAATTGGAACATACGCAAAGAGCGTTGCAGGTAACCGGCATCCAGCAATCGTGCACGAGCAGAGCGGTATGCATCCAGCCGTTCCTGATTTGGCTCTTTCGCGGTGCTGCCGAGTCCCGTGTGCTCGCGAACGTATAGCGGATAAAGATAGATCTCCTCGGGTCGGTGTTCGATCGTTTCGTTGACTGATGTGAGCCACGAGTTGGTAGTCTGTCCCTCGACGCCAAATATCAAATCGACGTTCAATACGGGAAATCCTTCCAAACGTACAATCTCGATCGCTCGTCGAACGTCCCCGCGATCTTGAGGACGACCCAGCGCCCCCAACTCTGCGTCAATAAACGATTGAACGCCGATACTAATACGGTCCACACCCCACGCACGTAGCATGCCAGCTTTTTCGGCAGTCAGTGTCGCGGGCGAGGCTTCGCAAGAAACAGGTACCATCTGGGGAGCGCTTCCAGCCACCGCACTGACAATATCGAGAAGTTCCGCTAGCTCTCGATCGTTTAAGAAAGTCGGTGTCCCCCCACCTAAGGCAACACGAGCGAACGTGGCGTCTGGAATCGCGTCACGCACCTGCGCGGCCTCGATCCTGAGTTGCCGCAGGTACTGCGCGACCAAGTCCTCATCGGGACGGGCGAGTGTAAATAGATTACAGAAGCCACACCGATATTCGCAAAACGGTATATGAAGATAGAGGAACAGCGAGCCCAGCTGTTCGTTCGCCCACAACGTCTCAAGGGGAATCGTTGGCGCCAACTGTCTGTAGGCCGATTTATGCGGGTAGGCATACGAGTAGCCAACGTACGGATCGTCAACAGTCGGAGCACGATTGGACACGATCATATCTCGGCTCCGTTCTGGTTCAAACAAAATTCAGCATAGGGCACGGTCCACACGACCGGGTGGCTGATCCGATGCCCCATGTAGCCGTCTTCGCCGTACGCGGTTCCATGATCCGAGCAGATCAGACAGAGCGTGTTGCCCCGCTTCCTCAGCGCTGCAAATAGTGGCGGCAGGCACCGATCGACGTATTCGAGAGCGGCCGCCTGCGTTTCAACTGAGTCCTCTTCCGCCTCTGTCACGTAGAGGCAATTCGGCTGATGAATCGCGGACACATTGAGGAAGAGAAACAGTCTCTTTCCATGTGGCACTCGTGCTACGCTTTCGCAAGCCAGATCGACCTGATTTTCTGTCGAATCGGCGCACGTAACGCCGAGTTCTGGCGACCAATGACTCTCATCGAACAAATCAGGCAAGACACGTCCGAGCGCCGTCATTCGATTGAAGAACCCAACGCCGCCGATACAGATCGTGTGATAGTCTGCCTGGCGAAGCCCTTCCACCCAAGTGGGCGCATCGTAGACAAAGGTCGTCGAATTGGTCGTTTCGCTGCCAGGAAACTCCGCTGCGAACATTCGCGGGTGTGGTCCAGGCGTAGTCGGAGTCGGAAGGAAGCCCGCAAAGAAGGCGTGGTGGGCGGAATAGGTAAAGCTACCAGGCGTGTGCCGCTCTTCCCATTTTGATTGGGGCAACAGGGATGCGAGGAACGGGATTCTACCATCTTCCAAGCACGACACCGCGACGTCATGCCGCAACGTGTCGAGGGTAATGAAGAGAACGTCATGCGTTCCGATGAGTTTTGTGATGTCCATCGCTTGGCGATTTCGACTAGGCGCAAAGCCTAGGTTTCAATGAGCGGTCTGTAATCCTTCGGATTGTCAAAGCCGGCCGTCCAGGCAACGGCCTGATGACACGTCTGTGTATCGGGGGGAACGCGAAGGAGATACCTGCGCCCGGTGGAAGGGCAAAGAACCTCGACACAGACCAGCGGTTCGTCGTCCTCGAGTTCAACACGGTAGAGTTTCCGCTCTCCACCGGCATCCGTATCACGATCGAGAATCTCCGGAGCGATTTCGTCGATGAAGCGATCGAAGCCCATTCGCTCCATCTTGACCCGGCGCAACTCCGCGTTGGCCTCTTCGAGAACCTCTTGGCCCGTGATCTCCTCGGGTTGAAAGGCGATTCGTTCATCAATTCGCACTCCTCGCCATCGCAACCCCACTCCCTCGAGCGACTTCGGTAGAGATCGGATGCCCGTGCCGGCGATGTCTAACCAGGATGACACTTCGAGATCTTCCGGCAGATGCTCAATTTGGACACATCCGGCCAAATCGAGTTGGGAAATGCGTCCCAGCCAGGGCGGCAATCCGGTGAGCCCCGCGCAGTCGCGCATGCTCAGACGCCCAGTCGTCAATCGTCCAGTCTGAGGCCACGACTCGATCTGATGACAACCGTTCATATCGAGGAACGAAACGCTGAGACCTTCTGGAAGGTTTTCCAGACCGGTGCAGCCACTGATGTTCAAGCTGCCGGCCTTTAGGTTTGCCGGCAGGCGCCGCAGTTGGCGGCAGTTTTCCAGGTCGAGGCAAAATCGAACTGAGATACCGGCCGGCAGTTCCTCCACATCGCTTTCGCGCATGCTTAGCGACATGTGTTGCTGACCTGGTCGCAAATCGCCAATCACGTCGTTCTTTCCTGTGCCTCGCCCCGTACGATCGCCGACCGCGAATCGTACCGCACTCTTGAACGATGTGAAGAGGTCATTAAGGTCCATACCGATCCGACTGCAGCCCTGTGATGCTAATCCAATACGCGCCGAATCGCTTCGGGGCTGTATTCTCGTTGGATCCAAGCTCGATACGCACCCGGTTCCAGTTCGATGGGAGCGTGCTCCTCGTGCGTCACGGTTGCCCTCGGACCGCCTACCAATAGGAACATCGAATCGCCGAACTCGTAGAGCTGATTGCCATCACGCTCCAATACCCGGTGTGCGTGACCGGTGATCTCTCCCTTCGCGAGGGTAAGGTGTGGCAGTTTCTTGGCCCCTTCCGGAACCTGATCACACGATTGAATGAAGACGTCCCCGTGGCGCCACATGTTCACCCCCGAACTGAGAAAAGGATGTGACTTCGCGAGAAAGCCTCTCGCGATTGGCTGCTCGGAATTGTACACTCAATCGGGGGATAATGGCCACTACCTGGGGAGCAGTTTCGACAATGACCATTCATGAGCACATCGAAGAGTTTGCGGGCTTTAAGATTCAACCTTACACCGCTGGAAGCCCGCTTCCCGCACCTCCCAACTATGCCTTACGTTTGGAGATCGGTTGGGAAGCAAGTGAGAATGGCGAGTCGTTCGAGAAATTGTTTGCGGAACTATTGAACGATCCCATTTGCGAAGAGTTGCAGGCGCTGATCATTGGGGACTGGGGGGAAACCTCAACCGGAAATGACTCACAGCCCATTGTCGAAGCCCTTGTCAACGCCCGGGACAAGCTGCCGAATCTCAAGGCGCTATTCCTTGGCGAATTGACCATGGAAGAGTCGGAAATATCGTGGATCAATCAGAGCGACGTTTCACCGCTTTTTGAAGCCTTTCCGAATCTGGAACAATTCTATGTCCGTGGCGGCAACGGGCTGAGTTTGGGGAGACCGCGTCATGCGAGGCTCCAGAGGCTCGTGATCGAGACGGGTGGTATGTCGGCGGAGCTTGTCCGCGAGGTGACGTCGGCCGAGTTGCCGGCACTGGAACATCTTGAGTTGTGGCTTGGGGACGACGGTTACGGAAATAACATCCGCAGCGATGATATTTCTTCGTTGCTCTCGACCGGCCCGGTCGCCAAGCTGCGCTATCTCGGGCTGCGCGATGATTGCAACGCGGACGAAACCGCGCAGCTGCTCGCCAGGCAGGGCATTCCAGAATCTGTCGAAGTTCTTGACCTCTCGATGGGAATATTGACCGACGTCGGCGCGACCGCGTTGGCCGAGAGCAACTGGATTTCGTCACTTAAGAAGCTGGACATTCACTTTCACTACGTGTCGCCCGCTGTTGTCGAGCGGCTCAATGGCTTAGTTACGGAACTCGACGCTAGCGATCATCAAGAAGGTGATGAGGACGATGGCGAAGTGTATCGCTACGTGGCCGTGTCAGAATGAACTCGCAACGTCCCTGGGTTGTCATTGGCAATCCCGAGAACCGTCGCGTGCGTCTGTTCCAGGACGCTCTAGCTCGGCATGGCCAACCCGCCGCAGCCGAGCTCAGCTATCTCGATTTGCTTCTGGGACGAAAACGGATCGATGAGATTCCTCACGGCGCGATCGTGCGCATTGACTCGCCCGGCGAGAATTTCCAGGTCGAGAAACTTCTTCTCGCGGCAGGTGAAGCTCCGTGCGACGCGGAAGGAACGCCGGCGCTATCAGCTACAGAGATCCGAGAAAGCGACTACCAACATGGTCGAGTATTCAACACGCGACAATGGTACCTGGGGTTTTCTAACCTATTGTCGCAGTGGCGCGATTATTTCCGTGTTCGGAGTGATCTTGTCTTTGCTCTGTCGCTTACCGACGTGACCGTTATGTTCGATAAGTGCGCGTGTCACTCGCGATTCAATCGCGCGAATCTTCCC
Organism: Planctomycetota bacterium; assembly: GCA_003389215.1. Classification (GTDB taxonomy): domain Bacteria; phylum Planctomycetota; class Planctomycetia; order Pirellulales; family UBA7805; genus MB-PLM-2. The sequence goes on along the minus strand of QQVP01000019.1, from coordinate 82,803 downwards.
GTTCCACCCGCACTGGGTATAGTACGTTCGTTCGACCATTTCATACTTCGGATGGAAGAGGAGGGGTGGGAGCGCGTCTTCATCAAACCAGCCCACGCTTCCTCGGCGAGCGGAGTTGTCGCCTTGCATCGACGTGGGAATCGTATCGAGGCGATTACCTCGGCTCTCATGGTAGAGGACGGGAAGGGGACGCGACTCTATAACTCGCTCAAGCTGCAGAGATATACCGATTTAGGCGATGTGCGTGAACTGGTGGAGACTCTGATCCCTCATCGCGTACACGTTGAAAAGTGGATGCCGAAGGCTTCGCTGCAGCGACGAGTACTCGACCTTCGCGTCGTGATGCTTGCGGGCGATCCAAGGCACATGGTGGCAAGAACGAGTCGGTCGCCCTTGACCAATCTTCATCTCGGCAATCGTCGAGGTGACCTAGACGAGCTACGCGCGAAGGTACCCGAAATGGCATGGGAGGAAGCGATGCGGACGTGCTCGGACGCGGCAGCCTGTTTTCCGAACTCGCTTCAATTCAGTCTCGACCTGTTATTTACGCCCGGATTTCGCGCACATTATCTGCTCGAGGCAAATGCGTTTGGAGACCTGCTACCAGGTGTGCTCAACCGCGGTTTCGATACGTATGAGGCGGAAGTTGAAGCGATCCTGGATGCGGTAATCGCTGATTAAGCTACGGAGTTTTCTCGCGACGCTTGCACGCGCATGTGACGGAGCTAGCAACGTGTCCGGAGAGTCCTCGAATGTGTGGTCCGCTCACCGGCGCGCGCCGATCCCGCGACCGTGACACAGCCGCCAAAAACACGGTTGTTTCGCTCACGTGTTCGCAATCAGCCCCTCCAAACGGCCCCCCCAAAACGGTATCCTGACGGCCTGCCCTGGTAATTCCATGCCTGCGTTACAAAACATCCGGAGTACGCGGGATATGGCCAAGCAGGTTGTTATGTCGATCGAGTCGCGATTTATCGGTATCAAGGTGTCAAGAAATGGACATCGAAGGTAGGAACATTTGGCAAGTCGCTGCAGGCGACAACGAGAGATGGTACCCAGATGTCTTCTTGCGCTGGGATGTGATCGCTATGGGACCCGGTCGGCACGGACCATGGCCAGATCATAACGCGGAAATCGTGATGATTGATGGGTACTCAGCTCGTAAGCTGACAGACATCAAGAAATTCTGCGAAACGATTCAGGCTGGTGATCTTGTGGTGCTCCGTGTCGGCACACAATGGGTCTATGGGGTTGGTGAAGTAGTCGGCGAGGGTGCGGCGTGGTTGGATGACTTCGGGGACATCGATGGTTGGGATCTCCAATATGTCCGGCGAGTCAAATGGTTGTGGAAGTACAACCACGAACCGAAAAATTTTCCTGCACACACGTTGAAGCGAGGTGACACGGTACTCGTGATGAGTTCAGACGACGTGCGAGAGTGGCTTACCACACTCGTAATCGATGAACGAGAAAAGACTCGTAAGTTGGAAGAACTCCCAGACTCCTGTGTTGACGAGAAACCAGGGGATGAAGCTGATATGGAGCGAGTTGCCGGCTTTCTATTCGACCAAGGTATAGCGGCGTCTTCCATAGACAACCTCGTAGACCAAATGGACGAGTTAGTTCGTATCGCGCGCTGGTATCAACGAACAAGACAGTCGCCATCTGAGAGCGAAACCGTAACCTATCTGGTGGCGCCGCTCCTCAGGACGCTTGGATGGACGCCACAGAAAATGGCCATAGAGTGGAATCGAGTGGATGTGGCCCTCTTTAATTCAACTCCTCGTCAAGACGAGAAGCTACGCGCAGTCGTCGAGGTCAAGAAGATGAATAGCTCGTGCCTCACCGCACGATCCCAAGCAGAAGACTACGCGTTAAGGGATGGACGCGCGTCGTGCCATCTTCTAATTGTCACGGATGGCTTGCGATACTGCGTTGTATGCCGCCGACATATCGACCATCCATAGTTTCCTTTTTCGCAACCTCGTTCGCCCTTATCTTCATCTCCTCAAGGACGAGAGCGGAGACGATCTGGTCGCCCATGATTTGGTAACCACGCACAACGAACACTACGTACGATATGACCATCTCAAGGAATGGCTTGAAGAATACGGCGAAGGAAAACTACGTAATCCATTTGCGGCAGACAAGCTCCAATACCTAAAGAAGCGGCTTCGTGAGCAGACCGTGTCCATTGGAGCTGACGGTCACGCTTGCTATGTTTCGCTTGAGAAGAGTGATGGTCGGGAGAACTCAATCTCCCATCTTCTATCGCCGGACCGCCTGCTTTCTTACAATCGCCGGCGCTGGCCTAAAGGAACAATCGACCATGATGACGTCCTCTATTTTGCACACCGGCTTCTTCGCGAGCATTCGCCCCTTCGTGGTTTTCTGAGCGCCCGATTCCCCTATCTCTTCATCGACGAGTTTCAGGATACGAGCCCTGTACAGGCCGAACTTGTTCGCCTTCTTGCAAGTGAGGGAACGGTTGTCGGTGTCATTGGCGATCCAGAGCAGGCGATCTTCGGATTTCTCGGCGCAGAACCGAAGCACTTTGAGGAGTTTGGACTCGACGGTCACCGTTGCTACAGAATCGACGACAATCGAAGGAGCACAGCTGCGATTGTCTCGCTGGTCAATCACGTTCGATCGGATCAACTCACCCAAAAAGCGAAACGCGGTGAAAAGGGCAAGACGCCAGTAGTGTATTTTGGCGACCTCGCAGAATCGCTCGCACATGTGCGAGCAACATCCAAGCACGCGGACTCAATGCTCGTGCTTGCACGAACGCATAGACACGTACGACAAGCCCGTCAGTCGGGTAAAATGCCGGGCAAGGACCCCTCATCCGACATAGCGAGAGACGACCCGGATCGATTTCGATTCATAAAAACTATTGCGGTGGCCACCGATTTGGCGCAACGCGGTTTTCCTGATCTGGCCATCCAACACCTTCTTCAGCAGACATCGTCAAGATCGGGGTTCTACAAGCCTCTTATCTATAGTGTGAGCGACACGCCTATAGAGCGGCGTTCGCTTGCAGTCTCTTTGTTGGAATACATGGTCACACACAACGCGAAGCTGAATCGAACGCATTGAAGAGTTTGCTGCGATTGGCGTTGAGGTGATGACCATCGGCGAGACGAAACCAACCTCTCCAAAGCGGAAGCGGCGTGCCAAGAAATCATCCTCTTAAGTTCGCACTCGCTCGTTCTTTCAATCTCACTGTCGCTAAGGGCAAGAGAAAACTACAACCGTGGATCGACCGGCTCGCTTTCCAGGGCCAGCACACCAAAGACGCACTCGTGAACGCGACGCAATGGTTCGCGGCGGACGAATCGCTCCAAGGCTTCGATCCCCAATGCAAATTCGCGCAGGGCAAGCGAGCGTTTCGCGCCCAGGCCACGATTGCGGAGTCGGGTGAGGTTGTCTTCGTGCGTGTAGTTCGGGCCATAGATTATACGCAGGTACTCGCGTCCACGGCACTTCACCGCTGGCTGCAGTAAGCCCTTCTTGACCTTGGCGATGAAGTCGAACGGCTTGACGACCATGCCTTCGCCACCACGACCGGTCAGTTCATTCCACCAGCCGGTGGCTTCCTCGACCTCGCCGGGATCGGTCACATCGACGACTCGGAACGGAGTTGCCAGGAGGAGCTTTGAATCTCGCTCACATACGTCCGCGATAGTCTCCATGTGCCATTGGTGGTTCTGCTGCACATGAACGCGACTTTCGGTCGCGAGGATATGAAACGGCGCCAGCTTGAAATCGTCGATCGACTCGACCGGCCAGCAGTAATTGCGGTAGGAATCCACGAACAGCTGTGCCGACTCCTGCCGACTCTCGAACTCCGTATGTAACCCACGAAGCGAATTAGCTTCCTCACCGTTCAGACGCGCATTGGTTGCACCCAGCGCCTGCAAGACGTGGGGTAGCGCCGCGTTAGCCGCCGCACCAACGGCCGCGTACTGCGACTTGAGTAGCTCCTGCGCCTTCGCTGACCATGGCATCAATTCGCAGTCGAGCACGACCCACTTTGTGTCGAACTCCTCCCAAAACCCAGACCCAGAGAGTGCCTCACGAACGCGTTGCAACACCGCCCGCTCCAATGACTCGTCATTGAAGAATTGCCGCCCGGTGCGCGTGAAGACTATACCTGTCTCGCCTTCGATACCGAATCGCCTTGTTGCCGCATCCTCATCTCGGCAGATGACAACCACCGCGCGCGATCCCATGTGTTTCTCTTCACAAACGACCTTCGGCACGCCCTGACTGCGGAAATAAGAAAAGGCCTCGTCCGGATGCTCCAGGTAGCCCGTGCGCGTACTGGTTTCCGACGGCGACATCGTCGGTGGCAGATACACGAGCCACTTAGGGTTCGCAGCGAATCGGCTCATTACTTCGAGCGCGGCCGTGCCATTCTCCTCGCGAATCGTCACGTTATGCCGCAGCCGGGTCGAGATGATCCGCTTGCCACTCACATCGGCGATGTCTAGGAGATCATCGTGCTCGTGCTGCGTCGAGAGCGACGGCGACTTCTCGCCGTCAGCCAAAAACGGCCGGGCGGGCTCGCAATAAGTCTGCTTTGCCTTAACGCTGACAAACTCCAGCTCGGGATAACGAAGCGCTGTCAGCGCCCCGCCGAAGACACAGCCAGTGTCGATGTTGATCGTTTTGTTGAGCCAGTCTGGCTCCGGTACAGGAGTATGGCCGTAAACGACAATGGCATTGCCACGATACTCCGATGCCCAGTTGTAACGGACCGGAAGGCCGAACTCGTCTGTCTCGCCGGTCGTTTCGCCATAGAGGGCGAACTCACGCACCTTGCCGGAGCCGCGACCCTGCATCGACTCCTTCATGCCGGCATGGGCGACAACGACCTTGCCGTTGTCGAGTACGTAGTGACTGACCAGGCTGTCGAGGAATCCGCACAATTGCTTACGGAATTCCTCCTGCTGCGTTTCTTCGATCGCATCGATCTCGGCAAGTGACTCGGCCAGGCCGTGAGTAATCTGTACGTTCTTGCCACGAAGTTTGCGCATCAGCTTCATGTCGTGGTTGCCGGGCACACAGATCGCCGAGCCGGCGGTGACCATGTTACGCACCAGGCTCAGCGAGTCGACCACTCGCGGGCCGCGGTCGACCAGGTCGCCGACAAAGGCCGCCTTGCGGCCCTCTGGATGTGCGTAGCAGATATCCGACCAGCCGGGGCCAGGATCTTGGGTCGGCCGCGACTCGTAGCCCATCTCGACGAGCAAGTCTTCCAGTTCGTCACAGCAGCCATGAATGTCGCCAATGAAATCAAAGGGACCATGCTCATCCCGTTTGTCATTCCAAAGCGGCACCCGCTCAACCGTAACGGCGTCGACCTCCTCCGGACGCTCCAACACGAAGATATGGCGGAAACCTTCGCGCTTGAGTGACTTGATCGAACGGCGCAGCTGCGACCGCTGTTGACGAATGACATGCGGACCAAAATCTCGATCCGAACGGTCGCGGTTTCTTTGCTGGCAGATATCCTCCGGCATGTCGAATACGATCGCTACTGGCAGCGTGTGGTACTCGCGGGCGAGCTTAACGAGCGGCTGTCTGGCTTCTCGCTGTACGTTGGTGGCGTCGACAACAGTCAGTCTCCCGGCCGCCAGACGCTTGCTGGCGACGTAATGCAGCACGTCAAATGCGTCGTTCGTCGCCGCTTGGTCATTCTCGTCATCGCTTACGAGTCCACGGCAGAAGTCGGACGAGAGCACTTCGGTGGGCAAGAAGTGCTCGCGCGCAAACGTACTCTTGCCCGACCCGCTAGGGCCGATGAGGACAACGAGCGAAAGTTTGGGGATTGAGATGTTCACGAGCTGTCGCACTCTCCGATTAGTGAAGCAATAAAGTCGCTGTACTCGTCTCGCATAGGCAAATCCATAACGGGGCGCAGACGACGGCGGACGGCGGTGACACTTTCGCCTGTCTTCGGATTGACCGCTTCCTTTTCGTAATCTTCCCAGACCAGCCCGACGCCACGCTTCTGCCAACCTGGCAGGTCGTTGAAGTTTACGCCCCTCTGAAAGAGCAGTTCGTTCTTGTCACCGATCGACATGTTCACAAGCTCGTTTGTCGCGTTCTTCGCCGATTGCCCTTCCTTCCGGAGTGTCCAATAACAGTGGGCATTCAGTGCGTTCCGATGTGCGTCTTCATTACGCCATCGAAAATAGTCGACGACTTCATTCCTTCCAGGCAGCTGCGAGATGCGACAGTCGAAGCACGCGATGGCTCCCAGCAGCAGCGAGAACTTCGCGCTGGCCTCTCCCGCGAGGACGGAATTGAACTTACGAACCTTCCGGCCGAATGAGTCCTCGAATTGGTCGAACAGCAACGAGATTTCATCGCTTTCGGTGTAGCCATAAATAACACGAAAACCGCACTCCATGAGGTGGGCGGTCGTGTCGATCATCGCATCGCGAAACCGTTCGTCGAACGGTGCCTCGAAGTCATGCACCTCTTTAGTCAACCGCGTAAAGCTCCGTCCGTCGAGTCTGGCAACAATAAACACGCCCGGCAGCACACAGTGGTCATGTGCGGTCTCGAAGACGCGCATCTTGGTATCGAGTTCGTCAAACTTCATCGTTCCACTCATCAATGTTAAAGGAGCCGTCGTCCGCTATGGAAACGTAGTAAAGGGCGTCGAATCCCTCGTCATGCTGGGGCAGCTGGAGCCTGTTGTAGGTCCCCAATAGGCCGGCAAGCGGGATTTGCTCGTCTTCGCCACGTTGCTCATTTCTTAGCTTGCAATCATCAACCTTCGACGCAAAGTAATAACCGACCACACGAAACCCTTTGGACTTGGCCAGCGGAATGTATTTCGCTCTGTCCTCTTTTGTAGGGTTCGTATTGTCGATGACATGGGGCTGCTTGCCTTCCAGACACGCATCGATCAAGAGTTTTTCGCGGTGCCGGGTGCGTAGCATGTCTAAATTGATTCGCACATGTGAATTCTCGAAGCGTTCGTGAAAAAACGTCGACTTTCCGGAAGCCTGAACGCCGATGAAGATTACGGTCTCCATTCACTTGACCTCCGCCGAAAACGACTGCAGTCGAAGGCGAACTAACAAATCATTCAATGCAGCCTTCCCAGACGCCCGTTCCGGCAGCGTGGACTTCTCGGCCGCTGCTTCTAGCTCACCGACTAGCCGCTTGTACTCTTTCTCATGGAGCGTGAGGTCAGCCGCATCCAGCTTTCCTTTCTCCGACCCCGATAGCTTTCGCTCGACCAGCTCGTCCATGTACGGCAAACCAGCCTCCTCATTGAGCTTGAGCAAGTCCGCTTCCACCTCGCCGGTCCGCATTAAGTGGGTGCCGGTAAGCAGCACGCGGTAGACGTACAGCAGCGGCTTGACCCGCGGCGGATCCTCCTTGTGGAATAGCTTCCACTGCGTGGCGGCGAAGCCAAGGTAGTGGTGAGCATGATGCCGGGTAATGCAGTCCTTGGCAATCGTCTTCAGCTCTTCGTGCTCCGGTGTCGTATGAACGACCAGCGGCGAGAGCAGCTGTTCCAGGACATAACCGTTCTTCTTGAGCATTAGGCCGAAGAACTTCTTTGCATCATGCGTAACGAGGTCCATCTCCAGCCCCTCGCGCACGCCCTCGCGCTCGACGGTTTCGTCGCATGCGTCGAGTCCCAGCACATTCTCCAGCGGCAGCAGGTGAACTCCGCGCAGATCAAAGTCGGAGTCGGCCGAAGGAAAGCCATACAGATGTGCGCCGCTGATCGTTGCAAACAACAGCGGATACGGATGCTCGTCGACCTGGCGATGCAGCTTGTTGTAGTCGATGGTCCGGGCGTTCATGGCAACTCCTCCGCAATCGCCAAGCGTCGCGCGCGGACTAGAAAATCGTTTGCGCACTCGTAGTCGGGCCGCTCCGGCAGGCTCGTTTCCTCCAACGCCTGGTCAAAATCCTTATGCAACTGCATCCGCCATGCCTCGACGTCTTCCCACGTCAGTTCGCCACTCTTAATCGCCAGCAGCTGCTCACGGTGCTCGCCGACATCGACACGCACCGTGCCCTCGCGCAGGACGTGGATGCCTGAGAGCAATAGCCGCATGAGGTGCATCACGTGTTTTGGCTTTACCTTGCCCTGGTTCCGCAGCCCTGCCTGCATTCGCTTGAACTGCGACATCACGTAGCCGTTGAACGTCTGGTAGACCAACCGTGACAAGAACGAGTCGCGCATGTCGAGTAGCTCTTGGGCCAGCGGCGTGACATGCTCCACGATCGGCGTATAGAGGCATTCCAAAATGTTCGGGTTGCCTTTGAGGGCCATGATCAAAAACTTCTGCAACTCCCAGTAGGCTTCCTCAGTCTCGTCATTCTCAAGCTGCTCAGGCACACCGTAGAGCGACCAATGCAGATCGGCCGGCGGCAGATAAATACCGCGTCTGTCCGTATCGGAGGAGTCGGTGTCGAGTCCGAACGCTCGCGAGCCGACCACGCAGCGGTAAATCACCCGGTCAAACAGCCCGTGCGTCGAGAGCACCTGTCCGGAATCATTGATCGCGCCCTGCTTGTATTCGGCCAACAGCATCAGGTTGTTGTGGTGAATTGCCGCCTCGAATCCATCCACGAACTTCACACGGTACGAGTGAGCCCGATCCCGCGGTGAGCGCACGATCACCCCGACGGCCCCAGGCGGGTGTACGGTCTGCCCGTTGGATCCCTGCACCTGCTTGAGTGCAACGACCTGCGTTCCCACCGAGTAGATGAGATTCGGGCTGTTATGAACGCGGTTTTTCATCGGCGGTATGGTCTTGTTAGCGACTACTCGTTCTCCGCCTCGCCGTCTTCTGGCAATTGAGGTTCTTGAAGTCTGAAAGTTAAACCTGGGTAAAGCGAGTCGAGCGTGTCGAGCATTCGATTCAGCACTCGGGCCAAATCCGGAATCACAGACGGGATATTCCGTGGATATTCTCGGGGCACTCGCTGCAGCCGGTGAAAAGGATTCATATCCCAAGTCGTGCCGAAAGTAGCTGCGCCTAGCCAGTCTCCATGAAGCAGACTGGACGAATAATCGTAGTAAGAATCATATAGGTCTTTCGTGCCACTCTCTTCCGCGCGACTTCTCAGGTTGTCCCCGGACCAGTCTCCAAGCTCAATGTTGATAAAATCCTTTGATTGTTCTTCCTGGAGGAATGCTTCGATCCACAATGAATCAACACAATTCGCGGATGCGAGGTCGTTGTTGAGTTTCGTTGAAATGAGATGTGCCTGTCCGCTACCATAAAGCCGGAACCGAGCCCATAAGTCAGGTTCGTTCTTCTGCACGAGAAACGACAAGTTGATCGCGCACTCAGTGATCGTTCGTAGAGAAGCAAGTCCACTGAACCGAGTATGAGATCGTAATTCAATCACTTCGTTAGCCAAGGCCGCGGCGGCCAAGGCGATTCCGAAGGCGGTCTCGTGGATTCGATCGTCACTTCGGTTTCTTGACGTCCAGTAGTGGTCTGACACTGCGATCGCAACAGATCCTATGGCACATGCAACAATGGCCGGGTAGTCCTCAGGCTGCTCTCGTCCTGAACGAGCTGGAGAACATGGAAACTTGTCGTACACCTCGTTCCAAAACATCTCCGGCCAGCCGGTTGGCCATTCTCGCATTGTCCCTGCTTCGCTGCGAAAGAGTCCTCCGACCAATTTCATGTTTGCTGGGTACGACGAACGCATTTCATCGAGGCCTTGCCGCAAGTGTTCGGCCGCGGTCATCTGTCCTGACACAGCGCCGACAAGGCTAATGAACCAACACGTGTGTGTGGCAAGCTCGCCTTGGAAACGGCTGAAATTTTCGACGGTGCGCCCCAGCGTTTTCCAATGCTCAATCGATTCCTCTTCCCCGAATCGAGCAACCCAATCGCTTCTCGACGGAAGCTGTGTGAGATTGCACAACGGTGCGATGATCGATTTTGATTCGACGACTTGCAGGATCGTGTCGAGAATTGCCGCCCGTGCCGTCCCATTAAGTCCAGCGATTGCCGATAGGGACCCAGGCTGTACCTTTCGGTTTTCGAGTTCTGAGATATTGGGCCAGGATTGGGCAATTCTCCGGAGTCGCTCGATTGCATTGTCGGTCTCAAACTCGTTCAGAATCAGCGCTACCCAGAGAAACTCCGGCATCTGCACGTTGTGCCAACTCGACACACTCAGCTTCGATTCGTGGCCCTCAAAAGCCGCCGGTATCGGTGCCTTAAGTGTTTTCTTGTGTTGTTTGAATCCTGAAAAGGCGCCGCTTTTCCCTTTTGCGGACCGCTTTTTCTTTTTCTTCTTCTTGGCCATACCACCACCCATTGTTACTCCGCCTCAAACATGCCCATCTGTGACGGGGCACCGACCTCGGCTTCCTCCGGCCCGACCGGCAGGAAACGGACGATGTAATTAAATCGCTCGGCAATTCTGTTCGCCCAACTTTGAAACTCCTCTCGGGTCCACTCGAAACGATGGTCACTGTGACGGACCTTTCCAGCGGGGAGCGACTCCCACATCACGTTGTACTCGCGGTTCGGCGTCGTCAGCACGACCGTGCGCGGTCGGGCATGCTCGAAGACCACCCGCTCGAACGCTATCAGTCGAGGCGGATCGAGGTGCTCAATCACTTCGACAACCGCCGCGGCGTCGAAGTTCGCGAGTCGCTCATCGCGGTACGTCAGGGCCCCGTGCATGAGCGTGATTCGCTGCCGCTGCATGTCCGGCAGTCGGTCCAGCTTCAAACGTCGATGGGCGATCTCCAATGAACGAACCGAGACGTCCATTCCCAGGATTTCTGTGAATTGATGGTCCGCGAGCAGTTCGCGCAGCAACTTCCCTTCGCCGCACCCGAGGTCGACGACTCGCTTAGCACCGGAGGCTCGAATCGCGGCCAGGACTGCTCCGAGCCGTTGCTCGTGAAGACTCAGCTCTCGCTGTTTTTCTTCTGGTGCAGCCAGGTCGTCGACTTCCTGATCCTCGTCCGCGTTGCTTACATCCTCTTCGACAAGCCGGGCCAGGGCCTGTCGGACGAGGCTCTGTCGTTTCTTGAGGTACCGTCGGGTGATCAAGCCCCGCTCCGGGTGATCGGCCAGCCACGACTCACCTTTGGCCAACAGTTTCTCGACCTCATCCGGCCCCACGTAATAGTGCTTGCGCTGATCGAAGACCGGGATGAGCACATACAGGTGCTGCAGCAACTGCGCAACGGTCGTTGCCTGCTCCAACTCGACTGAGTAGTACGGGCTCTCGCCCCAGTCCTCGAACTTTTCGTCGAGCGGATGCTGGGTGGCGGAAACACTGTAGCCGAGTGGATCGAAAACGCGATGCAGTAAGTCTTCGCCACCCCGTACCGGTAACACGTCAATGCGGGCTGTGAGGGGGATCGGTGTCTCGACGAGTTCCGCTCGTTCCCGTGACCTGCCGGCCAGTGCTGATCCAAATACCTGTGAAATCGCCACGCTCATCAGAGACGAGGCGACGTACGGCCGGTCGTTGACGTACTGGTCCAGCAGCCCGTCCTTCCAGTTACCCTTGCCGCGGACAAGCCCTACTGGATCGACGTCGAGCAACAGGCAGGCGGAACAGCGGTCGGTGTCCGCTTCCGGGTAGAAAACGTGAGCCCGCCCGAAGCTCAGATCGAAAGTCTGGTGGCGATCCGGGTGCTTGTGCAGCAGATAGCCCAGGTCGGTCGCCGGTTCGTGATTGGTCGAGATGGTCAGTAACATCAACTGCCCCGTACTGGTGAGCGAATCTCGAACGTACAATTTATCAAACAAGAGCCGGCGCCCGAAGGACGCAGGCCCTTAAATCGCCCGCTTGGGCGCTTCAAAGAACGCATTTTCTCAGGAGAGCGACACGCCGCCGGCCGTCAAGGTTCGCAATTGGCGTGGTGTTCCAATCGAATCGAGTCTTTAATCTGCTGACGAGGCCATTAGAATACAATCGGCTCGTGAGCTGGTAAGTGCTCATAGCGGTCGGGACTGATGGTGTCGTAGCAGTGCGAACCGACCGTTAAGCACTGTGACCGGGTTTGTAAGTAACACTCGTTTGTTCCGGGGTAGTTCAACGGTAGAACACTCGGCTGTCACCGAGAGGGTGCTGGTTCGAGTCCAGCCTCCGGACTTGTCTCTTGTTGCAAAACTTTCGATTAGGTCTTTAAACAGCGTCTATTGCTCCGGGGTAGCTCAACGGCAGAGCACTCGGCTTCGGACCGAGAGGGTGCTGGTTCAAATCCAGCCCCCGGACCTTTGGTTTTGAGAGGGTGAAACCGTGGACGAGGACAGGGACATCGAAGCGGAGGCCTTTCGGGTCAACCCGGGTTATGCCCTTGGGCGAATTGCCAAGGCGCTAATGACCTCCGCCGAGCATCCTGATCATGAGACTCGCGAGCGGGCAAGGCAGAAGGTGTCAAAATGGCTCCAGGTCTTTGAGGGAGTCGTAAACGGGGACATTGCTGCCGGTTCGCGAACACCTGTCGCCGATGTTCCGGAGTGGGCAACTCTGGAGGTCGTTACGGGTGGATTTGCGACAGGCGAACTGCTTGCCGGCGGCGATATCCTTGATCATGAGCGCAGTCTGCTTGCCGAATTGTCGATTTCCGCACGTGGCAGCGAGCGTCAGACGTTAAATGCCTATTTCGTAACCGAAGACGGAATGTCTCGTTTACGCGATCAACTTGCGTCCGGACGATACGACATTCAAGTCCCAGAAGAGGGTGCCTTGCTTGTTGCTGCCTGGCTTGTGAACAACGGGCATGCGGAAATCGCTCGCGGATTGCTCGAACAGATTGGCGCATTCTTTGGAAGACTGCGTTTCTATCCAATTCCCGCTGCTGAACCTCGTCGGTTCAGTTCGCGCGTCTTTCTGCAGAATGTGTCGACAACGATTGATGACCTCAATAGTATTTCTCCGAATCGTCAGATCCTTGCACAAAAAGAGGCAATCGAGGTATGGGCCCCTCTGTACGACAAGACGGTCAACCTATTTCTCGAAACAGTTGAAGGTGAACCACCTGTTATTGTGTCAAACGGCGACGCCGAATCAGAGGTGAAGGGCGGTCGGCCATGTAGCCACTATCCCAATGAGTGGGCGGTACGCGCGCAGAGTACTCTCGATGAATACGCCACAAAACGTAAAGTACACACGCTATGCGGAAAACCCGACCGAAAGAAGGAGAACTTTCGTCAGCTGAGGCTGTACCTCGCACGTTGCATCGATGATGCGCGGAGCCTCAGTGACGTTGACGTAAATCGTATTCGCCTGCTTCTGGCCCGCAGTGTCTATCGTCGTGGCGTGCCAGAATCAGACCGATGCAAAGGAATCCGCGCGAGGCAATCGGAGCAAATCCGCGGGGCTACACACTACGAAGTATCGAGGGTCATTGTTTCGCGTCTGGAGCAGCATCCCCTCGACGTTGGACTAGACGAGTTGGATTCGATTGTGCGGCCGATAACGATTGAAGAATCCGAGCGATTTGGTGTTGAAACGACGGCAACTATTCCACCATCCATTCAGCACAAGGCCCAGCGCTGCTTAATCGAAACAGTTGATGAATTGATCGAGAGGGGAGTTATCACATCCGGTGATACGCTAGCGCGAGTCTTGCCACAGATCACATCGGAACTTCGTGCAGCCGGGATTACTGATCCGATTTTGCGGCAGCTATACGCGTCGATCTATCGGGCTTTCCGCCGTCGACGGTCGTTATTGCTCATGAATCTCGAAAGTCAGGTTAAGATCGAGGAACTGCCCTGGGTTGCCGCAATTGACGGATTTCGACGTGAAGATCTCTCGGCCCAAGCGTTGGCGAGAGAGACGCTGCGCGAGATCGTGACTTTGACGCTGACGTCGTTTCCGCACGCAATCATACCCAATAAGCTCCTTCAGGAACTGCGCGCCCTCGCAAAAGACTCGGAGTTAGATCTGCCGCTTGTTGACGAAATCGCGGCTGACATCTTCCAGGGACAGTTTTCGGCCAAATACGTACGGGCTGCTAAGCGTGCAGCAAGTTTGCTTGAGGGCGGTCTCTACGAAGCGTACTACGGGATCGAGTATGCGACTATCCACAAGATTGCCGAGCCTCCCGAGCGCCAGAGTTCCTGGTTCCGACGACCGATCAGCAACAGATTTGCCGAACTCTGCTCGTCACGGGCAGGTGTCAGGTACGGTGGATGGGATGTCGTCACGCACGGGATGATCATTGAACAGCAGCAGATCCTGACGACACAGAACCTTGCCGTGCTGTTCGCTGCTCTCGACCTCAGAAGAGATCTCGACAGTCACTTGCCTTTACTTGCTCAGCACTGTTTCAGGTGGATTTGCGATCGACAGCAGGCTAACTCGCCTACGTGGCATGGTCTGCTGATTATGTTAAAGAACACAGCCTACGCCTGGCGGCAAATGATCTTCTATTTGGCGCTACTGCCAGACGACCAAATACAAGAGTTTCTGGTTTGGGCGGACGAAGAGTTGCGACTTCAGCAACCTGATTTTCAATCTAGATTTCGACCAGCGCTTGATGGACTTCGCCTTGCCGCGGAGGGCAAGTCCATCGACGATCAGGAGTGTGGTTGCCGGTTTCTTGGATGGGCCAAGGGTCGTCAATGGCTTCTGGGACCCGACCTAGGAAGCCAGCATTTCAATGGGGATATTTGAACGTGACTCGTGATATCGACCGAATTATCGAGCAAGTTGAGTCGCGATTGCCAAACGTCTTAGTTCGAAAGCACACGGTGAGACATCCCGGAGTCGATGACGACGGCATCTGGTGGTTTTCATTGCCAAACATCGAGAAAGACATCCAAATTGAATCGTCGAACGGCACGTGTCCGTTCATAGTCGAGCATGATGACATGAACTCCAGTGCGGAGGCAGAAGTCGCCAACACGGTTGATGAGGCTGTGGAAAAGATCGCCGCTTATCTGACTACGCTTGTGGATCGTACAGGCTAAGAATCTTGAGGATTCGTCAGTTTCGTTGGTCATCCGCTGAAAGTTTCTTGCTTGCCGGAGCACTGAAAACTACAATCACGATTGAGTTCGATTTTGTACAGTAAACGTCGATATGGTCCCGATGAGGGCGAGTATTTGAGCGAGTAATATCAATCGAACAATTTGAATTGACGCGTTTGCGTCAAGTTTCTGCTTCCAGCAAAAACCGCGAACCTGAGCCGCTAGGCTCTTGAAACCACAGAAGCAGTGCTTGGACCGCGCTCCCCAAAAGGGAGCGTCGGCCTTGTGCTGTTCTGTGGTGCCCCTTCGCGGGGGTTGCTGGAGCGGCCTCGGTTCGGCGCTCTCTTTTTTTGCGCCTCCGACTTCAACAAACGACCCCGCAACCGTTGACACCAAACACCACTGACAGGCTGTCCACCTGAAGGGGAGAATTTCTATGTTTGCAATTTACCAATTCACCGCAACCAACGATCGTCACGTACAAGAGCGCAAATCTCAAATACGCCTGACTAGTGCCCGCGCTGGCGAATGGTTGAAGCGCGCCGGATGGATCACACCAGCGGCCGTTGCGGTTTGCATGATCGTGTGTCCTGCCATTGCTGACGCACTGCCAATCCAGGCTGAAGCGTTCGACAGCGAACCGGCACCTCGCGGCTGGACGGGCTCACTGAACACGAGCGGCGGCAATAGTTACGGATACTCCGCGGCGACGCAGCACGCAGGTGGACTCGGTGCAGGAGAGGCTGGCGGTACATTTGCCCGGTTGACAACTCGTCATTTCTACGCCGACACGACTTTAGGAGGCTCGCTCGACCTGGACGATCCGATCCAGTCATCCGGCTCATTCTTCATCGGTAATCGAGTGAACGCGTCAACGTCACAGCAGGTCGGCTTCCTTAACACGGCTGGCGCAATCGGTTCCAACATCATGGGTATCGTGCTGGGAGAACCTGCACCTTCAAGCTCGGATTATCGGGTCCGGCTTCGCCTGCGATTGGGTGATGGTACCGAGCTGACGACTGCAAACCAAACAAACTTCAGCGACGGCCAGTATTCCTGGGCACTCGATTACGATCCCACGGCCGGCGTGGCTGGTGTCGCCTCGCTCGACATTTTCGACTCCCTTGGTTCACCTTTGCAGAATCATTCCATTAACTTGCTCACGAGCCATCGGTTCATCGGAGCTACTTTTGACGCGTTCGGTCTACTCGGATTCTCGGCGGCTCCCGACAACGCTACCGAAACTTACGACCTATTCATCGACGACTTAACTTACTCCGTTGCCGCGGTGCCGGAGCCGAGCACGTTGGCTCTATGCCTCGTGGGAATCTGCACGCTGGGAATCGCGCGGTCGCGGTCATTCAGCCGCCGCTTGCCAAAACCCGCGCGGCCATCTGTAGCCGCTTGGGTCGCCCTCATTTACGCGCGCTCTAGAGCGGTTTGCGGGCTACCCAAGTCGCTCTCTTTTACGCGAACTCACGCCACGCGTCCGAGGCGATCTGGAATCTCCGCATAGTCCGCCGAACGAAAGAAGTGTCCCAGCACGCCAGCAATCGCCGGGCAATCGCGCTTCATTTGCGTGAGATATTCATATGTTCGCTTGTCGACTTCGACACCGTCAGCATACAGCGTTAGCGGCGCAATATAGCCGTCGCCAAGATCACTGCCTGATACACGTGTTGCTTTACGTTGAATTCCGGCTAACCTACGCTCAACGACATAGGAGGGCAATGTTTCGGGTGGAACGTCCCGTACGGTGACAGTGGCTGGAGGGTCCAGGCTTTCGCTGAGGATCGCCAGATGCCCTTTGTACTCGATGAGATTGCGGATGTCTCCAAAGGTCATATCATCGGTCACGAACTCTTGAGGTATGCCACGATATTTGAGCAACTGCTCATAAAGGTCGCCGCCCGCGGCCTCCAACTCATCAACGTGCTTTACCGTACGATTCGCGAAGTCGAACGCTGCTCCCTGGGGGTCTTCAAGGCGGCGATCGCCATGCTGTTCCAATTGCATGTGAATGATTGCGGCAAACCGTTGCATGAATTCATGCCGCTCTGCCTTCGTTCGCTTTGGCATCTTTCTCGCTTCCGCGAGCGTGAGACTGTCGATATTGCCGAGATCCGTACGGGTGATTGACGCCACGTACCGATCGTTTTGCTGATCGCGTTGAGCCTCCGTCCGCAGTGTAGACCATAGGTGGTCGTCATCCACGAACATCTCAGCGCCAACACCGGTTTCCAAGAGATCAATGCGCACATGGTCGATGATCGCGCGCCAATCTCGCTTTGCATCATGCACCACTGCATGGAGTTCACGTCGTAAGAGAGTGGAGATGCCGCCGGGAAACCAATTACGATCGTAAGGCCGCAACCATGCGATAAAAGGAAGTCTTTGCAAAAATTTAAGCCGGTCGCGCACGACGGAATCGTCTTGGTGTCGCAGAAGCTCAAGCACGTGTGTAAGCGTAAATGTGATGTAAACGCCACTGTCCCGCAGCCGCGCGATAAAAGTTCGCGCCTTTTCCCTAAGCGACTCGTTGGGGCTCCAATAGTCCCGTGACGCCTTTACGAGCGTTGCCGTGTCGAGAACGATGAACTGCGGGCTGACCAAAGGCATAAAGAAACACCGTTTCCGTACGTTGTTTAGGTTGAACTTTCAGTGTACCTCATGTAGGAAAGAGCCAGACATCCCAAAAGAGGTTCACGTTCCTGGTTCTCTCGGTTTGCGGCCCGGCGCCCCGTACGGCGGCGGTCGCGGACGCGCCGTAACCGGGGTAGGTTCCTGCTCAGGTTACGCCCATCTGCGCGTGCAGGAGGACGCCGTCAGAACCAGTGTTGATTCATCTTCCGAATGAACTCGGGCTCCAATGGATAACCTGACGCAGACCCGATCACCGAGTCGATGCCACAATGCGGGCAAAGAGCCGTCGTGCCGACGCCATCAATTTCGTCTATCCATTCCGAAATCTCGGACGACGGAAACGTCTTGAGACAGTAGAAGCACACACAATGCTCGCTACGCATTACTTCGTCACGATGATTGCTGCTATGACTGTGCGCCCCGATATGATCTGGATTGGATTCGGACATCGCTACTAGATGACAGTTTCGGTGTCTATTGGATTCAGGTTGTTTGTCGAAGGCGCAAACGTGAATTGAGCGTCACAAGCTGGGCATCGCAAGTGCCACATCGCAACAATGCGCGGACGACCGCCGCGTGCCATGATATCCGCAACAATCTTGCGTGTTGATTCTTGGCACGCATCGCGGGCGCGGTCAACTTCTGCATAACCAAAGGGTGTGCCACATTCGGGACAGGGTGTCCGCGCGAGCCGGCGCCGCTGCAGTCGCTGGGATATGGCAACGTACGGAATGATTATGGGAATGCAGAGTATCAGCAGGGGAATCGCGACGATCAGACCGAGAGTGAGCAGGCCGTTACGCATAACCATGTCAACTTTCAGCGATTCACATCGAAATCCAGGCTTCGCACTACCGTTGTCGTTCCTTGTGTTCTAACGATTTTTCTTTCTTGTCCGCCAAGCGGCGCATTCGGTCAGCCCAGCGTTGCAACCATTTGGGGTCGTCGGTGTTCTTCGGATCTCTGATCTGGGCTTCAAGGTCTTCGGCCCAAGCGCGCAGTTCTTCCGCCGTACGGGTTCGCATGCCCCAGACGCCATCGAGTCGGCCTTTTTCAATCTTGGCCATTTGATTCGCCTTGTTGAAGTCTGCCCGTCGCCGCCCTCAATCGCCCTCAATCCACGGTTCGTTCGATTCATTGTACCCGCCAAACATCCCTCGTTCAGATGCAGGGCAGCAAATCAGAATCCCGCAGGTGCTTCAGTACGACCTCCACGTCTTCGTCTGGAACGTCAAGAAGCAGCGAGTAGCCGCCTCGCGGTTGTCGCTCCGGTGGCCGAAGCTCGGAGATGGTGGGATTCGACTCGATCAGCGCGCGAACGACTGCCGCGACATTTTCGATTCCTGGCTCGTTCGACTTGTCAACCACACGAAAGTAATTTCGCATCGGGATTCACGATACGCGTGTCGGCAGATCCGGCCACTCAATCGGTTGCCAGTCTTCAATTTTGCCTAGGTCGGTTTCCAATTCGACGTTCGCATGAACGCTACCACCGTGATGCAGGTCCGTGTGACACAATACGAGCGAATCATCAATAAAGTAATTGGGTGACGCGAAGCCCTTGGTCACACGAGGAAAGGAATAGTATGTCCAGTCACCAGGACGAATTAGCAATAGCGACGTTATTGGCCCAGCCTCGTAGTCGATCGTGTGCCACTCGGTTACGCAGACGATCGCACTATCCGGTGACCATAGTACTCCATGGCCGAATAGCCGCTCGCCGAAAGAGCGGCCGTCGATTGAAAGTGTGAAATAGGCTGGGCCGAACCGGATTTCGCCCGCGTAGGTCAGAATTGCGAAGTGCCGTGAGTCCGGGCTGTCAGAACAGGATTCGTCGAACATGTTATGTGTTTGCAGTTTATCGATAGTTCACTCGCCGTTTTGCCCAGCAATTCTAAGTCGCTGGACCGGCCGGCGGTTCATTCTCGGACTTTTCCAATCCCTCACCCAGGTGTTTGCGCTTGCCCTGCCAGAAGGCATTCAGCTCATGCCACCACCGGCGGCTTACAGTCCCGAGGTACGTCTCAAACTGATCGGGGGAAATCGTGTCGCAATGTGACGCCACATTCTGGATGCCTTCCAACAGGCCGATCGTTGCCGCCTCCTTTACGTAAGAGTCGCCATCGACATGAAGTCGCTCAACAACTCGGAATACGTCGGCGAACTCCGACGTATCCCGCTTTTCGAGTTGATCACAGAGGTGAGACACTAGGTCACCCAGCTCGCAGTACGGGAGTCGTTCATCCCCTGCGTCGTAGTTGTCGGCCAGATACCGGCGAAAGCGCTCCGCATACGACGGACACGCCTCAACGAGCAGCGGCATCATTTGTGATTTGGTGATCAATAGGATGTCCCGTAATCACTTGAGTACTTCGCCTATCCCGCTGAATCTCTCGCGATGACGCGGAGGTGCTTGGGATTGTCGGTGTCTACGAACTCAAGTCCACAGTCGCACAAGGACTCAGCTACCGCCTGACTTGCGCGAGTGATGTAGAGTCGGATCTCCGCCTCGGGAAACTGCTCAAATGCTTGCTCAATTACGAGCTTCGCCACCGATTGTGACGTACCGCTAGCTAACTCGATAAGGAAGGCACCAGATACTTGTCCAACACCGAGAAAGCTGCCTGACGCAGTTTCGCACCACCATTCATCGCCTCGGCTAGTTTCCCAACGCATCGGCATTCCTATGTTGCGTCTAGGCTACCGGACCTGACCACACGAAATATTCTCTCCCAGCTACCATCTCCGACTTGTCGATCGCGTCGTCGAACATGATCCACCCGCCCATTCCACGGTCAGGCGATCGGTAAAGCAGAACACGGTCCTCAAAGAGCGCGTCAAGGAACTCTACGACTTCATCAACGATCCACTGTACAAGCTCGGCTTCACCTTGCGTTGCATCGTATGGGTTGAAGTGGCCGTGAGTAACTTCCGTGACGTAGATAGTTGCTTCGTCGCCGTCGTCGTAGATCTGAAGTTCGCCAATATCCTGGCAGCAAGAAGCGACCCGCACAACTGACTCTGACGGGCCACCAAACTCGAACGAGATGGAACCGTATCGTTCCTTCAGAATTGATTGGATTTGATCTCGCAGCATTTCTCGAAGGACCCAGTTGTCCGAATCTGTTGGGCGATGTTAGCAATCGGAGAATGTACCGTGGGCTCGCTTGACTTCTTCCGCCAGCCACTGTTTGTTCGGCAGTTTATAAAACGACGGTCCTACCCAGATCGTCTCGGTTCGATGTTGGCCCTTGGAGTCAACGATACGGAATCCGAACGAACGGCGTCGAATGTTGCCAGTTGGGTCACCGATAAATTCGGCAGAACAGCCTGGGTAGTTATTCGAGATGAGTGATTGAATCGTCGCGTGGATTTCGTGTTGGTGCGTGCCAGGTTGTCGCATTTTCATTGTCCCGTCTTGATCGCCCGTTAAGGGCTGGGATACGGGGACGCTGACGTCATAGGTCGGCCAGGTCATCCGCCACTTTATTCAATTCTCCCGTCTCGTGGTCCCACCAATAGACTTCGCTGCCGAGAATGTCTGGAGCGTCAGCCTGCGGGATAAGGACAAGTTGATCGCCACATCCGTTCGCGCCAATCGCGACCGCAGCCGGCGGAAAGTCGGGCCACTCTTTCGCGGCTTTCGTCTCACGCACGACGTCATTGCAGGTACGCTTAAGGCGTTTCTTGTCACTTGTGTCGTAGATTGGGTAGAGCGACCATACATCCGGCGGAGCCTCCACCTCTCCGCCGTTCGACTTCACTATTCGTGTGACATACGACGGCGGAAACTTCACGCCCAGCTTGCGTTCGGTCTCGGTGACGTACTTGATGTCAACGGGAAATGGCATCTTGAGCTGCCCCGGAAATGCCCGGAACTCATTCATGGCACGAAATAGATTTTACATCGTTGACGCAGGTCGAGCTACGTCTGGGGTGGCAGTAACAAGGCGCCTTCCGAGTCGTGCGTGCTACCGGGCCGTCGACAGGCTGCCTAAATCGCCCTCATCTGTGCGCGCTAGTGTTGCACGTATTTTCTTGTAAGTCCCAACGGCCAGGGAACGAGCAGTGCACTCGCCAATCGCGACGCGTGTCTTTTGAAAAAGTCAAACGGTGTCCGACATGGCGCACACGCCTGCCCAGCGCTCGGCGCGAGTCAGCCGCGATTCGAGTTTCGCCAGCCGTGCTTCATCGCATGCGGCAGTCGGTTCCGCCGGCGCGAAGCCGTTGAGCGCCTTGGCCAGCTTTGCCGTTTTGCTTGCACCTTTAACACCCTCGAGTATGTTTGCCGCTTCGGGCACCAGCGGCAAACCAAACTGTGCATGAAGCTGCTGCAACAGCGCCAGCAGGTAATGGGCGTCGCGCGGTAATTCATCATAACTTGCGAGAAGTCGGTCGAGTGCGATCATCGTCGTCCAGGCGTGCAGTGGCGAAACACGCGCGACCTCCGCAAGCGTTTCCGAAAGGCGATTGAGCTTGAGCCAGTACCGCGTCGTGAGCGTGGTGAGCGTTTCGCCGAGTTGGTCGGGATGTAAACGACCATCGGCAATCGTTTCCACAACCGCATCGATTGCCAGGCCGCGAACGTCCTGATCGCGACCAGCGATACCAATCACTGCCATCAGTCGGGCGATCTTGCTTAGCGGTCGATCGGCGTCGAAGAGCGGATTGAGAAACTCGTGATTCGGGTCGAGCGTCGAGCTTGTGTCGTCAATCCGCTTCATCATCGCACGAATGGCGTTGGCAAATACGCCGTCGAGCTTGGCTGGCCAGACGAGGCTGACCCAATCGTAAATCCACGCCCCATTTGCTCCATATGGCGAGTAGCCTAGGGTAGGCGCATGCATGCCGACGGTGGGGAAATACCACTGTTTGGCCATCTTTTTGCTGATGTCGGGGCGAACGTCCACCGTCATAACGGCATGACGATAGGTTTCGTCCTGATGATGTGTCTCGCGGATTTTGGCAGACCAGTGGTATTGTGCCGGCTCGACCGCGTCCGGCCCAGCGTCTTCGAGTTTGAGGTCGACCAGTTCATTGAGTCGGGCGTAAGGCGAGCGACAACGGCCAGCTGTGAGCCAAACATCGGCCGATCGTTCGTCCGATGTTTGCGGCGCGTCGTCGCTTCCGAGCGCCCATCGCAAAGGCCGCGCCCAGGGGTGCGCCAGCTTCGCAGCCTCAGTCAGCGCGACATCTCGTCCCTCGGGAGCCATGCGTAGCAACGCCTGCATCAGATCGTATCGATTCGGCTCAAGATCGCGATTCTCGATTTCTTGCCAGCGGGCGACAATCGCGGTGGGCTCAATCCAGCCTCGCTCGTGCGTCGGCATTGCTAGTAGCGGCGCTGCCCGGCGGCTCTCAAGTTGTACACACAGCGCTTCAAGACGGGCGTTAATGAAATCGCAGACGGGCTCTGGATCTCGATGATAGCGGTAATCCGGTAGCACGCGATCGGGCGAGTCGGCGAGCCAAACGCCCAACAGATGCGATAGCTGTGGGAACATGAAGGATTGATTTGCAATCCCACGCGCTTCGGCGTTGGCAATTTTGGCAGCTCGCTTCACCAACGGGGCAACGCGACACTCAAAGTCATCGGTGCGCTGATCGGATAGGCGGCTCATGCCATCGAGTATTCGTTCGACGTTGATGGCCGATTCAACCGACTCGAGGGCGTGCGCCACTTCATCGATCAATTGTTCCATCGACTCGATCGGTTCGACCGAGTCGACGGCCGAGAGCAGCGGGACATCCGTCATTTCAAAGTCTAGCGGTCCAGCCCAGGTAGAAGATTCCACCGCGGCAATCGCGTCGTCAATTCCAGCCAGTTTCCGCCAGCGCGGATCGAGAGCCGCGGCCCTTTCGCGACATTCGGCCAAAGCAGCGCCGACGTCGACGGTCGATTCGGCCACTGGGGCATCTTCGACCGTTCCGCCTAGCTTCCCGACAAGCTGAGCCGCTTGGGGACGAATCGTGGCGGGTAGACTGTCCAGACGATCGTAGATTTGGCTGGCCAGACTGGTATCGAGTTTATCCGCCAAGGTTGCCAGCAGATCGATGGCGGCGCTTTGAACGTCTTCAGCCGGATGGTCGAGCGCGGGCACGAGCGCGCGGCCGACTTGTCGCGCCAGGTTCGGCCGGCGCCTGGCAACTTTTTTGAAAAGCGTGATAACGGATTTCGGCGGACCCTTGGTCCGCACATCGAACACCCGGCCGGCTGACAGCACCAGCGCCTCGTCGTCGAGCTGTGCTTCCTTGTCCAGCTTCTTGATCATTTTGATTGTGAAGCTCACCACTTGCGACACGGGCGAGGAGATCAGATCGCTATAGGTCATTTGCCGTGCCGCCATTTCGTCGCCCGTTGGCTCAAGTGATTCATGGAGCCGCGCGAACCCGGAAAGAATATTCTGTTTGAAACCGGTGGTCAGACCGGCGAGCGTCGCGTCGAGCAGACGCGCGCGGTCCAGGTGGCCGCTCGCGGCAAGGTTGCGAAAAGCGGTGGGCCAGCTTTCAAATGTGCTGTCAGCACGATGATCCCATTCGTACGCGAACGCATCGGTATCAACCTCGAAAAATTTCCACAGGTCATCGAGTAGCTCCGGCTCGGCGGCTAGTTCCTCGCTAAGCGTAACGTTCTTGTTTTCGTAACGCCGATGCGACGACATTTGGGTCAACAGGCGGTAGTAGCCGTCGGAAGTCGGCTTTCGACAAACGTCCTTCTTAATGAGCTGCCTGAGTGTGTCCCAATCGATGGTCCAGAGATCACCAGAAAGTAAGTCGTCGATCAGTTCGTCGATCCATTCGGGCCTTCGATCGCAGAGGATCCGCACGCCAACGTACTCCTGATCGAAGGACTCGCCGTACGGTCGACGGATCCCGGTCTTTTTGATAGCCGAGCGCGGACCGACGGCCAGCAGTGCCAGATCCGCCGTTCGCAACTGGTCCCACAACTCGACTTTTTTCTTGAGCTTCTTAAGGCCGAGGTAGCCCATCAAACGATCGAGAGGCTCACGGCGCGTGCCGGTATTCGTCCAGCGGACACTCTCGATTTCGCGCTTCAGCGATTGGGCGGTTTTGGAGAGCTTTCGTCGCTCCGCTTCCGTGAGGTTGGCCGTTGCGTCCGCGAGGCCCGTGGAATCGGCCGTAGCAACAAATTTTTCCAGATCTTCTGGTGACATCACGGTACCCCTACTCACAGACGATCATTCGAGTGATTCGTCATCGTCAGTGAAAATTCGCGCAGCCAGAATGTGTTTGCACGGCCCGCGCTGTCCGAGATGCTTGCTGAACCAGGGGCAGGAACACTTGTCGCCTGAAGGCCGCAAACGCACAAGATGTTTGACGTCCGTGCCGTCAACCTCGACGTCCTGCTCATCGGCGACGGCCTGCTGCAGCACGCGCACGCCGGCGCCATCGAGCAGTTTTCGCGCGGCCTTGAGTCGCGGCTGCAGCTCTTCGACCTGTGCAAGATCAAACGGCAGTTCGCGATGAAAATAGGCTTCGCGGCCCGCATCGTATCCGGCTAATCCACGCGACCCGAGAACCGCGAGCGCCGCGTTGACTTGCTTCTCCGCCAGCCCGGTTTCGCCAGCGATGTCGTCGACATCGAGCTGCGCTTGCCACTTAAGCTGGTCTTGCACTTGCGAGAGGGCATCCTGCCAGTCGTGACCGGCGAGCTTCTCCAGAGCCTGGCCTTCGCCGGAAAAACCGCGATAGACCTCTGGGCTGAGCATGAGAAAGAACCGACCCGCTCGCAGAATGACTTCCCATGCGGTGGAACCGGAATCTTCGTCGGCCCATACGCGCAATGTCTTCGCGGTATTCATGAGCGGTTCGAGTACGCGAACGCGGTGCGTACCCAAAAACTTGACAGCCCCCTTGCTTGCTCGCTGACTTAGCCGAAGTGCCTTGCCTGTTTGCGTGACGTAGGAGGGGCGCTTCGGTGCGCCAGCCCGGGGAAGACTGCGAACAAACTGTCGTGCTTCATTGCCGGACGACTCCAGCTTGATTTGCATTGCTGGCTGATAGAGTTGCACTTCGCTGAAACCCTTGATCCAGCGGATCGGCAGTCTGACCTTTTTCTCGACCACCGTCTCGTTATTCTTGCTCAGTTCAACGCCGTCAGCGCCAACGGCCAGCCTGGCATCGTCGTGATCGCGCAAACGCGAAAGGGCAGCTCGCATCGGATCGTTGAAGTCTACATTCGTCGTGCCGCGACCAAGGTGATCGCTCTGAAACGCCTCAGCCGGCAGATCGACCCGTGCATAAACACCACAACAACCGCTGAATCCCTCGAAGCGGATGACGGCTTCGTTGGTGGTAACGACCGGATCAAGTAGAGCAGGCCGGGGCAGGAAGAAATGTGTACGCACGACGTTGCTTAGCACAAGCAGCATCTCACCCATTTCGCGCGGGGCGAGCAATTTGCCATCGAAGAAGTGCGGCTGCTGTTGCTTCGCGCCACAGGTCGCCAACCGCAGTCCGAAACCGCTTTGCGTTTCGCCTACAGCCGACGGGAACGCGTACTTATACGTGAAATCGAGCGCAGCGGTTGTCATCTTGTGCCCTCAAATAGACAGGTCGGCAGGATCGATTCACTAGAGATATCATGACCGACCAATTAACTCACTACAATGGTGGCAGAGCTGACGGCCGCCTGCATGACAGACTGGCTGAAAAACATTCGTCGGCTGTTGCTTCTCTTGCTCGCTGCCGCGATGGCTATTCTCTTCATTCTCGGCTGCGCTGTGCACTTGGGCGTCTCTTTGCTGTGGTTTACGCACACCTGTCCGACATGCGGCTTTCCGCCGCACCTGCTCCTATGGTTGGCTCAGATCCCGACAAAGACTTTTTCGACCGGCCTCGACGTGGCATCAGACCGTCGCCGCCCGTCGTTGCATACGGCCCAATCCTGGCTTCTGGCATGCAGTCGTGCGTTCCAATAACGCGCTAAACAACTGCGGGAAACGTGTCATCTTAAGGTGAAGACAATTAGGGCATCGACCTTTTTCAATATCAAAGGAGCCCACTGTGAACCTGAAGGCTGAGCCACCAAGAACGACGAGCACCGATGAACACGATGTCGCGGCGAACGCCCTCGACGATTTCATCGATTGCATCGCCCACGCAATGGCATTGCATTGGCTTCGTCAGCAGCGTGATTCTTCCGCCCCTGCCACGGACCGGCAACCCGAAGACGATTTGGATGCCGCTATCTGACACGTAAACCTACTACGTGGGATCCTCCACCGGCCCAGTGTCTCTCAGAAAATGAGACCCTGGGCCTATTCTTTGCGCTCACGTTGCATCGCCCGCGACGCAACTTTCAGAAAGGAAAACCGTACTGATGACGCAAACACATCAACAGTTCCGACCTCCAATTGTTGACTTCTTCAACGCCGAATCGGCGACCGACTCAAGCAATGGCCCTGACATTCAGCAAGAGCGACCACCGCTCGTCGTCGACTGGGATGAACTCGACGCCCAGCGATCCGTTCTATTCCCACCGCCCATACGTCCAGCCCGTGTCCACACTCTTGTCTCAGTAAAAAGGAGTCGCCCAACATGATCACGTCTCACACAAATTTGCTCTCTCGTTGGCGACGACAGATTGTCCGTCGTCGAAACCTCAGCACATATCAACATCCACGCCACAGAGGCGCCCTGAGTTATGTGACCTGCGGCCCCATCGTCGACGGATTCATTGAGGTTCAGAACCTTGTAATTGTCGTACTACATGACCACCCGAGCGACCCACGCGGTCAAAGCATTCGCCTAGCCGGCTACGTCGCATCTCGTGTTCCTTGGGGAGTGCAATGGGGCAGTCGCGAGAATAGTCGCTTCTGCAAGGACCTCAGCCTGAAGCCGCGAGACGGAGGGCATGGTCCATTTATCGATCCGGCCAACAAAACCATGCTCCGCCTGGCCCTTAACCTCGATCGACTGGCGTACTATGTCGACCAACCGAAGGCGCGTGTCCTGCGTCTGCCCAACCTGTGGGCAGGTTTTCGCGCCAAAGACGCGCTCTTCCTTAATGGCAGTGGCCCTGAGCTGGATGTCGTAGCGGAGCGTGCTCGCGTCTCGCCACAAAAAATGATGAACCGGCTTTGCCGTTCGTACTCGGGCCTGGTGCTCTATCCACTTGACTGGGTGAGCCAACACTGGGAGAAGGCAGTCGCCGTATTTGCGGACATGCGGCGGTTTCCAACCAAGCAGGTCTTCCAACTCTCAGACCCGTCGACTGACCTCTGTGGTTATCGAGGCGCGTCGCATTTCGACTTTTTCAACAGTCGATTCGACATGCCATTCTCTTCACGTCAGCCGGTCTCAACCTCGATTCGCGTTGCTTGATGAAGATGCTGCTGGCCAGCTGGTCTAAAGAAGCCTATCGAAGTGGCTGAGGCGCACGAGCCACAAGGACAGCGGATTACTTCCATTCGATTCTCGCCAGACGCGTGGGCAAAGATCGACTTCCTGCGACGAGTAAGCCACGTAAATGTGGTTTGCTGTGGTATTTCTCCTCCCAGCGACCCTCTGTTGACCACGAGCGTCATCGTACTGAAGCAAACATGTCGTGGCCATCATGTGCATGTTGACCAACAAGGCGTTGAACGGTTCGCCAGATCGCAGTTGGGCGCTGGGAGGACTCCTAACCAATTCACGCGAATACGACTGCACCTTAATTGGACACCCACATCCATGATCGTCGATCCACCATTCCAGATGCTGGCGAGACTCGCCGGCCGTCCCCGGTGGACGGTGACTTACACCATCGGTATCAATGGACAGCATTCCGCGGCATTTGACTTGGTTGACGGCCACCACTTGTCGCTCCCCGTGTCCACGGCAATCGAATACAGTGCGCCGTTTACAGGGTCCAGCCATACCGAATGGCATCGTGAATTCACCCGGATGGTCAATGTCGAGCGACCGGCGACCGACCAGCCGACGGAGTCTGGGTCCAGCGAGGACAGTCGCCCAGATCCATCTGATTCCCGTGGGTCGAACGGTCATTTGCCCCGCTGGTCGCGGTTTCCGCGATAGCGCGTGTTGCCCGCGACTGGCGACGATCAGATGACGTAACCTCAAGACCGGTGACGCTTTAACGACACTCCTTCAGCACGGCGGCAGAATTGTTTGCATTCTGAAGGTCAATTCGTCACGGTGAATTGAGGGGTACATCAGGAGCCGAAAACGAAACGGAGGTCCACGATGTTCAGCGATTCGCAGCTGTGCGTAGACGACATCCCCCAAGACGTACGGGCGGAACTTGGTCGTCTGTACCGCGAGATTACGAGTTACACAGGACTCATGCGATTGCTGCGTCGTCAGTTCCCAAGCGAGGAACGTACACAACTAATCCGTGATCGGGCGAACGGCGAACAGGTCCTGGAGATATGGATTCGCAAATTCGGCCAAGCTCCGATTGCCGGTCTAATTGAGGCAGCAGTGAGGATTGGCTTCATAGACTCCACCTACGCCGATTGGCTTCGCTCAGAATCTGGTCTTTCCACCACGGCACTGGGCGACGAGCGGCCATCGTGGGATCGACGGAGCGGGATCCTGTCGTACGAGGGAAAGACAATTCGGAAAGTGAAAATTTACGAGACTCCAACCCCCATTCAAACAATCCTTGATGCCTTCCAGGACGCTGACTGGCCAATCGTACTCGAAAATCGAGAAATTGATCCGCTAAAGTTAGATCAAACCCTGTTTTCGCTAAACAAGCATCTATTGGAGATTCGCTTCTCCAATCGCAAGAGCGGTAAATACATCCATTGGCATCGCCGCAACGCAAAGTGAACTCAAAGCGTTCTCAAATAGTTTTGCGGTGACCTCATCGGCGACAATTGGTTTACACGTTGCGGCGACGCCGTCGCAAACACACTCGAACCAATTGCTGACCGATGCTCGACGGCTGCTCTCCAATCGCCGCTCCGATGGACCTCGCCGATTCAGCGACGGATCCTAACGGCGCTCAGCCTAGCCAGAAGCTGCTCACCATCGGCGAGCTGAGCACTCGCAGCAGCATTCCCGTTTCTACTCTGTATCGGTGGAAGCGCGCTGGCATTCTGCCGGTGATTCAGATAGCTGGCCCGGGCTCGAAGATGATGTTTGAGCCCGACGCATTGGAACGCTGCTCAGCAGCCCGACAGAGCTCCCATGTTTTTGCGATCAATCGAAAGGACAACTCGTCGCCAGACGTCGATGATAGTTCCACACATGTCGTCGGCATATCTGACGACTCACTCGAGCTACAGGAGCCGCAAACACTTGCCGCGGCTCATCATCAACAACTAACTAACGAATCGGAGGTTCACCAAACGAAAAAGAACGAAGTTGTCGTCGGCCAATACTATAAATGGAAGCTCTTCAAGCGCGGCAGTGTCTTCTGGGCCGATGGACGATCAAATTCAACTCCAGTCGGTCGGCATACACTACGTACGTCCGACCGTACTGAGGCAATCGAGAACCTAAAGCAACTCGATTTGAGGATCGCGGTTCAGCACGGTGTGGCCGAACCGCCGCCCACTGATCATGGGCGGTCGCCGAGCGTGACGTTGGCGGAAGGCGTTGAGCTATATCTGGAACATTGCCGGCGGCCGGCTGTCGTCGGCGGTATCACGGAGAAGTCGTTGAGTCGCTACAAGGCTGTCTTTGATAAGGCTGTTCCGTTCCTCGTCGGCCGCAACGTAACTCTCTGGAATCAAGTCTCCAAATCGCACCTGGAGGCGTACGCTGCGTGGCTGGACGGCGAAAGCTATGCATACGCCACCGAGTTCCTCGAGCTGACGACGCTTAAGCAGCTCGTCAACTATCTGATTGATTCCGAACGACTGCCACCCACATGCAAGATTAAACTTCCGATGGCCAAGCCAACCGACACAGATACGTACTGTTACCGGCCGGAAGAAGTGAGTGCGATGATCGCATTCTGTCGAATGGACCCCAGTCTTCACTGGCTCGCAGACGTAATCGTCGCGTTGTGTTGCACTGGTCTTCGCATTTCGGAATTGGCCGGACTGAGATGGACTGACGTTGACTTCGATGCCAATGTCATCACGTTGATCGACGAGACGAGAAGTCGACGGGCAAAGAGGACCAATTCGCGGTCGATCAAAAACCGTCGCACACGATCCTTTCCGATTCACCCAGACCTCCGCACGGTGCTGGACTCACTAGATCGGCGAGGTACAGATGGCCGAGTTGTCCGCGCAATGAAAGGCGGAGTTCTTCGCCCAGATAACGTGCGTCATTTTCTCGTCACGCGCGTAATTGATTCACTAAGAGAGCAATTTCCTTCGGCCGATGACGAGATCGGATTCAAGAACGGACGACTCCATTCGTTTAGGCACTATTTCTGTTCGCGATGCGCGAACAGTGGTATACCCGAGCAATTGTTGATGCGATGGCTGGGCCACCGCAGCAGCCTCATGGTGCAACGCTACTACCACGTATTCGACAAGGAATCCCAATCACAAATGCAAGAATTAGACTTTATTGGTGAGTCCGACGCATCGTAGTCGTCGGACCGTTTTTCGTTACTGGGGATCCTGAGGTATCAGACCACCAGGGAGGAAGTAACAAACGTGATCGTCGAATCGGATTGTACGCCTGCGATGCCACGGCCACAGCGAATCGGTCGTGTCCTTTGCGAGGACAGAACTGTCCGGTTTGACACAACCTTGACACAATCGGCTGTGTCAAAAAAACCGGCTCTTCGCAACCTGTTATTAAACCGCAGGTTGGGAAGAGCCAAAATCGTGAAGCGGAGAGGACAGGATTCGAACCTGCGGACCGGTTGCCCGGTCACGGATTTAGCAAACCCGCGCTTTCGACCACTCAGCCACCTCTCCCAAGATGACGCGACACGTCCGCCTCGACAGCCACTTCCGGCCGATGGGCAGCTCCCTCCCATCGGACAAATATGTGCCCGTTCGGAACGACGAAGTGCCCATTCGGACCGACAAGGCTCGCCGGGCAAATTCGCCCCGCCAGCCAAGTCACCATTGTAGATTTTCCGCCCGCTGTGGCAAGATAGTCTGCCCCACGACGCCTTGCCCACCAATTGTCAGCTTTCGGCCCCGAGACCCCGCCATGCCAAGGTACTATGCTCTGCGATTCCGCACGCTGCCCGCCACGCTGCTGTTGCTTTTCGCTCACATGCAAGGTGGCTCGGCGGCAGAGAATGCCGCGTTCGAGGCCGCGCTCAGTTCGATTACCCGTGACGAGGCCAAGGTCCTCGTCGAGGCCCTGGCCGATGATATCTTCGAAGGACGCGAGGCAGGGGCTCGTGGCGGCCGAGCGGCGGCAGGTTACCTGGTCGATCAACTCAAGCAACTCGACGTGCGGCCGGCCGGCACGACCGACGAATACTATCAACCTTTTGGGGGCAACTATCGCAACATCTTGGTGGCCATCGACGGCGCCGATGCGGAGCTGGCGAAGGAGTGGATCGTGGTGAGCGCGCACTACGATCACGTCGGCTATGGCAACAGTCGGAACAGCTACGGTCCGACGGGCTACATTCACAATGGAGCCGACGACAACGCCAGTGGGACCGCCGCATTATTGGAAGTGATCGAGGCTTTCAGTGCCTCGGGCATTCGGCCGCGGCGATCGTTGCTGTTTGTCTTCTTTGACGCGGAAGAGCAGGGGCTGCTCGGCTCGAAGCACTGGGTCGGCCAGCCAACCGTACCGCTCGAGAAGATTCCCGTGATGGTGAACGTCGACATGGTGGGCCGCCTCCGCGAGCAACGTCTGACGGTGCACGGGACCCGTTCGGCGGCCGGTCTCCGTCAGATCGTAAGCCGACAGAATCCACACGCCGATCTGCGGATCGATTTCACCTGGAAGAACCGCGCCAATAGCGACCACTATCCCTTCTTCGAGCGGAACATTCCCTTTCTTATGCTGCACACGGGATTGCACGACGACTATCACCGCCCCAGTGACGACGCGGACAAGCTCAACCTGGACGGCATCGAGCAAGCGGCGCGGCTGCTCTTTGCCCTTACGCACGAGTTGGCAACTCGCGAATCGCTGCCTGGCTTTCGGGCCGCGGCCCGGGGCGAGTCGGAGTGGCAGCGACGCCGCGCGGCCAGACGGCTCGCACCGGCGGCTCCGCGGCTGGGTGTGCGGTGGTCCGATGACGACGAGAATGTGGAGCTGAAAGAGGGCCTGGTGCTGACCGAGGTCGTCCCCGGATACGCGGCGTATCGAGAGGGGCTGCGCACCGGCGATCGTGTCCTCGAATTTGCCGGCGAGAGGGTCACCAGCGGACTACAATTTCGCGGCTTGATTCTGTGGGCCACGAGTCCGGTGGCGGTGCGCTTCGTGCGGGGCGAGGGGGCCGAACCGCAGCTTCTCAGCGTCAATCTCGACGGGCCCCCGGTGCGGCTGGGCATCTCGTTCCGCACGGACGAGGCGTCGCCGGGTGAGATGATCGTCAATCGCGTCACGGCGGGGTCGCCCGCGGCGCGCGCGGGACTGAAGCTCCGTGACCGCATTTATCGGGTGGGAGAGCGAACGTTTGCCGATCGCGCCGAATTTCTGAACCTTGTGAACACGCTGCCTTCGCCGATCCCCTTGCTCGTCGAGCGAGAAGGATACCTGCAGACGCTCACGCTGGACGTGCCACCATTGCGCGAGCCGGTGGAAGACCCTGCCACCGCCGCGCCCGCCGGAGAAGTCGGCGAAACGGAAGCCAAAACGGAAGCAGAGTAACTCGCGGGGGCGATCTTCTACACGACCTTCGTCCGTCCCGGCACCGGCAGAGCATACTTGCCGTCCGCGTCGGGCAATACGGGCGGCGCCTCGTCGAAGCTGGCGAAGTCGCGAACGCCCAGCTCGACCTGCGAGTTGAGAGCCTGGTCCCACGTGAGCTTTTGGCCGCTGTAGGTAAGCATCCGGCCGAAAATGGCGGTCATGGTGCTGAGCGCGCCGTATTCGCCTTCGTTGGGAATCCTGCCCGCCCGCAGGTCGGCGAATAGATCGTGATGCTCTTGCTGGTGGCCTCCGCCGCCCCCACGGCCGAACTCCCAGATCAGACTGCCGCTGTGATCGTGGATCGCCGCGCCCGAGATGTTGCAGTAGCCCTTCGTACCGTGAGCGTGCTCGGAGACCTCGTTGTAGCAGCCGGGGATGTGCCGACATTGGCTATACATCTTCGAGCCGTCGGCGTAGGTGAATTCGATAAAGTGGTGGTCGAACGTCTCGCCAAAATCTCGGCCCTTGCGGACCTGGCAGCCGCCCATGCCGTTGCCTTCGACAGGGTAACCACCCTTGAGCCAGTTGATCACGTCGAGATTGTGAATGTGCTGCTCGACGATGTGGTCGCCGCAGAGCCAGTTGAAGTAGTACCAGTTTCGCATCTGGTACTCCATCTCGGTTTGACCGTCCTTGCGCGGCCGCACCCACGGCGTCGTGCCGTTCCAGTACGCGCGGGTCAGAAGGATGTCGCCGATCGCGCCGTCTTGAAGGCGTTCGATGGTGGCCTGGTAACGGCGTTCGTGGCGCCGCTGCAGTCCGACACCGACGGCAAGATTCTTTTCCTTGGCGCTGCGGGTGGCGGCGAGCACCTCGCGAATGCCCTTGGCGTCCGTCGCCACCGGCTTCTCCATGAAGACGTGCTTGCCCGCGGCCACAGCGGCGGCAAAGTGTAGCGGCCGAAAGCCTGGTGGGGTCGTCAAGATCACCAGATCGCAATCCGTGGCGAGTGCCTTCTTGTAGGCGTCGAATCCGAAAAACTGGCGTTCGGGCGGGACGTCGAAGGTCTTGTCGGCGAACTGCGTGCTCCTCGACTTCGCTCGTTCGAGCCGCTTCGACAATACGGAGACACAACGGCGGACCACGTCCTCAAAGGCATCGGCCACGGCGACAACGCGTACTGGACCGGCCGTGTGCAGTGCGTCGAGCACCGCGCCCGATCCACGTCCGCCGGCGCCGATCACCACAATCTTGATCTCGTCGCTGCCGTAGCTGTGGGCAGAGCGGGCCAGGCTCAAGGCGGGAGTTAGCGTGCTCGCGGCGGCGGCCGCCGTGGCGGCCTTCAGGAAAGTGCGGCGACCGGTGGAGGTCTTCTTGACGTCGGTCGTCGGGCGGGTGGGAAGCTGCGTCATCCTTTAATCTCCTCGCGAGGGTGCAAACGTACTCATTCTCGTTCTCGGCGTGCGACGACGAGGCCGCGGTGGTTGGCTATTTGCAGGATGGTCTGGGCTACTGAACACTCTCCGCCCCATGTCGGCGGGGACACGAAATCGATCCCGATTACTCATGATTGCAGCCGAGTTTCTCAGGCGGCAGTTCGGCGGGCATTGGGGTGCCGGCGTCCCAGTATTCGGCCTTTTCTTGGTCGCCAGGTTCGCGCAACGGCCGAACCACCCGGAACCCCACGTGCAGGGCATCCGTATGATACCAGATGCTCTGGGGGAGCTGGGGATCCTGAGCCTTCCAGTCTTCGGTCGAAGCAGCCCGAGCTGCCGAGCGAAGATCCGCGGCGGCGTCGTCCCAGGAGCCACCCCGCACGACGCGAGGATAGAGATCCTTGGGAATCGCCAGCGTCTGACGGGCGAGGCGGTCGCGGAACTGCGCGTAGTGATTCTTCGAGTATTGGTCGAGCACCCACTCGGCGACGTTGCCGTGCATATCGTAAAGGCCCCAGGGGTTGGGCTTCTTCTGGCCGACCTTGTGATACGTGTAGTCGCTGTTGTCGCGATGCCAGGCGTACTCGTCGAGCTGGCTCGCGTCGTCCCCGAAATGGTAAGCGGTGTTGCTTCCCGCCCGACAGGCATACTCCCACTCTGCCTCGGTCGGCAGTCGGTAGTAGTCGCCCGTCTTCACGCTTAGCCAACGACAATACATCCGCGCGGCCAGCTGGGTCATGCAGATCGCCGGATATCCTCGCTTGCCCATGCCAAAGGTCATGTCGGTATACGGTTTGGTCGGTCGCGCGACGGCATCGGCGGCCTGCTCGCGAGTGTCTGGTTCGGCCCGCTGTAACTGACGTCGCCGGATATCGAGGCAGAGCATAAACGGTTCGTACTCGTCCCACGTCACCTCGCGCTCGCCCATCCAAAACGGCTCGACCCGTACCCGATGTTGCGGGCCCTCGTCGTCGCGGCGGCGCGGCTCGGCGGCCGGGCTTCCCATGAAAAACTCGCCACCGGGAATGGGAACCATCGTGAACTTCGCGCCAGTGTGGGCGATCTCGACGGTGTAACGTTGCATGTCGACCTTGGCGGCGGCAGCGCCGTCGGCTTCCGTCTGAGCGTCGTCGTCCGCCTCCGCGCGGGCGGCTCGGGAGGCGCCGACGGACAACAAGATCAGCACGAGCGCCAGCCACTTCCAGCGGCAAACCAGCCGGTCGGAAGTGGCCGATCTGCCGCAGCGACCACCTGTCTCGCGGTGGACGGACGCAGTCGGGACGATTACGCTAGAAGCGTCCTCGACATCGAATCCCTTAGTCCGCAGCCGTTGCATGACGACACGAGACCTCTTGCTGGCGGGAGTCGCGCTGGGGGCGACCTGGAGCGCGCTGGCAAGCGCACAGGCGGGTGAAAGTGGCGCGACCCCGCAGCGCTTCGAACGTGCCGAAGTGCATATGGGGACGCCGTTTCGACTTGTATTTTACGCCGATACCGAAACCCTCGCAAACAAAGCCGCCACGGCGGCTTTCTCTCGCGTAGCCGAGCTGAACGGATCGCTCAGCGACTACTTGCCCGAGAGCGAACTGAGCCGTCTGGGTGCTGCGTCGCCGACCCCCGAGCCGCTGGCCGTGGGTGACGACTTGTGGCGGGTCTTGCGGCACGCGCAGCGACTGGCCCGCGCAACCGATGGCGCCTTTGATGTGACCGTCGGGCCGTATAGCCGCTTGTGGCGACGAGCGCGGCGGAGGCGGGCAGTTCCCGAGTCGGAACTGCTCGAGCAGGCCGCGGCCGCCGTCGGCTACGAGAAGCTCCGTTTGCACGAGTGTCGCCAGTCGGTTTCCTTGCTGGCCGAGCGGATGCGGCTCGACCTGGGCGGCATCGCCAAGGGCTACGCGGCCGACGAGGCATTGGCGGTGCTTCGCAAACACGGTATCACGGCGGCCCTCGTCGACGCCGGCGGGGACGTCGTCGCGGGCGCGCCTCCACCTGGGCGAGCGACGTGGCACGTCGCCATTGCCGAAGTGGTAGAAGCGGACGAAGAGCAGGCGACGCCGACGCCGCAGCTGTTGCTCGAGGATGCGGCGGTCGCCACGTCCGGCGATCTCTACCAGTACCTTGAAGTAGACGGCCGACGCTATTCACACATTATCGATCCGCGCACGGGCTTGGGGTTGCCTGGGCCGAGTAGCGTGACGGTAATTGCCCCCGATGGCATCACGGCCGACAGCCTCGCCTCGGCGGTCAGCGTGTTGGGGGCCGAGCGGGGATTGGAACTCGTGCGCCAGACGCCGCGGGCGGCCTGCCGCTTTGTCTGGATCGACGAAGAGGATCGAACGCAGGCTCGCGCCACCGACAACTTTGCCCAGTACCTTCAACAAACGACCACGACGATTGCGAAATGAGCGAACAGCCCGCCGCCAAAACGCCCGAACGCCTGATGTCGCTGGACGCCTATCGTGGCTTCACGATGTTGATGCTGGTGGCCGGTGGATTTGGTCTCCGCCAGGCGGCCGAGAACGGGCTGCGACGTGATCCAGAAACCGGACTCAGTCTGGTCGCTCCCGACAGCGTCTGGCACGGCTTCTGGGAGGTGATGAACTTCCAGTTCCGCCACGTCGACTGGCTCGGGTGCAGCCTTTGGGATCTGGTCCAACCGTCGTTCATGTTTCTGGTCGGCACTTCGATGGCCTACTCGTATGCGAAGCGGGCAGCCCGGGGCGACTCTTATGGCCAGCTGCTGCGGCATGCCATCGGTCGAGCCGTGATCCTCGTTCTGCTGGGCGTCTTTCTGCGCTCTTCGAAGCCTGGGGTTAGCACCACCTATTGGACCTTCGAGGACGTCTTGTCGCAGATCGGTTTGGGCTACGTCTTTCTGTTCCTGCTCTGGAACAGGAGTGTCCGCTTTCAGTGGATCGCGGCCGCGGCGATCCTGGTCGGCTATTGGGTCCTGTTCGCGCTGTGGCCCGTGCCCGCCGATTTCGATTACGAGGCCCTCAACTGGCAAAAGCAGACCTTCGAGGGCTTCTGGGCTCACTGGAACCGGGGCACGAACGCGGGCGCGGAGATCGACCTCTGGTTCTGGGAACGGTTTCCCGAGTCGCTCAATCATGTAGCGCCGCGGCACGAATACGCCACACTGAACTTTGTGCCCTCGTTGGCGACGATGATTTTCGGCCTGCTGGTGGGCGGCCTGCTGCGCAGCGAGCGGAGCGATCGCGACAAATTGGTCCGGCTCGTCGTGTGGGGGCTGGTCGGGGTCATGGGCGGACTGTTGATTCAATCACTCGGCATCTGTCCGATCGTCAAGAAGGCCTGGACGCCGAGTTGGGCCATTTACAGTAGTGGTTGGGCCACCTTGTTCATGGCCGCCTTCTTCGCCGTCATCGAAATGGCCGGCTATCGCCGTTGGGCCTTCCCCAGCGTGGTGATCGGGATGAACCCGATTACGGCCTACGTGATCAACGAATTGCTACGCGGCTGGATCGTGAGGATGATCGACGTGCACACCCGCTACGTGGCGTTCCTCATCAACAAGCACGTGCTGGTGCTGCAACATGAGTCGACGCCCAGCATCTTCGAGATTCCGTTCGGGCCGATCTACGCGCCGCTCTATGCCCCCATCTTGCAAAATCTCGTCCGCCTGACGGTCGTGTTCCTGATCCTGCTCTGGATGTACCGGCGGAAGATCTTTATTCGCATTTAGGGCGGCGCCTTGCTCAGGGCGCCACGAGTGTGCGTCCTACCCACCGCGACACTCGGCCCACGTCTTGGGCGTTTCGTAAACCCGCACGACTTCCAGGCGGGCCGGAGCCAGTTCGTCGGCCAGCAGACGCCAGATGATGACCGCGATGTTCTCGATGGTTGGATTCAACGCGCGGAACTCCTCCGTATCTTCGTTCAAGTGCTTGTGATCGAAGCGGTCGACGACCTGACGTTTGACGATAGCCTCGACATCGATCAGCGAAAGCCGCTCGCGAGACTCGTCGTGCGGCTGGGCGATGGTCACATCGAGTCGATAGTTGTGGCCGTGGCCGTTCTCGTTGTTGCACTTGCCGAACTGCTGCCGATTCTCTTCATCGCTCAATTCCGCGCAGTGCAGGCGATGAGCGGCTGAGAACTCGAACTGTTGCGTCATAGAGATCATGTCGGGCTTCTCCATATCCAGCGCATAACGGAGGGTGGGCGTGGTGACCAACTCCAGGCGGGCCAGCGGCAAGGGCAGCTCTCTTCGCAAGGCCTCGGCCAGGGCCACGCAGAGTCGCTCAGCCTTCAGGGAATTCCCCTCGCGATGGTAGAGGTCCAGCGCGGTCGGCAGTGCCACGCGCCGCACGGCAATGTCGATGTCCTTCACGTTACAGACATATCCGACGGACGTCTCCGGCTCGCCTTCGACCGTGCATTGCAAGCGCAGATAAGGCGCGAGCACCGTCGCACTTGGCCAACCGCCCCAGGAATTCGTCATCGGAGAGTCGATCTCACGGTCGACCAGCGAAAAGCGAATTTCTCGAGTCAGGCGGATCATCTGGCGGTCTCGTTGCGGCTCGCGTCGCGTACTAGTGAAACCCGTCGTGTTGCCGCGGAACGCGAAGGGCGTCGTTACTTGCGAATCACCACCGTTTGTCCGGTGGCATCGGCCAGACGTTGATCGGCCAGCCGATAGATCAGCTCGGCAACCGCCTCGGGCTGCAATCGCGCCTCGGCTGGAATGTCCGGAAACAGCCGCTCGAGCAGCGGGGTATCGACCGCGCCCGGGGCCACTCCAAAGACGCGAATCGCGTGTTCGCGTCCCTCGGCGGCCGTGGCTTTTGTGAACAGTTCGACCCAGGCCTTGCTGGCACCGTACACGCCCAGCCCGGCGAACGGGTCGCGCGCCGAGAGCGACGAAATATTCACGATCGCGCCGCCGCCCTGCCGCCGCATGACGGGCCAGACGGCCTTCGTGGTGGCGAACACGCCCCGCACGTTGGTCGCCATCAGGCTCTCGAAGTCTTCATCGCTCATCGCGTGGGCCGCGGACAGCGGGGCAATACCCGCGTTGTTCACCAAGACATCGACCCGATCGAACTCATCGACCGCAAAGTCGATTAGTCGGCCGCCGGCGTCACGCTCGGCGAGATCGACTGCCAGGGTAACCACCGCCGCATCGCCGGCACGAAGCTCGCCCGCCGCGGCGGCAAGGCGTTGCTCGTCGCGTCCGCAGATCACCAGGGCATAGCCATCCGCAGCAAACCGCCGGGCGGTGGCGAGACCGATTCCGGAACTTCCCCCCGTGACGACGCAAACGCGAAGCTTCGACGCGGTATCTTGCAACGATTTTTCCCCGAGCGAATCACCTCCGCGGACGAGTCTGCTGGCCGCGGAACGGCATCCATTCTAGCAGACGCGATGTCCCGCGCATGCTCATGACAAGAGAGGGAAACGGCCAACCCATGGCGAACCACGGTGCCACGCACCGCGACGCCTAAGTCGGTTGAGGTACCGGTTGCTGCTTCGCTTCGATGCCTGCGGCCAGGAAGGACTTCAGGTCCTCCTCGTTGATGTGCGGCTCGCCGGGGGCGACGTTGTCGAGTCGGCCCGCATCCATCCACGTCTCGAGCTGTTCGACGAGGTCGAAGACGTGCTCGTACGAATCGGCCACGAACAAGAGCGGCTGATAGTGATCGATCTCGAAGTACTGGTTGATCACCCATTCAAGCTGCAACGGATATCGCTGGACATCGGCGGACTCGATGCTGTACTCGATTTCGCCCGCGGAACTCAACAGGCCGCTGCCATAGACCTTGATGTCGCGACCCTGCCGCATAATGCCGAACTCGACCGTGAACCAGAAAAAGCGGGCCATGGCCTTAATCGTGTTCCGCACGGCATTCAGGCGATCTTGTTTGTCGTCGCTGCCGTCGACCGCCTCCATTTCGCGACTGCGGGCCGCGGCCCGGCGGGCTACTTCGCCGAAGCGAACGAGGATGTCCGCAAACTTGCGGTCGGTGTGCATCGGCACATGTCCGGCCACGTCGTGAAAGATATCGGGCTCGGGCAGATACTCGAGCCGCTTGCCGCTGCGGATCGTGATCGTCGTCGGAAACGCCCGTTGTCGCAGGCAGTCGAAGAAGATGTACGCGGGGACGTATCCCGAAACGGCGCGGGCGCTAAAGCCGCTGAGCGGATCGAGAAAGCGATTGATGTCTTCCAGCCGCGGAATCGCATCGGGCCCAAGTCGCAGCTTCTCGACGCCGGCCAAGAACTCCGCTGCCGCGTATCGTTCCCACTTCGGGTGGATCAGCCGGTAGAGTCGCTGCCAGGTGTCCTGGTTCTCGTCGCTATACAGCTCGTAGGGCTGCTGAATGAACAGCTCCCCATTACGTTGTGCATTCTCGATGAACGGGGCTTCCGTCGTCGTGAGTCCCTGCACGGTCATGATGCAACTGGCTCCTGTCCAGGCGCGCGAAGTGGAAGGCAAGCTATCGCAACAAAGCGGCTCGATGAGCTGCCCGAAATCCAATAGAAATGATAAAAAACTGGCCGGCCCACGGCAACACCCGCGCCGTCCGGGGCGCTGGGCTCAAGGGCAACAAGCGTGCGGAACGGCATAAGTTACGCAGACCGAAGTCTCGCGCGTGACGGTGGGGCACGCATCGACAGACGCGTCGCTTTAGCGCGCGATTGCGTCTTTCCCGCCTGCGATTTCGGCATAGAATTACCATTGCCGCCGTGACGTTCCAGAGAACTTCACGGGCACGCCTCGTCCCGATCCCACGATGTTCCACGCCCCGCTGTCCGCCAGCAGAAATGCGAGCCTCTATGTCGAGTGCCACCTCCGACCAACATCGCGCTACCGAACACAATCCGCTCGGCGTTCGCGCGATCGACCATCTCGAGTTCTACGTCGACGACGTCGAGAAGTGGGCCGACTTCCACGAAGAGAAGCTGGGCCTTTACCGGCGGGCACACGGCGACGCCTCGACGGGACTGGAAGGCCGGCGGGCGATCGTCTCGGGCCAGGGGCGCGTCACCTTCCTGTTTGCCGAGGCCCAGGGCGAGAGCGAGAAGGCGCAACAGATCCGCGCCTTCGTGGACAAGCACGGCTGCGGGGTGCATGACATTGCCTTCCGCGTCGACGACGTGGCCCACGCCCTTCGCGAGGCGGAAGCCCGTGGCGCGACGGTGATTCGACCGCTCGACGATCAGGAGGGCTTTACGGCGGGCTCGATCGCCGCCTATGGCGACACGATTCACACGTTTATCCACCGCCAGAACACGCGCACCTTCGCCCCCAGCTACGTGGACGCCGCCGGTGGCGTTGAAGCGGACGACATCCACATCATGATGATCGACCACGTCGTGGCGAACGTCGAACGCATGGAGGAGTGGGTCCGCTTCTACGACGAAGTCTTTGGCTTCGAAGAGACGGCGCACTTCGACATCAACACCGGTCGCAGCTCGTTGATGAGCAAGGTGGTGGGGGACACGGACGGCTATATTCGCTTGCCGATCAATGAGCCTTCGAGCAGCAATTCGCAGATCCAGGAGTTTCTCGACGAGTTCAACGGTCCGGGCGTGCAGCACATCGCCCTGCTGACGTCGAACATCATTCGCAGCGTTAACACGATGCGCGAGCGAGGCGTCGATTTCCTGCCGGTGCCTGACACCTATTATGACACGCTGCTCGACCGCGTCGGCGAGATCCACGAATCGGTGGAGAGTTTGCAAAGTGCGAAGATTCTGGTCGATCGCGATCGGGTCGACGGCTATCTGCTGCAGCTGTTTACGCGGCCGGTCTTCGAGCGGCCGACGCTGTTCTATGAGATCATTCAGCGCCACGGCAATTCCGTCGGCTTTGGCGAGGGGAATTTTCAGGCCCTCTTCGAGGCGATCGAGCGCGAGCAGGAGCTGCGCGGGTCGCTCTAACCGCTGCGCGAGGTTGCATGGCCGCCACGCTACCCATACTGCTGCCCGGCGAGAATGCCACGGCTCGAATGGCTGAGGCCGATTCTGCCGCGTCCGAGGGCAAGGTCGCACCGCGCTTGCGCAGCTTTCGCGACTTCTACGCCTTCGAGCAACATGTGGCGACGTGCCGTGCGCAGCGGGGCCAGGAAATGGTGCCCGCCTGGTACGAGGTGCCGGTGTTCTACTTTTCCAACCCCGATTCGTTAGTTGGTGACGGAGCGGAGGTGTGCGCCCCGGCGGAGTGCGAGGAGCTGGACTATGAATTGGAGTTGGGGCTCGTCATCGGGCGTGCGGGCCGCGACATTTCGGTAGAAGAAGCGTGGAACCACGTGCTCGGCTTCACGATCGTCAACGATTTGAGCGCCCGAGATCTTCAGCGACGCGAGATGAAGGTCGGTCTGGGACCGGCGAAGGGCAAGGATTTTGCCACGGCCGTGGGTCCGCGTATTGTGCCTTTGGATTCGCTTCGCGACCGCATCGGCGACGACGACCGCCTCGACCTGGAGATGGTCGCGCGGGTCGACGGCCAAGAACTGTCCCGCGGCAACGCGCGGTCGATGTACTTCAGTTGGTCGCAACTGATCGCACACGCCTCGCGCGATGCCACGTTGTACCCCGGCGATCTGCTTGGTAGTGGAACCGTGGGCACGGGCTGTATATTGGAATTGCGTCCGGAGAACACGGGCGGGTGGCTGACGCCCGGTCGCGTCGTCGAGCTCGAGGTCGAGCGGCTCGGCACCCTCACGACACATATCGTCGACCGCCCCTAGTGACTCCGGCGTTTGCCGCAGTCCCGCATCCCGGACGGAGTCGATCTATGCCCAGCTATCGCCAACTCGGAACGCTGCCGCCGAAGCGGCATACGCGCCTCGCCCGCGACGTCGAGG
This sequence comes from Planctomycetota bacterium, assembly GCA_003389215.1. Lineage (GTDB taxonomy): Bacteria > Planctomycetota > Planctomycetia > Pirellulales > UBA7805 > MB-PLM-2. The sequence goes on along the minus strand of QQVP01000019.1, from coordinate 39,228 downwards.
AAAGCCATCTCGGCGAAGGGCTCTACTACGAGCACGTCGTCACCACGGAGGGCTTCGAGCGGGCCTATTCGATTCTCTATCATCTGCGGCCTCCCACACGCGTCCGGCAGGTTGAGTTGGTCGAGCGGGTCGAACCGCAGGCGGCGGAAGATCAGCCGTTGAGGCATCACCATCTGCGGGCCGGCCAGTTGCCTCGCGAAGGCGACCCCATCGTCGGTCGGGTTCCGTTGCTCTTCAATGACGATCTGGTTTGCTATCGAGCGCTGCCGCAGGAGCCGCAAAAGGAACTCTATCGAAATGGCGCGGCGGACGAGGTCATCTTCGTCAACGAAGGTCGCGGTGTTGTCGAGACGCCCTTTGGCCGGCTTCCCTATCGTCGCGGCGACTACGTGGTGATTCCACGCACCGTGACGTACCGGATCGTGAGCGAAGCGATCGAGCGGGAAGATCATCTCGTGCTGGAGGTGTTCAGTCCGGTGCGGATCCCGGCCCGCTACCAAAATGAAGACGGGCAACTCCTGCTCGGCGCGCCGTATTACGAGCGCGATTTCCACAGCCCGGCGGAACTCGTCACCGTGGACGATGCCAGCGATACGCCGATCCTCATCAAGGACGGGCCGCGTCTGTCCCGCGTCGTGATGGCGCACCATCCGTTCGATGTCGTCGGCTGGGACGGGTTTACCTATCCCTATACGTTTAATGCCTGGGACTTCGAACCGCTGACGGGCACAGTGCACCTGCCGCCACCCTACCAGCAGACGTTCGAGTGCGGGGGCTTTGTGATCTGCACGTTCGCTCCCAGGCATCTCGATCACCACCCCGAGGCGATCAAGGTTCCCTACGCCCACAGTAACGTCGAGGCGGACGAGGTCCTCTTCTATGTCGAGGGCAATTTCAACTCGCGTCGCGGCGTTGACGTTGGTTCCCTGACGCTGCATCCGGGCGGGATTCCTCACGGGCCGCATCCCGGCACGATCAAGGCCAGCGAGGCCGCCACACGTACCGAAGAGATGGCCGTCATGTTCGACACCTTCCGGCCCCTGAAGCTGACCGCCCAGGCGATGGCAATCGACGATCCCGAGTACCCAACGAGCTGGCTCGATTGACTCGATCGCCCACTTCCTGGCGACACCCCCAACTACGAACAGCTCATGCTCATCGATCCTGCCGAAATCTCGCCTCGCGACATGTACCTGCATATGGTGCGGGCCATCACGCCGCGACCGATTGCCTGGGTTTCCACGATCTCGGCCGAGGGGGTGGCGAACCTGGCTCCGTACAGCTTTTTCAATGGCGTGAGCGCAAATCCGCCCAGCGTGGTGTTCTCGCCGGTGAATCGCCGGGACGGATCGAAGAAGGACACGGTGTTGAACATCGAGGCGACGCGGGAGTTCGTCGTCAACGTCGTGCCACATCAGCTGGCCGAAGCGATGAATGCGACGTCCGCGACCTTCGCACCGGAGCTGAGCGAGTTTGCCGAGTGTGGCTTGACGCCGATCGACTCGCAGCGTGTGCGTGCACCGCGGCTGGCCGAGTCGCCGATCCAAATGGAGTGTACCTTGCTTCAGATCGTCCACATTGGCGAAGGTCCCTTGGCGGCGAATCTGATCATCGGCAAGATCGAGCTGATGCACGTGGCGGACGACATTCTCGACGGTGAGGGTCAGATCGACCCCGCCAAGATCGACACGATCGGGCGTCTCGGCGGGGCGTCCTATACGACGACCCGCGAGCGTTTCGACATGCCGCGGCTGAAGTAGGCACGGTTGGGGCGTTGCTCGCTCTTGCTGAAATATCAGGGTTGTCGGGGCGAAAGGCCGGGCGATGACGATTCTCAAAGATCTCGTAGACGTCGAGATGTCGGCCGCGGATCGGGCCCTGCTCGAGTCGCGCCTGGCGGACCTGAAGAGCGATTCTATGCGAGAGCCCGCGCGGCTCTGGCGTGAGATCATCGATCGACTCGATCGCTCGACGTGCTCGCCGGCGGGCTATCGAGCCCTCTGGGACGCTATCTTTGACGGTGCCAATGCCGGCACTTCGGAATCGCGACCGATGTGGCTCCCTGCGGAACAGGATCTCGCGGAGGCCAACCTGACGCGCTGGATGAGCGAACAGGGATGCCAAAGCTATCCGCAACTGCATCGCTGGTCGGTCGAACAGCGGGAGGCGTTTTGGCAAAAGGTCATCGACGAACTCGCAATCGTCTTTTGTGAGCCACCCTCGGCAGTGCTCGATGAGAGCGACGGGCCGGCCGCCGCGCGGTGGCTAACCGGGGCCCGCCTGAATATCGTCGAGAGCTGTTTCCAGAACGACGCCGAACAGGTGGCCGTGATCTCCGGCGGCCCAGGCAGGCCGCTGCGGCGAACATCGTACGGCGAACTTCGCCACCGCGTTGCCCAGGTCGCGTCCGCCCTGCGCAACTCTGGCTTCCACGCGGGTGATGCAATTGCGGTGGTGCTGCCGATGACGAGCGAGGCGGTCGCCATCTATCTCGGCATCGTGGCGGCCGGCTGTGTGGTCGTCTCGATCGCCGACAGTTTTGCCGTCCCGCAAATCGCCACCCGGCTGGGTATCGCGAAGGCCAAAGCCGTCTTCACGTATGAGCATTTGCAGAGGGCCGGCAAGCGTATCGAGCTCTATCGTCGCGTCGTGGAGAGTGGGCCGCCGAGGACGATCGTGCTGACTCCAGAAGGCCCCTCCGCTGCCGCGACCCCGGGCTCCCTGCGCGAGGGCGACGTGACCTGGTCGGACTTCCTCGATCGCGCGGACGAGACGCCCGAGTTCTCGCCGCACATCGCCGCTGCGTCCGACGCCATCAACGTGCTGTTCTCCTCGGGCACGACGGGCGAGCCGAAGGCGATTCCCTGGAATCACACCACGCCCTTGAAGTGTGCGGCAGATGCCCTGCTGCATCAAGACGTTCACCGCGGCGATGTGTTGGCGTGGCCCACGAACCTGGGCTGGATGATGGGGCCCTGGCTGATCTTTGCCGCCCTGCTGAATCGCGCCACGCTGGCGCTGTTCGAAGACGCCCCCAGCGGAGCGGAGTTCGGCCGCTTCGTGGAAGAGGCCGAGGTCACCATGCTGGGCGTCGTGCCGACTCTGGTCGCCAGCTGGCAGGAGAGCGGCTGCATGGAGTCGTGCGATTGGAGTCGTCTTCGCACCTTCAGCTCGACCGGCGAAGCGTCGGCCGCCGAGAAGATGTTTTACCTCTCGTCGCTGGCCAACATGCGGCCGGTGATCGAGTATTGCGGAGGCACGGAGATCGGAGGTGGCTACATCACTTCCACCGTCGTCGAAGCGAATGCCCCGTCGGTCTTCACCACGCCGGCGATGGGCCTCGACTTCACGATCTGTGACGAGCAAGGGCAGGAGAGCGAAGAGGGCGAACTGTTTTTGGTGCCGCCGTCGATCGGGCTCTCCAGCGAACTGCTGAACCGCGACCACGTGTCGACCTATTATGAAGGCGTTCCGGAAGATGCACACTGTCGCACTCTGCGGCGACATGGCGACTATCTTCGGCGCTTGCCCGATGGCGGCTATATCGCGGGCGGGCGAGTCGACGACACCATGAACCTGGGCGGCATCAAGATCAGCTCGGCCGAGATCGAACGCGTGCTGAACACACTGCCCGGCGTTTACGAGACGGCGGCCGTGGCCGTCGGCAACGCGGCGGGCGGACCGGACGAGCTCGTCGTGTTCGTCGTGGCGGCCAGCCAGGCCAACGACCAGCAGTCGCTGCGGCAGGCTATGAACCAGCAGATTCGCAGCCAGCTCAACCCGTTATTCAAGATCGCCCGCGTGATACCGGTTGACGAGCTGCCGCGGACCGCCTCGAACAAGGTGATGCGGCGCAAGCTGCGCGCTCAGCTCTTGGAGCCACCGCGCGCCGAGGCATGAGCGCGGCTCACGCTTCGCCGGCCTCTTCGGCATCCGTCGAATCGGCCTCGCCCTCTTCCCGAGCGCGCCCATCACGATCACCCCAGCCCCGCTCGTTTACGTGCACGCGGGCCACATTGCGCATGTAGTGGTCCGGTAGATCGACGGCCGCTGCCCGCACGAGGTGCTCGCGGGCCAGGTTCGTCTGGCCGGCCGCCTCGTAATAGAGACCGAGGTAAAGCTGTGCATACATCTCGGCCCGCGGCGTACCGTCCGCTTCGGCGGCAGCCAGGACCAAGGCGACCGTGCCTTCTCCGGCGTAAAGGCGGTACACCTCGGCCAGCGGCACGCGGGTATCGCGCCGCGTATCAATCTCGAGGAGGGCCTGCCGGGCTGCTTCGACCCCGTCGATTCGTGCGACGCAGAGGTAGTGCCAGGCGGCATTCTCGACGTCGTGCGGGTTGACGGTCTTATGCACCACGAACTGGTCGCGGCCCTTGGCGAACTCGCCGGCATAGTAGTAGCTGATACCCCGCTGCCAGAGCCGGGGCACCATCGACTCATCGGCCGCGGCGGCGGCGTCGAAGGCCTCGATCGAGCCCGCCACATCGCCGGCCACGAATCGCCGCATCCCTTCGGCAACTTGCTCTCGGGGCGTCGCCGCGATCGTGTCGCCCACCGACAGCAGATAAGGCAGCACGAACAGGGCCGCGAAACGACGGAGCGAGACAACACGTAGACAGCTCATGGAGGGCATCTTAGGACGCCACGGCTTGAATCGTCAACGGTTTATGAAACGTGCCGCAGCGACACACCGGCCGTCGTGCGGACGTTCATTCCTGACCCTATTTGCGGCTATAATGAAGTACTCGACGTCCTCCCCCACGCCCTCCCGCCTCATGCACTCCCGCCCTCCCAAAACGTCGACGTCTGTGCGCCGTGTCGGCGGGGCGATTTGTCTCGCTGTCGCGATCTTGGCCGGACTTCTTCCCGGCGGCCGACTCGACGCCGACGACATTCGCTTCGACGTCGACGTACGACCGATCCTCAGCGATAGCTGCTACAACTGTCACGGCCCCGACGAAGCGTCGCGCGAGGCCGATTTGAGGCTCGACACCCACGAAGGGCTGCTCGGTGCCGACGGCGAGGGGGGCGTGGTCACGCCCGGCGATCCTGACGATAGCGAGCTGATCCGTCGCGTCACCAGCGTCGATGAAGATGAACAGATGCCGCCCCCCGACGCTCACCGCAAGCTGAGTGCGGCGGAGATCACGACGTTGGTGCGATGGGTCGAAGCCGGGGCACCCTGGCAGCGACACTGGGCCTTCATTCCTCCCCAAAAGCCGTCGCCACCGTCCGTCACGCTCCGCGATTGGCCCGAGAACCCGATCGATCATTTTGTGCTCGCCCGTCTCGAGCAAGCTGGCCTAGCGCCCTCGGAGGAGGCAGATCGCGAGCGGCTGCTGCGCCGCGTGACGCTCGACCTGACCGGCCTTCCCCCGACGCTTGCGGAGATCGACGCCTTTCTGGAAGACAAGTCACCCGGGGCTTACGAGCGCGTCGTCGACCGCCTGCTCGATTCCGCGGCCTATGGCGAGCGGATGGCCTGGCCGTGGCTCGACGCGGCCCGCTATGCCGACACGAACGGCTACCAGGACGATCGCGAACGCACCATGTGGCCGTGGCGCGACTGGGTGGTGAAGGCCCTCAACGCGAACATGCCGTACGACCAGTTTACCGTTGAGCAGGTGGCCGGCGATTTGTTGCCCGAGGCGACCGACGAGCAGCGACTGGCCACCGCCTTTTGCCGCAATCACATGATCAACGGCGAAGGGGGACGCATTCACGAAGAGAATCGCGTCGAGTACATCTTCGATCAGATCGAAACGGTGGGCACCGTATGGCTTGGCCTGACCATGAACTGCGCCCGCTGTCACGATCACAAGTTCGATCCGATCTCGCAACGCGAGTACTACCAGTTCTTCGCCTACTTCAATCAGACGCCGGTCACCGGTCGTGGTCGCGATCCGCAGACGCCTCCGGTACTCGAGATCATCACACCCGAGCAAGCGGAACAACGCACCGAGTTGACGGCCGAAATCGAACCGGCCCGGGTGGCCCTGGCCGCCTTCGAGCAGACCTTCTTCGCTCCTGAAGATGGCCAAAAGCTCTCCGACACGCCGAAGGTCGCTAAACATTCCGACTACATCAAGGCCGTGCTCAACAAACCGGTCGTCGACCGCGACGCGGGCCATCTGCGGGGCCTGGTCAAGACGTTCGAGAAGATCGCGCCCGAGTACGCCGCGGAGGTGCAGAAGCTGCACGCACCGCTGGCCGCCCGTGAGAAGCTGCAGAGCAACATCCCGCGGGTGATGATTATGCAGGACCGAGGGGAACCACGATCGACGTTTGTGCTCACGCGGGGACTCTACAATCAGCGCACCGACGAGGTTACCGCGGCCCTGCCGAGCGCGATGCCTGGCGTCGATGCGTCGGCTCCGGCCAACCGGCTGACCGTCGCGCGCTGGCTGATCGACGAACAAAACCCGCTGACCGCGCGGGTCACGGTGAATCGCTATTGGCAGCTCTTCTTCGGCAATGCCCTGGTAAAGACCTCCGAGAACCTCGGCTCGCAGGGCACGCGGCCCACGCACCCCGCGCTACTCGACTACCTGGCCCGTCGGTTCATGGAAAGCGACTGGAACGTCAAGCAGCTGCACCGCCTGATCGTCACCAGCGCGACGTATCGCCAAAGTGCCGCCACGCGGCCGGAGCTGCAACAGCGAGATGCCGAGAATCGCCTCTACGGTCGCGGACCACGCTTTCGCATGCCCAGCTGGATGATGCGCGATCAGGCCCTGGCGGCGAGTGGACTGTTGGTGCGTACCATGGGCGGTCCCCCAGTGAAACCGTATCAGCCGCCCGGGCTTTGGACCGAAGCGACCTTCGGCCGCAAGGTCTATCGCAAGGACAGCGGGGACAACCTCTACCGGCGGAGTCTCTACACCTATTGGCGGCGGATTATCGGGCCGACGATGTTCTTCGACACGGCCAAGCGACAGACCTGCGTCGTGCGTCCCTCGCGGACGAATTCGCCCCTGCACACGTTGGTGACTTTGAACGACACTACGTTCGTGGAAGCGGCTCGAGTGCTGGCCCAGCGAGTGATGCAAGAAGCCGAGCGGGCGCCCGATGCACGCCTGACGAGGGCCTTTCGCCTGGTCACGTCGCGGCGTCCGGAGCCGGAAGAGTTGGCTGTCTTGACGTCGCGGCTGACGGAGCTGCAACGGCACTTTGCCGCCCATGCCGAGGCCGCCACGAAGCTGGTCAGCGTCGGCGACTCGCCGCGGGATGAGACGCTCGATGTTGCCGAACACGCCGCCTACAGTAGTGTGTGTTTAGCGATTCTGAATCTCGACGAGGCCCTCAACAAGTAGACCGGCCTGCGCGCCCACACTTGAACCACCACGCTCAGCCATGGACCCGATTCTCGAAGCCCAACGATTGCTCACGCGGCGGCAACTGTTCGCCCAGGGTGCCACCGGCATCGGGGCGGTCGCGTTGGCCTCGCTGGTGGACGAGACGTCGGCCAACCGGAGCAGCCAGCCGGCCGCGCCGGCCAAGTCGGCGGGTGGTTTGCCCGAGCTGCCGCACTTTGCGCCGCGGGCCAAGAACGTCATCTATCTCTTCCAGAACGGAGCCCCCACCCACGTCGACCTGTTCGACTACAAGCCCCGCCTGGCCGAGCTTCACGGCACGCCCGTGCCGATGAGCTACTTGCAGAACAAGCGGTTCAGCACGATGACGGGCGACCCGACCGGCAAGAAGATGCTTGCCCCGCTCGAGCCCTTTGCGCGACACGGCGAAAGCGGGGCCTGGGCCAGCGAACTGATTCCCTACACGGCCGCCATCTCCGACGACTTGTGTTACATCAAGAGCATGTATACCGAGGCGGTCAATCACTCGCCCGCCATCTCGTTCTTTCTCAGCGGCGCCGAGATGCCAGGCCGCCCCACAATGGGTGCCTGGCTCACCTACGGACTCGGCACCGAAACCCGCGATCTGCCCGGCTTCGTCGTGATGACTTCGATCAGCAAGGGCTCGACCTGCGGCCAGATCTTCTACGACTACTACTGGGAAAGTGGCTTCCTGCCGTCGCGGTTCCAGGGCGTGCAGTTTCGCGGGGCCAAGGATCCGGTGCTCTACCTTTCCAATCCTGACGGAATGAGCCGCGAGGTTCGCCGCGCGTTGTTGGACGACCTGGCCCGGCTGAATCAGATCAATCTCGAGCGACTGGGCGATCCGGAAATCGAAACGCGGATTGCCCAATACGAGATGGGCTATCGCATGCAGGCCAGCGTGCCCGAGCTGACCGACCTCTCGCAGGAACCGAAGCACGTCATCGACATGTACGGTCCCCAGGCCCGCGAGCCGGGTACCTACGCCTACAATTGCCTGATGGCGCGTCGACTGGTCGAGCGGGGCGTCCGCTTTGTCCAAATCATGCATGCCGGCTGGGACCAGCACAGCAGTCTGACGACCGAACTCTACACGCAGTGCAGCGACACCGACCAACCGTCGGCCGCCCTGGTCAAGGACCTGAAGCAGCGGGGGCTGCTCGACGACACGTTGGTCATTTGGGGCGGCGAATTTGGCCGCACGCCCTTTCTGCAAGGCGACATGAGCAATCGGCCTCGGTGGGGGCGCGATCATCACCCCTATGCGTTCACGCTATGGATGGCCGGCGGCGGGGCCAAGCCGGGTCTGAGCTATGGATCCTCCGACGACCTGGGCATCAATGTGGCCGAGAATCCCGTGCATGTCCACGATTTCCAGGCCACCGTGATGCACCTCTTGGGCATCGACCACGAACGGCTGACCTACTTCTTCCAGGGCCGCCACTTCCGCCTGACCGATGTACACGGACACGTCGTCGAAGACCTCGTCAGCTGAGGTCGGGTGACGTCGAGGCACGATTGCCACGTCAGGCCCGCCGGCCGGTGCCGATCACTCGTCTTTGCTGCCGCGCAAGCTGGCCAGAAACTCAATCAGATCGCGCAGTTCGCGGAGATTCAGTTTGCGGGCGGCATCGGGTGGCATGGCCGAGGGTCCCGACCAGCGATCTTCGATGTCCTGTTGGTTGAATTCGAGGGACTCGCCATCGACCGTCACCAGGCGTAGCCGCTGATCGTCTTCTTCAGCCACGACGCCTGCCTCGATTCGTCCCGCCCCCGTAATCACCACCACAAGTTCGTAGCCCTTCGCGATCTTGCGATTCGGCGTGACGAGCGATTCAAGCAGGTATTCGCGCGTCTTGTCCGCCCCGATACGCGACAGCTCGGGCCCCACAACGCCACCGCGACCGTCCACTTTGTGACAACGCAAGCAGGCGACCTGCCGGTGCGAGAAGAAGATGCCCCGACCGGCGGACGCGTCTCCACCGAGCAAGGTTTCTCGATAGGCCGCCAGCGGGTCGGTCGGATCCCGGGCATCCTCATAATCGGCGAGCAGGCGACTCAACTTGCGCGAAGAAAACCGGCGGGCCGCCAGGAGAACGTCGAGTCGGGTATCGGCGGGGATCTTACCTGCCGCCAGGTCGCGCAGGCCGGCCGCGAGCAATTCCTCCGCCGCGGTCAATTCCAAAGTGCCCAACAGTTGCCAGGCAGCTTGCCGTTCCTGCTGATCCTCGGCTTCGACACCGATCGCCAGCTCCGTCACCGCCGCTGCGGGGTCGAGCCGCACCAGCAGGCGTCGCGCGATCATCCGCACGCGGACCTCGTCATCGTAAGCCATCTCGCGCGCCAACGGCGCGAGACCCTCGTCGCCGTAGTCACCCAGGGCCTCGAGGCTGTCGGCGCGGACGTCGGCATTTTGGTCCGTGTCGCGCACCAGACGCGTGAGGACACCGATCGCCGCGGGCACCTCGAGGGCGGCCGCCGCGCGAAGGGCCGCGCCGCGGACGGGGCCAGGGCCTGCGAGGACGCGATCGAGCACACTCGCCAATGCTTGGGAAGCCGGACCGGGCGATCGCTGCGGGAGCGGCCGCCACGACGAGAGGACGCGGTCGCGCGAACTCGGTGCCTTCCAGGCGGCCAGCATCTGCAGGGCCTCCACGCGGAGATGTTGCGGCATGTCGGAGGTGGTGGCGAATCGTGCGATCCGTTCGGCGTGCCGCGCCTCGCCGCCGCGATAATTCTCGTTCAGCGCGCGACGGAGCGTCTCCTCGTGAAGGCCTTCCAGTAGAGAGGCATCCTCGTCAAGCAGCTGAGCCAGGGCCGCCGCCGCTTCCGGAATCGGTACGTCATGGATGGCCCTCGCGGCCTCGTCGACGACGCGCGGGTCCTTGTCGTGCAATAGCTCGGCGATGTGTGGATCGCGCCGCTTCCGCATCGCCACGGCCAACGCACGGCGGACCGGCACCGACTCGTGCGACATCGCGGCACGGTACGTCACCGCGTCGCCCAACCGGGCGAGCATCATGATTCCGGCGTGGCGGAGCAGGGGATCGCGATCGGCGTTTTCGGCCAGCAAGGTGATCGCCGCCGCACCGTCATCCGGCGACCCCAGCCGGCTCAGGCTCATCGCCGCCTGAAAGCGGACGCGCGGGCTGTCGTCCGCGACGCGTTCTCGCACCAGCGAGCGAAGTTCGGCGAGCCGCGCCTCGCCGGCCACGCGGGCCGCCTGCGCCCGAACTTCGGCGTCTTCGTCGGTCAGCAGCGGGCGTAGATGGTTGGCCACCGCCTCGCGGCGGCTCCGATCCGCGGCCAATTGGCCCAAGCCCCAAATCGCGTGTAGCCGGGCTCGCTGGCTCTCTGCCTCATGGGCCACTTGGGCCAGGGCGGAAGCCGGCGCACGCCGCACCAACTCGAACTGGGCGGCCTGGCGAATTCTGCGGTCGACGTGTCCGAGCAATGACTGGAGTTCCGATTCCGTCTGTTCGGCCAGGCCCACACGCAACATGTCGCGAACCTGCAGCACGTCGGCCTGCGCGGCACGGGCCACGTCGGCAAACCGATAGATGCGTCCTTTGCCCTCGCCCCGCCAGCCCTCGACCCAATCGCTCACATACACCGCGCCGTCGGGGCCGAAGTCGACATCGGTGGCCAGCACGTTGTCGATCGTTCGCCGCCGGTCGGTCATCTTGTAGAAGGCACCGTCCCCCTGGACGCGAAACGTATCGACCCCGCTCCCCTTCGGGCCACCACGAAACTCGCAAAGAAAGAAGCGACCCCGATATTCGTCACCCAATCCCGTGCCCGGGTAGCTCGCCAATCCGGCCGGGCCGGTACCGACGTGGGCAAAGGCCGGGGTGAGATAGGCCGGCAACTCGACGCCGTACGTGTGCCAGAGCCGCTCGCGAAAGAAAGGGCCGCGGTCGTCGAGGTACTGAAAGTGCATTCTCCAGCCGCTGTCGCCGCCCGCGACGATGGGAATCAACCGCGACTCGTCCCAGCTATCCGACTCGTTGTCGGCCACGAACAAGTTGCCAAAGTCGTCGAAGACCAGCTCCTGCGGATTTCGTAAGCCGACGTGTAGTAGCTCCAGCCCCGTGCCATCCCAATGGCATCGCAAAACGGCACCGCTGTCGATGTTCGCGAGGGCGCCTTCCGTCGTCTCGACGTGGAGGCCGCGATCGCCCATCGTGAAGTAAAGCCGGCCGTCGGGGCCGACGGTCAAGCCGTGCAGATCGTGTCCCTTGTAAGCGAAGTGCACGCCGAATCCGTGCAACAGCGACTCGCGGACGTCGCTCTTTCCGTCGCCGTCACGATCTTCCAGACGCCACAGATCGGGCACACAGGCATAGTAGACGTGCCGGCCCCGCTGCAGGGCGCCCGCGCCCGTGCCGGAAACGACGTCATTGAAACCGTTGGCGAAGACCGTCGAGCGATCGGCGCGCCCATCGGCATCCTCATCGACGAGCAGACGCAAGCGTTCTCCGTGCCGCGTGAAACGTCGCTGGTCGTTGCCGTGGTGTTTGAGAATGAACGCCCGCCGATCGGCCACGGTCCGCGCCGCCAGATCGTCATCGACCCAGTAGGGATGATCGCGGTTGTCTTCGACCCCTGCCGACTGGCGATATGACTCGCAGACGTAGATGTGGCCCTGGTCGGTGATGTGGAAGGCGACAGGATTGGCCAAGAGCGGTTCGGCGGCAAAAAGGTGAACTTTCCAGCCCTCCGGATAGTTAAAGCCTGCCATGGCCCGTTCCGCCTCGGGCGAAGCCTCCGCAATCTGCGGGGCGTCCGGCGGCTCGAGGGCCACCTCTTCCGCCTGCACAGACCGAATTGCTGCCAGCAGCAACACGGCAACGGTTGCCACGATCAGGCCGACGCGGGGAAGATACAACAGACGGACGAATATCATGCGCGGTCTATTCCTGCGCGGTCGGAAGCCTGGCGAAGGCCAATTCCTCCTGCCAACGCACGACCTCGGCCTCCGCCTCTTCGAGCTGCGCTTCGGCCGCAGCGAGAGACGCGCGGGCGGCTGCCAGCGCCGCCTGCCGCCGCTCGACTTCCTGTCGATAGGGCTCAAATTCGGCCCGCAAGGTCTCGAGCGCGGCGGAGGCCGCGGCCAGTTCCGCCTCCGCCTTGGCAATCTCTGGTTGCAGCGCCCGTCGCTTGGCCTGACGATCGGCCAATTGTGCCTTGGCGCCATTCAGTTGGCCCTGGCGGCGACGGGCGAGCGTGCGCAGCTGTTGTTCGAGCCGGCGAACTTCTTCATCACCGCCCAGCTCACGCACGGAGCGGTCGGCGCGACGGACGGCTTCCTGAAGGTTGGGCAGACCCGTCTCCAGCCGCCGCACGCGCGCCTCGATGCGCCCGATCTCGCCGTCCAGCCGGTCCCGGTCCCGCTCAACGAGTCGGGCCACCGTGCGAGCGGCATCGGCGCGCCGCTGGGCATCGTCGAGCTGCTCGTGACGCTTGGCCAGCTCAGCGGCCGCGGCCGCTGTGTCTTCGGCGACGCGTTGCTCGCGGGCCAGCGCTGCAATGAGCGTCTGGAGTTCGTGAAGTCGCTGCTGCGACGCCTCGACTCGGGACTGCAACGTGGGTGGATTGTTGGTGAGCCTTCCTTTTCGGTCGCCGGAGGTCGCGTCCCAGGCGATCACCTCGCCGACGAAGTTGCCAGTCAGTACTCGACCGCTCTGTTCACAGTAGACGGTTCGCAAAGGCTCGTCGGCCAGCGTCTCGAACGTGCGGAGCAACTTGCCCTGTCCGCTCCACAATTTGGTCGTGCCATCTTTGCCGCAGGTGACCAAGCGACCGTCGGAGGTAAACGCGAGACTGGTCGCACCCCCTTGGTGCGCATCCCATTTCGCGACCTGCTCGCCCTTTTCCATCTCCCAGAAACGCACCGCACCGTCGGCGCCGCAGGAGGCCAGCAAGTTTGAGTCCGCCCGCCACGCCAGCGACACGCGACCGGGCTCATGGCCTTTCAGGGCGAGATATTCGTCGCCCGTCCAGGCCTCCGAGACGCGTACGGCCCCGCTGCGGTCGGCGCTCGCCAACAGAGCCGCGTCGGGGCTGAACCGCACGTCGTATATCCACTCGACATGCTTTCGCATTTCGTACATTTGTCGCCCATCGTCGGCCGAGAAGACCCGCACCACCCGCTTCGGACCTCCTAGAGCCACCAGGGCATGGTCTGCACTGATGTCGGCGGCCAGGACGGTGTCGAGTTCATCGCCCAGCTGCACGAGACGCTCGCCGGTCGTGACGTTCCACGCCACCGTATGCCCCGCGAGTCCGCCCCGACCGCCACCCGCCAGCAGCACCGCGCCGTTGCGACTGAACCGCAGCACCTCAGGCATGCCTTCGGGGAAGGGGAGAACGCCGAGGAGCTGCAGACTCTCCGTGTGAAAGAGGAGCACCTGCTTGGGAGCCGCCACGGCCAGCAGCGGCGACCAGGGACTAACAGCCAATGCGCGGACCACGTCCGCCCGCTCGGTGTGCACCAGCGGTTGGAGGCTCAACCGTGGCGGCATCGGCGCGGACTTGGGGGCGTCCGTGGGAGTCGCCGTCAGCTCGGGCGGAAGGCCCACTGGCTCGGCCCGCGCGACGCGACTGCCGGCATTTTCCAGCGCCCCGCCATCGACCCACGCTTTGATCAGCTCGATGCTATCCTCGGCCAGCTTGGGCGACTCCGGCGGCATCGCCGGCTCGTCCGTGTGGGCCACCAGCGCAAACAGAAGGCTGTTGAGCGAATCGCCTGGCACGACCACTTCGCCCGAAGCGCCGCCCTCCCGTGTGGCCGCATAACTCGACAGATCGAGTTCGCCCTTGCGGTCGTCCGCGTTGTGGCAGGAAAAGCACTTGGCCCGCAGAAGCGACTTGATGTGGTCGTCGTAGGTGACGCGCTTGGGCGTCTCGTCCTCTGCACGGACCGCCAGCGGCAACAGGCAGGCCGCGGCGCAGACCATCACGGTCAGGGTTCGCTGCCAAAATGGAATGCTGTCGAACATATCCGACGCCCTCGTCGCTCTTGATGGATACGGTGAGCTCTCACCACTCGACGCTTCATTTTAAACGAAATCGACCTGCCAGCGATGGTCACCTGCGGGCCGCACATCCGATCTGTCAGGCCGGGGTTCCTGACCCGGAGCCGTCGCGACCACCGATCGGGATCGCCGCCTAGTGATTGAAGAGAAACTCCTGCGAATTGAGCAGGGCCCAAAAGACGTCGTGCAGCACCTCGCGCGGCTTTTCCGCGGCCGCCAGCTCATCGTCGATGGCGGTCCGCTCGCGCTCGGTCGGTGCGCGTCCCAAGCAGCGCACGTAAAGCGCTTCCGCGACTTCCGCCGGCGACTTGTTGTCTTCGAGCATCCGCCGCACAACCTTACCTTGGCGGATCTTGTGGTGAACGGTCGCGCCGTTGATCAGATGCAGGGCCTGCGAGAGGTTCGGCTCGCGGCGCGTCTCGCAGGTGCAGACCGTCTCTCGGGCCGAGCGTCCGAAGGTGACTAGGAAATAGTTGGTCGTAGCGCCGTCCGGGATCTCGACCGCCCGACCGCCTTCTTCGACGTCTTTGAACTTGCTGGTCGTCTCGGTGACCTGGTTGATCACATCGAGCATCACCGCGGCCGGCAGTCGTCGCAACTTCGCGCGGGCAAAGTTGTGCTCGTCCGTTGCGTTGGTCTCGTTGGGCAACGCGCTAAGCTGGTAGGTGCGTGAATTACAGATATCGCGAACCAACTCCTTGAGACGGAAGTCGTGCTCCACGAACCGGGCGGCCAACGCGTCGAGCAACTCGGGGTTCACCGGCGGATTGCTCACCCGCACGTCGTCGACCGGCTCGACGATTCCCTGGCCGAAGAAGTGAGCCCAAACGAGGTTCGCCATGTGCCGGGCGAAGTAAGGATTCTCGGCAGCGGTCATCCAACGGGCCAGCACCACACGACGGTCTTCCTCGCCGATGTCGGCCAGCTCGCCGCCCAAGAATCGCGGCGGCATCTTGCGCTTGTCGACCGGATGCTTCATTTCGCCGGCCGGTCGGTTGAAGATGACCGTCTCGCGGGGGTCCTCGCCCGGCTTGCGGCCCACGCGGGCGAAGAACGCGGCATAGCCGTAGTAGTCGTCCATCGTCCAGCGGTCGAAGACGTGGTTATGGCACTGGGCACACTGCAGGCGGATTCCCAAAAACAGCTGGGCGGTGTTCTCGGCCGTCTTGGCGATTTCCGGTTCCGACTGGTAAAAGTTCGTCGGGGCGTGAGCAAACGTGCCGCCGCTGGCCGCCACCAGCTCATAGACCATGCGGTCGACGGGGACGTCGCCTTCGATCTGATCGCGGAGCCAGTTGTAATAGCGCATCAGGGCCTTCTTGGTGATCTTCGGTCCGGTGCGCATCTGCAGCAGCTCGGACCACTTCATCACCCACAGATCGTGGAACTCCGGACTCTCGAGAAGCTCGTCGATTAACGCCGCTCGCTTGGTCGAGCTTTCATCGGCGACAAACGAGCGATGCTCGTCCGCCGTCGGCAGTCGTCCGCACAAATCGAGCATCACGCGCCGCAGAAACACCGCATCGCTGGCCAGCTCCGACGGAGCGATGCGGAGCTTCTTTAATTTGTTGAATACGTGCGTGTCGATGAAGTTGTGCTCCGGCACTTCTGGCCAGGCAAACTCCAGGTCGGCCGGTAGCGTGAGGACCCGCATGCCAACGGAGTGGACGTCGAAATGCGCCGTAAGGAAAGCCTCACCGTGCCCCTTGGCACGCACGACCGCCCCCTCGTCGAGTTCGGCGTCAAGTTCCGCGGCGAACTCGTTGCTGGTTTCGAAGCGAGTCAACGTCGTCACGTCGCGGCGCGTGCCGTCGCTGTAGGTGGCTAGAACGCGCAGCCGCTGTCGCGATCCTGCGCCCTCCAGGACCGCGGCAGGCGGATACAGTTTGATAGAGTCGACCTGCGCGGCGGTCTCCGCGTCGTTGGGAGCTCCTTCACGTAGCCAGGCCTCGAGCATGCGATAATGCGGGTCGCCGGAGGCGAGCAGCCTTCCGCCGGTGTGGGGCACGTTGCCCGTTGCCTTCTCCAAGAGCAGGCTCTCGCGAGGCAGCGCCAGGTTGATGCGGCGCCCGCTGATCTCACGCGTGAGACGAAAGTGGTCGCCGGCCGGATCGTAACCCAGCAGGGAAAGGTTGAAGCCGTCCTTGCCGCGTGACGCGCCGTGGCAAGCCCCAGAACTACAACCGACCTTCGAGAGCACCGGAATGACATCGTTGCGGAAGCTGAGGTCGCGGGGCTGATGCGTGTCCCGGATGCGGACCGCCGCGTGCGCCACTCGTCCGGCGAGCCGCGCGACGAGCCGGGTGTCGCCATCCTGGTCCGCGAACAACGTCGCGTTGGCCAGGTGGGCGAGCTGTCCGTTCTCGACGTGCAGCTCCACGCGGTCCGTCACGTCGAGCGTCACGCCGTCCTCGCGCGTTGCCTGAACGACGAGCGGCTGCTGCGCACCCGCATGGGTGAGGTGAATCTCGCCGGGATAGATGACCAGCGACGCGATCCGATGAGCGTTGTCCGCGGGCCCACCCCGATTGGTCTCGCCGCGAGCATCGCCAGCAGACGCGAGCACCCCCGTGAGCACGACGGCGAGCGCCCATCGCCAAGCGGAAGGCAGGATGTGAAGGTTCGCGTTGTCGAGTCGGTGGTTCATATTCGTGGTCGCGCTTCTATGGCATATCAAGTTGACCAGAGGTCGCACGTCGCCGGGCGGTTCGCTCCTGCGCGGCCCGCCGAAGACGCTCCAAACGCGAAGCAGGCTTGTCCGCCACGTGCGCCCCGTCGGGTGCCCCTGAGGCGTTGGCATCGCCCTCCTGCGAGTTGGATGGCGGCGGCTCGGCACTGGCCAGTGCGTCCGTAGTCGCCGCCTCGAGTTTGAGCACGCCCTTGCCAGCCAGGGCCGTCAGCGGTTGTCCTTCCTGCTCGACCGTAACGTCGCACCTCAAGCCGGCATGGCGTCCCGGAGGAGCCGTCGACTCGGCCCGCAACGGAAACGTGATGGTCGACGCGTCGGCGTCGAACGTGACCGGCTCCACGGTGACGCCCGCGGGCAGACCATCAAGTACGGCGGTGGCCTGTCCGGCGAAAGGAGTCACCTGCGTTAGATTGGCGACGAGAGTGTTGCTCTCGCCTTGCCGCAGCGTGACCTCGGGCAGGGTGGCCGTCACGAAGCGACGAGCGATCTGCAGCGGTAGCGGCCGCGTCGAGGCCCACTTCAAATCTTGTTTGCCCGCCGAGCCCAGCACGAAGATATCCCAGGGCAGCGGCGCGGTATTCTCGCGTGCGCTGAGCGGAAAGATCGCTTCGGTTTGGTCGCCCGCCACCTTGACGTTGGCCAGCGTGCCCACGTTGCGGGGCAGGTAGGGCATGGTCAGCACAACTTCTTCGTCGAAGCCCTCCGCGCGGATCACCTTGACCTTCAGGTCGAGCCGGCCGCCCTGCAGCAACGTCAACTCGGGCTGTTCGACTTCCAGTCGGAACGGTACCTCTTCGGTCACCACGACGGCCAGGCGATCGACGGCCTTGGTCTTCAGGATGGCCAGCCCGGGTCGCGAGCGTAGCAGCTCGGCCTGATTACGAAACGCACCGCGGAGATCGAGGTCGGGATTGGGATCGCGCCCGTGAAAGCGGACAAGCTCCCCACCCAACGGTGCGTCCTCGGCCGCGTGGAACACCGCCGCAACACGACCGCCGGCCGCGGGAATCGTGATCGCCCGCATCGTCACACCCTCGGGCAGGTTCGGGGCCTCGAGGATGACCGGGCCGCGATGATTCTTGCGACGCGCGTCGACGATGCAGCCAAAGTAGTTGCCGCGGGCCACAAAGATCTGTTGGCGATACTGTCCGTAGAGGTCGTTGGGATCTTCCGCTCGTGGCAAGCGGATCAGCAGCCACGGCTGCACGGGCGAGAACTCGACACGGTAGACGAAGCCCGGCCCGCCACGGTCCATCAAATCGCGAATCCGCAAGACGTACTCGCCGTCCTCGGGCACTTCGAAACGGAAGTAGCTGTCGCTGCCCCGCGTTTCGGCGTCGAGGTTATCGGTCACCTTGCCGCCATCGTCGTTTCTTTGGATTCGCTTGCCCTCGGCGTTGTAGAGCTCCATCACGGAGTCGAGCTCCGAGCGGACGCGACGCGCGTAACATTCGACTTCGTAGACGGCACCCTTCTGGGCGGTGAAACGGAAATGATCGACGTCGCCGGGGCGCTCGATGATGCCGTTGAACGCCAACGGCAACTCGACCCGCGTGGCGGCCGCCAACTCGTCGTTGGGCTCCGCTTCCAGGGCGTTGCCGTGATCGAACAGCCGAAACGGGATCGGCGTCGGCACCTTGCCGCCGGAGTCGCTCGGGGAGACGGCAAACTCGGGATCGTATTCGGCAGGCAAGGCGAAAGTCTGGTTGAATTCACCTCCGATATCGCCGATACAACGGGCGTTAATCGTCGTGTCCCGCTGGCCGCCGGCAGGGTAAATCGCCGTCGGTCGCGGAAAGGTGCCGACGTGGAGTCGGTACGTCGAGACGCTCGTGCCGCCGCCGGTGTCTTCACGAACTCGGATGACGTAGCGCCCCGTCGACGGAGCCATCAGCGAGAGGATGCCGTCCTGCACACCGAAAGCCGAGCCCTTGGCGGAGGCAAGTTCTTCGCCGTCGGGTCCGAGAACGGCGATGTGGGAGTCGAACGTGTGGGTGCCAAGCCGCATCGCCACGATCTCGACCGAGAGTCGTTCGCCCTGCTGCATCTCGACGGCGAAGAAGTCTTCGTCACCCTTCTTGACGACGCCCGCCACGACCACGTTGCGCTCGATCTGTTGGGCCGCCTCAAGCTCATCGTTCGGCTCGTGCTCATAGATGCCAGGCAGCGGCTCGACGAAGAAGGTGCGAAACTCACTCACGCCGCCGCGAGTCCGCAGATGGGCGACATGCTCTCCCAGCCGGCAGTCGTCCGCGACGCGAATCGTGGCCCGCACTGCTTGATACTCTCGCTCTTCGCGCTTCTTCTTCTGGTCGCCTTCGAGCGATTCGTCGGGCGGCACTTCGTAGCCTTCGATCGGCTCGATCTTGAGCACCTCGAAGCCTTCGTCGAAGAAGAGAACTTCTTCGGCATCGTGGAGTCGCTCGCCCTCGAAGATCAACTCGCCGATGGCCCCGCGCTGGATGCCGCCCGGCAGGATGCGCTGGACGCGCGGCGAGAAGGCGTCGGCCGGAGTCGGGGCCAGCAGCCAAATTGCCGCAGCAAGCAGCAATGCGCGGGATGTCGAGTTATACGGCATAAGGACCTGACCGCGGGGCGTCGCCGGCGACGGCAAAGCAGCGGACCGATGTGGTTCCGGATCAAACGAGTAGCTGGCGACGGACTTTGCCGCCGCGGATGATCTCGATGGGCCGACCGCCGGGGGCCATCAGCGATTTGTGCGCGTCGATGCCCAGGCAGTGGTACATCGTGGTCGCCCAGTCCTCGACGCTGAGCATGTCGGCAGCCGGCTCGGCGGCGATCGCGTCCGACGCGCCGTGGACGATTCCCGACTGAATGCCACCCCCGGCCATCGCGATGCTGAAGACCTTGCCCCAGTGGTCGCGACCGGCCGTGGTGTTGATCTTCGGCGTGCGGCCGAATTCCGTCGAGGCACAGACGAGCGTCGACTCCAGCAGTCCGCGTTGATCAAGATCGCGAATCAGGGCGGCAAACGCCTGATCGAAGTTCGGAACCAACTTCTTGACGCCCGGCACGATCTCCGTGTGATGGTCCCAGGCTCCGTAGAGCGTCGTGACGAAGGGCACGCCGGCCTCGACAAGACGTCGCGCCAACAGGAATCGAGCGCCCGCCTCGTTGAGGCCGTACTCTTCCCGCAACTTCGGATCTTCCTTGCTCAGGTCGAAGGCCTCGCGGGCCTTCTCCGAGCTGATCATCGCGTAGGCCCGTTGGTAGAAGCTGTCGACCGCCTCCAGCGCGTCCGACTCCTCCAGAGCGCGGAAGTGGTCGTTCACCGCGTCGAGCAGACGACGTCGGCGGGCAAACCGAGGCTGGTCGACGCCGCCGGGAAGTTCCAAATCGCGAACGCGAAAATTCTTGGCCGACGGGTTCGCTCCCAGACTGAAGCTGTTGAACGCCGAACTGAGATAGCCCGGTCCGCCGCTGTCGTCCAGCTGATTGGGAATGGTGATGTAGGGCGGCAGTTGATTCTGCGGGCCATATTCGTGGGCGACCACACTGCCGAAACTGGGATGTTGGATCGCCGGCGTTGGCTTGTAGCCGGTGAACATGATGTAGGTGCTGCGATCGTGATCGGCGTCGCCGTGCGACATCGACCGGCAGACACAGAGCTTGTCGGCGATCTTGGCCGAGTGGGGCATCAGCTCGTTGAAGCGGATGCCAGCCAGGGCGGTGCCGATGCTGCCAAAGGCGCCACGATACTCTTCGGGGGCGTGCGGCTTGGGATCCCAGCTCTCCTGCTGGGCAATTCCCCCTTGCAGGAAGATGTAGATGATCGACTTGGCAGGGCCATTCGGCTGCCGACCGGTTTCGGCGGCCTGGACTTCCTGAAGTCTCAGATAGTCCGCCAGCGTCAGGCCGATACCCCCGACCATGCCGGCGTGCAAGAAACCGCGACGGGAAATACTGTTTCCCATACACTTCATGTCCGTCTCTCCTGGCGAAGGAAGTCCGTTCCCTAAGGGCCCTGACGCGGCGTTTCTCCGGCGCGAACCGGGTACTAGCACCCGCTGTCTTGGGAAAGTCGCGTCACGGTAACGCGAGAGGTGGGATCAAATTTCGTGGGGTGGGGCGAAGGCAGGCGTGGAGGTGGGCCGCGCTGAAATCTCGTTCAAAGCCGCATATCTTGTTCAGCCGTAGGCCGTTACGCTAACAGATCGAGTGTCCGCTGTCAAAATCGCTTGGTCCCCGGTCCGGGCCGCAAAACACCTCATTTTGCGATGATTTGGCCGCTTTGCGACCAAATAGAACCCTGTCGGAAGCACCACCAATCAGCAAGTGGCCATATGTTTGAGGTGTTCGAGCATACCGCCGATCTCGGCCTGCGGATTCGGGCCGGCGACCTGCCCACACTCATGGCCGAGGCCGGCCGGGCACTTTTCTCCGTGATCGTGGCAGACCTCGGCAAGGTCGAGCTCCGCCAGCGCGTCACGCTACACGTCTCCTTCGACGAGCATCCCTTGCTGTTGCAGGACTGGTTGAGCGAATTGTTGTTCCTGTTCGAGTCGCGGCAAATTGTGTTGACTGACTTCCAAGTCTCCATTGCCGATGGCGAACTAACGGCCACGGTCGCCGGCGAAGAGCTCAATCCGGCTCGCCATCAGCTGCAGAACGAGGTCAAGGCGATCACCTACCATGGGCTCCTCGTCGAGCAAGTCGACGGGGGTTGGTTGGCGGAAGTGATCCTCGATATCTAGATCTAGGCGGGCCGCGCGTCATCTGGCCGGGCGGCGCGTCAGGTCACCTGGCAGCACGACTGGCAGCACGACGCCGCAGCCGCCCAGAGGCGCCCCTAGCGACTTCATCGGCCACATCCCCCGGCGGGCCGCAGCGGCCGCCGCGCGCCTGCTCCTTCGAAGCCCTTCACGCGACGCGTAACCCGTGCCGGTGCAACAGGATGAGGCAGGCGCCGAGGTGGTTGTTCTGCTGGACTTTCCGGGTTCGATATGCTGTAATGGGCGTTGCAGCGATGTTCGTCGACCCACCTCCGTTCCACGCGCCGATCGCGGCCGTGGCCCCGCCCGCCTGGATGCTGTCATGCTTGCTCGCAGTTTGCGATCTCTCCCGGTTCTCACATTCGCGGCGTCACTCTTTTTCGCCGCGCCGTTGGTCGTTGCGGAAGAAGCGTCCGGCGTCGATTTCGACCGCCAGATTCGTCCGATCTTGTCGCGGAATTGCTTCCAGTGCCACGGTCCGGATGAACATGCTCGGCAAGCCGGTCTGCGGCTTGACCTGAAGAGCGGTGCCCTGGCCGGTGGCGACTCGGGCGAGGCGACCATCGTGCCGGGCGATCCCGCCGCCAGCGAACTGGTCCTCCGCATCAACGCGACGGATGACGACGTCGTGATGCCGCCGCCCGACGCCAACAATCAACCGACGGCGGAAGAGAAAGCGCTGATCGCCCGCTGGATCGGTGAAGGGGCCGCCTGGGAACCCCACTGGGCCTTTGTGGCACCACGCCGGCCTGCGCTTCCTGACGTCAAACGGACCGACTGGACGCGCGACGAACTCGATCGTTTCGTGCTCGCCCGGCTCGAGCGTGAGAGAACCGCCCCCAGCGCCGAGGCCGATCGCCGCACGCTGTTGCGTCGGGTGACGTTTGACTTGACGGGTCTGCCGCCCACGCCCCAGGAGGTCGCCGACTTTCTCGCCGACGAGAGTCCGCAGGCCTATGAGAAGGTGGTCGATCGGCTGCTCGCCACGACCCGCTACGCGGAACGGATGACGCTCGAGTGGCTCGACGCCGCCCGCTACGCCGATACTCACGGCTATCATGAAGACTACCACCGCGATATGTGGCCGTGGCGTGATTGGGTCATTCAGGCATTCAACGAGAACATGCCGTTCGACCAGTTCGCCACGGAACAAATTGCCGGCGACCTGATCCCCAACCGCACAAATCGCCAGCTGGTTGCCACGGGCTTCTGCCGCAACCACGGCATTACCGCCTCCGGCATCTCGGAGGAATACCGCGTTGAGTACGCGCTCGATCGTGCCCGCACCACGGCGACCGTCTTTCTCGGCCTGACCATGGGGTGTGCCCAGTGTCACGACCACAAGTACGATCCGATTTCGCAGCGGGACTTTTATCGCTTCTTCGCCTACTTCAATACGGTCAGCGATCGTGGTGTGGAGAACGGCGAAGGAAACATGCGGCCGCGGGCACCCGTCGTTCCGCAGCGGATGCAGTCGAAGCTCGACCAGGATCGCCAACGCGCCGCGGAGCTGAAGGCCCAGCTTGCCGCCAAGCGCGACGAAGCCGCCGCGCGGATGGCGAGTTGGGAGGCGGGTCTCGGGGATCGCAAGAATTGGCAGCCGAATGTGAGCGATGGCCTGGCGGTTCACGTCGACTTTGACACTCTGTCCGACGGCCAGGTCGCGGTGAAAGGCTCCGACGCCGCCTCGGCCAACGTCGCGCACATCGCTGTCGAAGGTGCCGCCGCGACCTTCGAGGGCCAGGACGGAGCGGCGTTCAAGTTCGACGGCACCACCCGGATCACCAGCGATCTGGCCCGTTTGAACCGCGCGGCCTCCTTCTCGCTGGCCGCCTGGGTTCGCCCCGAGGGGGACGCAGTCATCTTGGGCCGCACCAATGAAGCGGAGAGTTATCGCGGCTACGACCTGGTGATTGACGGCGGACGACTGAGCCTGCGGCTGGCCAGCGCCTGGACGATCAACGCGGTCGGCGTGCTCGCCAAGGACAAGCTTCCGCTGGGCGAGTGGAGCCATATCGTGGCGACGTACGACGGCTCCGGCCTGGCTCGAGGCGTGAAGCTCTACGTCAATGGCGAGCGGCAAGAGGTCGAGGCCCGCTACGACCGCCTCAAGGGCGATTTTGAGGTGGACATGCCGCTGGAGATTGGCCACCGGCACGGCAAGTTCGGTTTTCGCGGGGGAATGGACGATCTGCGCATCTACCGCCGTGCGATTAGCGCCACGGAGGTTCAGCAGCTGGCCGGCCGCGATCCAATCGGGCCGCTGCTGGCCATCGCGCCCGACGAGCGCACCGAGAAGCAATCAGCAGCGCTGCGCGAATATTATCTGGCCCACGTCGATCCAAATTACGGATCGATTCAGGCCGAGCATCGCCGCCTCGAGCAGTCGGTCCGCGAGGAGATCGCCCGCTTGCCCTCGGTCATGGTGATGGACGAAATGAAGGACCCGCGCGACACGTTCGTGCTGGTCCGCGGTCAGTACGATCAGCATGGCGAACGGGTCGAGGTTGGCACGCCCGACGTCTTGCCGCCGCTGGCGGAAGATGCCCCGCAGAATCGACTCGGCTTGGCCCGCTGGCTGGTCGATCCGTCCCATCCGCTCACTAGCCGCGTCACGGTCAATCGCCTCTGGCAAATTGCCTTTGGCACTGGGCTGGTGAAGACCTCCGAGGATTTCGGCATCCAGGGCGAGCGCCCCTCGCATCCCGAGCTGCTCGACTACCTGTCGATCGAGTTCGTCGAGAGTGGCTGGGACGTCAAGGCGATGATGAAGCGGCTGGTCATGTCGGCCACCTATCGGCAGTCGTCGGTGGCGAGCCGGGAGCAGATGCGGAGCGACCCGGAAAACCGCTTGCTCGGTCGCGGGCCGCGCTATCGCTTGCCGGCCGAGATGATTCGTGACAATGCACTCTTCGTCAGCGGCCTGCTGGTCGAGAAGATCGGGGGTCCGAGTGTGAAGCCGTATCAGCCGCCGGGCCTGTGGGTCGAGATTTCCAACCGAGGCTATGTACAAGACAAGGGCGAGAAGCTCTATCGCCGCAGCATGTACACCTACTGGAAGCGGGCGGTGCCGCCGCCGAACCTGGCCGCGCTCGACGCGCCCAACCGCGAAACCTGCACGGTCCGCCGCCAACGCACCAATACACCGCTGATGGCCCTGGTGCTGCTGAATGATCCCACATTCGTCGAGGCTTCGCGCGCCCTGGCCGAGCGCGTCATGCTCGAGGGCGATGCGTCGACCGAAGCCCGCATCGCCGGGCTCTATCGACGGGTGCTCGCCCGCGAGCCGCTTGAGGTGGAGGGTCAAATCCTGGGGCGCATCTTCGCGCGACAGCTCGACGTCTATCAAAATGACGAGAGCGCCGCGAAGGAGCTGCTTTCGGTGGGTGAGTCGCCGCGCAATGGCGAGCTCGATCTGGCCGAGCACGCGGCCTGGACCTGTGTGGCCAGCACCGTCTTGAATCTCGATGAGGCGGTCTCGAAGGAGTAATTAGGAGGAAGCGATGAACCCGTTCCAGGATTACGCCGCCGCGATCTCTCGTCGCTACTGGCTTTCGCAAGCCGCCGGCGGCATCGGGGCGATCGCCCTCTCGTCGTTGCTGAATCAAGATGCGCGGGCCGCCCGGCCGACACAGGCCCCGCCGACCCTCGGGCTGCCGACGTTGCCCCACTTCCAGCCCAAGGCCAAGCGAATCATCTACCTGTTCCAGTCAGGCGGTCCCTCGCAAATGGACCTGTTCGACTACAAGCCGCAGCTCAACGATCTGCACGGTAGCGAGCTACCCGATTCGGTCCGTCAGGGTCAGCGGCTTACCGAGATGACGCACAAGCAGAAGAGCTTCCCCACCGCCGCGTCGCGTTTCACGTTCCAGCAATATGGAGAGTCGGGCGCCTGGCTCAGCGAGGTGTTACCGCACACGGCCAAGATCGTCGACAAGATCAGCATCATTCGCTCGATGCATACCGAGGCGATCAATCACGACCCGGCGGTTACCATGCTCAACACCGGGACGCAACAGCTCGGCAAGCCTTCGCTCGGTGCCTGGCTGAACTACGGCATTGGCAGCGAGTGCCAGGATCTGCCCGCGTATATCGTGATGATCTCGGTCGGCACCGGGGCTACGATCTCGCAGCCGCTGTTTGCTCGGCTGTGGAGCAGTGGCTTCCTCCCCTCGGACTATCAGGGCGTTCGCTTCCGCAGCGGCAAGGACCCGGTCCTTTTCCTGTCCGACCCGCCGGGACTCGATCGCGACAGTCGCCGCGCCATGCTCGACGGCCTCGCCCAACTCAACGAGCTCAAGTCGGCCCGCCAGGGCGATCCTGAGATCGACACGCGCATCGCGCAGTACGAAATGGCCTTCCGCATGCAGAAGTCGATTCCCGATTTGATGGACATGCGGGACGAGTCGGCCAGCACCTTTGCCCTTTACGGTCCCGAGGCGCGGAA
Source organism: Planctomycetota bacterium (assembly GCA_003389215.1). GTDB lineage: Bacteria > Planctomycetota > Planctomycetia > Pirellulales > UBA7805 > MB-PLM-2. Next base: position 12,985 of record QQVP01000019.1, on the reverse strand, counting down.
GCCGGGCACCTACGCGGCAAACTGCCTGCTCGCGCGGCGCATGGCGGAGCGCGGCGTGCGGTTCATTCAGCTCTATCACCGCGGCTGGGACCAGCACTCCAATCTGCCTCGACGCATCCGGCAGCAGTGCAACGACACCGATCAGCCGTCGGCCGCCCTGATCATGGACCTCGAACAACGCGGCATGCTGGAAGACACCCTGGTCGTCTGGAGTGGCGAGTTCGGCCGCACCGTCTATTGCCAGGGCAAGCTGACCCGCAACGTCTACGGTCGCGATCATCACGGGCGTTGCTATTCGATGTGGCTGGCCGGCGGCGGCATCAAGGGCGGCGTCGTCCACGGGGCCACCGACGACTACAGCTACAACATCACCGAAGATCCCGTCCACGTCCGCGATCTCAATGCCACCCTGCTGCACTGCATGGGCATCGACCACGAGCGATTTGTCTATCCGCACCAAGGACTCGATCAGCGACTCACGGGCGTCGACGAGCCGGCCCGGGTGCTCTCGCCGCTATTGGCGTAACGTCGCACTCGTGAACCCGTTCGCTGCAAGTGTGTCTCTCTATTCTTGCGGCGTATTTAAGAGGGAACGCGGCAGACGCTCTTGCATCCGGCTGCTCGCAGGTGCGGAGGGCCACGGAGGGGAAGAGTCGCAGAGACACCGAGGACCGGTTCATGGTTACCAATCGCTTTGACGGACCGCTCGAGCCGGCCGGGGACTGCTGCTGGCGGATTCCCCGCAGCTACAAGGCGGGCATGCGCGTCGACGGCCTGATCTTCGCCAACGAACAGCTGCTCGACTCGATTCGCAAAGACCAGGCTCCCGAGCAGGTGGCCAACGTCGCCTTCCTGCCCGGCATTCAAGAGGCGAGCCTGGCGATGCCGGACATTCACTGGGGCTACGGCTTCTGCATCGGGGGCGTCTGTGCGACCGATCCGAACGAAGGAGGCGTCATCTCGCCCGGCGGCGTCGGCTACGACATCAACTGCGGCGTGCGGTTGGTGCGATCGAATCTCTTCACCAAGGACGTCAAGCCTCGGCTGCGCCACCTGATGGAGAATCTCTTCCGCGAGATTCCGGCGGGTACGGGGCGTGGCGGCAAGTACCGCTATGGGCCGGAAGATCTCCGCCGCATCATGGCCCGCGGACCGGCGCAGCTCGCCGACTGGGACCTGGCCACCGAAGCGGATCTCTTGCACACCGAAGCGGGCGGCTGTCTCGCCGAGGCCCGCCCCGAGATGGTCAGCGAACGAGCGCTGGCCCGCGGCGCGAACCAATGCGGCACGCTCGGCTCGGGAAATCATTTTCTCGAAGTGCAGATCGTTGACGAGATCTTCGACCAGACGGCCGCGAACGCGATGCAGCTCGCCAAGGGCATGGCCTGCGTGATGATCCACTCCGGCTCGCGAGGGCTCGGCTATCAAGTCTGCGACGACGCCCTGCGCCGCCTGCGCGGCGTACCCGAGAAGTACGGCATCGAATTGCCCGATCGGCAGCTCGCCTGTGCGCCGATTTTAAGCAGCGAGGGCCAACACTATCTCGGCTCGATGCGGGCCGCGGCGAATTATGCCTGGTGCAATCGGCAGCTTCTGATGTGGCAAGCCCGAGAGGTGTTTGCCGAGACGTTTGGCGAGAGCTGGCAGGCGCTCGAAATGGAACTGGTCTACGACGTCGCCCACAACATCGCCAAGCCGGAGGACCATGATGTCGGCGGTGCGCGCAAGCGGCTCTGGGTACATCGCAAGGGCGCGACCCGCGCGTTTCCGCCGGGCCACGAAGAGGTGGCGCCGATGTACCGCGAGATCGGTCAGCCGGTGATCATCCCGGGCGACATGGGCCGGGCCAGTTGGGTGCTCGCTGGTGCCGATGGCAGCATGGCCCGTACGTTTGGCAGTGCCTGTCATGGTGCCGGCCGCGTGCTTTCGCGCAAGGCGGCGGTACGGCAATCGACCGGGCGGAACATTCAGCGTGAGCTGGCCGAGCGGGGAGTCATCGCGCGGGGTCACAGTCGCAAGGGTTTGGCCGAAGAACAGCCCGACGCGTACAAGAACGTCGACGACGTGGTCGAGGTCGTTCATGCCGCCGGTCTGGCCCGCAAGGTCGCCCGCATGCGCCCGATTGGCGTCATCAAGGGCTAGGGCGATCGTTACGCTTGGATAGCCGACCGGCAGGCGGGTGAAGAGGCACACCGGAACAGCAAGAGTGCGTGCCTGGGCCACGTTTGTCGTCCGTGGGGCCCTGGCTTGCAATCAGCGCGGTGGCTGTCGTCACGGCATGCTGAATTCGTGCTCCTGCGGCCGCACCGTCAACACGGGGCACCGCGACTTGCGGACGACCCGCTCGGCGACACTACCCATCAACACATGGGCCAGGCCGGAACGACCGTGCGTCCCCATCACGATCAAGTCGATCTGATGCTCCTCGGCGTAGCGGAGGATCTCGAGGAACGGCGGGCCCTTCGCGGTCGCCCGGACAACTCGGTGCGCCTCCGTCCAGGCAGCCGTGTAAACTTCCGCGAGCTTCTCCTCGGCCCAGGCTGAAGACTCGGCACTTGCCGTGGGAATCGCCAGGCCCGCGGCAAACACCGGATCGATGCCGGCGTGCTGTTCCAAGACGTGCAACAGGTGCAGTTCTGCGTCGAACTGCTCGGCAAGCGTGCCGGCATACTCCCGGGCCGCCGCCGAGTAAGCGCTGAAGTCGGTGGGAAACAAGATTCGTTCGAACGACACCATGCGTGGCACCTCGTTAGTGACTCATAGGCTGATCGGTTCGTATTGTATCGCGAGATAGCGCCTTCGCCGCACCCCAGATGGGAAGGCCGGCGAGGTTGAAACTATGCCGCCTGGGCGGAGCTGGCCGATCGTGCGGAAAGACGGCGCAGGTCGCTGAGAATCGCGTTCGTCCGGCCGATTTCTTGCTTGCCGGTCGGCGACGGCGCGGGAATAATTTCGGACAGAACACGAGGGGCCGCTTCTTACACGTCTCGCGCCCGACTCCGGGCAGGCGGACCCTTTCACGACGCTGGGCCGTGGGCATGGCGCAGCGGCCGCGTCGCCGCGGACATCCTGGGGCAGGAGGGATCGGCTATGAAGTCTCGTCCAAGTCGTGCGGCCGTCTCGAAACCATCTCGCCGAGTCGCCACAAGCCGCCAGCAGAACGGTTCCCGGGGCGGTAATCGTCAGGGAATGCACAACCGCCGCGACAAGCGATTCCCCATGTCGAAGACACGGCTGGCCCTCGAAGACGTGCCGGCGGCAGCCCGGGCGGAAATGCTAAGAGGAACATCGCCGCGGGGCGACGAGAAGACAGCGGACGACTTGGCCTGGCAAGAGGCCCTGATGTTGTGGCTCAGCTGGAACCGGGCCTACGAGAGGCTGACCGCCAAGATGTGCCGCGCGGGCCAAGATCAGGAAAAGCTCGAACAGCTGATGGACGAGATGGACCAACTCCGCGTCCAGGCCATCGATCGTAGTGAGGCTCTGCTACGGGCCGGCTGAAGTGTGCGGGAGCTGGGCGATCGCGCGATGCCACACCGCGCCACTTAGTCCTGCGAATGGCACTCGAAACCCACCCGAAAGGTGCCGTCACTTAACGGCTCAATATGTCGCACCTCGCCGGTGTAGATGGTCGACTGATAGTAGATCTCGACTTCGCCTCCCACGCGGTAACCGGTCGCGTCGTCGACAAGCAGAGCCAGTCCGCCCAACGATTCATCGTGGACTTCGGCCGGCAGCGCCTCGCCCACTCGCGACCAGATCATCCCGAACTCGGTATCGGGCGTCTTTTGCATCCGCGTGGCGGTGCGCCGCTCATCGAGCGAATTTCGCTCATGGCTCGAGCTCGCCTGCGAAGCTCGGGCTCGTGTTGGTTCTCGGAGGTCGGTCAACGGAGTACTGCTCATGGTGTCACCTCGCTTTCACGCTCGCCTGCAGGGCCCGCCGGGCCCCACCTTGCGTCTGACGCGTCAGACGGGAGACGTTCAGGTCTCCATTTGAAGTCTAGCCTGTCTTGTTGGGGCGGGGCGTGGCTGTGCCACCCCGCACACGCGCACTTGAGCGGCCGAGGTTCGGCCTGAATTCTAGGCCTTTTTCGCTCCCTGCCTGCACACGTTTCTTAAAGTCAACGCGGCAACCCGGTGTCGGTGCGTATTCGGCCCATCCACCGAGAGCCCACCCGATGACTCTCGCGCGACCCTCGGCAGGTCGAGCAAGATCGTAAACCGTCGGGTCAGCCGCCTCGGGTAGGTGCTCCCGCGTCGTCAATTGAGCCGCGCTTTTTTTCCGCTGTTCGAGTCGCAACCGTTGTGCCACAATCGGGCAGTCCACCGCTGTCGTTATGGCACGAAATGACTCTTAACGAGCTTGTCCGACGCCGATGACCTATCCCTTGGGATTGACCGCCTTCGAGGAGTCGCTCGTCCAAGACGACCGTCCTGCGTATCCGTGGAACTTCGTCCTCCGCCTCCGGTTCGCGGGCTGCCTGCACCGCTCGCCGCTGGAGCGAGCACTCGCCGACTCCGTCGCTCGGCATCCACTGCTAAGAGCACGCGTCAGTCGCCTGCAGGACCGTCGCTGCGTCTGGGTCCCGGCCGAGCCTCACCCCTTGCGGTGGAGCGAGGGCCCTCGCGCGGCTCGCGAAGAGACGCTCTCGCCACTGAAGATCGAAGAAGAGGCAGGCCTGCGCGTGTCGGCCTCCGTCGACGGCGATGGGACCGAGCTGATTCTCCAGTTTCACCACGCCTGCTGCGACGGCGCCGCCGGGTTTCAGTTCGCGGAGGAGTGGCTCACCCGCTACGCGGCGTATGCCAGCGAACGCTCCGCCCCCGCTTTGCCGCCGGTCGATTCGCAAAGGTTGCCAGGGCGAAACCGCTTCGGACTAACCGCCACGCGGGTGCTGCGGCTCTTCGTCCCACAGCTATCGGGACTGTTCGGCGTGCGTGAATTCCTCGCCCGCAAACCGGTACCGCTGCGTCCCCACGAACTTCGCCTCCGCGACTCGTCGCCCGCGCCCGACTATCCGGCGGCCCTCACGGCCCACCTCGATCCGAACGCCACGCGGAAGTTCCGTGCGGCGGCGCGACAGCAGGGAGCCACGCTCAACGATCTGGCCTTACGCGATTTGTTCGTCACGCTCATCGAGTGGCGCCACGACCTGAAGATTGGCGATGAGCAGGACTGGCTGCGCATCATGGTGCCCATGAACCTGCGCTCGGCGGCAGATGTCGAGTTGCCGGCAGCGAACGTGGTGAGTTCGGTGTTTCTCGATCGTCGCAAGGAAGACGGCCGCGACGAAGCGGACCTCCTCCGTTCGCTTCACGAACAGATGGATCTGATCAAGCGCCGTCACCTCGGCTTCACCTACATCCTTTCGCTGGTCGTGGCACGGATGTTGCCCGGCGGCCTGGCGCGGCACCACTGGGATGAACGCTGCGTGGCGACCGCCTCGCTGTCCAATCTCGGCGAGCCCTGGGCAACGTCCCCGCTGACGGGCAGCGACGGCCGCCTGACCATCGGCGACGCTGTGCTGACGGACGTGGAAGGCCTGGGTCCGCTACGCCCCCAAACCTGTGCCGGGTTTAGTCTGCTGACCTATGCCGGACGACTAGGTGTGTCGCTCCACTACGATTCACGGGCCCTCTCCTCGACCGAGGCGGCCGACTTGCTCGACCGCTACGTCGATCGCCTGCATCGCTCTGCGGACGCGGAGCGAAGGTTCGTCGGGAAGAAACGTCCGATCGCCCAGACCGCAGGGGAACCGGCACCGTGAATGACGTCGTCATCGGCATCAACGGGCTGCTCGCCATTCTCTTCATCAGCCAGGGCTTTCTGGTGGCGGCGTTCGTGCGGGCGCTGTGGCAGTTTCGCCGCCCCCTGCCGGAGGATGCGGCCTGCCCGCCGGCCACCGTGGTGCTCTGTCTGCGTGGCCGCGATCCGTTTCTGGAGGATTGTCTCTCGGCGCTCGTGCAGCTCGACTATCCGAACTACCGGGTCCAGGTGGTGGTCGACAGTCGCGAGGATCCAGCCTGGCAGCTGGTTCAGCAGATCGCGGCAGGACACGCTGCGGCGTCGTTCGAAATCGTCGCCCTGGCAGAGCGGCGGTCGACGTGCAGCCTGAAGTGCAGCAGCCTGCTTACCGCCGTCGACCAGCTCCCGGACGAGTGCGCCTTTGTAGCCCTGCTCGACGCCGATACGATTCCACACCGCAGCTGGCTGCGGGAATTCGCCGGCGCTTTGGCCGACGAATCGGTAGGCGTGGCAACCGGCAATCGCTGGTACATGCCGCGACAGGCGCAACTCGGCTCACTGGTCCGCTACCACTGGAATGCGGCGGCGGTCGTACAGATGTTCTGCTACGCCATCCCCTGGGGTGGCACGATGGCGATCAAGGCCCGGGTGCTGCGGGAAACTGACGTGCTCGAGCGCTGGGCCCACGCTTTTTGTGAAGACACGATGATGCCCCAGGTGCTCCGCTCGACCGGTCTGAGCGTCGCCTTCGTGCCCTCGCTGATGATGGTCAATCGCGAGGCCTGTACGTTGGGCGGTTTCTTCTCCTGGGTCACCCGGCAGCTGCTCACCGCGCGGCTGTACCACCGCGCCTGGCCGCTGGTGGTCTTTCACGCCGTCATCACGGCGCTGGTGCCGGCGGCGGCCGTCGCGGCCATGATCGCCGCTGGCCTGCAAGGGGACCTGACGAGTCTGGTCTGGCTGGCTGTGGGTCTTGTGCTCTACGACCTGGCGTTGCTCGGTCTGCTGGCCCCGATGGAGTGGGCCGTCCGCCGCATCGTTCGCGCACGGGGCGAACCGACGCGGTGGTTCACCCCCGCGCTTGCGGCGCTCACTGCGATCTCGGTGCCCGTCACCCAGGTTCTCTACCCGACCGTTCTGACGCGGCTGATGGTGCTGCGACGCGTGAAGTGGCGCGGCATCGACTACGAGATCTCGCCTTCTCGGTCCGTGCGGTTGGTCGAGTATCGGCCCTATACCGACTCGCCGTTACCCGAGTCAGGGCCGCATACCTCACTCTAGGCGGAGCACGCTCTCGTCCGGCGGGTCGACCGAGACGGTCGGTGCCGTTTTGGTGTCGACGGTCGGACCAGAGGACTCCATAGCCCCGCTCACGAGCTCCGCGAGTAGACGGCCCGCGGCTTCGGTAGCAACCTGACTGTCGCTGGCCGCGGCTCCCCCCGCCTGGAGGCGTGCCGCCAAATCACGGGCGTCGATCTGCACCGCTTCTGCCTCGGCGTTCGGCAGGCCGAGCTCGACTTCGAAGTGCCGGTCATCACCCAGGCGGACCGTCCACTGGCCGCCACCGGGACCGCGGACATCGAGGCCGAACACGCGCGGGCCTGCCGAGTCGGGCGTGCCGCTGCCGTTGGTGCCGCCAGGAGGCGTGTCGCTGCCGGCCGAGACGCTACTCGGTGCTTCCACGGTCGAAGGTCGCAGCTGATCGGCAATCCAGCAGGGGACTTCAGGCTCCGGTTCACGTCGCCTGCCCCAGTCATCCGCCTCGGCGAATCTCCAGTAGTTGAGAATGGCGTCCTTACCCAGGCATGGTTCGGGAATGTCGGCGGCAAAGCGGAGAAGCTGCGCACGATCGAACTGAGGATCGCTCGTTTCGTAGGCCTCGTAAATGCTCTTATTCTCGAATACGGCCTGGCCGAACCCGCTCGGCCCCTTTTCATCGCGGGCGGCCTGCTCCCCGGCAAACTCGACGCCGCGCGAATTGAAGTGTTCGTAGGCGGCCTCAACCAGGTCCCGCGCGGTCACACCGCGTGCGGGTGTCAGGTGATAGGTGCCGCCGTGCGCCGCCGGCGTGTCAAGCAAGCGACAAATGACACGAGACACCCAATCGACCGCTACCAGATTCCGTGGCTCGTCTCCGCGCAGCGGCAGCTGAATCGGCGTATGCCGCACCCCGTCCGGCCCAGGCGGCACGTTATGGACCAACAACGACAGCAGCCTCAGATAGAGGTACAGCCCGTGATAGGTGCTCGTATAGCCCGTTCGCGAGTCCCCGCCGATCACGCTGGGTCGATAGACGGTCAGCTGTTCGAGGAAGTCGGCCGCGCGGACCAATTTCTCCGCCTCGAACTTGCTCCGTTCGTAGTCGTTGCGAAACGACTGGCCGGTGTCGAGCTCGTCCTCGCGGACCAGGTCGTCGCGAATTCCGCAGACGTAGGCGGTCGAGACGTAATGCAAGTCGGCGATGCCGGTCGCCCGGCACAGCTCGAGCGTATTGCGAGTGCCACCCAGGTTGGTCGACCACGGCTCTCCGCTGCGGTCACTACCGTGAAACTGCAGCGTGGCCGCGTTGTGAATCACACGGGAGCAGTGGGCCGCGATCCAGGCAGTCGACGCGCTCGACAGCCCGAGCCGTTCTTCCGTGATGTTGCCTTCGAGCACCACCGGACGGGGCAGCGGTTCCGGGAGGTCCTTTTCCCAGTGCTGCAGGATCGCCTCGACGCGCTCGACGGCGGTTTGGCGTCGCGAGCGTCGCACCAGCAGGGCGAGTCGTTGGCCCTCCAGTAGCAGGTCACGAATCAGGTAGCGACCGACGAGGCCCGTTGCGCCGGTGAGGAGGGTATAGGTTGAAGTCATCTCCTGCCTGTGGAATTCGTCCCTGGTATTGACTGCCTTGACGACGAAGTTCCCTCGAAAAACGAAGCCCAAGGATAACAAGCCAGGCACCCGAGGTCAGCCCTAATCGTGAGAATAGGGGAACTGCAAAGACTGAGACTCTGCGGTGCTGGGCTCCCCCGTCTCACCTTCGGCACTCACGTCTCACCTGCGGCACGCGGGCTGCCTCCGGGGGCGGACCCCAGGGCGACGTCGCCAACGCATCCGTCGCGCTCGATATTGCCGCTCAAATTGTCGCTTGCGATACTGACCTTTGTCGAACGCGACATCGGGCCGGTCGCTGGGCAGACACCACTCTGCCGTAACTCGGGCTGGGCCCGTTTGCCAATTCTTCGACCACCCAAGTCGTGAGCGACTCGAAACGCGTTTGGCAATTCACCACGGTTGGCGTGCATGGGCTCTATATCATACCGACGCTCGGGAGCCTGGGTCTGCCTGGTCGCGCTGGTCTGCTTTCCGGTTTTCGTCTACGGGGCCCTACAGGCCCTGGCGTCGAATACCAACGACGTCATGGACTGGCTGCCCAAGGGCTTCCAGGAGTATCGCGATCTGGAGTGGTTTGGCGAGCGGTTCGGCAGCGACGAGCTGTTGATGATCAGCTGGCCGGGGTGCACGCTCGACGATGCCCGCCTCGATGCCCTCGCCCAGCGTCTGGTCGAGCCTGTCGAGGATCCCAGCACCACGGCCGACACGGTCTACTTCGACCGCGTCTTCACGGGGCGCGAGACGCTCGCGCAGCTGCGAGCCCCACCCGCCGAGCTGTCGCGACGGGTCGCCACGGAGCGAATGCGTGGTTGGCTGCTCGGCGAGGATGGCAAGACGACCTGTGCCGTCGCCCTGATCAAAGACGAAGCGATCCCCGAGCGGGCCGCCGCCGTGGCGGCCGTCTATCGCGTGACGGACGACCTGGGCATTTCTCGAGACGAGCTGCGCCTGGGGGGGCCGACCATCGATAGTGTCGCCATCAACGCGGCCAGCGAGAAATGGCTCCTCGAAATGGGCGGGGTGTCGGCGCTTTGCGGACTCCTTCTCGCCTGGCTGTGCCTGCGACGTGTTCGCCTGGTGGCTGCGGTCTTTGCCACGGCGGCCTTCGCCTGGGCGGTGAGCCTCTCGCTGGTCTATCTGTTTAGCCGCATGGACGCCGTACTGTTGATGATGCCGGGATTGATCTACGTGTTGGCGATCTCGGGCGCCGTGCACATGACGGGCTACTACACCGACGCGCTCCGCGAACGCGACAACGACGACGCGCTCCTCCGCGCCATTCGTCACGGTTGGGTCCCTTGTGCACTGGCCTCGTTTACCACGGCGATCGGACTCGGCTCGCTGGCGGTCAGCCAGATCGTACCGATCGTCAAGTTCGGAGTCTTCTCTTCCGTCGGGGTCTTGGTCGCCCTGGCGGCGCTGTTTCTGCTCTGGCCGGCTCTGTTGGAACGATGGCCGCGGGGCTCGAGCGGTGCGGTGGCCAGCACGCAAGCTTCGCCGAGCGTCTGGTGGCAACCCTTGTTTCGACTTGCCACACGACGCTGGATCCTCGTGCTCGTCGTCATCCTGCCGCTGGTTCCTCTCCTGGTCTGGGGGGTAACGCAGATTCGCACCACGGTGACGTTGAGTGACATGTTCCACCGCGATTCGGTGCCAATCCGCAACTACGCCTGGCTGGAGGAGAACATCGGTCCGCTGGTGCCGGTCGAGGTCATCATTCAACTCGATCGACCCACCGAGGAAGAGCGATACCCTCTGTTCCAAAGGGCCAAGATTCTGGAACGGGTCCGTCGCGAGATTGCCGAACGGCCGGAGGTCGGGGCCGCGCTGGCGGTGTCCACCTTCGTACCCGAGTTGCCCGCGGGTCGCTCCGTTCGCGACGTCGCCCGCCGCGGGATCGTGCAGCGGAGGATGGAAGAGTCCCGCGAGGAGTTTCACAAGCTGCGCTTCCTTGTCGAAGAGGACGACGCCGAACTGTGGCGCATCAGCGCTCGCGTGCCGGCGCTTGGAGATGTGGACTACCCCGCGCTGCTGGCCGACCTGCGGAGCCAGGTCGATAGGCTCTTGACCGCCGACGCGGAGGCCGTGGCCTTGGGGGCGACCAGTCGTGTCGCCGGGGGCGTTCCTCTGGTGTGCGCCGCGCAGCAACAACTGCTGGAGGATCTGGGGGTCAGTTTTCTCACCGCGTTCGTGCTGATCGCCATCGCCATGACCGTAATTATCGGTCGTCCTGCGGCGGGCCTGATCTCCATGTTGCCCAACGTGCTACCGGCGCTCTTACTGTTCGGCTTGATGGGATGGCTCGGTCGGGCGGTCGACATCGGGGCCATGATGACGGCCAGCGTGGCCCTCGGCATTGCCGTCGACGACACGTCCCACTTTCTGATCTGGTACCGTCGAGGCCTGCTCGAAGGACGCTCGCAGGTCGACGCGATTCGCCTGGCCTATGCCTCGTCCGCGACGGCGATGCTCCATACCACGCTGATCTGCGGGCTCGGTCTGCTTGTGTTCGCCGCGAGTCCATTCGTGCCGATCTCACAATTCGCTTGGCTCATGTGCGGGCTGTTGTTGGCGGCCTTGCTGGGCGACCTGATCGTGCTTCCGGCATTGCTGGCTTCGCCGCTAGGTCGCGCGTTTCGCCCTCGCAGCGACAAGGAACGCACGCACGATCACTTGGAAATTGACGGGCACGGCGACGTAGAGGCGGGAAGTGCGCCGTCGACCGAGCCGCCTGCATCGGCTGAGCCCCAACCAGAAACTGACACCCGTCGGGCCGGCTAGAGCGTGTGCAGTTCGGCGTCCAGGCCGAGCGCATCGAGCTGGGCCTGGATTTCCTGGCGGTAGACGGAGTTCATGGCTAGCACACGACGGGGACGATACTCGCGCAAAGATTCGGGGGCGACGACAAGGTGCCCCGTACCGGGCAGGAAGCGATCTTGCTTGTAGGGGTTGATGTCGACCACGTACTCGACTTCCTCATCGAGCCCGGTGGCCGCCAGGAATGCCACGCACTTCGACCCGGCTCCCCACAGGACGGGACGAAGCTGCTGTTCGCTCCAGGCGGCAAGGACTTCGCGCCACTGGGTGATACTTGCTCGGCAACGCGCGGCGAAGTCGGCCATGGGGGAGGCGACATCCGGATCCGCGTTCGCCGTGGCTCGACTTTCCCGACGCTCGTCGGCCGCTTGATCGGACGGCCGCGCCGTCAGGCACAAATACTGTTCGTCGTAGTCGAGCCAGACGTCCAGCACATCGAATCCGGTCCGCTCGAAGAGCGTCGCCAGCGACGCCCGGTCGAAGTACGAGCAATGCTCGTAGTAGAGGTCCCAGAAACGGGCCTCGCGCACGATGATCTCCAGGCTCGGGACCTCGCAGAAGACAACTGGCCGCGTGCCGGACTTGATGTTGCGACGCACCAGCGTGAGGAACTCGTGGACCGGCTGGATGTGCTCGAGCGTATGCCGGCAGCAAATCATGTCGGCGGCCAGACCGGCGTGCTGCGCAGAGTAGAACTCTGGTCGAAACTCGATCCGCTCGGCCGTGGCCGCATCGATCCGTTCCGGCCGACAGGCCGGATCGATGCCCACACCGCGGTTGTTGCCAACCCGGCACAATTCGGCGAGGAACTCTCCCTTGCCGCAGCCGATCTCGACGATCGACTTCTCGCGCAAGTCGAAATCATCGACGAGGCGCCGTGCGAGCTCAGCGGCGAAACGACTGAAGGTCGACGAGCAGTGTTGCGACTCTTCGTAGTCGGGACCGTACTCGTGTTGGCCGGCCTCGAACCGCACATTCGTGACGAACCCACAGGCTGAGCAGACGGCCAGCTGCAAGTCGGCCCGCGGGTGCGCTCGCCCCGCCTCTCGGCTATACATCAGCAGCACCCCGTGGACCGGAACCTGCTCGTACTCGAGGAACCCCCGAAGGTCGACCGAGAGGCACGCCGGACATCGCCCGGCGGCGCCGGCGTCGTGCGGGGGAGCGGCGGCAGCAGCGTCGGACGTCCCGTTATCGGCCATGGCTATCCGCGTGCCGTCCGTTTAGACGATCTCGAAGCGGGGCAGGGGAATGATGAACTTGCCACCTTGGGCGCGGTACGCCGCCTGCTGGCGAAGAATCTCCTCGTGGTGGTTCCAGGCGAGCAGCAGGACATAGTCCGGCCGGCGGGCCAACAACTGATCGCCATCGACGATCGGGCAGTCGACGCCCGGCAGGCGTTTGCCGTGCTTGTGGAGATTGCGATCCGCTACGAACTCCAAGGTGTCGGCCGGCAGATCGAGGGCGTTGAGCAGCATCGTCCCCTTGGCAGCCGCGCCATACGCCGCCAGGCGATGTCCGCGGTCCCGCAGCGCCAACAACT
>QQVP01000022.1 GCA_003389215.1 Planctomycetota bacterium | reverse complement strand
GCAGCAGTTGTTCTCGTCCTTGCTCCAAGTCTCCGCGAGCGACCAGAGCCCGGCCCAGTCCGAAGTAGGCCCGGTCGAGTTCGGGAAACACCGCCAGACACTGGTGATAGGCATCGATGGCGGCATCGATGTCACCGCTGGTCTCCAGCGTTGCGGCCAGCGCGACGGCATAGTTCTCATCGCCTGGGTCGAGCCGAACCGCTTCGCGAAACGCGGCGACCGCCTTGGCAGGATTTTTCTTGCCGCGATAAGCCTGTCCCAGATTCCAATAGGTGGGCGCGTTCTCGGCGTTGAACTCGAGCGCGTTCGTCAAGTGTTCGATCGCTTCGTCGAAGCGGCCCAGCGCGACCAAGGTTCCACCGAGCTGGACCATGACATCGAGAATATTTGCATCGAGGCGGGAAAATCCCTGATCGGCGGTGTCCTCGCCGCGCTGGGCGATCATGTCGAGGTACTTCTTGAAGTGGACCTCCGCGTCGGCGTGGCGACCCTGAGCACGATAGACCATGCCCAGGATCGAATGGGTGTCGGCGACCTGAAGCCCGCTGCCGAGCACCTCGAGGCACGCTTTCTCCGCGGCAGGAAAGTTGTGAGCCGCGAAGGCCCCGGAAGCAAAGCTGAGTCGGTTGTGATGTGCCACGAAGTCCTTGGGATCGATGTCGTTGGCTTTCGCGTCGAACGCGCCATCGTCCTGGCCGCCACCCAGATACCCGAGCGTGCGCAGCCGCGCAACGTCGTCCTGGGCCAGATTCTTGGTGCCCTCGTCTTCGTCGAGCGGCTCTCGGGCGGCGAACCTCGCCCGCAGCTCAACCTCCAGCCGTTGTGCGATGTCGCGATGGCCGGCGATCACGTTGTTGGCTTCTTGCGGGTCGGACGCGAGGTCGTAGAGCTCGTGCCGGACGCTGTGCAGGTACTTCCAATCACCCTCGGAGAGTCCGCGGATCGCGCTGCAACCGTAGCGTGTCGGAAAGGTCGACTCGCAGTAAATGAACCGCTTGCCGAGCGTGCTGTCTTCGTCCGTCAACAGCGGCGACAGATCGTCGCCCTGCATGTGGTCCGGCGCGTCGAGACCGAGCTGGCCGAGTACGGTCGGGGCGACGTCGACGATACTCACCGGCTCGTCGACACGCATGGCGGCCTTCTGGCCAGGTGAGCGTACGATGAACGGCACCTGCATCGTCGTCTCGTAGGCGAAGAAGCTATGCGTCATCTCGCCATGTTCGCCAAAACTCTCGCCATGGTCGGAGGTGAGAATCACCAGCGTGTTGTCGGCCAGGCCCAGCGAATCGAGGTGGTCGAGCAACTGGCCGATGCAGTGGTCCGTGAACACGACTTCGCCCGTGTAGAGGTCATTCTTGTATCGCGACAGCCAGGGTTCGGGCGGCTGATAGGCCTGATGCGGATCGAAATAGTGGACGAACATGAAGAATGGGTCTTCATGATTCTCGTCGAGCCACTCGATCGCCGCGGCGCTCACGGCATCTCCGCGGCGCTCGTTCAAATTCCAGCCGGCCCGTGGCATGCCCTCCTTCGGCATTTCGTCGTCGTAGAGATCGAATCCCTGACTCAGACCCGACTTCGCCTCGATCACGACGGCGCCGACGAAGGCGGCCGTTTTCAGACCTTGCTCCCGGAGCAATTCGGAGAGCGTGACGTGACGTTCGGCGAGCCGGTAGTTGGAGTTGTCGTGCACCCGATGGTAGAGCGGCGTCGTGCCGGTGAGCATCGAACTGTGCGAGGGGAGCGTGAGCGGGTTGGTCGCCCGCGCGCGTGTGAACAGCGTGCCTTCGCTCGCCAGGCGGTCGATGTGCGGCGTCTTCAGCAGCGATTGGTTGTAACAGCCGAGACGATCGACACGGCAGGTGTCGATGCTGATCAGCACGACGTTGCGCACGGCGGTGGGCCGCCGCGTGGGGTCCTCGCCCGCGCAGCCGCACAGGCCCGCCCAGCCGGGCAGCGAGAACAGGACAACGGCCAGGAAGACGTGTCTCATCGGGGTCGTTCGCAGGGGCCTGGTCGGAGCGAGGCCGGCGGAGATGTCTACAAAACGAATTACCAAGTCTAGCTTACGGGCACGTCGTGCCGAACGGTCCTATTGAACCCTGCGCAGCCAATGAACCAGGCCGACCAGCCGGAGGCCGGCATTCCAGCTAGCGCCGCCGCCGCGAAGGGCTCATTAACAACGCAGCCATCAATAAACGGGCTCGGGAGATCGCGCGCGTTGCGATTTCCTGCAGTTGATCACGGCCGCGTCCGATCTGGTTCGGGTGACGGTTCTGCCTCGTCGGCCTGCCACGGCGGTAACTGTTGCTCATAGCGTTTGACGTTCCGTTCGAACTCCTTGGCCAACGCGGTGTCGTCGCCGGCGAGGGCCAGCCGACGAGCACGTTCGGCCATCGCCACGGCGGCGGCGAAATCGCCTTGGGCCGCGTAGGCGGCGGCGGACGTATCGAGGTAGGCCGCTTCGCGATTGCCGACCAATTCGCAGGCCATCGCCGCATGGCGCACCGCGGCGTCCGGATCGCGCAGCTCGGCGTCCCGCGAGGTCGCCAGCAGCCAGGCCAGGTTGTTGTGTGCCTCGGCAAAGTAAGGGTCACGCTGGGCGACCTCCTGATATTCCTGCACGGCACGCGCCGTCTGGCCGTCGCGGTTGAGCGCGTGGGCCAGGCGAAAGCGGGCGCGGGAATCATCGGGGTTGAGCCTCACCGCAACCTCCAGCTGCTCGAGCGCTTCCGCTGGTTTGCCCTGCGCCGCGAGTGCCAGTGCCAGGCTCTGTCGTGCCAAGGCGTAGTCCGGTTGGAGTCGAATTGCGGCACGGTAGGCGGCCATGGCCTCGGCGAGCCGGTTGAGACTCTCCAGAGCACGGCCCAACTGGGTGTGCGAGGCCCAGTCGCCCGGGTGCTTGGCCAGCCGCTGCCGATACTCCGCTAGCTTCATCAGATTCTCTTCGCGTTCGCTCTGCAGCAACACCTGCAGGTAAAGGTGCGACATCTCATCGGTCGAGCGATTGCCATAGCCGACGCGTTGCGGCGGGTGACTCGGATTGCGCGGATTGTCGGCGGAGTTGTCGAACACCCAACGCATCGAAATCGTTGTGCCCTTCGGCAGCCCAACGGGCTCCTGGTAGCGATACGAGTCCTGCCAATTGAAATCCCAGTCCTTGATCCTGAGCAGTTCGAGCTCGTCCCCGTCCGGCAAGGCGGCCACTGCGCGAACTTCCTTGCCCAGGTAGTGGGCATGCGGATAAATGATCAGGGCCTCGACGTCGATCGGCAAACGAAACGACTCGCTCGTGCGAAATTCGCTCTCGCCGGCCGGAATATCGAGTTGCTCGTCCGCCTTCAGAAAGAGCGTGTAGGCCCGCCGCGAGGTACGCGGCTCCTCGTCGAAATAGAGACCGACCGAGGCCTGAATCGGCTCCGGCTTGCCACCGGGCAACATGTGCAATTGCAGCACCAGGTCGGCTCCCGGGTCGACCCGCCAGGAAATACCCGGCACGCCGGGGTCGGGCGTCTTGCCAGGGGTCCAGCCCAGGAAGTGCCCGTCGGGGTAACGCGCGTCGCCGACCTCCATGCCCTCGAAGCCGGGCTCCGGATCTCGCTTGTCCAGCAAGCGGGTCGAACGCGAACGATCGACAAACATGCTGGCGTGATGGACGATTCGTTTGTTGCCGGGTCGCAGTTCGACCGCCCGCACGTAGCGCGTCGTGGCCACGGGAATCGGTAGGACGAAGTTGCGGAAGACGTCCTGTCCCTCGGCCGGCAGGATGTAAACTTCCGGCATGGTGATGACCAGATCGGGCTCGCCCAACTGCCAGTCGTCTGGCCACTCGGGCCGCGGTGGCAGCTCGTTGCGGTCGCCCTCGGGCATCCCTTGCTCGACCCACGCCGCAAGCATCGCGAGCTGCGCATCGCTCAGCCGTCGCTCGCCGACAAATTGGAAGTGGCCCGGCTCCGGCTGCCAGGGTGGCATATAGCGCGAGCGCGTCACCTCGAGTATCTGCTCGCCCCGTTTCGCCACATCGTCGTAGCTGAGCAACGAGAAGGGAGCCGCCTCGCCCGGTCGGTGGCAGACCGCACACCGAGCGAACATCAGCGGGGCAATGTGGCGGGCAAAGGTCGGGTTGCTGACGTTCGCGTCAAGTTCCGCGATGTCGCCGCCCGGTTGCGACGGCTCGACCGTGAACGGACCCCGCCAGGCGATCCACGTCACCGGTGCCACGATGGCCAGGATCAAGATCCCGACAAAGAGCTTGCCTGTGTTCGACATGCCGTCGCAGCACGCAAGAACTGCGCGCCATGGGAGGATGGGGGCCTGGTCGCGAGAATTCGGCCATGGCCGAAGCCCCTGGGCGGCCGGATGCCAGGAGACGGGCCGACGTCCTTACCCATTTATGATAAAGAGAACCAGGTAATTCGCAAACCGCGGCGTTCGCGCCAAGATCGGGTCCGGCGATGTCGTTCGATCGAGCCTTGATGAATCATCTCTACGACCGCGAGCGGGACGGCTTCGCTGGCGACACGATCGTACGGTCGATGCGGCTGTTGTTGCTGATCCACCTGGCCGCTGGACACCTGGTGCGCCATGGGACGTGGGCCAACGATCTGAGCCAGAGTTGGCGAGCCGTGACGATGGGCACGGCGCTGGTCGTTTGCATCGCGACGTTTCGCACACGGTGGCAGCGTCTGGCCCTGCTGATCGCCCTGCCGCTGCAGCTTTACCAGGTGTACGAGAAGTTTCCCGCGGTGGCCAATCACCTGTGGGTCGAGACCCTGTTGCTGCTCGCGTTGCTGCTGGTGGCGGAGAGCGACGACGACAACGTGCTGTACCGACAATTCGCCTGCTGGCTCGCCGTGATCGTATTCTTCTACTCGGGCTTGCAGAAGTTCTGGTACGGAACCTATTTCGACGGCCAGTATCTGGCCACCAAGATCGCCCTGTTCGAACACTACCGCGTCTTCTTCGCCTGGTTCGTGCCGGCCGAGGACATCGCCCGACTGCAGAGCTATGCACCGCTCTATGCCGGGGCAGGGCCGTTTCGTATCGAGTCACTTTCGTATCTGATTGTCGTCAACTTGGTGTGGATCACCGAGATCGTGGCGGCGTTGCTGCTGCTGTTTCGCCGAACGCGGTTCTGGGGTCTCGTCTTCGGACTGCTGGTGATTCTGGGTATCGAGCTGGTGGCGCGGGAGGTCTTCTTCGGAGTGCTCTACGTGGCCGTCTGTCTGGCCTTCCTGCGTCGCGACGGCGTCCGCTGGCTGATTCCTGCGGCCGCGGCGCTGTACGTCTACTTGATCCTGACGACGATCGAGGCCTTCGACTGGCTGCCGACCCCGGTCTTTTACCCGTGAGTGAAAACCCCGACCAAGTGCCTTCGACGACCGGCCCTCGCCGCACTCGCCAAGCCCCCAGTCACCAACAAGTTCGATGAGCCTTCGCCTGAAACAACGAATCCTCTGCATCGCCGTCGTCGTGCTGACGCTGTGGCCCTTGGCTCATCACTTTCTCGTGGAGCGTTACGGGCTGAACAAGTGGAGCTTCATGGGCTTCTCCATGTACATCTCCAAGCGGCCGGTCTACCCGCGGGAGAGTATTCGCACCAACGTCTTCGGGGCTCGATTGGACATGCCGCAACAGGCGGCGATCGCCCGGGCAATTCTGCGTTATCAGCGGCTGCGGTTCGAGTATGGTCAGCTTTACGACCCAGCGCGACTGGCCCGCGAGGTATTCGAGGTGGCGCCGCCGGTGCAGCGGTTCTCGGTCGAGTACGACGTGCTGAACATGAATCGAGAAACGGCGAAGTTCGAAGGACAACGCGTGCAGTACGCAGCGCGGCGGGGCGCGGGCGACGAAGAGCCCATCTGGACCGAAGAGAGCCGCCCGGTACCCGAGCGCTGAAGGGGCTGCGGAACCTGGTGATTCGCTGCGGCGCGGGCCAGGCCGATTCGTTAAGGCGAAGGTGTGAGCGCCGCCCGGGCCTTCGTCAGCTGCCGCCGCGCCCGCTCAAAGTCGGGCTGCCGACGCAGCGCTTCTTCGTACTGCTCGATCGCCTCGGCGACCTGGCCTGCGGCAAATAGCAGATCGGCCAGATCGCAGCGGATTTCGACCAGGTCGGGGCGGAGGTCGAGCGCTCGGCGAAACGACTGGGTCGCCTCCGCGGTTCGCCCCTGCCGCCGCAGTACCTGGGCCAAGCCGGCATGGGCCCCGGCCGCCCGCGGGTTCGCCTCGATGGCCCGGGAGAAGTTCTCCGCCGCAGCGTCGAGCTGCCCTTCGCTAAGCAGTAGACGGCCCAACCACAGCGGTGGCTCGAAGTCGCTGGGCACGAGTTGCCGGGCCGCCTCGGCTTCCCGCTTCGCCAGGGTCCCGCGACCTCGCGCGAGCAGCAGTTTTGCCAACTGGAATCGCAGCGTGGCCTCCTTCCGCGCTTGGGGGTCGATTTCTTGCCGCTCGCCGGCCACCGGCTCCGCCCCGTCGCGATTCGCCGCGTCGGCGGTCGCGCGGTCCTCCGTCTCCGCGGCGTTTGTCAGGCGGCCGAGCTGTTCGCGGAGGATCTCTTCGGCCCGGTCCAAGTCACCCGCCCGCACCGCCAGATCGAAATCGACCGACTCTTTGGCCAGCGTTGGGGCGGCACTCGGCCCCACAAAGGCCAGCACGGACATGACCAAGGCCACGACAACTAGCACCACGGCCGGCTCGGCGGTCCGCCACTTCCCGCTGCGGAAGCGGTTCCAAATGAAGGTGGCTGCCGAGGCTGCCAGCAGAATCCAGAGCGGCATCAACCCCAACCGAAAACGGCCGAAGTTGTAGAACAGGATCACGCTCAAAACGTGCATCAGCGTCATCCCCAGCAGCAGCTGATACCGTCGCACGTCGCCGCAGGCCAGAATCAATCCCGCACAGCCCAGCCCGACGATCCAGCCGAAACTCGGCACCGCGTAAAGCAGCGGCACTTCGCCCCGCGTCACCGCGTAGCTTTGGTTGTCCGGAATCTCCTCGTCACGGAGCAAGACGAGCAGCTTGGCCCAGGTCAATTGCAGCGCGCGGAGCGGATCGTCCGCTACGGCCGCCAACCCCTCGCCGAACCAGTACCGTGAGCTCTCGCCACGCGTCAGGTCGCGGCCGGTCCGCCGCCGGGCCTCAATCCGAAAATCCTCGTGTTCCCGGCCGCTCTTGGCCGTGATGAACGGGGGCGGATTGTAGACGGCGGCGGCATAGGGGCCCTGGGCCATGTAGAACGCCTCGCCACCGCCGGCGGTCACGAGGACAAGCTCCTTGCCCACCGCCCAGTTCCGCCACGTCACCGGCAGTACGATCGTGGCAAAGCTGAGGCCGAGCACCACGGCCGCGGCGAGCTGGTGCCGTCGCGACAGCGGGGCGGCCGTCGGGCGAGTCGCGATCCAGACCAGCATCGGCAGCAGCAAGAGCAGGTGATTCTCGCGCACCAGGGTGGCCAGCCCGATCGCCAGACCGCACACGGCCATCCACCGCAGTTGCAATTCGTCCGCATAACGGAGCGCGGCCCACAGCGCCATCATCGTCAAGAGCGGCGAGAGGAACGACTTCATCAGCATCAGGTCGTAGAACAGAAACGGCCCGTAGACCGCGGCGATCAGGCCGGCCACGACGGCCGTCGCCCGGTCGAACAGACGCCAGCTGCAGGCGTAAACCAGGCCGCAGGTGGCCACGCCGCCGAGGAGCTGCAGTATCAGAACGATCTCGTCGCGCGGACCAACCAGCCGGAACAGGCCTCCCACCAGGTATGCATACAGCGGTCCCTGTTCGAAGACTTCGCTGCCCAGCCAGTCCCCGGCTGCGATCCGCTCGGCCCACTCGCGGTAGTAACTCTGATCGACGCGTTGCAGCCCCGCCAGGCGGGACTTCTGCAGCAGTAGCCAATACGCCAGGCGGGCGACCGTGGCCGATGCCACGACGGCGAGCAGCCCACGGTCGGTTTGACGAAACCAGCGAGGGAGCAACCAGCGACGGAGCACGGAACGATCCTGGGGGTAGTGGAGCCTTGTCGAATCGCAGAGTCGGCGTTGGCCTCGTCGCGGAAGACGTACGCGGGGCACGAATGCGATGATAGCCGTCGTCGACCCGGTCGACCAACGCCGCCGATTCACATCGCCGAGCGTCACCGTCGGCAGGCCGAGCATCACCGCCGACGTAATGCGGAACGCCAAGCCGCCGTACCGTGTTCCCGGTCGCGACGCACTCGGGTCACTCCGCGGGCCAGAAGTACCGCCGCCGCCGCTGCACCATCCGAGCGGTCCGCGGATCGAGCCGCCGCTCGCGAACCAGCACCAAGAACGGGGCACCCTGCGGCTCCGCCTCGCGGAGCGCGTTCCAAAACGCCTCCGGCGGGCGATGTTCGTTCCAAATTGCCCAGGCGTCGCCGTACTGGCGATGTTGCCTGGCCAGGGCGCTTTGCGGCACAATCGGCACCTCTTGGTGGTCGCTGCGAAAAATCGTGATCTCCAACAGCGGATTCGGCGTGCAATACATCGCGAAGCCCCCGAACTTCCAGGGGCTGATGCCGAACCGCTGCACCAGCCCGAAGTGAATCAGCGGCCAAATGGCCAGGGCCAATAACATCGCGATGGCGATCGATTGCTTGCGGGCGTGCGTCACGGTGCGACCTTGGGCGAAGACGGGTGGAAGCGAATGTTCTGATGGGGGCGAAGTGGGCGTCAGTTGAATTCCGGATCGGGAAGAGGAAGCCAGTCGGGCTGCGCCGCGACCAGAATCAGCAATGCGTAGATCACGAGCAGGGGTACGATGAAAAACCGGTTCACGGGCCGAAGGAAAAAGAGCAGACCCAGATTCGCGCAGAGAAGCCCGAACATCAGCTCGCGGGCCCCCAGCTGCAGCGAAAACGTAAAGACGATGGCCGCCACCGCGGCCAAGGCGCGCGTCGGCCGCCACATCAGGGCGACGGGGATCGTCAGCTCGAGGATCCAGACCAGATTGGAAATCACCAGAAAAGCCGGCGAGCTCACTGCGAAAGGACCCGCGCCTGGGTCGCGGCCTGCCAGGCCACGCACGCGGACATACTCTTCGCTTGACATGAAATACTTGAGGAAGTCCGCGAAGCGCTCTTCCGCCGCGATTTCATAGGCCAGGAACTGGCCGTCGAAGTACGTCCCGTAGAGAAGTTTCTGCAGCCCCGTGTGGAACAACACGATGACGAACGTCCACCGCAACGCTGCCACCAGCGAGCGGCAGTCCTCTGCTCGATCGATCTCGAACAGAGCGACGAAGAGAATGCACAGCATCTCCAGGTAGCGATGATTCGCCACTTCGGGAAAGGTCGTGGCCACAATCGCGCACTGCAACGCCGCGGCCAGCCAGAGTGCCGCTCGACGGGTCGGGCCACCTGGCTTCCCGAGCACGTAGAGGAGGCCGAACGACGCAAAGAGACAGGCCGCCAGAGCGTAACCGAGGTGAAACGAATCGGCCTTCCAGCTGGCCACCCAGGACCGCGCCATCAGGTGCGTCAACAGAATGACGACGAAGGCCTGAGCCTTGCTGCCTTGCGACGTGTCTGGCGGATCGCCGGCCCAGGCGAAGACGCGTCGAAGAACACCCACGTTTGCCCCCAGGGGGTCATGCGTCACCGCGGTCCGCTCCCGTTCTTTTGCACACCGCACTGCCTTGTCGATTGGAGAGCGGCCAGCGAGTTCGTCGTGGCGTGGCTACCAATGAGGGCGTCTCCAGAGGACGTCAGGCCGAGCCGCTCGGATCGCGTGGGCCAGAATCGGGGTCGGGCAGAATCGGAGAGGTTCCCCGGGCCACGTGCCGCAATGGCTGGGACAGGCTTCGAGTATAGCGGCAACCGCAAATGCCCAACGAACTGCAATTGCCCCGCGATTTGCCGCAATTGAACCCTGGTGCTTCACGAGTGCCCGCAGGCTTCGGGGGCAGGCCGCCAACACGTTGCGGCTCCTCCCCGCGCCGACGGGCAAGGCATCAATCCTCTTCAATCGAGGGGATTGCCGGACCTCCCGCTTGTAAGTCGTTGCGTCCATTCGGGTTGAGTGATTCCTTGTGGGCGAATTGCGGGCAAGTTGGGGGAGCCGGCCAAGTTTTTCCGAAAAATTTTGACGAAAGCGTTGCAATCTGGGTCGCGTGCGTTTAGTTTACTGGTTGTAAACAGCATGCGGGCGAGAAATAGGCTTTTCGCCTGCAAAACTCAATACCTGGGTTTGCCAGTGCGTAGTGGTCTCAATTGAGAGTGCAAACGGTGAAAACCGTTGCGCTTTCAGTTGAGGCCATTTTCTTTTGCCAACGCCCGTCTCAGGCAGACCCTTCCAACTACGCTAGGGAGAGTATGAGACGGAGAACGGCGGACGTTGGCATGGTCTTCAGGACAGCAAACCACGGTGGTTTGCCTTGAACTGAAATTGGAAATAGGTAAGTGGGAATCAACTTCGCACCTAGATTCTGGGAGATTCGTAAATGAAGAGCTTGAAGTTTTTGGCAGCGTTTCTGTCGATCTGCTTGATCGCTGGTCTCGCGAATGCCGCACCCGTCAACATCGCGAATGCCGACCTGGACGACGTTCCTTACGGCTTCAGCCAGGGTATTCCGGCGAACTGGTCGACGACCGGTGCCTCGTGGTTTGGTAACCCGGGCGGCGCGCACACCGGCTCCAATGCTTGGTATGCGGCCGGCAACGGGTTCCCCGGACCTTCCGGTGGTAACCTGTTCCAGGACGTCACCGCTGCGGTTTCGGCCGCCTTTGGTGGCTTGACCACGGGTGTCCAGTACACGCTGACCAGCTGCATGTACATCAAGAACAGCACCTCCGGTGTCACGCTTGGTATCAAGCAGTTCTCGGCAACCGGTCTGAGCGGCACGACCGTCTCGCAGACGATCCCGGCCGCGAACAGCACCTGGCAGCTCTGGACGCACACCCAGACGTTCACCTACCTCGGTAGCTCGATCTGGTTGGACACCCGCTGGGGTGGCAACAACGGCGCCAACGTCGACACGTTCCGTCTGTCGACCGGCACCGCCCACGCTGGCACGACGACGGCCCCGATTCCCGAGCCGAGCAGCTTCGCGATGCTGGGTATCGGCCTCTTGGGCCTTGGTTACCTCGGTGTGCGTCGCGTTCGCAAGTAGTCGATAGCGACAAAGCCTGATTAACTCAACGGGCGTACCACTTGCTGGTACGCCCGTTTTTTTTCGCCCGCGACGAGCGGCCGGCCCGCTTCCCTTGCCGACTTCCAGAGGTCGATTTACGATTGAACCAGACAGCTTGCCGGCCGCGCCGCATGTCGAACGACATCGTGATCAGCCGCCGGAAGTTCACGCGCCAGCGGGTTGGCAACCATCGCGACCCGCACCACGGCGTCTGTCGACGCACCTCTGTCTCCTCCACATCGGATTGGCCGATCGTCGGATAGGACCTTCGAGATGACGACCGAGGCCCCGCAGGCCCAAGCCAGCCCAGCGTCCCCCCCTGCCGCCGCTCGCCGCACCCGGCGGCGACGACTATGGTTGTTTCGGGCGCTCGCCGTATTCCTGGTTCCGACGCTGTTCTTGGGGCTGCTCGAGGGAGGTCTCTGGCTGGTCGGCTACGGCCACTCGGTGGCGGCCTTCATCGAGCGCGAGATCGAGGGCGAGCCCTACTACGTGAACAATCCCCGCTTCGGCTGGCGGTTCTTTCCCCGTGACGTGGCTCGCTCCGCCTTCTTCGTGCGCTACCCTGTTCACAAGGCGCCGGACGCGGTGCGGATTTTCGTGCTTGGCGCCAGTGCCGCCCAGGGCGATCCGGAACGGGCCTACGGCTTTAGCCGCGTGCTGTCGGTCATGCTTCACGACCGCTACCCGGGCCAGACGTTCGAAGTGGTCAACACCGCGATCACGGCGACGAATTCACACGTCGTCCGCGAAGTTGCCGCGGACATCGCCGCGCACCAACCCGACTTGTTCCTGGTCTACCTCGGCAACAACGAGGTGGTGGGGCCGTATGGCGCGGCCAATCCTTTGGTGACCTACTCGGCCCACGGCGCCTACATCCGCGCTAAACTCTGGGTCGGCTCCACGAAAATCGGCCAACTGGCCGAAGACATCGGCTACGCCTTGTCTGCCCGTGAAGAGGAAGAGCGGACCTGGATGGGCATGGAAGAGTTTCTCGACCGCCAGGTTCGCGCCGACGACGCCAAGCTGGTCGGCGTTTACGATCACTTCCGCACCAATCTGCGCGACGTTTGCGCGACCGCGCGGCGTGCCCAGGTGCCGCTGATTCTCTCGACCGTCGCGGTCAATCTTCGCGACAACGCTCCGTTCGCTTCCCAGCATCGAGAGGGACTGAGCGAGTCCGCGCAGCAGACGTGGCGGAATCACTATGAGCGAGGTCGACAACTCGAGGCGGCCGGCGAGTTGGCCGCCGCTCTGGCCGCCTACGCCGAGGCGGAACGGATCGACCCCGACCATGCCGAGCTGCTGTTTCGCATGGCCCGTTGTGCAGCCAAGACCGGTGACGACGGCCAGGCTCGATCGCTCTACGAACGCGCCCGCGACGCCGACACGCTCCGTTTCCGAGCCGACAGCCGCATCAACGCGATCATTCGCGAAATCGCCGATGAATCCGCCGGGCACGTGCACCTGGTCGACGTCGAAGAGGTAATGGCGGCGGCCAGCGAGGGCCGCGTACCCGGCCGAGAATTGTTCTACGAGCACGTTCACTTTACGTTTCACGGCAATTACGAGCTCGCCCGCGCGATGCTCGCCGCCGTAGAAGCCCAGCTTCCCGAGCGAGTACTCCAGGGTCGTCGCGAGGGGGGCGAGCTTGCCGAAGAAGACTGTGCCGCGGAGCTCGCGTTGACCGCGCACAACACGCTGCTCGTCGAGGCGGAGGTCGAACGCCGCTTGCAACGCCCCCCGTTCCTCAGTCCTGAGAGACTCGATGCCCAGCAGGAGCTCGCGCGCCAGCAGGCGATCGCCGCCGCGGCCGCACAACGAGCCGAGGGCGAATCGTCCCAGGAAATCGTGCGGCGGTATGAAGCGGCGTTGACCGCCTCGCCGGACGATCCCCTGCTGCACGAGATGTATGGACTCGTGCTGCTGAAGTTCAACATCGATGCCGTCCAGGCGGCCCGGCACTTCGCGCGTACGTACCAGCTCGGGAACCAGCACTTTGGCATCGCGGCGTATGCCGGCCTCGCGTACACGATGGCCGGAGACCTGACGGCGGCCCGGAGTTGGACGGAACGCTCGCTGGCGGCCGCCCCGAATTTTCACGGAGGCCAACACGCCCTCGGTCGGCTCCTGTTGGCCGAAGGCAAGCCGGACGAGGCGATTGAGCCGCTGGAAAACGCCGCGCGGCGAACCCCCGGTGACGGCGATTATCGCTACTACCTGGCGGTCGCCTACGATCAGGCCGGGCGACGCCAGAACGCGATCGAAATGCTTCGAGAAACCGTCGCGACCCAGCAGGAATACCTCCCGGCCGTTCGTTTGTTGGCCGATCTGCTTGCGGCCGAGCAGGAGTACGGCGAAGCGATTCGCCATTATCGGGCGGTCCTGGAAATTCGACCGTCCGACGTCGACGCCCTGAACAACTACGCCTGGTTGTTGGCGACCTGTCCCGCCCTCCAGTTTCGTGACGGGCGATTGGCCGTCGAACTGGCGCGGCAGCTCAATGCCCTCGACGATGAACCGCTGCCCCATCGACTCGACACGCTGGCGGCATGCTATGCTGCCGATGGACAATTCGAGGAGGCCGTGGCAACGGCCGTGCGGGCGGTATCGCTGATCGGAGACACACAGCCGCAATTGGCCGGCGAGATTCGCGAGAGGTTGGCGCTCTATCGAAAAGGTCAGCATTACGTTGCGGAACCCTAACGTGTCGACGTGTCGGGTTCTTGCAATGCCGACCGAACGTTCCAACCCAGCCGGCGATCCTGCGGAGCCTGTCCGACCATGCTCAAAGCGACATGCGGTTTGTCGATCGGTCAGGGGCTGCTGGGGATCGCGGGGCTGACCCTGTTGGCGGTCGTCAGTTACGGACACACGCTCGATGTGCCGTTCACGTTCGACGACCTCGGCAACATTCAGCAAAACCGCTTCGTCCGTCTGGAAACATTCGATCCCGAGCAGCTCTACAACGTCGCCTTTCGCAGCCAATCCTCGACGCGGCCGGTTGCCTACATCAGCTTCGCCCTGAATTACTATCTCTTCGGGGAAGACGTGCGTGGTTTTCACCTGGTGAATATCACCATCCACGTGATGAACGGCGCGTTGGTGAGTCTGCTGGCGCTGGTGGCCTATCGTCAGTGGCTTCGCCGTGACAACGCCAGAGAGACGGACGCGGAAGATCCCGCGATCTTCTGGTTGGCACTGCTTGCCGGGGGACTGTTCGTCGTGCATCCCTTACAGATTCAGGCGGTGACCTATCTCGTGCAGCGGATGACGAGCCTGGCCGTGACCTTCTACCTGGGGGCTCTGCTGGCCTATGTGGCCGGCCGGCGGACGCCCTCTACCGGGCGTCAGCTCGCGTGGTGGCTGGGCGGTCTCGTCTTGTGGGGGCTGGCACTGGGAACGAAGCAGATCGCCGTCACGTTGCCGCTGGCGGTGGCGCTGTACGAATGGTTTTTCCTGCGGGAGCCTACCGGACGCGGGGTCGCGCGTCGCTGGCCTATTCTGACCACGGCAGTCCTACTTGGCTTTGCGGTCCTGATTTGCCTTGTGGCGGGCATCATCTACATGTCGTTCCAGGGGTTTCGCTTTCCCGGCTACGAAGTCCGCGACTACACACCCTGGCAGCGTGTGCTCACCCAGTTCCGCGTGGTGCTGTTCTATCTCGGCCTGGTCTTCTGGCCGCTTCCATCCCGGCTCAACTTGCTGCACGACTTTTCTACTTCGCGGTCGCTGCTCGATCCGCCCACCACCCTGCTTGCTTTCCTGTCGCTAACGACGCTCTTCGTGGCGGCGCTGGGGTTGGCCCGGCGAGTGCCGCTGGTCTCGTTTGCCATCCTGTGGTTTTTCTTGCAGCTGGCGCTCGAGTCGAGTGTGGTCCCCTTGGAGATGGCTTTCGAGCATCGACTTTACTTGCCGCTGGTGGGAATCTGTCTGGCCGTGCCTTGGCTGCTGCGAGCCGTTCTGCGGCAGCCGGTGTGGCAACTGGTCGTCGGGGTCGTTCTGCTCGGGCTGCTGGCCCGGGCAACGTACGTCCGCAACGAAGTTTGGCGGGATCCGGTTCGCCTCTGGACCGACGTGATCGACAAGAACGAGGACGATGCCCGCGCCTACAACAACCGGGGCAGTGCCTACGAGTCGCGTGGCGAGTTTGCCAAGGCACTCGCCGACCACGAACGCTCGATCGAACTGGAGCCCACCAATCCGATGCGGCATTACAGCCGCGCCGTTTGTTTGTTCAATTGGGGGAAGCTCGAGGAGGCGTTGGCGGACTTCTCGAAATCCCTACAACTCTTCGAGCGGGCCGGCAAGCCGGACGGTCGCTGGACATTCGCCTACGAGAGCCGGGCTCGAACCTATTACCGCTTGGGCAGGCTGCAGGAAGCCTTCGCCGATCTCGATGCGGCAATCGCGCTGGCCGGCAATCCGGTTACGACCTTGCAATTTCGCGGCGAACTGCATCAGGCCAGCGGGAATAGCGAGGCCGCGATTCGAGACTTCAGCGAAGTGATCGTGCTCACAGGGGGGAGCGGAGAGCTATTTGAGTTGCGCGGGTCAGCACGCGAGGCCGTCGCCGACTTCGCCGGTGCGTTGGTCGACTACGAACGGGCCATTCAGGCCGAGCCGCGAATGGCGGGGGCCTACCTTGCCCTGGCGAAGCTGCTGTTGAGCTGCCCCGAGGACTGTCGCGATCCGCAGCGCGCGCTCGACGTCGCGCGGGAAGCCTGTGAGAGGACCAACTGGAAAGACGGCGAAGCGCTGGCGGTCCTCGCTGCCGCGCATGCCGCGCTGGGCGATTTCGCGCAGGCGATCCAACGGCAGGTCGAAGCGATGGAGCACACCTCCGTCGACCAGCTCGAAGTCCGAAGGGCCACCTTGTCCGCGTATTCCCGCGGAGAAGTGCCGTCGGCCGAAGCCGACGACGATCGGTAACGCCCCGGTGCCGTGCCACGAGAGAAGGACTTCTTCCAAGCTCCCCAGCGAACCCGAATCTTGCAGGCTCGTTGACGGTCACCTAAAATGGGAATTGTCATAGACTTCGGCGACGAGTTTCGGGCCGCACGCCACTTCCTGGCCGTCCTCGTCGCAGCGAACTTCTTTGCGAGATCCGACCAAAGGGAGTGACATGGAGAACGGACCCGGAGCGGACGAACACGCGGCCGAGGAAGCCGCCGCGGAGCGTGAAGCAACGGACGCCACCGAGACGGCCGCAGAGGAGTCGTGGCTCAAGCGGACCGGAGTTCCGCTGGTGATCTTTGTCGCCAGTGTGGCCATGATTGGCGCTTCGATCTACTCGTACTTCAACCGGGACATCTCCGCACCCGTGGCGCAGGCCGACGGCAAGCGCGACGGTCGCTCTTTCCTCTCCGTCGTCGATCCGATGAAACCCGATCGGCTCGTCATTAAGTACTGGGATGTCATTCCGACCGACGTGATTCGAACCGGATTGAATCCTGGCAACTATGAGAATATCCGGCCCGTTGATTATTTCGGTTCGGACAACTGCAAGTCGTGTCACGAAGAAATCTACGGCGACTGGGCCGGAACCTATCATCGGCACACGAATCACCAGCCCGAAGATACGACCGTCAAAGGCGACTTCTCGGCCACCGCGTCACTCGACTATCTCGGTGGCAAGGCGACCTTTTATCGAGAGACCATTGACGATCGTGAAGAGTTTCGGATGCGCCTGGAGCGTGGTGACGTCACACGCGTCTACAAGGTCACGGGCACGGTGGGCGGCAGGTCGGTCCAGGGCTATTCCGGGACGCTGCTGGAAGGACCTGAGCCGGAAGATCATCCTTCGCGGCACCCGGACGGACATGTTCACTTGCCCTTCGAGTACTCCCTGAAACGCGGGCAGTGGAGTCTGCCCGTCCACTCCCTGGGCGGGGCAGTCGAGTTGACCGATCAGGAGCGGGCAGATCCGTTTGATGAGAACGGCTACGTCGTGGGATTCAACAAGGCTTGTGGGGTGTGCCACACGAGTCGCTTCTTTGGAGATTGGTTGATTGCCGACAGTGGCACGTCACGCATGCTCCACCACGGCCTGCATGAAGATCGGCGTCAGCTGGCCTTCTTGTTGGGTCCGTATTTGCAGGACAATCGCCCCGACCTCGTCGATCCCGCTGAGAGGCTGCTCGATGTCGCCGACGGCCGGATTGAGTCGTTGCTCGCCGAAATGGACAATGTCCCCGTGGGATACGGGGCCATCAGTCGTGGCGTCGCCTGCGAGGCCTGCCATTACGGTTGCCGCCAACACAGCCTCAAACACAGTCAAGGGGAAAAGTTGGCGACGCGCTACTTCGCTTCGAGCACCTACGCCGTTCTCCTCAACACCGAGGCGGAGGTTGCCTGGGGTAAGAATGCCGCCAATCTGAACTTCATGTGCGCCCGCTGCCACAGCGACGTTCGCCCTCGCTTTGCGAGCGGTGCCTCGACGTGGCATGGCGCCGCTTCGAGCGACGCCGACCGCGGTAGCTGTTATCACCCGGCCGGGAGCAATCTGGGTCCGAAGAATCAGCTGACCTGCATCCACTGTCACGATCCGCACGCCGACTCGGCACAGACCTGGACCGCCACGCCTCAGCAGGAAGACGCCCGCTGCGTCGCGTGTCACACCGAGTACGAAAACGAGAACGTCATCCGCGAGCACACGCATCACGAATTGAATACGGCCGGCAGCCGCTGCATGAATTGCCACATGCCGAAGATCGTGGAGGGCCGCCACGGCGTGCTCCGCACGCATATGATCTCCAGCCCGACCGACAAGCGGATGCTCGAACAGAATCAGGTGAATGCGTGCAATCTGTGCCATCTCGATCAGTCGATCGACTGGACGCTCGACCAGCTGCGCAAGTGGTACCCGACGGCCGTCGCCGTGGCGGCCCCAGGTGAAGCGGGGGCCGAGGGGGAAGCCGGCGAGTTTGTTTCGGAGGTCCGCCTCGCGGAGAACTATCCGCAACGCGACGGCAAGGTCGGCCTGGGCTGGCTGCGCGGTCGCCATGCCCCCACCCGTTTGGCCGCCACCGCGGCCCTGGCCGAAGCCGATGCCCGCTGGGCGCTCGATGATCTGTTGGCCCGACTCGATGACGAGATGCTGGCGAATCGCAAAATTGCCCAACTCAGTCTGGAGAAGATGCTCGACCTGAAGCTGGCCGACTTCGGCTACGACTACCTTCAGACACCCACCGAGCGGCGCGAGCCGATCAAACGCGTTCGGGACCAGGTGCTCGCTACCGCCGCCGATGCGGAGGCGAACGGTGCGACGCCGGGCGAAGCAGCCGCAACGGAGCCTGCCCCGTCTGAACCTGCTGAGCAAGTGCCCGCTGAGTCGGATCCCACCCCGTCGGATCCGACCCCGTCGGAGCCGGCCCCGTCTGAACCCGCCCCGTCTGAGCCCGCCCCGTCTGAGCCCGCCCCGTCTGAGCCCACCGAGGCGGAATAGGACGAAGGGGCTTCCCTCGACATGGCAGCGGGCGAGAAATAGACATCGCGGTGAGCCCAACGGCGCGCTGGTCGGCGGTCTGGTCGCTCGACGCGGGTGCAAAGTGCTCACGTCTGCGCCATCGCTGGCTATAATGAAAGTCTCAAAGCAGCTGGCTCGCCTGGTTTGCGGCCACGCCGCTACGATCTTCTTCGCTGACGTCACCACCCCCCCGCCGGGTTGCTCATGGCCGGCCGAATCGCAATTGCCGTGGCTTGCTTGCTCTGCCTGGCGCTCGTTGCCTGGGGCGTCTGGCCGACCGATCGAGACGAGCCGAGCGATGCGACCACCAGCGTTGCGGCCAGTCCCGTCAGCAATCGCCCCATCGTGGTGCCCGCAGACGGCTACGTCGGCTCGAGTTCGTGTCGCGAATGTCACGAGCGCGAGTACGACACCTGGCACGCTTCGTATCATCGTTCGATGACGCAGCTGCCGACCCC
This sequence comes from Planctomycetota bacterium, assembly GCA_003389215.1. Taxonomy (GTDB): domain Bacteria; phylum Planctomycetota; class Planctomycetia; order Pirellulales; family UBA7805; genus MB-PLM-2. Next base: position 74,116 of record QQVP01000022.1, on the reverse strand, counting down.
CGAGGCGGTCGTCGGCGACTTCGAAGGCACGGAAATCCAGATTCACGATCTCAAGTACGCGTTCTATCGTGATGGCGACGAGTTTCGCGTCAAGATTTACGATGTCAACAAACCCGACGAACCGCCCGACGACAAACCGATTGTGTTGACGACGGGTTCGCATCACTTCCAGGCCTATTGGCTACCCAGCGGCAAGACGCGGGTGCTCGACGTCTTCCCGGCCCTCTATCGCATCGACGACGGACGCTGGATGCCGCTGGCCGCACAGTTTCTCCACCCGCCCGACTTCGATCACGCCTTCTTTGCCCGCTCGGGGGCCTGGAACATCACCTGCAACCGCTGCCACGCAACGCACTCTCGGCCACGAATTCAGGACGGCCACCACATGGATACGCAGGTGTCTGAATTCGGTATTTCCTGCGAGGCGTGTCATGGACCCGCCGGGCAACACGTCCAGAACATGTCCGCAGGCGTGAAGGAAATGGCGATCGTCCATCCCGACAAGTTGTCGCCCATTCGCTCGGCCCAAGTGTGCGGTTCGTGTCACGGTACGATGGACTACAAGACTCAGGAGGACTTCGAACACTGGACGGAGCACGGCTTTGCCTATCGGCCGGGCGAAGATCTGTTTGCCCATCGCAGTGCGGTCGACTCGGGAGAGCGGCAGTATTGGGCCGACGGCATGTTGCGGGTTTCCGGTCGTGAGTACAACGGGTTGGCGGCGTCGCCTTGCTTCGACCATGCGGACGCGTCTCAGCAGATGACCTGTCTGTCGTGTCACCAGATGCACCCCCACGGGGACGACTCGCGTCCGCTCAAGGAGTGGGCCAACGACCAGCTGAAGCTGACCATGGACAGCAATCGACCGGGGCCGCACAACGATCAGGCGTGTACCCAGTGCCATCAGCAGTACGCCGACGAGGCCGCGCTCACGGCCCACACGTTTCATGAGGCCGCCTCGACCGGCAGCCGCTGCTACAACTGCCACATGCCGCATACCACCTGGGGCGTGATGAAGGCCATGCGGAGCCACACGATCAGCAGTCCGCATATCGAGGAGAGCCTCGCTCCCGTGGGACGCGGCAACGCCTGTAACTTGTGTCACCTCGACAAGACGCTCGGCTGGGCGGCCGATCAGCTTCACGAGCGCTACGGCCACGAGCGGCCCGAGCTGCAGTCGGACCAGGAAAACATCGCCGCTGCGCTGCTGTGGGCACTTTCCGGCGACGCCGGACAGCGGGCCGTGATTTCCTGGAACATGGGCTGGCAGCCGGCCCGAGAAATCTCGGGCGACGCTTGGATGGTGCCGGCGTTGGCTCAGTTGCTCGAGGACCCCTATCCGGTGGTGCGGAGCACGGCGTATCGTTCGTTGGGCAAAATCGCTGGCTTTGCCCAACTCGAATACGACTTCGTCGGCGATTTGCCGCAGCGGGCGGCGGCTCGCCAGGCCGCACGGGCGATTTGGGAGAGCCAGCAGCGCGAACCGAATCCAACGACGCTCCTTGAGCAGGACGGATCGCTCGATCAGAAGACGTTCGATCGTCTGGTCGGACGCCGCAACAATCGCGACGTGTTTCTGGAAGAGTAGGCTCGCTCGCGAATCCTGCGGCCAGCTACCACTTCGTCCGTTTCCCACTCGCCAAAGTTCGCCGCTGGCTCGGCCGCAGAACGGAAAGCCGCCGCATGTTCGAGCTCGCCGTTGCCGCTCTGCTGTTCACGGTGGCCCTGCTGCTCCTCGCGTGGCGTTATTCTGGGCGGGCGACGACCGCGCTCCTGGTTGGTGTGGTCGGCTTGGCGGTCGTCGCCACGTTGGCCTGGGTTTGGCGTGACGAGCCGCAACCGCCGCCGATCGTGAATCGACCGATCGAGGTCCTCGACGAGGGCTACGTCTCTTCCCAGGCGTGTCGCGCCTGTCATCTGGACAATTACGAGACCTGGTACGCCTCGTACCATCGCACCATGACCCAGGTGGCCCATCCCGACATCGTGGCCGGCGATTTTGACGAGGCGCAACTAACCGATGAAGTTGGCCGCACGTTTCGACTCACCTCGACCGACGACGCACTGCACGTGGAGATTCGCGATCCCCACGCGGACGGACCCGTGGCGCGCCATCCGGTGGTGATGACCACCGGCTCGCACCACTACCAGGCCTATTGGTACGCCAGCGGCCAGGGTCGCGAGCTGGGGATGCTGCCCTTCATCCATTTGATCGACCAGCAGCAGTACGACACGCCTCGCTGGATTCTCCGCCGCGCGGCTTTCCTGCGACCGCCCGCCTCGCCCCACGGCGAAGTGAAGCCGCTGGAGATCGGCCGCTGGAATCGCGTCTGCTACATGTGTCACTCCACGCGGGGACAGCCGCGGATTTACCAGCCGCAGCCTGCCGATACGCATGCGGTAGAATTTGGCATCTCGTGCGAGGCGTGTCACGGACCGGGCGCCGCGCACGTCGCGGAGAACTCCAGTCCGCGGCAAACCCATGCAGCCCACCAACGCGAGATGGCGGACGAGTCGGTGGTGAACCCGGAAGGCCTCGACCACGTGCGTTCGAGTCAGGTCTGCGGACAATGCCATTCGGTGATTACACCGGTGCGCGGCGAGCAATGGGATCGCTGGCACACGGTCGGCTTTGAATATCGCCCCGGCGACGATCTGGCGGCCACGCGCACCATCGACCCTTCGCGCTTTGTCTTGAACGAGGAGAATCTGAAAAAGCTTGAGGGACTGGCCGCCAATCCCGAGGCGCTACTGGCCCACACCTTCTGGCCCGACGGCATGGTTCGCGTCTCGGGTCGCGAGTTCAGTGGCCTGGTGGCGACACCCTGCTACCAACGCGGCACGATGTCGTGTTTGAGCTGCCACGAAATGCACCCCGACGCCGACGACCCCCGGCCGCTCGACGAGTGGGCCGACGACCAGCTCAAGCAGGGCATGCGATCGAACGAGGCCTGTTACCAGTGCCACGAGCCGATGCGGGAGCAGCTCGTCGAACACACCCATCACCAGGCGGATTCGAGCGGCAGCAACTGCTACAACTGCCACATGCCCCACACCTCGTACGGACTGCTCAAGGCGATTCGCAGCCATCAGATCGACAGTCCCGACGTGGCCCACAGTGTGGCCCCCACCGGACGACCGAATGCCTGCAATCAGTGTCACCTCGACAAGTCGCTGGGCTGGACGGCAGACCACCTGCAGTCGTGGTACGGCGTCGAGCCGCCCCCGCTGAGCGACGACGAGCGTCGCATCTCGGCGACCCTGTTGTGGTTGCTTCGCGGCGATGCGGCCCAGCGGTCGCTGGCGGCCTGGACGATGGGTTGGCAACCCGCTCAGAAGATTTCCGGGACCGAGTGGATGACCCCGTTTTTGGCCCAGTTGCTCGACGATCCGTACGACTCGACGCGATTTATCGTCGAGCGAACCCTGCGTCGCCTGCCCGACTCCGCGGGAGAAGGCGTCGACTTCATGGCCCCGCGGCCGGTCCGACAGCATCAGGCCGGGCGGCTCATCGACGCCTGGAATCGTCAGTATCGCGACGGTGTTCGCCATGGCGAGGAGTCCCTGCTGATCGACGCCCGCGGCCAGATCGATATCCAAGCCGCCGGCCGGCTGCTCCGCCATCGCGACAATCGGCGGATGTATCTCAACGAGTAGCGCCGCGAGAGGCAGTGCGGCAGAGCGAGACGCCTCGGGCCGTGTCGCATCGCGTATCGCCACGTGCCGCCACGCGCTATCGATCGAGCGTGCGGGGCGAAACTCCAGCGATCGCGCGGGCGGTCAGCACCACGGCCGCGAACAGCAGCAGCGCCCCCGGGGGTACCAGAAAAATCCCTTCGCCCGGGTCGCCGCCGTAGAACCAGACGCCGCCCAGAAAGAAGCCCACCGGCATCATGATTCCGGCCGCGGTCAGGCAGCCCGAGGCCCACGATTGCCAGTTGCTTGGGGGAAGTTCGACCACGTAAAGCGTCGCGGCAAAGGCAATGTGCACCAGGGCAATCATGCCGCCATGCACGTGGGCCAGCCGCCACATCAGCCGCCGGGTTAGCGTGTCATCGACGTTCAGATACCAGGGAATCTTGAAGCCGTGCAGGGCTTCAAGTCCGATTCCCAGCGTCAAGAAGACGAGTAACGACCACCAGCCAATCTGCAGATGCCGCGAGATGAGCTGCTCGACCGGAACGACCTCAACGCCGTCGGCTGCGGCTGCGGGTTCGCTACTCGTCACTTCAGACATCGTCCCAGGTCCTCCGACACCAGTATAACCACGATCCTACCGACGATACCGCGGGCCGCAGGCAATTGGGGCCGCGGGCCGGAGGCAATCTGGTACGTCGTCTCGGTGCGTCGTCGGCTAGTTCTCGGCCGGCGCTTCGTGATACGGCTTGGCCTGGCGGAAGAGTTCCAGCCGCGCCTCGATGCCGGGTAGCAGCCATTTGCCACGATCGCTGGCGGCGGCCAGGGCGAGGGCCTTTTCGCCGGTGGCCACGGCGTCGTCAAAACGCGATTCCGCGGCGTAGGCCACGGCAAGCGTGTCGAGCAAATCGGGTCGCTCCTGGCCGCTTGCTTCGACGACGATTTCGGCAAGCAGCACCGCCTCGCGACGCATCGCCTCAGACGAGTCGCTGCCGGCGGCCAATTGCCAGGCCCGATTGTTCATCCGCCCTAGCAAACTCGCCTCACTCCGACCTGCCGCCAGAAGATGCTCGCGGCCCTCGTCCAGGCGTTCCAGTTCCACGAGCGCCATGCCCAGTTCGTAACGCGTCTCGGCATCTGCGACATTCGCATCGAAGGCCCGCTGCAGTCGCGTGACCGCTTCGGCGGGGCGGCGGTTGTAGCGAAGGTACTTGCCCAGAAAGAGATTTCCGCGGGCGTGGTCCGGATCGATCGCCAGAGCTCGTTGGTACAAGGAAAGCGCCTCGTCCGGCTGATTCATGAATTGCAGCGAGATTCCCAGCTGCACCAGGGCGTCGGTGTCCTTCGGCCGCAAGACGATCAACTCCCGATACAGTTCGATCGCCTCCTCGTGCTTCTCTTGCGCGGCGAGCGTCCTGGCCAGGCCCGCACGCGCGTCGACTTCCTGGGGATCGAGGCTCAAGGCTTCTCGGTACTTGGCTTCCGCGTCCGCGTAGCGATCCTGTTCCGTGAGCGCGTTGGCCACCGAAATCAGCGTACGCACGTAGCGCGGATCGTCGGTCGCCAGGTTTAGATTGTCTTCCAGGTAGCCGACCGAGTCGGCCTCGTAACCCTGCGCCGAGAGAGCAAAGGCGATCCGCGACATGTGGCTGTCTTGGCGATACCGCGACAACATCCAGCTGCCCGCCAACGGCACTGACGACAGCCGGGCGTCGGCGCCGGACTCTTCCAGCATGGCGACGTCCGCGAGCAACTGCTCGACGCCCACGCGACTCCGATAAACGACGGCCAACCGTCCGTCGCGGTCAAGCAGTAGCGAGGTCGGGGTGCTGGGCGGAATGTCGCGCACGTAGATGGCGTCGAGGGTCAGGTAGATCTTGTCCAGCACCTCGACGTTTGCCATGCCGGCGGCACCCGCGAAGCCCTTGCTCGTGAGCAGCTGCGCGGCGCCGGACGCGTCGAGCGGTTTCTCCTGATTGTCGGCGAGTCCGTCGACGCAGAGTGCCAACAGGTCGAGACCCGCCTCCTTCAGCGAAGCACGCGCTTGTCCCAGTTCGGCCAGCTCCGCCAGGCAGGCCTTGCAGTCGCTCGCCCACAGGCTGATCAGCAAAGGCCGCTCACGTCGCCCGCCGACGCTCATTTCCTGGCCGTCGAGTGATTCGTAACGCAAGCGGGGCAGGGGGGGCGGATAGGCCAGCACGGATCGCAGTTTGCCGGCGCTCTTGGGCAGCTGCGGCGGTCCGGCGACCAGACGGAACTCCCGCTCTGGCGGCTGCCAGGGCTCGAGCTCGCCGGTTCCCTGCACGGCGTGATACCAGCCGTCGGCGGCAGCGCCCGAAAATGTCTCCGCTTCGCCGCCGGGCCAATGCACAATGACCTTCGCAATCTCGCTCGTCGAACCGAGGCCAAAGTGCAACCACTTGCTCGCCTGCGTGGCAAAGCCCTCGCCGGCCCGCATCGTCTTGACGTTCTTCAGGTCGGACGAATCGTGGAGCACCACCTCGACGCGGGCCCCGATCGCATCGCGATTGCAGGAGCGGCCCTCCAGCCGCAGCTTCAGGTAATGGTGGCCCGAGTTGGTCTCGTTCCGCAACAGTCGCACCCGTGGGGCGGTGCGGCTGGAGAGCCAGGCGTCCAGGTCGCCGTCGTGATCCCAGTCGACCAGAGCCACGGCGCGGGCGTCGTGCGGAAAGTCGAACCCGGAGACGGCCGACACGTTGGCGAATCGCACCGCGTTGCGGCCCAGGTTCAAGTAGGCACAGTTGCGCTCGTTGCCACTGAACGATTGGCCCATGCGGGTCAGCTTGGCCAAATCACCCAAAGCACGCGAGAACTCGGGCAGCGAATTCACGTCCGCTGCGGTATCGGGGCTTCGCGACAGCACCTGTCGCCAGAAGAAACTTCACAAATCGCCCGAGTCGGAACCGGTGACATAACCGTTGGCCACCAGGATGTCCTCCCAGCCGTCGTTGTTCAGGTCGGCGAAGACCGATCCCCAGGCCCAGCGCCCCATGGTCACTCCGGCCGGCAGGCTGAGGTCGCGAAAGCGGCCGTCCTTCGCGTTCGAAAAGAGCGAATTGCCACGGGCCATGTATTGAAACTGTGACTTCACCACGTTCTCGGCCGGCGTGCGAAACTGACGCTGATAGGTGATCCGATTGCCCGCGGAGGACCACATATTCGCCACGTAGAGGTCGGGCCAGCCGTCGCGATCGAAGTCGCCAAAGCTGGCGGACATGCCGGTGCTCATATCTTCGACGCCCGCGTCGCCCGCGATGTCGTCGAAGCGGCCCGTCTCGCTATCGAAGCGATAGAGGTTGTTGCGGCCGAAGTCGTTGGCGACGTACAGGTCTTGATCGCCGTCGAGATCGAAGTCTTCCCAGGTCGCCGCCAGCGAGAACTTCTGATTGTTTTCGTCAAGCCCTACCTCGCTGGTGACGTCGGTGAACTTCCAGTTGCCGTCATTGCGGTACAGGACGTTCGGCTTGCCGTTGTTGGCGTCGTGATAGGGAATGGCGATCGGCACGCCCGCCACGACCGTGTCTTCATGCCCGAACGGCTCGTACATGATGATGTAGAGGTCCAAGTCGCCGTCGCTGTCGTAATCCACCGCCGTCGGCTGAAAGGCTTCGCCCCCGTCGAGCAAGGTGCGGATCGCAAAGATGCCCTGTCCGTTGTTCGAGAGAATCGTGATCGCCGTTGGCGACGCCACGACGAGATCCTGATCGCCGTCGTTGTCGAAATCGACAAACAGCGCGCTGCTGGCCGGGTCGAGAAAGTCGACGCCCGCACTCCGCGACACGTCGCGAAACGAGCCATCGGGCATTTGCAGGTACAGCAGGTTGGGCAGTCCCCCCGGCTCGCAGACATAGACGTCGTCGAGCCCGTCGGCGTTCACATCGCCGACCGCCAGCCCGCGCAGTCCTCGCAGGCGAAGGCCGAGCGTGCGATCGAGAAGCGATCCCCAATGATGGTTGCCGAAGAGGAGCTGCCGGCGATAGCTCTCCTGATTCCCGAGGGCCGACTCCGTGTAGTCGGCGAAGAGCTTACCTTGCTCGCCTCGGTCGAGCCGTGTCTCTTCATACTCGACGACGCGGACATTGAGGAGTCGCGGCGGCTGATCGGCCTCTGGGGCGGTCCACTTGCACTGCCAGGTGGCCGTGTGCTGGGCGTGCCCCGTGGCGGTTTCCGCTGCCGCTTGCCAGTAGATCGTGGTCCCATGGGCACCGTCGGCGACGTCCACAAAGACGACCTTCACGGCCACCTGCGGATCGGCCGACGCATCCAGGCCGGTCAAGAGTTCGGCCAGCGCCTGGGCGAACCCGTCGGGCCCGTGGTAGGTCGCCGTATCCGATGCGTCGGCTTGCGTAGCGGAAACCGCGGCAGCTTCGGCCGCCGCCGCTGCCGAGCCAGCGGAACGATGCACGGTAAGCAGCGGACCTGAGTAGACCTCTTCCAGATCGCGAGGGCGGAGCGGCGGGCTGCGGTACTTCTCGTCGGCGATCTTGGCCAGCCGCTTCGCGCTGAGCTTCTTGCCGGCCGCGATCCACTTGCCGAGTTGCTTGAGTTGTTTCGTGGCCTGGTCGGCGAAGGCCTCGGTCTGCCAGCCGTCCTGATTCGGGTCGAGCAACTCGTCACGCTCGGCCCGTCGCTCGCGGTCGCGGGCCGTCGTGAATTGCGAAGAGATGGGGGCCTCCGCCACGTCGCTCGCCGACGAGTCGTCCACCTCGCCCGTGCGGTCGTGCGAAGAATAGCAGCCAGCAGCGAGCACCACGACGAAGGACAGCGCCATCGCGACCGTGCTTCGCAGTCGTGCGAGGGCCCAGAGCTTCGCCAAGGGATGTCGGGAGTTCGGCACGATGTTCCACCACGCGGGCCACCACGCGGGGGCAGGCGTTTAGAAAATGGTGTATATGAACGGTGCCGCGGGCGTTGCCGCCAGCATCACCAACAGAGCAACGGCCAGCAACACGACGACGATCGGCGTGATCCACCACTTCTTGTTGTGCAACAGGAAGTCGGCAAACTCGGCGAAGAAACCGATTTGACCTTCCTGTGCGGCATCCACGAATTCGTTGCTCTCGGACTCGGCGACGGGGGAGACTTCGGTTTCGGTCATGGTGGGCACCCGACGATTCTGAATGACGATTCTTAGTACTGTTTGAAGTACGTCGACTTATCTCGGTCCGTATCCCGGCGAATCCAATAGGACTCGGCCGTCCGGTCGAACTTCCGCTGCATGGGGTCGTATCCGCAAACTTTCATTAGAAGCCCAATGGGCGTGAGGAGCAAGTAATAGATGATCGCCAGCAGGACATGCGAGACTACCCAACCGATCGGCATGAACGCGTAGATCCAGCCTTTGAAGATCGCTGCTTGCCAGCGGGGCACGGCGTAGTAAACGGCGATCAGCACTCCCGCCGCACCCCACAGCCCGTAGGCCACCCGGTCGGCCTCGAACTGCCGCATCACGAACCAGCCCAGCAGTCCCGCAAACAGGGCCATCAGCGGGCCGAACCACAGCAGCTCGCGGCGGCTGAACGTCTGTTTGACTTCAATCATGCCCATCGGGCGAGACTCCGCAAAGTGGCCGTTCGGCCGCCTGGATCAATCGAGCGCAAACTGATCGAGATACTCTTCGACCTGGTGTTCTTCCGCGTCGGGTTGCTCGTCTTTGAGCAGCACACAGTTCTCCACGACCAGGACGTCCATGTTGGTCGCCATAAAACAACGGTACGCATCTTCCGGCGTGCAGACAATCGGCTCGCCGCGCACGTTGAAGCTGGTGTTGATGATCGCCGCGCAGCCTGTCTTGTCCGCGAACTGCTTGATCAGCTTGTGGTAGCGGACGTGCCGCTGCGAATCGACGGTCTGCACCCGGGCCGAGTAGTCGACGTGCGTAATCGCCGGCACCTCGCTGCGAATCACCTTCAGCTTGTCGATGCCCTGGTGGGTCTGATCCTCGCCGTTTAGCGGCAAACGTTTTGACTCCTGGACCGGAGCCACCAGCAGCATGTAGGGGCTGGGCTCCTGCGGTCGCATCTCGAAGTACTCGTCAACGTGTTCTTGCAGCACCGACGGGGCGAACGGGCGAAACGATTCGCGAAACTTGATCTTCAGGTTCATCACCGACTGCATCTGCCGGCTGCGGGCGTCGCCCAAAATGCTCCGCGAGCCAAGGGCCCGGGGCCCGAACTCCATGCGGTCCTGCATCCAGCCGACGACCTTCTCATTCGCCAACAGCCCACTGACGTAGTCGCACAGCTCGTTGTCGGTGGTGAAGTGGTGATACGGCGCGCCCTGGGTGTCGAAGAACTGGCGGACCTCGGCGTCGCCAAAGCGCGGCCCCAGCAGCGAACCCCGCTGGCTGTCGAGCGACTCGACCGAGCGCGGCTTCTCGAGCAATTGGTGCCAGATGAACAGGGCCACGCCCAGGGCGCCCCCGGCATCGCCGGCCGCCGGTTGAATCCAGATCTCTTCAAACGGTCCTTCCCGCAAAATGCGGCCGTTGCCCACACAATTCAGGGCCACGCCCCCGGCCAGCACGAGCCGGTTCATGCCCGTCTCCTGTTGCACGTGGCGGGCACACCGCAGCATGATCTCTTCGGTCACCACCTGAATCGAGGCGGCGATGTCCATGTCTTGTTGCGTCAGGTCGGCCTCGGGCCGGCGCGGCGGGCGGCCGAATAGTTGGTCCATCTTGGCCGACGTCATCGTCAGTCCCTGACCGTAGTTGAAGTACGACATGTCCATGCGGAACGAGCCGTCTTCCTTGACGTCCAGCAGCTTGTCGTAGATCAGATCGACGTACGTCGGCTCGCCGTAGGGGGCCAGGCCCATCAACTTGTACTCGCCCGAGTTCACGCGAAAGCCGGTGAAGTAGGTGAACGCCGAGTAGAGCAGCCCGAGCGAGTGAGGGAAGTGCAGCTCGTGCGTCAGCTCGATCCGGTTGCCGCGCCCCACGCCATAGCTGGCGGTGGCCCACTCGCCGACACCGTCGAGCGTGAGGATCGCCGCCTCTTCGAAGGGCGAGGGGAAAAAGGCACTGGCCGCATGCGACTCGTGATGTTCGGTAAAGACGAAGCGATTCTTGTACTGTTTGCCCAGGGCTCGCGACATCTCCCGCGGCAGGTGCAGCTTCTGGCGGAACCAGAGCGGCATCGCCATGAAAAACGAACGGAGTCCGACCGGGGCGTAGGCGAGATAGGTTTCCAGCAGCCGCTCGAACTTCAGGAACGGCTTGTCGTAGAAGCCGACCAGGTCGAGATCGGCCGGGGTCAGCCCCGCTTCTTCGAGGCAATAGTCGACCGCCCGCGTGGGGAAGTTGTAGTCGTGCTTCTTCCGCGTGAAGCGTTCTTCCTGGGCGGCGGCCACGATCTCGCCATCGACGACCAGGGCGGCCGCCGAATCGTGGTAGAACGCCGAAATGCCGAGAATCGCCGTCATCGCTCGATGTGCCGCCGGGACCGTTGCGAAGGGGCCGGGCGGCGTAGAAGGAGAGTTGCCTGCAAGGCGTGTCACGCACGACCCGAATCCTCTATTTTAGGCCCGATTCGGCCAATCCGCAAACGAGCGGAAGTGACCTAAGACGGGCCTGGAGGGCACGTTTGTCCCGGCCGATCGTGTGGTGAAACGGACCGGCGATTGGCGGCGATTCCGCTACAATCGATACGTGGACAGGTGGAAGTGCTCGCGGCCGTGAATTCCCTCGCGGCCGACGCGTCACCTTGGGAGGCCCCGGCCGTCGCGTCGGCTCACAGCGCCGTGGTCAGCCCACACTCCCCAAAAAGCACGAGTTGAAGTCATGAAGCACGGAATCATCACCGGCCTGCTGCTGGGCGCGGTCGTCGTTCCCGGTTGTCAAGAAGTACGCCAGTCGCAAGACGCCGTGCCGGCCACCGCGCTGGCAAAGACGGCCGCTGCCGCGGGCGAAGTCAAAATCGAAACTGCGGAGGTCGTCTATAGCAAGCGGGGCGACGTCGAGTCGACCGGCTATCTTGCCCGACCGAGCGAAGACGGCAACTATCCCGGCATCGTCCTGATTCACGAGTGGTGGGGGCTCAACGACCACATCCGCCAAGAGGCCCGTCGCTTCGCCGAGTTGGGCTATGTCGCCTTGGCGGTCGATCTCTATGCCGGCGAGTCGACGACCGAACCGCAACGGGCCCGCGAGCTGGCCACCGCCGTGCGCGACGACATGGAGAAAGCCCAGCAGAATCTCCGCGACGCCCTCGATCATCTCAAGGGCACGGGCGTCGTCGACCCGGAGCGGCTGGCCTCGATTGGCTGGTGCTTTGGCGGCGGCTGGTCTTACCAAATCGCCAAGAACAATCTCGGCGTCAAGGCGTCGGTCATTTTTTACGGCCGCTTCAATCCCGAGGACGACCTCGCACAGATGCGGGCCAAGATCATCGGGCACTTTGCCGAGGAGGACCGCGCGATCAAGGTCGACAACGTCCGCGAGTTTCAAGCCAAACTGAAGACCCACAGCGGCGACCACGAAATCTACATCTACCCCAACACGACCCACGGCTTCGCCAGCCGCGAGGGCGAGAATCCAGGCTACGACAAGGAGGCTGCGGAACTGGCCTGGGAGCGGACGCTGGCCTTCCTCAAAGAACATCTGCAACTCGACGACGCTGCCGCGGCGCGCGAGGTGACCGACCTGGGGCTGGTCGACTTCGATCCGCTGGCCGATGGCGACATGACGCTGCTCGTGTTCACGCGGACCGACTGTCCGATCGCGAACCGCTACGCCCCGGAGCTTCGCCGCGTCTATGAGGCCTTTGACACGCTGCAGGACAATTTCTATCTCGTGTACGTCGATCCCGCCGAAACTGCCGCGCAAATCCAAGAACACCTCGGAGAGTACAACTTGCCCGGCAAGGTGATCCGCGACCCCGGGCACAAGTTGGTTGAGATGACCGGCGCGCGGGTGACGCCCGAGGCGGCCCTGTTCGCGGCCGGCGGGAAGATGGTCTACCGCGGTCGGATCGACGACCAGTACGTCGACTTTGGCAAGACCCGCACCGCACCGTCGCAGCGCGACTTGCGAGAGGCGATTGGCAAGCTGCTCGAAGTCTCGCAAGACGAAGGCCACGACGCCGACGACATCGAGCTCGTCACCACCAAGGCGATCGGCTGCTACATTACCGACCTGAAGCCGGTGGCGAGCGAGTAGCCGGGCGAGCAATCGCGCCGCGACGCTTCGTCGCCGTCGAGCCCTTTCGCCGCCGGACCCCAGGGCGCGACGTCTACCTGCCGACCCTCTACTTGCCGACTCCCAGCGTCGCCACTTCGTGCATGCCCTTGCCGACGGTCAGGTAGACCGCCTTACGCTCGGCCACCTCGTCCTCGGTGCCCCAGCCGCGATAGAGCGTGGCATAGACCTTGGTCCGCGTGCTGGCTCGATTGGCGTCGCTGGCGAAGTATTTCACCTGCACCAGGTACTTGCCGGCGGCCGCCTTCTTCAGTACGTACAGTTCCGGCCCAAAGCCCTGGGTGCAGTCCTGCGTCAGCGTGGCGCCCTGTTCCGTCTGGCGATGGCCGTAGTAGCAGATCTCGCCCGACGGCTCGGTCACGTGCAGGTCGACGTCCGTGCCGTCGGTGTTCCACATCACGGCCACCACCACGTCGGCCTCATCGAGCTGAACGCGGTCTGAGAGCCGATCGAGTCGGGCCCGGGCAAACTCCGCCATCGCCACCTGCCGCTTGCCGGCGGCGACCTCGCGAAGGAAATGGACGTAGTCGACTTGCACGATGTGGTTGAAGTCGCGGAAGCGGCCGTCCCAATTGCCCGACGAGGCGACCTCGTAGTAGAGCAACGCCAGATCGTTGCGACCCGCATCGGCCAGGCTCTGTGCCATGGCCAGATACATCTGCGGTTCGTAAGGTCGGGCCAGTGCCACGCGATGCAGCAGGTGATAGGCCTGATCGTGCTGCTTCCATTCCATCGCCGAGTAGGCCACGTCGCGAATCAGCGGCAGGTCGCCCGGGCTGTTCTCCACCAGGCTGGAAAGCATCCGCAGGGCGTCGCCCGCGCCGTACTCTCGCATGCGGCGTTGCGACTCGAGCTGTACCAGATCGTAGTCGGTCTTGCCCTGCGAAAGCTGTTCCTTCAAGTCGGCCGGCATTTCGTCGGCCCCGCGCTCCTTGCACTCGAGTGTGCCGCTGGGTACCTCGAAGGCCGCTGGCGAGAGCGAGTTCATCGCGATCTTCAGCGCCGGCGAGACCTGGAACGACACGCCGGGCATCTTTTCCAGCTTGGCCAGCCAGGCCACGAACGCCGCCTTCGGGTTGGCCAAAAGATCGGCCGCTTCGCGAAGCGCCTCGCCGATGACCTGCGAAGCCTGACTGCTCTTCACCACAAAGGCGTCGTCCTCAGGCTTGATGTTGAAACGCTCGTAGTCGGCCTCGCTCTCCAGCATCAACAGCGAACAGGTCCGCCCCGTCACGCGGAAGTGACGTGCATAGGCCACCGACACGTCTTCGGTAACCTCGCCCAGCGATTCCATCTGCCCGACCGCCACCTGGCCATAGGTCCGCGCGGCCAGCGGCGAAGCGAGTCGCTGATCGATGCCGATCCGCAGTGCTTTGCTTTCCTCGCCACGACGCAGTCGCAGCACCACTTCGGCATCGTCCGCCGGAACCCCGCGACCGACCAGCGTCAGCGGCTGGCCCGGATAGATGCTCGTGGGGCGACCGGCCAGCAACAGATCGCTGCCACCGGCCAGCTCGACACCTTCGAGTCGCCAGGGTCGTTGCCGATAGGCTCGGGCAACCTTCTTGACTTCGGCTTCCTGAACCACCGTGAAGACGCTGCCGCCTGTCTCGCGGGCCAGGTGCGCGAGCACGTTGCCCGCCGTGCCGGTCATCCGGGTGTTGAAGGCGAACAGGGCCCCGACCTGCGAGTTGGTGTGGGACAGCTTCGCCGACAACTGGTGAAGGTTTCGCTGACCCCAGTTGAGCGCCCCGTCGCTGAGCAGGAACACGTCGCGCTTGGTCGGCAAAGCGGCCGCCCCGCCGTCCTGGCCTGGCACCGCCGAGTCGACGACTGACCATGACGGACGAGCCGCTTCGCGCACGGCCGCGCCCAGGTCGGTCGCGCCCTCGAGCGACAGCGTACGGGCGTAGTCCATCAGGGCCGCCACGTTCTCCGGCGTGTTCTCAGCCAGGCCATCTTGCCACCAGTGTGTCTCGATGTTGAAGAACAGCACGCCAAAGCGATTCATCGCGTCGCGGTTCTCGGTGAGCGTCGCTTCGAGCAGCTTCAGATAGACGTTGAACTTGTCGGGATTCGAGCTGAGCGACGTGTCGACCAGGAAGATCGCCTCGGGCGAGGCGGAACTGACTTTGTCGGCGGGCAAGTCGGCCACCAGCGACGCGGCGAACAGCGGCGTTTCGAGTTCTTTGTCTTCGCCGCGCAACAGGGTATTGCCGGCGGCGTCGACCGACAGGGCGATCCGCTTGCCGACCGGACGCTCGATGTTGTAGTAGGCCCGTCCATTGGAGACGAACGGCTCGACCCGCGGCGTCACCGTCGCGGTGCTGCCGGCGGTGGCGGCCAGGTTGATGTCGACCACCACGTCGGGGACCTCCTGCGGCAGGTCGAGCACGTACTCGAGCTTGTCACCCACGCGGGTCAGGTCGACGTCGTAGCCGACCACGATGCGGTGCAGCTTCTTCGGAGCGAGCGGAAAGACCCGTGCCGCGAAGATGCCGGCACCCGACCATTCGACCAGCGCCGGATCGACGCGGCGACGGACCGTCTCGCGATAGGCATGGGCTGCCTTTTCCTTGGGCACAATGCGGGCCACCTTGGGCGTGTTCCACGAACCGGCCCGCAGCTTCAGAATCTCCTCGGGCGCGGTGCCGGCGGTGCGGGCCTCGTTCATGTTGAAGAAGGCGGCCTGCACCAGCTGGTCGGTGTTCTCGACGCTCGGCTTGTACTCGTAGGCCGTCTCCCCAAAGGCGAAGAAGTAGAGCGAGGCCTCGTTGGGCAGTCGCAGCTTGAAGTTGCCTTCGAACTGCCGGTCGCGGTCGTTGTAGAAGTAGTAGTCCAACAGCACGCGGGCGCGAAACCCGTCGACCTGAATGTTGGCCTGCAGCCCCTCGAGCGGCAGCTCCTCCTGCTCACCGATCATCAACCGCGAGGCGTTGGGCGTGGCCCGCGAGCGCCGCCAGGTAAGCGACTCGCCGGTCAGCTCGCGATATTGGGCCTGCAGCCGACGTTGCTCGCGCAGGGCCTCGGCATATTTCGCGCGGTCCTCTCCGCTCGCCTGCATGCGGTAGGCCATTTCATACTGCGCGATGCGGCTGGCGATCTCGTCGATTTCCCCCTGCTGTTGATTCAATTTGTTGACGACGGCGCGAAGCCTCTCCCGCTGCTCCATTCGCCTTTCGGCTTCTTTGGGGGAAGACGCCTCCGGCGGTGGCGGCGTTGTTTGCGGCTGCGTCTGCGACTGCCCCTGCGCGCGTTCCGTATCTTCTGAAGCCCGGTCCGTTTCGGTCTCCGCGGGCGGCTCGCCGTCGGCCGATTGTTCGCTTTCCCGGCCATCGACACTCTGCCACCCACCCCACCTTACGCCATCGCCAATCTCGTGTCTGAGGCTCCGTGGTGCTTCGGCGGCCGCTTCCTCGGGTTCGTCCGAGGGCGGGGAAGCGTAGTCGGCCGCGTCTTCGCCGCCGGCTTGCTGATCTCCGAAGTCGAATCCTTCGGCGGCATCCACTTCCACCTCGTAGAGCAGCGGCTCTTCGTCCGGGATGGCGCTCACGTCCGGGTCTCTGGTTTCGCCTTCTGTGGACGACACCACGACGTCGAGGCCGGTCCCGAATTCCCGAGTTCGCTTATCGCCACCATCTCTGAACCAACCATCCTCGGGTGCCGAACCGATATCGTCGTTCAGGTAGTACGGCGACGCTCCCCGCTCATCGCCCGACGGCGAGCCTCCGCGCTCCGCATTCCCGATGTAGCCAAGGTCGCGGAGATCCACGCTGTCGCGGCCTTCCTCGCCCGACGTCATACTGGCCGACTCGTCCGTCAGGCGAGCGACTTTCTCCAGCGGCGAACGAAACGCCGGCACCGCGACCGCCAACAGCAGCAGCGTCGCCGCGATGGCCAAACAGGCCTTCACACTCACGCGTGACCACCATGGGCGGCTGCCGGTCGCCGAAAGACCCGCAGGCAGCGGATCCGAGTCGGAAGAGGTGGGCGTGCCGCTTTCGGCGGCCGCCTCGATCGCCGCCCGTTGCGCGTCGGTCAACTGCGGCGCCGGCTCGGCGGCCAGGCCGCCTTGCACAAACTCGCCGGCCTGGCGGATCTCGGCAACCACGTCGGCCAGCTCAGGTGCCGCGGCCAGTTCCGCTGCCAGCGCGGCGCGGTCCGCTTCGTCGAGTTCGCCCAAGGCGTAGGCGGTCAGGCGGGGGTCGTTGGCGTCGAGGGTCATCGAGAACCTCCTTACGTGTTAGCCGTTTGTCTTCTCGTGGGATGCCCACGCTCGTCGTGGGCATGCCGGTTCCGGGTTCGTTGTTCCGCGTTGTTGTTCTGCGGCTCGGCGCTCGGCCTCGCCCTTGCCCCGGGAGGCCATCCCGGGGTCGGGTCCAATTTTCGGCCAATCAATCCTTCCTTCTGCAAATCGCGCTCACCGAAAACTTGAACCTGACCCATTCGTCTCAGAGCTGGCGGCTCGGCGGCCTCGCCCTCCCGTGTGGTTTGCTTCTGAGGCTCGGCGGCCTCGCCCTCCCGCAATCTAGGGCTGCGGCTCTACCCGCAGCCGCTGGCGAACTTTGCCCAAGGCGGTGTGGATCAGGTAGCCGACGTTCGAAACCGACAGCTCGGTGACCGCGCTGATTTCGCGATAGCTCAGCCCGTGCTGAAACTTGAGCCGGATCACTTCCTGTTGGTTCTCGCTCAGCTCGGCCAGAATGACGGCCACCCGTGCGGCCGTGTCGCGGTTCTCGGCCGCCTCGGCCTGGCTTGCCTCGCGACTGGCGACGCCGGCCGCTTGCTCTTGACTGATCGTGCTCATCCGCTGCTCCTTGCGACAGACGTCAATCGCCCCCCGACGACAGACCGTGTAGAGCCACTGGGTCAGGTGTCCATCGAGTTGGGCCAGGTCTTCCCGGCAGAGTTTGAGAAACGTGTCCTGCACGACGTCGCGGGCACGCTCCAGGTCGCCGGTGATTCGCGCCGCATAGCGCAGCAGCGAGCTTTCGTGTCGCCGGACCGCGTCACGCACCAGTCGACTCGGATCGGTGTCCCTCGTTTCGACCATCGCGTTGGTGACTTCGCGTTGTCGGCTGCCAGGCGGCTGTCCGCCCGGCGCTGCTTTGTCTGTTGGATTGACGAGCGGGCGGGGCCTATCTTAGGCGTCTGGCGAAAAGAACGGCGAATTCTCAAGAAGAGAGCGCGACGGAGCCCGCCCGGACGCCCATTCCCGGTGCCGCCCGGTTGGCATCATCATCCGTGATTCGCCGCCCGCTTGTCGAACTATTGCAGCGACTTGCCTGTCCCATGGGGCCGGGGCATGGTGGGGTGTCTGGTTTGGCCAGGCGGCCGAGACCACAAGATCGGCCGTCGCGGGGCGAAGGTAGGCGTAGGAGAGATCGGGAGTGGACGCGTCGGTCGGCGGGTCGCAAATCGCGGCGACGGCCGAGGGCTTGGCGGCCCAATGGCGATCTCTCAGTGGCCATCTCCCAGTCTTCGGTCTTCCGGTGGTCGATTTCCAAGTTGCTTGTAGGCACCGACTTGGTAGCCTGATGATGGAGACCTAACCGAGACGCTGACGACGGGCGGGCTGCGGACGCGGATACGTCGCCGGCGGTGTCGTTCAAGCCGCAAGAGCGGTGCAACCGGCTCGTCGCAGGTGTTCGACGTGGTCGCGACCGCGGGGTTTTTTGGCCCTCGGGTCGGTACCCCGGGTAAGTTTTGTAACCTATTGACACAAAAGGGCTTATTGACGCGATGCTGCCCCGGTGCAGACGTCGTAACCTCCGCTGCGGCCGCGAGTTGCAGTTTTTGTGCGGTGACCTCGAATTTCGGGATTTCGCGACAAAAACCTCCCCTGCGGAATTGGCCAAACAGACGTCGTAAGGGGAGCCGCGGCGGGCGGGCTTCGTTTCATTGACAGTCCGGAAGCATCGGCTAGGATGAATTCATAAGTACTTTAATGGCCAGCTGTTTGACGCATTCTCGAGAGGCTTGGCGGCAAGCGGGGTACCGAATGCGCGACGTGCCGGCGGATGGCCCCCGCCGCGCCCCATTCGTCCGGCGCTGCCGGCGCGCAGTTGCGGCCATGTGCGAACCGTCGTGGGCCCGTTGGGCCAGGCCACCTCGCTCCCATTCTTGGTTTTAGCGCGAAATTCAGAAGCGGATGAAAAGACTCAATATCAAGTTCCTGATCCTGCTCTTGGTTCCCTCGATTCTGATCGCGGTCGGCGTCGTCTATCGGCACGACAGTCAAGTCGCGCAAACGGAGAAATATTGGCTGCGGCAGTCGACCGCTGCGGAAGAGCAGGGGGACGATCGTCTGGCGCTCGACGAATTGCTGAAGTTCCTGAAGAAGAACCCGGACGATACGGAGCGCGAGACCAAGGCCGCATTCCTGGCCGCGGATATCGTGCTCGAGGACGGCAGCACGCCGAAGGATTTCAATCTTGCCAAGCGGCTGCTGGAGACGGCGGCCCGCGAGTCCAAGAAGGGCTCGGAGGCGCGTCACGCGCTGGAACGAAAGTTGATCGACGTGCTCGTTCATACGGGCCGGCTGAACGAGGCCTATCGTTTGATCGAAGAGCACCTGAAGCTGACGCCGGACGATCCCGAACTCGTGTTTCACGCGGCGATGTGTTCGATCGGCCTCAAGCTGACGGCCACCGACGAGCGTGCCGACGCATACTTAAAGAAGTTGCTGGGCTTCGTGGTGCCGACACGTGAAGTGCGTGAACAGGAAGGCAAGCAAGCGGAATTTGACGAGTCGATCGCGCTCGACGTGCGCAATATCGAGGCCTATTCGTTGCTGGCTCAATACTATTGGCACATCGCCGGCGATCCCCAGATGGCCGGGCGCGTGATCGACGGCATGATCGGCATGAACGGGGTGCTCAAGGACAAGAAGACGGCCTCCGAAGCTTGGTTGCTGCGAGGGTTGTATCGGCAGGAATACGAGATGCGTGAGGCTCCTCCCAGCATCCGCGAAGACCTGCGGAAGGAGGCCCGCAAGGAAGTCGCCAAGGCGGTTGCCCTCGACGCCGAACTCCCCGCGGAGGAGCGGAGCGACAAGCCGCGTCTGGTGCTGGCGGAGATCCTCTCGAACGACGGGGAACTCGAGGAGGCGAAGTCCGAACTTCTGCGCGTGATTGCGGAGCATCCGAACTCGATCAACGCATACCTGGCTCTGGCGCATTTGACCTTGCGGACGAACAACGCCAAGGACGCGTTGCAAGTCATCGTGCAAGGACTCGAAGCGAGTCCGGGCAATGTCGATCTTCTCTGGCGCAAGATGCACTATCATCTCATCGACCGCGATCCCGAGGGCATGCAGCAGGTCATTCGTTCCATGCGCGAGAGCGAGGTCGACGAGGGGACGATTCTCGTTTCGGAGGCCCTTGTGCCGATCGCGAAAGAAGAGTGGTCGGCGGCGATTCGGAGCCTGCAAGAAGCGCGACCGAAGGTGGCCAATCGGACCGAGCTGGAACAGACGATCGATCGTAACCTGGCCACTTGCTACGGAGAGACGCGGCAATGGGATCGGATGCTGGAGCTCTACCAGGCGTTGCAGTCCGATCCGGACTTTGAGATTACCGACGAGATCCTGTTGGGTCACTCGCGTGCCTTGCTGAACCTGCGCCGCCCACGGGATGCGGTTATCTACCTGCGAAGCCAGATCGATCGTCGCGGTGGTCCGGCACGAGTCTCGCCCAGGGTGCGTGACGTCTTGGCCAGCGCGGAGGCGACTCTGGCCCGCGCGCGAATGGAGGCGGACACGGCTCCGCTCGCGCCCGTGGAAGGTCAAGTCGAGGATGAGGAAATCGTCGGAGGTCCCGAGGATTGGATCAAGGAACGGGGTTTCTGGCAGGTGGTGGGCCGGAAGACCTCGTTGATCCTCGGCGGCGAAGGAGACGAGGACGCCCGGCACGAGGAAGCCAAGGCGCTCGTCAAGAAGTCCTTGGAACTGTACGACGAGCACATCGACACGTTGCCGGAGAGCGAGCAGAAGTTGGCGCTCCGCGTCTGGCGGCACAATTACTACAACTACGTCGGCTCGATTCTGAATCGCGAAGGCAGGGCGCCGGCGCTGGCCGAACTCGAAGAGTTGCGAACTCGCCGGGGCGATACGGGCAAGAACATCATTGAATCGTCCCGCATCATGGTTCGCGACCCCGACCGCAGCCGGCGGGAGAAGCTCGACTTTCTCAAGCAGCTCGAGCAGCGTGTCGAGAATCTGGAAGAGGAAGAACGCGCGATGGTCTGGTTGCACCTGGGCTCGTCGTACGCGTATGCGGGCGGGGCTGGAACTTCGGAGGCCGATCGTTGCTGGAAGTTGGCCCGCGCTTTGACCCCGGACGACACCTCGACGTTGCGTCAGCTGTTTGACTTGGCGATGCAGAAGGGCGACGAACAAGCCATGTTGGCGTCGCTGCAGTCGATCGAGAGCACCTTGGGCCGCGACGATCCGGTTTGGAAGTACGCGCGCAGCCAGTACCTTTTGACGACCGCGAGCGAGGCGGATACGGACGAAGCGAATGAGCAGCGCGCGGCTCGCCTGAAGGAGGCCCGCCGCCTGGTCGACGAGGCGCTCGAAATTCGCCCCAGCTGGCACATGCTGCACCACCTTCGCGGGCACGTGCGGGAAATGCAGGGAGATCTTGCGGGGGCCACGAGCGACTATGCGATGGCTCGTTCGCTGGGTTCTCGAGATGCCTCGCTGGCGTCTCATCTGATGGATCTCTACATCCGGCAGGGAGATTTCCGACAAGCCAACGTCCTCTTCCGGAGCGTGCGTTCCGACTTTCCCGATCGGGAGCGAATCGGGGCGATCCTGGCGGCCTCCTTGGCAGACGACGCCTACCAGGCGATCGACACGATCGACAAATACACGCCGGCCGAGTCGGCCAGCTGGCTCGCGTTCGTCGAAAAGGGAGAGATGTACGATCAGGCGGCCACCCGCTTCGACAATCCGACCGTGACGCGCAGGCTACACGAGAAGGCCGAGGCCAACTATCGCCTTGCCGCTGCGATGGAACCGGCACTCGCCGATCCTTGGTTGCAGCTGTTCGAGTTCTTCCTGACCTCGAAGAAGGACCCCCGCGGCGCGGAACGGGTTCTTCGCGAGGCCGAGGCCAATCTGCCCGACGACATCGCCCGATCGGTCCTCGCGGAAGGGTATTTGCGTTTGGAGGACATTGCGCAAGCGGAACATTACCTGACGTCTATTTTGAACACGCAGCCGACAAACCTGGCGGCGATGCGGGGATTGGCGATCCACTACTTGCGGCTCAACCAGACTCGAAACGGCAAAGAGCTGTTGGAGTCGATCGTCCACTATCCGGGCGAGCAGAATTCGTACGCGTTGGAAATGATGATGTGGGCGCGACGCCAATTGGCAACGGTGCTCGTGAACTCCGGCGATCTTGCCGATTTTCACGAGGCGATTGAGCACGTTTCCTGGAATCGGAGCAAGAAACCTGACAGCGCTCAGGATTACATCCTACACGCCCAGATTCTGTCGACGCGGTCGGAACCCCGTTTCAAACGCGAAGCACTTGACCTGCTGGTCGAGTTGGCCGAGAAGAGTCCGCACAAGTTAACGGTCGACGCCGTGCTGCTGATGGCGGGCCTGCAGTATCGCGACGCGACCATCTCTGCCGACGAGCGCTGGAATCGGTGTATGGCAGCCATGGAGATGATGCTCGACAAGGAACGCAGCGAGAGATCGCGGAGTCAGGAAGCCAGCCGCTTGGCGCAGCACGGGATGATGCTGTTGGATCGTCGTGACTTCGATCAGGCCAAGAACTACATGCGACACCTCGAGCGACTCGAGCCGAACGAACCTCGCTCGATTCGGCTCATTGCCACCTGGCACATGGCCTACGACGACGAGGGCAGAGACGACGCCATCTCGGCGATTTCCCGGTTGCTTCCCGGTGGCGAAATCACCGATGAGACGTTCGATCAGGTGGTGATGGCGGCTCGGCTCTTTGACGAGCAAGGCCTCGACAATCATGCGAATGAGACGTTTCGCCGCCTGGCGGCGGAGCATCCGCGGGGACGGATTGAATTGGCCAAGTATCTGGCCCGCAGTCGCAGCTCCGACGAAGCCCTCTCGATCGCCGAGTCCTACGCCAAGGCAGGAAATGTCGAGGCCGCGGTCCGCATTGGAAACCTGGTGATTCAGAATCCCGGTGTCGACGCGAGCCGAACGGAAGTTCGGGCCATGCGAAAGCGCGTTGGCCAATGGTATCGGGCTGCCGGCAATTCGGCCGTGAGCAAGTCGGTGGCGTTCCGGTTTCTCGAGGGGGACTTTGCCATTCAGACCGACGATGCGCCGCGCGCCGCCGAGATCTTTCGCCAGCTGCTCAGGGAAGACGATCTGACGAAGATTGAAGAGGCTCAGGCGGCCAACAACCTGGCCTTCGTCCTTGCCGCGACGGAAGAGAATCTTGACGAAGCTCTGGACTTGGTCAATCGCGCGGTCGAGTTGATTGGCCCGCAGATAGGGATCCTCGACACCAAGGGCGTCGTGCATCTGGCCCGCGGTGAGTGCAGTGAAGCGGTGGCAAGTCTCGAGGAAGCGGTTTCGATGGATGCCAATCGCCCGAGATTTCGTGGAAACCTGCGCAGCCAGGAAGAGGCGCCGGCGCAGACCTATTTTCATCTTGCCTTGGCCTACAAGTGTGCCGGCGATCGCCAGAAGGCCGACGCGGCGTATGAGACCGCCCACGAGCGCAGGTTCTCCTCCGGCAAGATCAAGCCGCTGAAGCCGAGCCTGATCGAAGAGCTCGAAAAGTGGCTGCGTCCGTAGTAGGGCACCGCCTGCGGTCGAGCGCGTGACGCGAAAAGAGTTGCGGCAGCACCGCCGATCTCCGCCCGTAAGTCCGCATCGGCGTCGTCCAGGCTGTCGCGCGGGTCGGAGTGATTGTGACGAACTCGACATGCGCTTTGGGTCACGCAGCGAGGAAATGTGCCGGCGCATCTCAAGATGGCGCCGTCGCCTTGTCGATGCATCACTGGATCGACAAGGTACGTGGTGACGGTTGCACGCAGGTGGCCGGCCAGCCACGGCGATGTGCTCCGCGCCGAGCAATCGATCGGTCGATCGTCACGCGTTCACGGACGGCTCCAGCAGCCCGCTCTCCGCTTCTATTCGCCGCCGTGAAATCCTTGCCCGCGGAACAACTGAAGATCTACCGCGAACCGGCGGCAGAGGTTTTCCGAAGAAGCCTCGACGCCGAGACACTCGGTCGCATCGAGCGCCTTTGTGCGAGTCTCAGCGCTGCGCTAGGGCAACCGTTGACGTTCACTCCCGCGGACAATGGCGAAGCTGCCTCCGACCAAGCCGAACGAGGTTGGGTCGTTCCCCTGGTTACCCAGGCCGGCGGTACGTTCGGAACCCTGACCTTCGAGACGTTGCGTGCCGGCAACTCAGCAGCGGGTCGCAAGGACGTGCCGGAGTTCCTGGAGCGACTGGCGGAGTTGATCACGGCGCAGCTGGAGGTCTACGACACGCTTCGGCAGCGCGAGGCTGAACGGGCCGCCCTCGCGGTGCCAGAGCCAGCGCGAGGCCGTATTGAGGACGTGGATCGGCGGTTGAGAGCTGTCTTGGGCGGGGCCGCCGACAGCTTGAAGTGCCACGCTTGTGCCGCCTACGTTCTGGACGAAGAGACGACGGAGCTGAATCTGGTGGCGGCGGTAGGCCTGCCCGATGCGCGCTTGCTGGAGCCACCTCGGCCACTCGAGGGCGCACTGGGAGACTTGGAGGCCCTTACCGGGCACGCGGTCGTACTGGAGGACGACGCCCTGCACGGGCTGTGGCGTGTTCCTGAGCCGTGTGGGGCTGCCCTTTGCGTTCCGGTGGCGACAGACACGTCGATTCTCGGCACGCTGTGGTTCTACGCCAGGGAACCGCGTTCCTTCACGATGACGGAGTGCAATCTTGCCGAAATCATCGCAGGTCGGGTGGCGCTTGAGCTCGCATACCACCGATTGATCCTGGCGGGCAGGTCGCGGCAGTAGCGGCACTGCGCAGTGGCGACGGGCGGCTTGGCGCGACATCCGGCGGCGATGGCCGCCTGGGGAGCATGCCAAGCACGACAGGCTCGCGGTTGGTCCGCGTGACGCGAGGGCCCGCGCCCCATGAGGGCATTGACGAGTTGGGAACCGGACGTACACTGAACTGCTTACGCGCTCGCGAGGTGCCTCCAAGGGTTGGTCGGAGGCTTCGAAGACGATGAGGAGCGTGTGCCACGCGAACTTGCGGCTGTGGCGGAATTGGCAGACGCGCTAGGTTGAGGGCCTAGTGAGGGTTAACCTCGTGGTGGTTCGAATCCACTCAGCCGCATTTCTCATGAGCTCCGAGGTTTCTCGGCGAAGAGTCGCTGTCTCTCGGTGTCGCTCGCGCAATGCTTGCCAGCCGCGGCCCGTCTTCCTGGTTCGACGCAACGAGCGCACGCCCCCGGAGGGAGCGTCGCGTCATGCGAGTCATCGTGCGGCCGTCCTCCGACGGGGAGAAGTTCCCGGCAGTGGCGAAGCGTTGCCAGGTTACCATGGGTGGGACGGACAATCGTCGCTGAGCTGGTCCGTTTTCGCGCACTCGCTGGGTCGCTCGAGAGGTCGTTTTATTGATGGCTGCGTTGTCAATGAGCCCTTCGCCGCGGCGGTGATAGCAGGAATGCCGGCCTCCCGCTGGTCGGCCTGGTTCATTGGCTGCGCAGGGCTCAATCGTCGACGCGCGTCCCGCTTGCTTCAAATCGCTGTCCCCGCTTAGGTGCCCGGTCATGGCGAAGTGCCTGCTCTGCGATGCGGCGATCGAGCCGTTCATATCCTTCGGCAAGATGCCGATCGCAAACGGGTTTCTGCACCCGAAGCAGTTTGCTTCGGAGTACTTCTTCGAGCTAAAGGTGGGAGTCTGTGAAGCGTGCGGGATGGTGCAGCTCACCGAGCGGGTCGATCCGGAGCAACTCTTTCACGACAACTACGCCTACTTCTCCTCGATTTCGACGCGCATGGCCGCGCACTTCGAGCAGTTTGCCGCCGACGTCAAATCACGCTACCTCGTCGACGAAGATCCGTTGGTCGTCGAGATCGGCAGTAATGACGGGATCCTCTTGCGTCACTTCGCCCACGCTGGCGTTCGGCATCTGGGTGTCGAACCTTCGGCGAACGTGGGCGAGGTTGCCCGCGCGGACGGCATCAACACGCTCTGCGAGTTCTTTGATGCCTCGGTGGCAGATAATGTCGTTGCGGAACATGGACAGGCCGACGTCGTCCTGGCGACGAACGTGATGTGCCACATCCCGGATCTTCACGGCGTGTTGGAGGCCGTGCGGATTCTGCTCAAGCCGGGCGGAGTGATGATCTTCGAGGACCCGTATCTTGGCGATATTGTCGAACGGACATCCTACGATCAAATCTATGACGAGCACTTCTTCTACTTTTCGCTCTCTTCGGTGCAGCAGCTGCTTGGCCGTCATGGTTTCGAGCTGGTCGATGCCGAGCCGCAACCCGTCCACGGAGGCTCGATGCGGTACACCTTCGCGGCCCAAGCAGAGCGGACGGTCGACGACCGGGTCCCGCGGCGACTGGGCGAGGAGCAAGAACGTGGACTCGCCCGTGTCGAGACTTTTGAGGCCTTTCGTGCCCAGGTCGAGCAGTCGCGAGACGCCCTGCACGCGCTTCTCGCGGGCGTTGTGGAAGAGGGGGCTCGTGTTGTCGGCTACGGGGCGACGTCGAAGAGCACGACGGTAACGAACTACTGTGGCATCACGCCCGAAATGGTTGAGTTCGTCAGCGATACGACGCCTGCGAAACAGGGGATGTTTACGCCCGGCGTCCACCTGCCCGTTCGTCCTTACGAGGAATTCGTCGCGGACTATCCCGACTATGCTTTGTTGTTCGCCTGGAACCACGGAGACGAAATCCTGGCGAAGGAAACCGCCTTTCGAGAGCAGGGCGGCAAGTGGATCGTCTATGTTCCGGAGGTCAAGGTCCTTTGACGATACGCTTCGCCGATCCGAGGGCTCAGTACTTGGCGCACCAGGCGTCGCTTGACGACGCGATGCGGCGCGTGGTCGAGAGTGGTCGTTATTTGTCGGGCGAGGAGGTGCGGTCGCTGGAGGAGGAGTTCGCCGCGTACTTGGACGTCGATCATGCGGTCGGGGTCGCCAGCGGAACCGACGCCCTCGAATTGGCCCTGCGAGCGTGCGATATCGGCGCGGGGGATGAAGTCGTCACGGTGTCGCAGACCGCGGTGGCGACGGTGGCTGCGATCGCCCGCGCCGGCGCAACGCCGGTCTTGGTCGATGTCGACCTGGAGTACTACACGATCGATCCCGTGCAGCTGCGGTCCGCGCTGGGACCAAAGACGAAGGCGATCGTCCCGGTGCATCTCTACGGGCAACCGGCCGACATGGACGCGGTTTGCACTGTGGCCCGTGAGATGGGCGTGAAGGTCATCGAAGATTGCGCCCAAGCGCATGGTGCCAAGTGGGACGAGCGTCGCGTGGGGACCCTTGGCGATGTCGGTTGTTTTAGCTTCTATCCGACGAAGAACCTCGGAGCGCTTGGCGACGCGGGCATGGTCGTATCCGATGACCATGCCATCGCGGAACGGGTTCGCACGTTGCGAGAGTATGGCTGGAATCCGCAGCGCGAGAGCGTCCTGGTGGGCGGCGTGTCGCGAATGGACGAGTTGCAGGCCGCGATTTTGCGCGTCAAATTGCCACGACTCGACGACGACAATGCTCGGCGGATCGCGTTGGCCGCCCAATACGAGGAGGAACTGGCCGAGCTGCCGCTGCGACGGCCCGGTGTTCGGGCAGGCGCGCGTCATGTGTTCCATCTGTACGTGGTTCAAGAGGAGCAGCGCGACGCCATGATCAAGCATCTGGCTGAGCACGACGTGCACGCCGGCATTCACTATCGGCAGGCCGTACACCAGCAGTCTGCCTATCGCCAGGGGATCCGCCTTGCATCCGACATGTCGGTGACGGAGCGGCTCGTCGACCGGGTCGTTTCGCTGCCGATGTATCCGGAGCTGACGGACGAACAAATGCGGATTATTGTGGGAGCCGTTTCTTCCTTCTACAATCGTTAGCGTTATCTCCAAGCCGCTTGCCCAAGCGCTCGTATCCTCTCACACGGTTCGTTCGGCGGTTGCCGCGCCATGATCGACGGAGTCATTTCCAAGCCGCTGGTGACCCATGGCGATGAGCGCGGCTTCTTTCGAGAAGTGATTCGCTGCACGGACGACTTCTTTTCCGAGGGCTTCGGGCAACTCAGCCACTCGCTTGTTCATGCGGGCGTCGTCAAAGCCTGGCACTTGCATCGCATTCAGACCGACTGGTGGTATATCGCCGGCGGCCTTTTGCGCGTGGGTTTGCATGACACACGCGAAGACAGCCCGACGTATCGCCAGACGATCGACTTTCGGATGGGCGACGGCCAACCCGAGCAAGTCATCAAAATCCCTCCGGGAGTCGCCCACGGCTACAAGATCGTCGCAGGGCCGGCGCACGTGATCTACATCATGTCGCACACGTACAATCCGGACGACGAGTTGCGGATTGCCGAGGACGATCCCGACATCGGCTTTGACTGGACCGCATAGCGTACGGGAAAGGCGATGATGACGGAGGAACGACGCGAGCCAAGTCGGTCCGCCCCCGACGCTGCGAAGGCGTATGTCGGTCGGACGATCCTGCTCACGGGTGGCCGAGGATACCTCGGGGCGGCCCTGGCCGAGCAGCTGGCAGCGGTCGATTGCGAGCTGGTGCTTTGCGATCGCTCGAATCAGGACGCCTGGCAGCCGAAGCACCTTTGCGGGGCGCTGCGACATGTGCGAGGCGACGTGTCGGATCGTGCCACCTGGTCGGAGGCCCTCTGTGGCGTGGATGTCGTCTTTCACCTGGCGGCTTGTGAACACACGCATGGCTCGAATCACGCGGCCGAGCAGGACTTGGCCGTCAACGCGGGGGCGGTTCTACACTGCATCGAGGCGTGTCGGGCCGCCGGTAGGTCGCCGCGCATCGTGCACGCGAGTTCCGCAAATCTCTACGGCTGCGCCTCCGAGCTGCCGGTCCGCGAAGACGCGCCGGATCGACCGTTGACTCTGTTTGCGGTTCACAAGGCGGCCGCGGAAACCTATCTCCGTCTGTTTGCTCCGCTGGTGGGTTATAGCGCCGTGACGCTGCGACTGGCCAACGTTTACGGCCCGACGCCACGCATCGAGAAGACGGAACAAGTCGTCCTGAACAAGATCATTACGAGAGCGCTGGCGGGCGGTCCTTTGAAGCTTTACGACAATCGAGAGTGTATTCGCGACTATGTCTTTATCGACGACGTGGTCGAGGCATTCCTGCTCGCGGGGTCAAGGGATGCCGCGGGCCAGCAGACGTACGTGATCGGTAGCGGTGAAGGGCACACGATCGCCGAAGCCGTGCAGTTGGTTGCCAGCCGGGCCGAGCGCGTAACGGGGCGGTCGATCGCGATCGAGACGGATGCAACCGTCGAGATCGGTCTGGCAGAGCAGCGGAACTTCGTCGCGGATACGGGCCGCTTTGAGCAGGACACCGGCTGGTCCGCCAGAACGCGGCTGGCAGAGGGCGTTGACAAGACGATCGAGGTGCTCGCATGCAGGTCTTGATCGTTGGCGGCGCCGGATTCCTCGGTGCGAATCTTGTGCGTCGTTGTCTGCAAGAACCGGATGTGCGTGTGACCGTGGTCGACTCACTCGACCCACGGTTCATGAGCCGTCGTGAGTCGCTACCGGACGTGCCTGAGAGAATCCAGTTCCTCCAGGGCGACCTGTTGAGCGAGACGGACATCTCGGCCGCCGTGGTGGACCAGGATGTCATCTTCGACTGTGCCGGACAGACATCGCATCCGGTATCGATGGATCAGCCTTACCTCGATTTGCAGCTGAATTGCTTGGGCAGCTTGCGATTGTTGGAAGCCGTACGGCACCACAATCCGACCGCCAGCGTCGTGTTTACCTCCAGCAGCACCGTCGTGGGCCCCGCGGTATCGCGGGCGGTGGACGAGGATCATCCGGAGCGGCCTCGTGATGTCTACTCCGCCAACAAGGGTGTCGCTGAGAAGTACTTTGCGATCTATCATGAAAAGTACGGGCTGCGGACGGTGAGCCTGCGGCTGCCGAACCTGTTCGGACCGTATGGCAAGCCCGATGCCAGGTTTGGTTTCATCAATTACTTCATCGGTCTGGCCAGATCGGGACGGCCGATTCAGGTTTTTGGCGAAGGCCGACAAACGCGGAACGTCATGTATGTCGAAGATGCCGCGGAGGTCCTGTGGCGCGTTGCCGGCGACGCCCGCCTGTTCGGCTCGACGTACTTTGCCACGAGCGACGATCACCGCAGCATTACCGAGATTGCCGAAGCAGTTGACGAGTGCTTCGCAGGAGGTGGGGTCGAGCACGTAGCCTGGTCCGCGGGCCGCGAGCAAATCGAGGTGGGTAATGTGTCGTTGTCTTCCGCCCGCTTGCGCGAAATAAGCGGGTGGCGGCCCCGTTTCGACTTGCGGTCGGGACTGGAACGCATGCGAGACGTGCTCGAACCGTGAACCACAGTCCGGGGCGGAGAAGAAAGTCCAAGAAGGTGCGAGCATGAAGATTGTCGTCACCGGCGCGCTGGGACACATCGGTTCGCGGCTGATCCGCGAATTGCCGTTGCGATTGCCCGACGTCGAGGTCGTCATGATCGACAGCCTGGCGACGCAGCGGTATGCTTCGCTTTTCGATCTGCCGTCGACGAGTCGCTACCAGTTCGTGGAGGGAAACGTACTGACGGACGACCTGGCGCCGCACTTCGTAGACGCCGACGTGGTGGTCCACTTGGCCGCGATCACCGATGCCGAGGCAAGCGTCGAGCAGAAGGAACGAGTCGATCGCGAGAATTTCTCGGGCACCGAGCGCGTGGCGCGGGCCTGCCTCCTCAGCGGCTCGAATATGATCTTTCCCTCGTCGACGAGTGTATACGGAACGCAGCGGTCTCAGGTGGACGAGGACTGCTCGCCCGCCGAACTGAAGCCGCAGAGTCCCTATGCCGAGACGAAGCTGCGCGAAGAGGCGCTGCTGGCGTCGCTCGCCGAGTCGGAAGGCTTGCGTCAGATTACGTTTCGCTTCGGGACGATCGTGGGGCCTTCTCCCGGCATGCGATTTCACACCGCGGTCAACAAGTTTTGCTGGCAGGCCGCAATGCGACAGCCGCTGCCGGTGTGGCGCACCGCGTTGGACCAGAAGCGACCCTATCTCGATCTCGACGACGCGGTCGCCGCGATTTGCTTCGCGATTGAACAGAAGCTTTTTGACGGACGCGTTTACAACGTCGTCACGGCGAATCGGACGATTCGCGAGATCACGGAGATGATCCGCGACCAGACAGGCGATCTGAAAATCGAGCTGGTCGATTCGCCGATCATGAACCAGCTCTCCTACGAGGTGGTCGCGGAGCGATTTGCGGCAGCGGGATTCGTCGTTCAGGGAGATCTGCGAAGGGCGATCGGCGAAACGCTGGCGCTGTTGCGGGCCGCAGGCTCGACACCGCGTTGTTGATGGCTGCGTTATTAGTGAGCCCTTCGCGGCGGTGATGGCTGGAATGCCGGCCTCCCGCTGGTCGGTCTGGTTCATTGGCCGCGCGGGGCTCAATAGAGTTCTCCGACTGCCCTACGGTCGCACCGGGGCCTCGGGAGTGCCGGGCTGGGGACTGGGCGTGATGCCGAACTCTTCGAGCAGTCGATCTCCAAAGTCGAAGCCACGGCGGATACACTTATCCGAGTCCATGTACATGAACTCGCCGGTGCGACCGAGCGTCGCCATATTCGACCGCCGCTCGACTTCACCGAGCAGTCGTTTCAAGTGACCGGCATAGTCCTTGCGGTAGATGGGATACGCGTAGGGGGCTTTGAGAATCAAGAGCTTCGTCACGTCTCCGGCGGTGATGATGCGATCCGCGGCCAGCGACGCGGCACACATGTCGAACAGTTCTTCCTTCGTGGCATTCCAGCCGGCGCTGCCGCGCAGGCAGCACACCTCGAGCAGCAAGATGTTCTCGCCGGGGGGGCTGGTGTCGGGATGGAACTTGTTCATCTCCGTAATGCGGTTGTAGGGCCGATCGAGGTGGTAGATGTAGCTGCAGGGCAGCACGTCCTGACGCTCGGTGACCAGGCCCAACGTCACCATCGCCCGATAGTCGAGATGATTTGTCGATTCGAGCACCTCGGGCGCTGCCGCGGGGCTCAGCATGTCGACGAACAGGTGCAGGGGGATCGTCGACACGACGTAGGTGCCTTCAATCACCTCCGTCTGGCCGCTTCGCTTTTCGAAGGTGACGCCCACAAGGCCGTCGGAGAGCTCGCTCACCTGCGTCGCGCGGCTATTGAGGTGGATCTTCCCGCCGGCGGCTTCGATCTTGGCGGCAATGTTCTCCGTGATCTCGCCGTATCCGGTGCGAGGATAGTAGGTCGGCAGCTTCTCGCGCTCCACGAGCGAAGGATCGACTTTGCTAAGCCGCCGCCGCAGAAGCACCTTGAGGGTGTTCATGAAGCTCGTGCGGGTGTGACTGGGAATCGACCGGGCCGAGAGCTCTGTGCAGGGGACCTTCCAGAATTGTTCCGTGTACGGCTTGAAGAACGACTCGTAGAGGTAACGCCCGAAGTTGTCGATGGCCCACTGTTCCACCGTTTGGTCTTCGCCGTCGCGGACGGTCCGCTTCTTCGGCGATAACTTGCTATAGAGGAAGCTGAAGGTGGCGCGGAAGCCCGCCAGCAGTCCCATCTGCAAGAGCACGTTGGTGGGCGTCAGCGGATAGTCGAGGTAGCCGCCTCGATAATAGAACTTCACGGTGCGGGGCAGGGGAGTGAGCGGCGGCTCGAACAGCCCCAACGTCGCCGACAGGATCTGATCGTCCTCGGTAAAGAACGAGTGGGGTCCGAAGTCGAGGCTGTAGCCGTCCTTCCGAACCGTGCCCGCCAGGCCGCCCACGATCTCGGTCGACTCGAGCACATCGACCCGGACCCCGTTGGTTGCCAAACGCCACGCCAACGACAGGCCGGAGGCTCCGGCACCGAGGATGATGACGTGCGGCGCTTGATCCATAGGACTGTGGTGAGAGACGATTCGGGCTTCGTGGACGTCGTCGAGTGGTGACCGCTCTCGGCAGTCGCCGGCAGGTAGCGGAGGACCTGGAAGAACGCCTTGCCGACTTCCGTCGCGAGACGGGCTGCGGGCAAGCACAAAGACTTCGCGTTTGCAATGTTCTATGATAGTTCACGGCAATTCCCGCTACCAGTAAAAGCGACGGCTTTCTCGGCAAATGAGGCTGGAAATGGCGACCGGTTTGGAACCTGCGGAAACTGGGGCGTCGAGTTCGCGTCGGGTGCCGTTGCTAATCGCCTTGGGCCTGGTCGGGCTGGTGCTTGCCTGTTACTTGCAGACCGCCTGGTTCGACTTTCTCAACTTCGACGACAACGTCTACCTGGCCGACAACCCGAACGTTCGCGAGGGACTCTCGTGGGAGAACGTGCGCTGGGCTTTCTTCGATTTCGGCAACACGCTGCACGGGGGCAACTGGCATCCGCTGACCTGGCTGGCCCTGATGATCGACGTCGAGATCTACGGAGATCATGCCGCGGGATTTCACATCAACAATGTGATCTTCCACACCGCCAACGTGTTGCTGTTGTTTGCCTTCTTGCGCAACGTGACAAAGACACTCTGGCCGTCGGCGATGGTCGCAGCGCTGTTCGCGGTCCATCCGTTGAATGTCGAATCGGTGGCTTGGGTCGCGGAACGAAAGGGGTTGATGAGCACGACCTGGTTCTTGTTGGCGCTGTTCGCCTATGCGGCGTATGTGCGTCGAGGCGGGGTCGCTCGTTATTTGCTGGTCGCGTTGCTGTTTGCCTTGGGATTGATGACCAAGCCCGTCCTGGTGACGTTTCCCTTCGTCCTGCTGCTGCTCGACTACTGGCCATTTGGTCGATTTGACGTCGGCCGCGAACCGGAGACGCCTGGCGCGGGCCGGGATCCGGTCGCCCTCCGCGCTGTGGGCAGGTTCGGTCGCTTGTTCTTGGAGAAGGCGCCCTTGCTGCTGATGACGATCGCGTCCTGCTCGACGACCTACCTGAGCGAACAGATGGGCGGGTCGATGACGCCCAGCGATGTCCTGCCGCTGGGCCTGCGGCTGGCCAACTCACTGACCGCCTATCTCGCCTACCTGCAGATGTTGTTCTTTCCCGTGGGCATGGCGATCCCGTATCCGTTGCACATCGAATCGATTTCGCTGCCCAAGGCATGGTTCGCGCTGGGGCTACTCATGGCCACAACCTGTCTGGTCGTGTGGCAGCGGACACGACACCCTTGGGCCGCCGTGGGCTGGTTCTGGTTTGTGGGAATGTTGGTCCCGCTCATCAAGATTGTGCACGTGGGGCGCGAGGCCTATTCCGACAAGTTCACCTATGTGCCGGCGATTGGAATCTTCATTGCCGTCGTGTTCGGCCTGAGCGCCATGTCTAGAGAGTGGGCGAACCGGAGAGCCGTGTTGGGGTCGTGCGCCGGCATTGTCCTGGTGGTGCTGGTGACGCTGACGATTCTGCAGACGCGTCATTGGCGCGATAGCATCACGCTCTTTACCCACACGCTGGCGCATACCGAAAGAAACTACACGGCCTATAGCAATCGTGGCCTGGCCTATCAGACCGCGGGGAAATATCGCCTCGCTTTGGAGGACTATAACCAGGCCCTTGCGATCAAGCCGCGCTTGTGGCGCGTTTATGCCAATCGCGGGCTGGCGTACCGGCGACTGGAAAGGCTCGACGAATCGGTTCGCGACTTCACTGCCGCCATTCTTGCACTCACCGAACAGGGCGATGCGAAGACGCTCAGCCAGCTCTACGAGAGTCGAGGACAGTCCCAGCACCTTCGTCAGCAATATCAGGAGGCACTGGCGGACTTTGACGAGGCGATCCGGCTCAATCCCAACGATGCCGGCGCTTACGCACATCGCGGGGCAGTATGGCTGTCGCTATCGCAGTTCGACAAGGCGATTCTCGATTACCAGGCGGCCCACGAACGGGCGCCCCAGCGATTCGACCCGGTTGCCAACTTGGCCTGGATCTACGCCACCTGTCCGGACGCCCGCTTTCGCGACGGCAAGAAGGCCGTCGCCCACGCGCGTCGCGCGATGCAGCTGTCGCCGGCGCGTGATTATGCGGTCGTCGACACCCTGGCGGCGGCCTTGGCCGAAGATGGTCAATTCGTCGAGGCGGCCAGGTATCAACAACAGGCCACCGAGCTGGCCCCCAGCTCGGTCCGGGACGCACTCCTGAAACGGCTCGAACTCTATCGACAAGGGAAGCCCTATCGCGATCAGGCGGCCGACTGAGCCGCACGGAAAACGAGGCGGCGAGTGTGCGCGACGGCGCCGTTCGTGTTAGATTATTGATGGCCGCGTTGTTAATGAGCCCTTCGCGGCGGCGGTGATGGCTGAAATGCCGGCCTCCCGTTGGTCGGCCTGGTTCATTGGCTGCGCAGGGCTCAATAGAATCGTGACCAGCGAGTTATCGTAGGTCTAGCCGCAAACGAGGGCCTGGCGGCGAGATCGTCGCACGTTCGCCGGATCCTCGAAATGCAAAAGGAGGCGACGCGGTGCAGACCATTTTGGTTACCGGTGGGGCAGGCTTTATCGGCAGCCATTTCGTGCGAAGCTGGATTTCCACCGAGCGGGGCAGGCTGGTCAATCTCGACAAACTGACCTACGCCGGAAATCTGGACTCGCTCTGTGGGCTGCTCGACAACCCGAGCCACACGTTTGTACAGGGCGACATCGGCGACGCGGAGCTGACCGCCGGGCTGCTCGCTGAGCATCGGCCAACGGCGATCGTCAATTTCGCGGCCGAGTCGCACGTCGATCGTTCGATCGAGGGCTCCGCCGAGTTTGTGAACACGAACGTCGTCGGCACGCACCGGCTCCTGGAGGCCTCGCTGGCCTATTTCAGGGACCTGGGCGACGAAGAGCGACAGGCGTTCCGCTTCCTGCACATCTCGACCGACGAGGTCTACGGTTCGCTGGGACCGACGGGCAGATTCGTCGAAGAGACGCCCTACGCGCCTCGTTCCCCCTATTCCGCGTCGAAGGCGGCGGCGGATCACTTCGTGCGGGCGTATCACCACACGCACGGCCTGCCGACATTGATCACCAACTGCTCGAACAATTTTGGTCCCTATCAATTTCCCGAGAAGCTGATTCCGCTGATGATTCTGAATGCCCTCGAGGGGCGGCCGCTGCCGATCTACGGCGACGGGCAGAACGTTCGCGACTGGCTCTACGTCGAGGATCATTGCGAGGCACTGCTCCGTGTGCTCGAACGGGGCCAGCCGGGCGAGACGTACCATATCGGCGGCAACAGCGAGCGCACCAAC
Organism: Planctomycetota bacterium; assembly: GCA_003389215.1. Taxonomy (GTDB): domain Bacteria; phylum Planctomycetota; class Planctomycetia; order Pirellulales; family UBA7805; genus MB-PLM-2. The sequence continues at coordinate 37,835 of QQVP01000022.1, read as the reverse complement.
AAGGACGTCGTCGACGCGATTTGCCGGATCGTCGACGACCTGAACCCGACGCTTGGCCACCGGCCCTGTCACTCCCTGATCACGTACGTGACCGATCGACCGGGCCACGATCGGCGGTATGCCGTGGACTGTGGGAAGATCCAAAGCGAGCTTGGCTGGCAACCGTCGGTCGACTTTGAGACGGGTCTCGAAAAGACCGTCCGTTGGTACATGGAGAATGCGAGCTGGGTCGAGCGCGTGACGAGCGGCAAGTATCAACGCGAACGGTTGGGGTTGAACCGCGTATGAGTGAGAGTCACTACAGAAAAGGGATCATTCTGGCGGGAGGCGCCGGCTCGCGGCTCTACCCGCTTACGGTATCGGTCAGCAAGCAGTTGCTGCCGGTCTACGACAAGCCCATGATCTACTATCCGTTGTCGACGCTCATGCTCGCCGGCATCCGTCAGATCCTGGTCGTTTCCTCGCCGGAGCATGTTGCCGGCTACGAACGGCTCCTGGGAGATGGCGGCCGGTTGGGCCTGCAAATCCAGTACGCGGTGCAACCGCGGCCCGACGGACTGCCGCAGGCCTTCGACATCGGCCGCGAATTCATCGCCGAGGACAACGTCGCGCTGATCCTGGGCGACAACATCTTCTTCGGGCAGAGCTTTCAGATGACTCTGGAAGCGGCGGCGGTCCGACCGGAGGGTGCCACGATCTTCACCTACCGCGTGCGCAATCCGCAGCGCTACGGCGTCGTCGAGATGGATGCGGATGAGAAGCCGGTTGCCCTGGCCGAAAAGCCGTCCAGCCCGCGGTCGAATCTTGCCGTGACGGGCCTCTACTTCTTTGACAACGAGGTCGTCGACATCGCCGCCCAGGTAACCCCGTCCGCTCGCGGCGAGACAGAGATCATCGACGTCATCGCCGCCTATCTCGAGCGCGGGCGACTCTTCGTCGAGGGACTCGGGCGGGGGTTCGCCTGGCTCGACACAGGTACGCACGACTCGCTCTTGCAGGGCAGCAACTTCATCGCGGCGATCGAGAAGCGACAAGGCTTGAAGATCGCCTGTGTCGAGGAAGTGGCCTACCTGAAGGGATTCATCTCAGGCGACGAACTGCGGGCTTTGGCGGAGCCGCTCGATGAGGAATACCGGCACTACCTGCTCTCGCTGCTGGACGGTTAGGGCGTGCTGGCGTGGTGCCAGGTGGAATCGGCTACTGCTGTGTCGGTGCCAACGGCTTGACGCTGGCTTTCAGCTCGTCGAGAAAACCCTCTTTTCGCGCCGACTCGATGGCCATCCGTTGGACCGTCTCGCGCAGCCCCGTGCGCAGACTTTCCAGCTGCGCTCGAACGGCATCCTGCTGATCCGGCGGGATGCCCGTCAGGTAGGGGAAGACACTATCGGTGCGTGCTATGGTGTCGAGCAGGTTGGCGCTTTGATAGAACTCGTGCGACTTCTTGGGGATCGAGAAGAACTCGACGTAGGGATTGTCGTCGGTGACCGGCTCGACTTCGGCGACGTATCTGGCGATCGAGTCGCTTCCCATCAGAAACTGCGAGACGAAACGCAGCGGGTCGTTCAGCCCCGTTGTCTGCAAGTTGTCGTGCACGGGGCCCGAGGCGAGGCGCCGGGCGAGCTTCGGGATGTCGACGGAAAGCTCCTGCTGCGTTCCGATCGCGACGAGCGTCCCTTCCGCAAACCACAGCGATGTGTGCGGAAAGGCCTCGGCGAAGGCCCGCAAAAGCCCCTGCTGGTCGTGTTGCGACTGACTGTGCGGCGGAAGCCATTGGCACATCACCCCCTGGTCCGTAAGGCGACTCTTGCAGATCTCGTAGAAGTCGCGCGTGTAGAGGCTCATTGCGCCAGGAAAGTACGGCGGCATGGGCTCCAGGCTGATCACGTCGTACTTTCGCGTCGTGGTGAGCACGTGGTTGCGTCCGTCGTCGACGATCACGTTGGTCCGCGGATCGTCAAGGATGTTGCGGTTGTGCTCCGCGAAGTAGTCGGCGACGTCGATAACCTCGGGCGCCAGCTCGACGATGTCGAACTGTTCAAAGTCGTACATGCCGATGGTTCCGCTGGTCGTCCCCGTGCCGAAGGCGATCACCAGTACGTCCTTCGGGTCCTCGCAGAGCAACATCGGCAAGTGGCCGAGCATGCGCATATAGTTGTATGTCTTTCCCGTCCCCGCGGCATTGAAGCCGTCGATGTAGAGAGCACGCCAGGCGCCGCCTTTGCCGTCGACCACGGCAAACGTGCCGGAGGTCCCCTCTTCGTAGTGAAGCACCTTCGCCGGCTCGAGGGCTGCCCGAATGCCACGCTCGAGCGCCGGCGCCGGCCGGGTGAAGTGGTAGGTGAATAGAGCGGCGAGCAGGCCGACGCTGACAACCGCCGAGATGAGCGGAAAGCGACGCGCGGTGGTCGCGGCATCCGCGGACGAATCGGCGGGGGGCGCCAGGGCGAGGATGATCCCGCCCACGGAGATGTTCAGGACCGCGATCAACAGCAGGCCGTTCATCACGCCGATCGCGGGAATGATCAGAAAGCCGACCGCCATCGCGCCGAGGGCCGAGCCGACCGAGTTGAGCAGATAGGCCTTGCCGACGCCACTTCCCAGATTTCCCAGTCGGCCGACATAGATCTTGTTCACGAGCGGAAAGGTGGCGCCCATCAGGATCGTCGGCAGCAGCATCAGCAAGGCGGTGCTGCCGAAGAGCCGTCGCGCGAAGCTGCCCCACGTGTCCGCGAATTCGAGCGACGTGCCGGTGTTCAAGGCCAGGAAGAAGTCGGGTTGGGTCAAGACAAACTGAGAGGCATAGGCCGTCACGCCAATGGCCATTTGGACAACGGCGAAGACGACCAGCAAGTTCTTTTGCCGATCGATGATCTTGCCGAAGGCGATGCTACCCAGGGCCAAACCGCAGAGGAATGTGCCCAGCATGGCGCTAAAGGCGTAGGTCGTCACGCCGGCCGCGAACACGAGCATCCGTGTCCAGAGCACTTCGTAGGCCAGGGCACAGAAGCCCGAGACGGCAAAGCCAAAGAGCACCAGGGCGGCGAGTCGTCGTGTTATTGATGGCGGTGTTGTTAATGAGCCCTGCGCGGCGGCGGTGATGGCTGAAATGCCGGCCTCCCGCTGGTCGGCCTGGTTCATTGGCTGCGCAGCGCTCAATAAAGGGCTGACCGCGTCCGCTGGGGACGAGGCCGGCTCGACGGTCGGTTCCATGGCGCGGGGCAACTCCCCAGCGCTGGATGACTCTTCGGCGACGGACGACTCTTCGGCGACGCCGGCGGCCAGGCGCCCGTTGATCGCGATAGCGGCCACACCGATGGCGATGTTCAATCCGGCCGCCCCATAGGTCGTGGCGGTTTGCCCCAGCAGGCGAATCAGGATGAATCCCGTGGCGAGACAGCCGAGAACGGCCCCCAACGTGTTGACTGTGTAAACGATGCCGACCCCTTCGCCCAGTCGCTGGATTCTCCGCACGTAGAACTTGACGATGATCGGAAACGTGGCCCCCATCAGCGACGCGGGAATGAGAACCGTCATGAAGTAGAGCACAAACTTGACGCCGCTGAGCTGGAAATAGGAGGCCTCCGGCCAGAGGTCGCGGTGAACGAAGACGTTCAGGTGATTCAAGGCCACGAGAATGAAGGGGAACGCGAGGGCGAAGGCCCCGATGACGATCTCCAGGACGCCGTAGACAAACAGCGGCTGGCCACGACGGTCGATGTAGCGTCCAAAGAAGAAGCTGCCCAGACCGAGCCCCGCCATGAACGAGGCGAGAATCGTGCTCACCGCGAAGGTGGTGCTGCCGAACACCAGGGTCAGCATCCGCGTCCAGGTGATCTCGTAAATGAGCGCGCAGGCCCCTGAGGCGAGAAACAGGAAGAGAACGAGGAGTCTCAAGGCGAAAATCCCTGGGGCACGAGACGTCAGGACTGCGGATTCGCGTGGCCGTGAGCTTCCTATTGTAGTAGGTTGTTGCCCGCCGTGAATATTGCGTCATCAGCCCGGCTATCGGGAATCGGACCGTGTGGCGTGGCCCCTCGTGGAGTGGAGCATGATCGGAATTGTCTGCGGAGTCGTGGGATTCATGGCAACGGTGGCGATTCACCTGGCATCGTTGCGATTTGGACGGTCGCGCCGGCACTTCCGGGTATTGGCGATCACGGCGCTCACTTGCCTGATCCTGGCGGCAGGCGGCGCCAGTTGGTGGCCGACGGCCGAGCCGCTTGCCACGCCGGAGGCGGTCGCCGTGGCGGCGGTCTTGTTCATCTACGGCGCGGTCCTCTTTGCGTACTTTATCTTCATCTACATCGTCGATAGCTCGTCGGCCACGCGGATTCTCGTCGAGATCGAACAGTCCTCGGGCAAGAAACGGACCTATGACGAGCTGACGACACGTTACCGCCTCGAGGACAAGTTTCGCGACATCCTCAAGGATCTGCAGTACCTCAAAGCGGTCGAGCAGCAAGGCGGAGTGTTTCGGAACACCGCCAAAGGAAGACGGCACGCCCGGCTCGTCGGGGGTTTTCGGCGGTACTTCGGCATCGGTGGTCACTTGTAGGGCGGAGGCCTGTTTGTGAGAGCCATGGTGGCGGGTGTGCTGGCGGCGAGCTTCGTGTTGGGCTTGCACTATGTGCTGGTGCGGTTTCGCGTTGTCAAGATCTCGTACACGCACCGCGCCGAGAAGTATGCCGCGCACGTGCGGCTGCTCGGCGGGCTTGGTGTCCTCGGGCTGGGCGTCTTTTTCGCCTGCCATTGGTCGCTGACCTTCCTTCCGGCGCAGGCTCCAGCCTCACTTTGGGCGGTGCTCATCTTTGCTCCGCTATTCTTCATTTACATGACGTTCTACTTCGCCATGGACCGGTCGGTGCAAGAGCGCATGATGATTGAACTCGACAGCGCCCCTGAGCAGGAACTCGATTTCGAGGGCATCCTGCGGGTCTACGATCCGGATACGAAGTTTCGCAACGAAATAGACGGCATGCTCGACGAGGGCTTTCTGCGCGTCGAAGGCGAGTCCTACGTCATGACGCCCAAGGGGCAGCTCTACGCCAGGCTAGCCCGTTGGGCAAAGCGGGTCCTGCACCTGGGCGAAGGAGGATAATCGCCGTGCCAGGAGAGTCTGGCGAGCCGGCCAGTCCGACAACCATCAGACGGCGATCTCGGTGCTACGGCATCCGCGTCTTGTCGTCTTGCAGCGCGTTCTCGAAGTTGCTCCGTTGTACGTCGACGAATGGCTCAGACGCCCACTTGCCGTGCCCCCAAACGTAGCGTGCCGGGAACGTACTGTTGTGCCCGCAGCGTGACGTCGCGCGAGCTACCGAAGTGCGTCGTTGGAGCGGGTTCTTTGTATGAAATCGTTAACGGCGTTAACGATCCGCTCGGCGTCGCCTGACTCGATGCTCTCCAGGATGGCCTGGTAGGGATCGAACATCTGGCCCGACGCATTGTGGCGCACGAGAATTTGCCCCGTTTCGCCGTCGTTCTGCAGCAATACCCAGTTGCACCCGAGTTTCTTCTTTAGGTGGTCGCCCACCAAGGCGTCCAACTCGGTTGCCAATTGCTCCCTCGATGGACGGTCGGGTGCCGTGTCTGCGGACCAATTAGCGAGTGCGTTGCGCAGCGCTTCGACCTGCGGAAGCTGGCCGTCCGTGCCCGCCAGGTAGCGGGGCAAGGTTCGCCGTGCGGCAGCGAGTCGCTCCAGCATGACTTGTTGCTCGGGACGGCGCAGTCCACGGACCACCGGAGGGCTTGGCACCTCGTCGTACCAACCGAAGAAGCGGCGGAGGGCGAAAAACTCGTTGAAGGGTCTATCGATCGTGACGCGAACCGCGGGAGCCTGCCGGGGCAACTCGTCCGGCTGCAACTCCACGGCCAGCATGGCGGCCACCTTCGCCGGCAGGTCGCCAGGGCGCGCGGGGCGATCGGCGGCGGCGATCAAGTCCTCGCGTGCGGCGGCAGGCATGCGGTCGATGAACTCGGAGACCGTCGGCGTTCGTAGGGGGGCCTGCGAGGCGATGAAGTGATAGCCCGTTCCTGAGATCGAGGCAAAGACTTTGACATGGGGAAACTGGCTGCGAATCGAAGTGTCGATGGCCTGTAGCAGCTTCGCTTCGCCGCCGCGATAGAACTGCTGCATCACGCCTTCCTGGTGCAGACGTCGTTTGACGAGGGCATAGAACTCGTCCGAGAACAACAGGCTCGAACCGGCGGCCTCTGGTGGCTCGGGGGCATCGATCGTGATGACGTCGAAGCGGTCGGTGATTCGACGCAGAAAACGTCGCCCGTCGTCAATGACGATGCGGCCCTGCGGATTCGCGAGCACCCGGTCCGCGTCGGACCAGAAGAAGCGGAACGACTCCACGACGCTGGGAACCAGCTCCACGGCGGTCGTTTCCTGGCCCCAACTGAGGAGCGAGCGGTAGGTGACGCCCATACCGAAGCAGATCGTCAGGGCCGACTTCGGCTGGGCGGGTCGCATTCCCATCGGCAAATGGGCGTGCACCCGAAAAGTGTCGACCTTCGCACCCTGATGAACGCCATTGACGATCAATTGGTGATTGTCGCCGAATCGCCGTGCAATGACGGTGGCGGTGTGATCGCGGTAGAGTTGGGCGTCGCCGGACGCCCAGCGGTCCTCCGGGTTTCTGCTGACGAGTAGTGCCAGCAGAACCAAAGCGCCCGTTCCGCTCGCGACGGGAAGGAACCACTGTCGGCTCCGGTCGGTTCTGTCAGACGTGGACAAGAAGTAGACGACGAATGGCAACGACATGACGATCATCGACGCCTGGGAACCGAGCCATGGCAAGAGGGCGTAGGAGGCAACGAGCGGTCCGATGATGCAACCGATGACGTTCAGCGCATAGGCGAAGCCGCCGCGGCGAGGATGGCCCTGCGAGTAGCTGTCGATGAGCAGGGGGGTCAGATAGCCCAGGCCCGCACAGAAGGGAAAGATCGAGGCACAGACGGCAACGGCCGACCAGTGAAGGCGCGGGTCGTTGAGAACGATCGGTAGAAACGCGGTGACCGACAGGAAGCCCAGCAGAACGGACACGGAGAGCGCACGACTTCGCTTGCGATGGCGACGATACCAGGCCGATCCCAAGGCGGTTGCCAGCAGATAGGCGAACAAGACCGCCGCGAAGGAGTAGACCTGATTCTTGAGAATCGGTGCATACGCACGCACCCAGATCACTTCCAGGGCCATGGACGTGAAGCCGGTCATGAAAATGATCGAGGCAATCCGTTGCGAGCTCGCCTGGGGTGCGGCGGCCGCCCCTTCGTCGTCGGCTGACGTTCGATCCGATGCGGCAACTTGTCGACGACCCGCCGGCTGCCGAGCGACTCGTCCGATGAGCACGCCGGCGATCGCGATCCCGAAATTGCCCGCCGCGGCCAGCAGAAGTGTATTGCGAAAGCCGAACAGCTCGACCAGAACGAGCACCGTCACCGCGGTTCCCCCGAGGGCGCCCAGCACGTTGGCCAGATAGAGGAATCCGAAGCTGCCCTCGTGTTCGCTGCCGTCTTCGCGAAGGTAGGCCATCATCACCGGGAAGGTCGTTCCCATGAAGATGCACCAGGGAAGAATGGCGCCGCCGACGAGCAGTGCCGAGAAGACCAGGTACGCGCGGGAGTCCATTTCCCCCACATCGAGCAAGACATCTTCACCCCAACCAAACAAGACAGGCACCACGAGTGCCCCGACACCAATCATGGCTTCGAAGAATGCGTACACGTAGATCGCGGAAATGCCGGTTCGCCTGGTGAACGGGGTGATCCATTTGCCGCCCGCCCAGGAACCGATGGCCAGTCCCAGCATGAAGCCCGAGATGACGATCGACAGCACCGACGTGAGGATGCCAAACGAGGCAAAGGCGAGCCTCAGCCAGATGATCTGATACAGCAGGCCACAGAAACCGGAGACGAAGAACAGGACAAATAGAAGCTGGTTGCGAAGCATGCGGAGGAAGCCGTCTGAATTCGTCCCGAGGGGTTGTCGGCCGCGCGGCGTAGTTGCCCCGCTGACGAAGCAATGACTCACCGATCCTCGCGGCCGCGTGTTCGCATCTCGTTGGATCCTCTATCGTAGCGAAAAAAGCAGACGGGAGGGCGGCGGCCGCGTCGCAATCTGGCTTCGCCAAAGTGCTCGTTGAAGCGACGCATCGCGAGAGTTATGCTGAGAGCGTCCGTTCTTCGATGCACCCACCTCTTTGCACCCTAGGGTCGACCCATGCGCTACGCAGTCCCATTCGTTGCCTTCGTTTCCACGCTGCTCTGTTTCCTTGCCGGTTCCGCGCAGGCCCAGTACGACGTGGGCGACACGATTGTGGTGATTCGGGATGTGCCGCTCAAGGTGCAGGATCGTCGGGTGGCCGAGTTGTTTCCCGGAATCGTCGCGAATGTGCAGAAGGTGCAGGACGATTGGCTCGAGATAACTTACACGCAGCGCGGCTGGGTAAATGCCGACGACGTCCTGCCGCTCGACGATGCAGCGGACTACTTCACGGAGCAGATTCGGCAAGACCCCGAGAACCGTAGCTTGCGGGCAGCCCGCGCGCTCGTGCAAGAGGCCAAGGGAGAGTACCGTGAAGCGATTGACGACTACACCGCCCTGATTCGGGCCGACCCGGAGGAAGGCTCGAGCTACAACAACCGGGCCCGTGTCTATTTTGCCGACGGGCAGTATCAGCGAGCCGTCGATGATTACACCGAGGCGATTCGCCTGTACAAGGCGCCGGAACTGCGTGCGCTGGCGCACAACAATCGGGGGCTTGCCCACGAGAAGATCGGCGAGTTTGGTATCGCCTTGGCCGACTATGCGGCCGCGATTCGCTTCAACTCCGCCTACGTCGACCCCTACAACGCGCGGGCCTGGCTGTTGGCGACGTGTCGCGATCCTGATTTCCACGACGGACCTCGGGCCGTGGAAGATGCCACGCGGGCCTGTGACATGACCGAGTTCCGCAACGCGGGCTTCCTGAACACCCTGGCCGCGGCCCACGCGCGAAACGGCGACTATGACATGGCGATCCAGCGGCAGAACGAGGCCATGGAATTGGCCCCGGATAGCTGGGGCGAGTGGTGTCGCGCGAGACTGGCCGAGTACGAGAAGGGGCAGCCCTACACTCAGGCGGCGGAATAGCCCGCGACGACACGCCGGGGCCCGGGTGAGTTGTTCCCGAAGTGCTTTCTATTGAGCCCTGCGCAGCCAATGAACCAGGCCGACCAGCGGGAGGCCGGCATTCCAGCCCTCACCGCCGCCGCGAAGGGCTCATTAACAACGCAGCCATCAATAGTCGGCCGGCGTCTCGTTGGGTGATTGAGCGCCGCGGGCGCGCTGCTCGGAGATCAGACGCTCGATCACGTGCAGATTCTTGCGGGCCTCGGGCATGCCGGGTTCCGCGGCCAGTGCCTGCTGAAACTTGGCGGCCGCGTCTTGAAGTTGGCCGCGTTGTCCCAGCACCATGCCCCAGCTGTTCAAGGCATCGGCATGCCGTGGGGCAATTGACAGGATCGTGCGGAACTGGGCGATCGCCTCGTGGGGGCGGTCGACCTTATCGAGGACAAACGCATAATTCATGCGTGTTTCGACACCGCGCGGCTGAAGCTTGATCGCCCTCTCGTACGGTTCGATTGCCTCCTCGAAGCGGCCGAGGTGGCGCAAAGCGACGCCCCAGTTGTTGAGGGCTTTCGCGTAGGTCGGCTTCTCGCGGGCGGCTAACTTGTAGTGCTCGATCGCCTCTTCGTAGCGCTCGAGCGACTGCAGGGCGTTGCCCAAGTTGAAGTGAGCTTCGGGATACAGGGGGCGAATATCAAGCGCGCGTTCATACTCGGCAAGCGCCTCGTCCAGTTTGCCCGCGCGCTGCAGCGAGAAGCCAAGACTGAGCCGCGCCCGAGCGTTGTCGGGGCTCTTTGTCACCGCGTCGCGCCAGAAGGTCTCGGCATCTTGCCAGTGGCGGTGCCGTGCGAACGAGGCCCCGGTTAGCAGCAGGCAGAGGATGGTCGCGATCGTCGTGGGTACGAGGAGGCTCCTCCAGGCGATGGAGAAGAGTGTCCCGCCGAACAACAGGGCCACGCCTACCATCGGCAGATAGAGACGGTGTTCGAAGACCATTTCGAGCGGAATGATCGTCGACTCGATGGCCAGGTGTAGAAAAAACCAGAGGATGCAAAACGAGGCCAGGCGCCAGCGTCGGGCGCCAAAAACGGCAAACAACAGCAAGGCCAACAAGGCCGTCGCCGCGAGCAACGTCGCCGGTTCGAACAGCGAGCGGGACAACGAGAAGTCGTGGGCCAGATTCAGTCGCCAAGGAGCAGGCCAGACGATCAGCGACAGGTAGAAGACGACCACACGCATTTGCGTCAGCAGTCGCTGCCCCAATGTGAAGTCACGATCGGCATAGCCCCCGACGAGACGTTCGAGCGGCTGGTTGCCCAGAAATAGCCAGGCGACGAAGATCAGCAGGGCGACCAGCAGCAGCCCGCGGACTACGTTGGCCTTTAGCCAAGACAGGCTCAGGTCGCGAAAGAAGCACCACTCATAGAGCAGAATCGCCAGAGGGAGCGTGGCGGCGATCTGTTTGCTCGCCAGTGCCGCCAGCCAGCAAAGCACCGCGCACGACCACCAGGCGATCCGGCCCCGCGAGGTTGCAACACGACCGTATACATAAGACAACAGGGCGGCCAGGTAGAACATCACACACATGCTCGTCATCCGCTGCACGATGTACGTGACGGCCTGGATTTGAATCGGGTGACAGACGAAGACGAGCGCCGCGGCGAGAGCCGCCCAGGCGACGCGTGAAGATTGCTGGGGAGAGTCGGCCCAGAGGAGTCGGAACGTGGTCGACGCCAACAGAAAGACCAGCAAGCCCGTGACGAGGTGGATCGCCACGTTGACGACGTGATACCCCAGCACCCGCTGGCCACAGAAGTAATGGTTCAAGCCGAAGGAGAGATTTGCCAGCGGTCGACTCGAGCTGCGGCTGTGGCGAACGGCATTCTCCATGTTGAGCCAGGAGAGCTCGGTCCAGTGAACGGCAACGTTGTTGACGATGTTCGAGTGGTCGTCGAACACGAAAGGCACGCCCCAACTATTCGCGTAGGCGCCGAGGCCGAACAGCACGATCGCCAGAAACGCGAGCCCCGAACTCGGGCCGGCGGGCCTCGCCGTCGTGGAATCGAGGTCGCGGGCATCCCCGGCCTGCGATTGTCGCAAGTTGCGTGCGCGATTTCGGCGGGCCATGCCCTCGATTATAGCGGGGGAAGAAGTTCGAGAGCACGTTGATTCAACTTCGCGCTCCGTCGTAGGCGGCGCGTTTTCCCGCGGTCGAAAGCGTCCGCCGCGTGATGCCGGCCATTGCCCGCTGGTGTTCCAGGCGAGCTTCCGAGCTGGCCGAGCCACGGGCCGGAGTCTCGGCGGCGTAATTGCCGAAGCGATCTTCGCCACGCACCAGAATGGCCGATTCCCGCGCGCCGGGCGCGCGGACCTCCGGGGGCAAGTAGGTGATGTTCACCCCCAGTCGAGGTCGCGACGATTCGTTCGGCCCCGAGCCGTGAATGACCAGGCCGTGGTGGAGCGACATCTCGCCCGGACGCAACACGATGCTGACCGCCTCGTCGAGCTGAGTGGCGTCGACGATCTGCTGGCCGCGGCGGAGGTAATTGTCCGGGTGATACGTCATCTCGTGGGCGACTTCGCCCTTTCGGTGCGTGCCGGGCAAGTATTTCAGGCAGCCGTTCTGTTCGTCGACTGTGCTCAGGGCGAGCCACGCCACGACAGCGCGACCTTGCGGTTCGAGGTGCCAGTACTTCTCGTCCTGATGCCAGCTAAAGAAACCGCTGCTGTGCGGCGGCTTGTTGCTGATCGAACCGCCCCAGAGGACGACGTCGGGACCGACGACTTGCTCCACGGTGTCCAACAACCGGCGAGACGTCGCCAGCTCGTAGAACCACTCGAAGATGAGGTACGGTTTGTAGTAGTTCCAGTCGGCAAAGTTGTCCTCCGAGGCCAGGTCAGCAAGGTCGTGCTGCATGCGCTTGGCGTAGGTGCCAGCCTCCGCCTCCGAGAGTACTTCGATCGGATGGACGCAACCGTCCTGTTGAAAACGGTCCGCGATGTCGGCGACCACGAGAGCCTCCTTTCGTTTCGTCAGTCTTGAGTCGCACTCTTGCACCGAGGCGTCATCAATCTGCGGGCCACGCTCCCAGCGCCTTTCGCAAGACCACCAACTGGCCAACATGATAGGCGTTGTGATCGAAACCCTCGACGCGGGTTCCTTGCAGCGGCGAGGCCAGGTCGGCGGCGGCCGCCTCGAAACCGACGTGTGCCCCGCCGCCTTCGAGCAGATACCGGACATGTTCGCGAAGCGAGTTGCTGGAATCCACGACTTCGACGCTCCCGGTGGGTTGCCGTTGTGGTTTGTCTTGCGGTTCACTTTACGATAACGATGCGGACGGCGGAGATATGGGCCGTCACGATACGGGCCGTCACGATACGGGCGGTCAAGATACGGGCCGCGGCAACGTGCCGGGCTGCCAGCCACTCTCGAGTGAGGTCCGCGCGGTCAGTTTAACGGACGCTTCCGCCATGTTGAAACACCCGTCGCTCTACGAGATCGGGCATCGGCCCTACCCGCTGCCGAAGCGGCCGTGGATCATGGCCATGAACTGGCACGATCTCCTGTTCATGCACTGGGACATCGATCCCCAGGTGATGCGGGCGATCGTGCCGGCGGCCTTCGAACTCGATCTGTTCGACGACCGGGCGTGGCTGGGCGTCGTGCCCTTTCGTATGAGCGACGTGCGACCACGCTGCGTTCCGGCCCTTCCGCGGTCGGGGCGTCGCGCCAATCCGTCTCATTTTCTCGAGCTGAACGTACGGACCTACGTGCGGTGCGGCGATCGCCCCGGCGTGCTGTTCTTCTCGCTCGACGCCGAGAGCCGGCTGGCGGTCCGCGCGGCCCGTCGGTTCTTTCATCTGCCGTACTTCGATGCCCGCATGTCGATGACGCTTCCTGACGGAGGGGTCGACTTTCGGAGTCATCGCACGCATCGCAATGCGCCGCCGGCGGACCTGGCGGTCCGCTATCGCCCCTGTCCCGGCTCGACACCGTCCCCCGCTTCGGCCGGTACGCTCGAGTACTTCTTGACGGAGCGATACTGTCTCTACACGCAGGACGCCCGCGGACGTGTCTTGCGGGTCGACATTCATCACGTGCCGTGGCCGCTGCAGGCCGCGACCGTGGACGTCGACGAGCTTGCGATGACGAGCGGAGTCGGAGTCGAACTGGTCGGTCCGCCACCGCTGGTACACTTTGCCAGGCGGCTGGACGTCGTGGCTTGGCGGAATCAACCCGTCTAGCGATCCATGACGACCATGGGAGGATTCGACTGCGTTGAGGCCGTCTCGCTCGACCGCAGCGGCGTGCGTTGCCGCGGCGCACGTTGCAATCGTCACTGTGAAATCTAGAATGCGGGAACGCCGCGACGTGGCACCTCTCCTGTCCGCTCAGACCGCTCGAGACGTTTCCACATGCCTTTCTTTTTGCGAACTCTCGGTGTCGCCTGGTTGCTGCTCGTGGGCTGCGCGAGCTGGGCCGCCGATCGACCGAATATCATCCTGATCATGGCGGATGATCTGGGCTATGGCGACGTGAGTGTCAACAACCCGGAGTCGAAAGCCGCGACCCCGCATATCGATCGCATCGCCGCCGAGGGAATCCGCTTTACCAGCGCGTACTCGCCGGCGGCCGTCTGCATTCCGACCCGCTACGGCCTGATGACCGGCCGGTATCCGTTTCGCCTGGTGCAGGGTCCCGACCGCGGACCCTGCATCGTCGAAGGCCGCACGACCGTCGCGTCGCTATTGCGGGAGAATGGCTACGCAACCGGTTGCATCGGCAAGTGGCATCTTGGCTTCGAGGGAGGTTTTGCGTTCGACTGGCAGCAGCCGCTGCGGGGAGGACCGGTCGACCGCGGCTTCGATTTCTACTTCGGGTTTCAGGCCTCGACCGACGATCCACCCTATCCGTACATTCGCAACGACCGCTGTACCGCTCCGCTGACCGGTCGAATCGAAGACAACATTGAGAAAGGTTTGTCCAGCCGCTTCCAGGGCAAGTTCTGGCGGGCCGGGCGGATTGGTCTCGACGTGCGCCTGGAGGACGTTCACGATCGACTGTGCGATGAGGCGATTGGCTTTTTGACGCGGCAGCGGAGCACGCCCGGCGACAAGCCGTTCTTTCTCTACTTTCCGATGACGGCCCCTCACGCGCCGTGGTTGCCCCGTGAAGCGTTCCAAGGCCAGAGCCAGTGTGGACCGTATGGCGATTTCCTGATGCACACGGACGCGGGCATCGGGCGAGTCCTGCAGGCGATTGACGACCTGGGCTATGGCGACAACACCCTCGTGATCGTGACCAGCGACAACGGTCCGCTGTGGTTCGATCCCGATGTCGAGCGAACGGGCCATCGGGCCTCTCACCAGTTTCGTGGTCGCAAGGGGGATATCTGGGAAGGGGGAATTCGGATGCCCTTCGTGGCGCGGTGGCCGGGCAAGATCCGTGCCGGCGCGACGAGCGACGAAGTCATCTCGCTGGTCGACATGCTGGCGACGTTTGCCGCGCTCATCGGCGCGGAGTTGCCGGACGACGCAGGCGTCGACAGCGTGAACGTATTGCCGGCAATCCTGGGCGAGGAACGCGAGCGGCCGCTTCGCGAGACGTTGGTGCTGCAGTCGACGATGGCGAAGCGGCTGGCGATACGCGAGGGTCCTTGGAAATTGATTCCCTGGCGCGGCAGCGGCGGCTTCCTGCCAGGGCCGCCGACGATCGAGCCGGGGCCCGGCGAGCCGGTGGGCCAACTCTATCACCTGGTCGACGATCCGGGCGAGCAGAACAACGTCTACGACGCCGAGCCCGCGGTGGTCGAGCGTTTGACCGAGAAGTTGCGCGCCATTCGTGCCGGGCAACGTAGTCGCCCTTGAAGTTGGCGGACGATCTGGTCCGTGACCGCGCTCAGGGCAGGGAATCGCGCCGACGGCGAGCGGATTCGCCCAGCGGCAGAGGTCCAACGAAAGGGCCGCGTCGGCAGCTGGGGCAACCTGGGGGCAATCTCCGGCCGCGGGCGACTCACGGCTCTTTGGGCCGTCGCCCTCGCAAAACGGCGCCGTTCCGTTGTCAAGATGTTTCGAGCCAAATTAGAATGGTGTGGTGTGAGGAGCCGAGACATGCGGCGACGCCACGGGTTGAACGGGGATGGGCCGCTGGCGGAGTTCTCGGTCGAGTTCTCGGCTCCCGGTCGCACCGCAGCCTTTCGAATCGAGGACCGTTGACGAGTTACCCATTTCGCTTGCCCCGCGTATGTCGACAGAACCCTCTTCTTCAGATTCTCTTGGCGCGTCTCTATTCGCCCGTTTCTTCTCGATCGACGTTCGCGCTCTGGCGGCGTTTCGCATCGGGTTGGCCTTGTTGATACTGGTCGACCTGAGTTTTCGCAGCCTGTACCTCGAAGCCCATTACAGCGATGCGGGGATTCTGCCGCGGGGCGTGTTGAACCAGTATGCCGGCGGGATGGTCGGATCGATCTACATGCTTCACGGCAGTACCTGGTTCGCCGGGCTGCTGTTTGTCGTGACCGCGATTCTCGCGGTGATGCTCCTCGTTGGTTACGAGACCCGCCTGGCGACCTTTTGGTGTTGGGCGATGGTGGCGTCGCTGCACTCGCGGCATACGAACGTCCTGAACGGAGGCGACTCGCTGTTCTGCTTGTTGCTGTTTTGGTCGATCTTTCTGCCGCTGGGGGCGACCGCGTCGATCGACAACTTGCGGCGACCGCGGCCCGCCGGCGCGCCATTGAAGGTGTGCAGCATCGCCACATTCGCGCTGTTGATGCAGATCATCGTCGTCTATCTGTGTACGGGTTTGAAGAAGGTCCATCCGTTCTGGTATAGCGACGCAATTGCGCTCTGGTTGGCGCTGCACATCGATCAGTTTACGACCCGCTTTGGGCTGTGGGTGCGCGAGCTTCCATTCTGGGTCTTGAAGGTGGCGACAATCGTGACGTTCTGGTTCGAGGTGCTCGGCTGGCTGCTGGTATTTGTGCCCTTCAAGACCGCGTTCTTCCGCATCGTGGCGGTGATCTTGTTTATCGCGCTGCACGTCGGCATCTCTTCGATGATGAATGTCGGGCTGTTTTCGGCCACCTGCATCGTCGCCTGGATGACGTTTCTGCCCACGGAGTTCTGGAATTGGTTGTCCCGTCTGGCGCCCTCGCGCTGGCTGGTCGGCACGGTACGCGGCGCCGTCGTGCGCACGCTGCGAATCGAACCGGCCGCCGAGCCTGCGGACGGTGTCGACCCGATCACGCGACCGACGCCGATGACGGAACGCTGGGTGCTGGGCGCCGTCGTCCTCTTGGTGGCGTGGTACAACCTGGCCGGCTTCGAACGCTTCGAGCATTTGAAGCTGCCGGGGTTGATCGGGGAGGTGACCCGGGCGCTCCGGCTGGAACAGGACTGGGCGATGTTCTCGCCGCATCCTCCCGCACACGACGGCTGGTACGTGGTTCCGGCGACCCTGGTGGACGGTTCGCAGGTGGACCTCTATGGACTCGTCGACGGCGGTTCGTTCGAGCTCACTTGGGACCGGCCTGCGTATATCATGCCGACATTCCCGACACAGCGATGGCGGAAGTACCTGAACAACATTTGGCTGGAGCACAAACAACGCAAATACACCGAGCACTTCGGCAACTACTTGCGGAACAAGTGGAACTCTCTGAACCCGCCCGAGAAGCAAATCAAGAGCATGGCCATCTACATGTTCGTGGAGTACACTCACAGCCCGGGCGTCGACCCGATGTACTCACGTGAGTTGATGTATGAGTGGGAGGGCGACGACGACTGGCGAGTCGTCTCGTTCGACGACAGTATTGCGAATCTGAAACGCAAGGCACGGGCCCTCGACAAACTGCCTCCCACGTTTCAGATTCGGCGACTGGGCCCCGAGTAGGCGAGAGCGGTCGAAACGTTCTCT
The DNA here is from genome assembly GCA_003389215.1 of Planctomycetota bacterium. GTDB lineage: Bacteria > Planctomycetota > Planctomycetia > Pirellulales > UBA7805 > MB-PLM-2. Next base: position 20,805 of record QQVP01000022.1, on the reverse strand, counting down.
CGTGCGCGGACCCGCCTCCGATGCGGGCCGGAGTCGTCCTGGGCAATTCGTCTGGCGAGAATGTGGGGCTTCGGATAGGCTGGCCGGCGAGTTCGAATTTCTCTCAGCCAATCCGCCACCCCGCTTCCGTCTGCGGCAGGGCGCACTTCCAACGAGCGACAACGTCATGCAAGTCGTCATTACCGCCGTGGGCCCGGACAATCGAGGCCTGGCCGATCCAATCGTTCATCACGTGACCGAGTCCGGGGCGAACATCAGCGAGATTCAGATGTTCGACCACGACGAGGAGTCGGTGTTCGCGATGTACGTCCGGATCGAGACGGAAGACCGATCGCTCGTCGAACTGCACGAGGCGATGCAGCGGATTGGTGCGGCGACGGGCCTTTCGATTCGCGTCTGGTCGCCCGAGGAGCGCGCGGCTCGGCCGCGGCTGGCCATTCTGACCACCTATCGGCCGGAGACGTCGCGGGCACTGCTGCAAGCGATTCAGGACGGCGAAGTGAGCGCGGAGCCGACCCTGATGATCGGCAACCGGTCGAATTGTCGCTCGGTGGCCGAGGAGTTTGACGTCCCCTGGGTGCTCAACGCCGATGCCGAGGGGACGCCGGACGACGATCGCCTCGTACAGCTCTGCGATGAGCACGAGATCGACTACATCGTGATGGCCCGCTACATGCGGGTGTTGCCGCCGTCGACCTGCTGGAAGTATGCCGGCGGGCGAATCGTCAACTTGCACCACGGCCTGTTGCCGAGCTTTCCAGGTATCCGACCGTACGCCGAGGCGCATGCGAATCGCATGTTGACCTACGGGGCGACGTGCCACTTCATCGTCCCCGAGCTCGATGCCGGTAATCAGATCATCTATCAGTCGACGTTCACGGTTCCGCCAGGCATGCCGCTCGATGAGATCATGCGACGAGGTCACGCGGAGAACGAACCGCACTGTTTCGTCGAAGGTGTGCGGCGTGTCGTCGACCGCGAGGTGCAGCTTCACTTTCACCGCGTCGTGGCGGGCAAACAGCCGACGAGCGTCTAGGCGTTGCCGAGCGCGAGCGGGCCCCCTCCGCCGTACACAGCCGGGAGCGAGTGTGTTGAAGGGACGCGACGAAACGTTGACGCTGTAGGCACGCCGCAGCTATACTCGCGGACGAGAGAAGATGCTCTCGCCCGCCCCCCAGTCCTGCCTCCCTACGCGTGCGACGCACGTGCGATCTTCTATGGTTCGCGCTATCGGCCTATTGCTGTTGGTGCTGCTGAGCGTGCTCCCATGGCGCTCGGCCGTGGGCGATGAGCGTGTCGAGTTCTTCGAGCGCAACGTGCGTCCGCAGCTGTTGGCCAATTGCACCCATTGCCATGGAGCGGAGCAGCAGGAGAGCGGACTGCGACTCGACTCGCGTGAGGCCATGCTGGCCGGTGGCGATCGGGGTCCGGCCATCGTCCCGGGCGACCCGGAAGCCAGCCTTTTGTTGCGGGTCGTCCGGCACGCGGAAGAAGACTTGGAGATGCCGCCGGAGGAGGAGCCGCTCGCTGCGGAGGCGATTGCCCAGCTGGCGAAGTGGATTGCCGAAGGGGCGATCTGGCCCGAGCATGAGGCGACAATCGGCGCGGACACGCCGGTCGATCGGCTCGAAGAGCTTCGCGACAGCCACTGGGCGTTTCAGCCGGTTGGCAGTCCGATTCCGCCGGAAGTCGGTGCGCTGGTGGCGGACCGTGGGGATGAAGGCTACGAAGACGACATCGACAACGACATCGACCGTTTCGTCGTGGCGCGACTGGCCGCGGCGGGTCTCAAGCCCGGGAGAAGGGCCAGCCGACGCACGCTGGTGCGGCGGGTCTATTTCGACCTGCTCGGTCTGCCGCCGACCCCCGAGGAGATCGACGCGTTTCTCGCCGACGAGTCGGACGATGCCTATCCGCGTTTGATCGACCGCTTGCTTGCCCGACCGGAGTACGGCGAACGCTGGGGTAGACACTGGCTCGACGTGGTGCGCTATGCCGACACGGCGGGCGATGCGTCGGATTATCCCGTGCCGGAAGCTTACAAGTATCGCAACTATGTGATCGACGCCTTCAACGCGGACCTGCCCTACGACGAGTTCATTCGGCAGCAGCTGGCCGGCGATCTGCTGCCCGCGGAGAATGACGACGAGCGTTGGAACCAGGTCATTGCCACGGGCTACATCGCCATTTCGCGGCGCATCGGCGTCGATCCGGTCGGGCTGCGGCATGTCACGATCGAGAGCACGCTCGACAATCTCGGCAAGACTTTTCTCGGTTTGACGCTCGGCTGTGCCCGTTGCCACAATCACAAGTTCGATCCGGTTTCGACCGCGGACTACTACGCCCTGTACGGCATTTTCGACAGTTCGGTCTATCCGCATGCCGGTTCCGAGCACGCCCCGTATCGACGCGATTTCGTCTATCGCGTCGGCAAGCAGCAGGCGGACGAGATCTTGCGACCCTATCGCGAACGGCTGGCTCCCTGGGACAAGAAGGAACGAGCGAAGTTCAACGAATACCAGGCGCTCCAGGGGATGAAGACCGATCCGAAGCGGAAGCGGAGCGACGTCTGGGCCGAGCTGGAGGAGATTCGCGAACAGCGCCGTCCCTATGCCGAGGCGTTTCCCGATCTGGAGATCGCCTATGCCATCGCCGAGGGCCGCCCGCACGACGTCCACGTGCAGAAGGCGGGCGAGCCGAAGAAGCAGGGCGAGCTGGTGCGGCGTGGCTTTCTCACGGTGCTCGGCGGGGCCAGCCTGCCGGAAGGTCACCAGGGAAGTGGTCGCCTGGAACTGGCCAACTGGATCGCCGATCCCGAGAATCCGCTTACGGTCCGGGTCATGGCGAACCGCGTCTGGCACTATCACTTTGGCCGGGGGCTTGTGAAATCGACCAGTGATTTCGGCATGCGAGGCACTCCGCCGACCCACCCCGAGTTGCTCGACTACCTGAGCCGGTACTTCATCGACAACGACTGGTCGGTCAAGGCGCTGCACCGCTTGATCATGAATTCACGCACCTATCAGCTCGACAGCCGCGACGTGGCGGCCAACTCGGCGGTCGATCCGAACAACGACCTGATCTGGCGGGCCAATCGGCAGCGACTCAGTGCCGAACAACTTCGCGATTCACTTTTGATGTTCGGCGATGAGCTTGATCGAACTCCCGGGGGGCGCCATCCGTTTCCCCACCGGCTCACGTACTTCTATCGGCAGCATGAGCCATTCGTGGGCAATTTTCCCACGCGCAGGCGGAGCGTCTACCTGATGCAGCAGCGGATTCAGAAGAACGTGTTCCTCGATCTGTTCGACGGACCCGACGGGAACGTCGAGTTCGCCGAGCGGAAGGCCAGCACAACCACGCTGCAGGCCCTGTTCTTCATGAACTCGCCGTTCATCCACGAGCGGGCCCGGGTGATTGCGAGGCGGGCCCTCGATCAGGCGGACGGAACTTCCGCACGTGTACGCTGGGCGTACGAGACGGTCTTCAATCGACCTCCCGACGACGCGGAAGTCGCCCGCGCCGAAGAGTTTTTGGCAAGCGTGGCCGGCCAGCTCGACGATAGTGACAAAGGCCGTCGCGAGTCGGAGATGTGGGCGGCGTACGTGCGCGGTATGATAAGCAGCAACGAGTTCCTGTTCATCGACTAGCTGATCGACAAGGTGACGATGTCCGTACTTCATCCGAATCGCCGCCAAATGATTCGGTCTCTGGCCGCCGGTGGCTTGATTCTGCCGGGCCTGCTGTCGGAGATGTTGGCTCCCGAGCAGGCCCTTGCCGAGTCGGTCGATGCGGCCGATCCGCTGGCACCCCGGCCGTCGCACTTTCCCGCCAAGGCGAAGCGAGTCATCTTTCTGTTTATGACCGGCGGCGTATCGCACGTCGACACGTTCGACCCCAAGCCGTACCTCACCGAGCACCACGACGAGCGGCGGAACAAACATGCCTATTACAAGGGCAGCGACTGGGAGTTCCGGCCCTATGGCGAGAGCGGCATCGAGGTGAGCGACCTGTTCCCGCACATCGGCAGCGTGATCGACGACATCGCGCTGGTGCGGTCGATGAAGAACATCAATGGCGATCACTTTGGCGCGACGATCGGCATCCACACGGGCTCGGCGACGTTCAATCGGCCGAGTATCGGTTCCTGGGTCAGCTACGGGCTGGGGAGCTACAACCAGAACCTGCCCGCGTTCATGGTGATCTCGCCGGGGCTGCCGTATGCCGGAGGTCAGGTATGGGGTTCCGACTTCCTGCCGGTCGTTCACCAGGGAACGCGAATCGTGCCGGGCGCGGAGCCGATCGCCAATATGCACCGCCGCACGCGCTCAGGTGAGTTGCAGCGGACGGAACTCGACATGCTCGAGTACTTCAATCGTCAGCACCTGGTTGGTCGCGAGGCGGACACGAACCTGGCCGCCCGCATCAAGTCGTTCGAGACGGCCTTCGGCATGCAGGCGGCGGCACCCGAGGTATTCGATCTTTCCGACGAGTCGAGCGCCACGCTGGAGCTCTACGGACTCGAAGAGGGCGACACCAGCAGCTTTGCCTGGCAGTGCCTGGTCGGGCGGCGACTGGCCGAACGAGGCGTTCGGTTTGTCGAGTTGATCGATGGCGACACGAGTGTCGACAAGAACTGGGACTCCCACGCCCACATGTCGGACTACAACCAACTCGCCAAGAACGTCGATCGACCGATTGCCGGACTGATCAAGGATCTCAAGCAGCGGGGCATGCTTGACGACACGCTGGTCGTGTGGACAACCGAGTTTGGTCGAGGGCCGTTCGCTTCCGCGCCTGGGGCAGGGGGGCGCGGCCATCACGCCCAGGTTTACTGTTCCTGGCTCGCCGGGGCAGGCATTCAAGGAGGAACCGTCTACGGTTCCAGCGACGAATTGGGCGACCTGGTGGCAGAGAACGCCGTGTCGGTTCACGACTTCCAGGCCACGATTCTGCATCAGCTGGGCATCGACCACGAGCGGCTCACCTACCGCCACGCCGGGCGCGATTACCGCCTTACCGACGTGCACGGTCGCGTGGTCCGCGAGCTGCTGGCTTAGTCGGAATCTCGTATCAGGTCCAAGCTGTCGCGACGTTTGCGAAACCGCCGGGCATCCCGTGCGTCGACCTCGTGCGGTTACCTCGCGGCCATACACCGCTCGGCGGCGGCCAGACCGCTGAGCACGGCTCCCTCAACCCGCGAGCCGGCACACCAATCGCCGCAAACCGCCACGCGCAATTCAGCGTCGAGCAGGCAGCCCTCGTCGAGCGGTTTGCCGGCCTGGGCGAAACGCCACCGATGTGCGGCCAAATGCGACGGCTGCTGTGTTGCAACCTCCGCGACCCGATAGAACTCCGCGAGCATGGCGTCGGCGACCGACTCGGCGGGTTCTGCGAGGTGGGCTTCCGACCATTCCGGACCCGCGTGCAGAACCCAACTCTCTCGCTGCGACGGTCGACCTGGCTTCGACGAGTTGCGGGCGACCCAGGCCAACGGGCTGTCGTGCACAAAGGCCCCGTCGAATTCCAACGGCAGCGGCTCGGGGAAGTCGATCATCGCGGCCCAGCAGCCGTCCATCTTCACCTGACGGCATGCGTCGGCGATCGCCGGGGCAGACTCACCGAGTAGCTCGGCGGCCTGGGGCGCGGGCATGGCAACGAGTAGCCAGTCGAAATCGCCGCATGGCTGGCCCCCCGTGTCCGTGAGTCGCCAGGCGGCCGCGAGGCGGTCCGCCACGGCAATCCGCGTGCCCAACTGGATCGGAAGATCGCGAGCCAGCCATTTGCCCACGGCGCTCATTGTGGGCACGCCCACGAAGCGCTCGTGGTTCTCCGACGATGGCGTGATTGTGCCCCGCTCCAGCTTTGCGATGCGGCCGCCCCAAGGCGCCACGACGCCGTCGGCCTGCATGTTCTTCACGACGCGTCGGAAGCGAGCGTCGCGAACGGTGAAGTACTGAGCTCCGTGGTCGAACTGCGAGCCCTGCTCGGTCCGCCGCGTCGAGATCCGTCCGCCTACGCCGCGGCCCTTGTCGAAGATGGATACTTTGCCCGCGCCAGCCTGCAGACGTCCAGCCGCGACAAGTCCGGAAACGCCCGCGCCCACGATGGCAATACGCGGCGCGGCCTGTGCTGGCTGTGGCGACGTCTGTTCCGCGGGCTGCGAAGGGGTCACGAAGAACCTTCCTCGATCTTGGGCGTGCACTCGATGCGACGCCCGTTCACCGTCGCCGGCAGGCGGATGACGTTCGGCCTGACGGACTCCGTTACCCCGGGTCCTTGGCGTACTCCTTGAGGAAGCCCTTGAAGAGAATCAGGTGTTCCTCCTCATCGGCCAGCAGGCGGATGCAGAGGTCTTGCGTGACGTAATCCTCGCCATCCGTGGCCTTAATGACTTTGTTGTAGTGGGCGACGGCGTCCTCCTCGGCAGCGATCACGGCCTTGATGGCACTCACTACATCCGTCGTGTCCTCGCTTGGTTGCTGTTGCCGGCCCAGCGTGACACTGGCCGAACCCGGAATGAGCCCGCCGAGCTGCTTGATCCGCTGCCCGAGCTGCTGGGCATGGCCGATCTCTTCCGTGATGTCCGCGGCCAACGACTTTTTGATCTCTTCGGCCCGGACGCCGTCGAGGTTAATGCTGTTGGCCAGATAGTTCACGACCGTCTCCAACTCCATGGAGTAGGCCGTCTGGAGTAGTGCGATTGTTTCGGCGGTAGGCATGCGGCTTGTCTCTCCGGTTTGGCGTTGAGCGGGCGGACGCCTGAAAGGACGGACGGGCCCGCCTTGTTGTTCAAATTACACGTCCCAATCTTCCCACAGTCTAGTGACTCTCGCATTCTGGGCAACCAACCCCGTCCGCGAGGGCCATCGGCCCAGGAGGCTGGTCGAAGCCGGCGATCGGCTGCCTTGTCGATTTCGCCGGCGGCCCTACGTTTTCAAAGATGCTGCGGCTCAGCACGAGCTTCGCCCCTCGCGACGGACGTCGGAAACGCGTTTTTGAGACAAAGGCCGGCGTGCCGCACGCCGCTTCCATCTTGGCACCTGAGCTCGCTTATCGCGTCTGTTGGAGATGGCGTCGAGTGACGAAGCGGCGATAGGCGAACATGACGTAGAGGTTCGGGCGGGCAAACAAGAATCGCGTTACGAGCCCCCACCAGCCGGTCTTGTGTTCGTACTCGATGTGTTCGTGAATCTCGGTCTCGTCTGCGGTGAGGGGAGTGAACCTGTGGGTGTGCTCCCACTTTCGCGCGGGTCCTTCTGCCTGGACGTCGGTGAAACCGCGGTCGCTGACGTCGCGATGAACGGCCGTCCAACGCAGCGGCAGCGGACCCACCCAAAGGGTGAACTTCGACACCGAGCCTTCCGCGAGCGGCTCGACCGCATGGAGTTGGACGATGGTCGGCGGCGGCGTGAGTCGTTTCAGAGCTCGCGTGTCGTGGTGAAACTCGCGGACGCGTTCGAGCGACGCCGCGACACGGAAGAAAAAATCGAACGTAGGCATCGAGGTGGCCACGCGGGGGTTTGCCGGGCGATTATGCCGTCATGTGAGTCCGCGTATGCCGAGAACGACTTCTGGGACTTGGCAGCAGGGCGACTCTGGCAACAATACTACGATATAGTACTCGCAGTCGATTCTTGCACCGGCAATTTCCAGGATGTTCGCTGAGTCGCTCCAACTGTCCTCCGACTTCAGTGGCGAGGTGCGGCTGTTCCCGTTATCCGACCTCGTGTTGTTTCCGGGAGTCGTGCTGCCGTTGCATATTTTCGAAAGTCGCTATCAGGAGATGCTGCAGGACGCGGTCGATGACGATCAGTTGATCGCCATGGCGACGCTACTGCCGGGTCACGAACACGACTACTACAGTCGACCCCCAGTGGCACCGATTGTCTGCATCGGCCAGGTCACCGCGCATGAGCGGACCGAGAGCGGGACGTACAATCTGGTGCTCGTCGGGGTGCAGCCTGCGGAGATTCTGCACGAGATCGAACCCGTGCGGGCGTTCCGTCGCGCGTCCGTCGAGGTGTTGCGAGCGGCGTCAGAGGCGTCGGACGCGTCTTCCGATAAGATGGTCGACGAAGACTTGGCCGCCCTCGTTCAACAACGCATTCCGGCCGCCGAGAAGCTGGTCCGCATGTATCGCGAGGGACGCCTCGACACGACCAAGATGGTCGACGTCCTGGCGTTTCATCTCCCCTTGCCAACCGATCTGAAGCTGCAACTCCTGGCGGAGTCACGCACCGAAGTGCGCGTTGAGATGCTCGTGGGTGCCTTACCCGCAACCTCCGCCGCCGAGGCCCCTCCTGCCCCCCCGAGCGACTTCAGCGATAATTGAGGAAACGGTCCGCAGCCCGCGCGCCTAGAGCTGGAGGCTACACGGATCGCCAACGCCGCGAGCTGAAACGTGAGCGACTCACCATTTCTTGTTGTTAGCCATCTGGTCAAGCACTACGCGGATGATCGCGTGGGCTACACCGCGCTGCGGGACGTGAGCTTTTCGATCCAGGCGGGCGAGTTCGTCGCCGTGCGCGGGCCTTCGGGCTGCGGCAAGTCGACGTTGCTGCACGTGCTGGGGGCGATGGATCGGCCCACCACAGGCGAGGTTCTCCTGGCCGGTCGCCGCCTCGATCGGCTCTCCGACGTTGAACTGGCGGTCGTGCGGCGTCGCCAGGTGGGGTTTGTCTTTCAGGCCTTCAACCTGCTGCCCACGCTAACCGCCGTCGAGAATGTGGCCCTGCCGCTCACGCTCGATGGCATCGCTGTGGCAGCGGCTAACAAACGTGCCGGGGAGGCCCTCGGCGAAGTGGGACTGGCCGCGCGTCGCGACCACTATCCGTCGCAGTTGTCCGGGGGCGAGATGCAACGCGTCGCCATCGCGCGGGCCGTTGCCATCCGGCCCGACCTGGTCATTGCCGACGAGCCGACCGGAAGCCTTGATAGCGGCAACGGGACGCGCGTGCTCGAGCTGCTGTCCGACCTGAACCGCACCCGCGGCCTGACCATCGTGATGGCGACGCACTCGGCCGATGCCGCGGCCTTTGCCGAGCGCACGCTGCAGCTGGCCGACGGGTGCCTCGTCGAATCGAACGAAACGCAACCTCTCGATGCGCCTGTTTAAGCAGTTCATTCTTCGCGCGCTGTGGCGGGAAAAGGTGCGCAGCGTCGTTGCCATCCTGGGCGTCGCGCTCGGCGTGGCCGTGATGGTCGCGATTCGCCTGGCCAACGTGAGTGTCGTTGAGACGTTCTCGGCGGCGGTAGACTCGGTGGGCGGCCATGCGTCGCTGCGAATTCGTGGACGCGCTGGACGCTTCGACGAACGGCTGCTGCTCGAGCTGGACGGCCTGCGGCGGTTTGGTCAACTCAGCCCGGTCATCGAGACCCAGGCCATGATTGCCGAGCCCCGCATCGACGAGGCCGAACGGGTCGGGTTTCCTCGCGGAGATCTGCTGCACGTCTTGGGGGTCGACATTCTGCTCGATTACCCGCTCCGCGATTATCACGTGCTGGCTACCCAGCGCGGCGGCGAACAGTCGGCCCGAGAAGTGCTGTCGCTGCTCAGCGATCCCTACTCGGTGATCCTGACCGAGAAGTTTCTCCGCCGTGCGGGGTTGCGGGTCGGCGACAAATTGCCGCTCGTCTTCGATTCGACGACGCAGGAGTTCACGATTCGCGGCGTGTTGCTCAATCGCGGGCCGGCACGCACGCTCGACGGCAACTTCGCGCTGATGGATATCGCGGCAGCGCAGTGGGCGGCCAAGCGACTGGGGGTGCTCGATTACGTCGACATCCTGCTCGAAGAGGGCGTCGATCCCGCTCGGGCGGAAGTCGAAATTGCCCAGCTGCTTCCTGCAGGTTTGCTGGTCGAAACGCCCGAAGCCGCCTCGGGTCGTTCGCAAACCATGATCGCGGCCTTCCAGTTCAATCTGGCGGCGCTCAGCGCCGTGGCGTTGGTGGTCGGCCTGTTTCTGATCTACAACACGGTGGCGATTTCCGTGGCCGCCCGGCGGCGTGAGATTGCCCTGCTGCAAATTGCCGGAGCGCCGGGGCGGACGGTCCTGCGCCTGTTCCTGGGCGAGGCCTTTCTGCTGGCGTTCATTGGTCTGGCGATTGGTCTGCCCACGGGACGACTGCTGGCGGCTCAGGCGGTGCAGGGCACCGCCCAAACGGTCGAGACGTTCTATATCCAGGGCGTTGCCGAATCGTCGGCCGCGGCATTGCGGCTCTCGCTGACCGAGGTGGTGGTGGCGGCGCTGATTGCGATTCCGCTCGCGCTCTTGGCCGCGCTGGTGCCGGCCCTCGAAGCAGCTTCCCTGTCGCCGGTCGCGACGGCCCGTGGACTGGGGTCGCGATGGGGGGCCCGGCGACTGCGGTTGCTCTTGCTCGGCTCGTTGACGGCCGCCGCGGGTGGTTATGCCTTGACGTTTGGGCCACCGTTGTGGGGCCGGCCGGTCCTGGGCTTCCTGGCCGAGCTGTTGTTCATGATCGCGGGTGCCCTGCTGGTGCCGTCGATTCTGCGGGTCGGTTGCCGACTGGCGCAGCGTTTGGCGGAGCTGCTGCCACGCGGTGGCAACGAGATGCGCCTGGCGGCGGCCAACCTGCTGGGGGCCCTGCCACGCGTTTCGATCTCGGTGGCGGCCCTGTCGGTGAGTCTGTCGATGATGATTGCGATTGCGGTGATGGTGGGGAGTTTTCGCGAGACGGTGATCTACTGGCTGGAGTCGGCGCTGTCGGCCGATCTGGCGGCGAAGCCCGTGATGCAGACCTCGGCTGTCTCCGAAGCGACGCTTTCGCCGCAGGCGGTGAAGACCATCCGCCAGGATCCCGCCGTCGCGGACACCATCTGGTTTTCCTCCCGGCAGGTCGTCTATCGCGAGACGAACATTCGTCTCGCCGTAACCGAGCTCGACAAGACGTTCGAGCGGGCCCGACTGTTGCTGAAGGAAGGACCCCCGGATCGTTACACCGCCGATTGGGGCACTCAGGCCGACGTGCTCGTGTCCGAGAGCTTCGCCATTCACTTCGATTGTCGGGTCGGTGATGTCGTTGAGCTGCCGACGCGCGTCGGTCAGGAGCCGTTTACGGTGGTCGGCGTCTACTACGACTACGCCAGTAATCAAGGAACGGTCATGATGGATATGGCCGTCTACGAGCGGCACTACGCGCTGCCTGGGGTGGCGGTCACTCCCCAGGCGATGTCTGTGTTTTTGGCCGAGGGTGCCGATCCCGGTGAAGTGCGCACGCGTATCGTGAACCAGCTCGGCGCGGATGAGCAGATCTATCTCGTTACCAATCGGGAGCTTCGCCGCGAGGTGTTGCGGATTTTCGAGAGCACGTTCACGGTAACCTACGCGCTGCAACTGATTGCCATCGTCATCGCGGGACTTGGCGTGGCGGCCACGTTGATCACGCTGATCTACCAACGCCAACGCGAACTCGGCCTTCTAAGTCTGCTCGGAGCGACCTATCGCCAAATCCGGCGGGTGATCGTGCTCGAGGCCATCTTGCTTGGCGGGGTGAGTCAGCTTCTGGGCACCGGGATCGGCATTCTGCTGGCCCTGGTCCTCATTCATGTGATCAACGTCCAGTCGTTTGGCTGGACGATCCAAGTCTATCTTCCGTATGCCTTCTTCTTGCAGTCGACCCTGTTGGTGCTGATCGCCTCGGCCCTGTTCGGCCTCTATCCGGCGATTTGGGCGGCCCGCGAAAATGCACTCGCCGTGGTGCGGCAGGAGTAGTTCGCAAAATGCGTGCACGTCCGAATCCGCTTGCCTGGCTCGCGCTTGCATTGTTCGCCGCCGCCGGATGTACGCAACCGGCTGCCGACAGCGACGCGGACATCACTGCTCTTCTGCCGGCCGTCGGCGAGGGCGGGGCACGGAGTATCAAAGAGTCGTCCTCCTGGAGCCGGGCCACCGAGCCGCGCACGTTCGAGTTTCCCCGGGACCACGGTCCGCACGAAGACTTCCAGATCGAATGGTGGTACTACACCGGCAATCTCAGCACGAGCGCCGGTGAACCTTTCGGATATCAGCTCACCTTCTTCCGCACCGGCATCAACCAGAAACCACGGAATCCTTCCCGCTGGGCCGTCCGCGATCTCTACACGGCGCATTTCGCCCTCTCCGATATCGGCCGACAAGAGCATTACGGCTTTCAGCGAAATCGTCGGGCGGGTGTCGGCCTGGCCGGGGCGGCCCGCGACAAGTACCACGTCTTCAACGGCGACTGGTCCGTCAAACTGCAGGGCGACGTCCATCACCTCCAGGCCGTCGATGGCGAGTACGCGCTCGACCTGCGACTTCGCCCCACCAAGCCGGTCGTGTTGCAGGGTGAGCAGGGCCTGAGTCGCAAAGGGGCACTGCCGGGCAACGCTTCCTACTACTACTCGCACGTGCGGATGGCTAGTGAAGGTACTCTCACGGTCGATGGCACCACGCACCAGGTGTCCGGGGAAAGCTGGATGGATCACGAGTTCAGCACGAGTTTTCTCGAGCCCGGCCAGGTCGGTTGGGACTGGTTCTCGATTCAGCTCGACAACGGCCACGAGCTGATGCTCTTTCAAATGCGGCGCAGCGATGGCCCGAGTCGTTATCGTTCCGGAACGCTCGTGGACGCGGACGGGCGAAGCGAGTCACTGAAGACAGCAGACATCCAACTTCGGCCGCGAGCGTTATGGAAGTCGCCCGAAAGCGGCGGCAACTATCCGGTGGCTTGGGACGTCGAGTTGCCCCGGCACAGCTACCGCTTGGAAGTCGTCGCCGCCTTCGACGATCAGGAGATGATCACGGCCGCCAGTACCGGCATCGTCTACTGGGAGGGGAGTGTGGTGGTCCGCGGCCAAAGCGGTGAGGGACCGGTTGGCGGACGGGGCTATCTGGAGATGACAGGGTATGCCGGACCGAGCTTTGGGCCTTTGCTGACCGGGACCGCCAACGAAGCTCCGACGCGTGCCGCTGGTAACGCAGGTGGGTAGCCTTGCCCGGCCGTTGCTACCACGGGCGGAGTTGGTCCAAGTGTTGCGACGCTTTACGACGACCAGGCACCACGCTAACTTATTGATGGCTGTGTTGTTAATGAGCCCTTTGCGGCGGCGGTGATGGCGGAAATGCCGGCCTCCCGCGGGTCGGCTTGGTTCATTGGCTGCGCAGGGCTCAATAAGTACGCTCCCGCTCTCGTCCGATTGATGTGCACCGTCGAGACGAAATGAATCAGACCGAATCCGCCGAAGGCAGCCGCGAGCGCGAGAAGCCGCGGGTGGCATTCATCTCCACGCGCATCGGTTGTCCGCGAGTCCTTCAGTTTCGAGGTGCTGCAAAACCGAGTTGCGGCTGATGATCGAGCGGCCACAGAACATTTATCGGTTTCTGCAGCGGGGTCGGCAGCGACGAAATCGATTTGTCAACTCGCGACGATGAAGCGACACCGGTCGGCGGCAAGACATTACGAATGTCGACGCGGAGGCGAACCAGGGAGCAACGATGGCACTTCAACAGGACGATCTTCAGGTGGGCTCGCTGGGGCCCTGCACGATTCCCACGCCCTTGAACTTCGCCTCGCCCAGCCATCCCGAGCAGTCGCATTTCCGCAGGGACAAAGATCGCATTTGCCTCGATCTCACGGCACGCAGCGACGACAAGCCCAAACCGCTTACTTTCGAGGAGGCCGGGCCGCGAGAGAAACTCTTCTTTGACCCGGCCAAGACAACGGCGGCGATCGTCACGTGCGGGGGCCTTTCGCCGGGGCTCAACAACGTGATTCGCTCGGTCTATCACGAGTTGGTCGAGAACTACGGTGTGTCTCGGGTGCTGGGGATTCGCAACGGCTTTCGCGGCCTCGATCCCGCGGCGGACCTGACGCCCATGGAGTTGACGCTGGAGGTCGTCGAGCGAATCGACAAGGTCGGTGGCACCGTGCTGGGCAGTTCGCGCGGGCCGGTCGCGCCCGCGGTGATGGCGGACTTTCTGCAGGCGGCCGGGATCGACATTCTCTTCTGCCTCGGCGGGGACGGAACCCAGCGCGGCGCGCATGCACTCGACGAGGAACTGCGCCGACGCGCCGCACGCCTCGCGATCGTGGGAATTCCGAAGACGATCGACAACGACGTGCCGTTCGTGCGGCTTTCCTTTGGCTATGTGACGGCCTTGGAAAAGGCGGCCGAGGTTGTTCGCGCGGCCCATGTCGAGGCTCGCGACACCATCCACGGCATCGCCCTGGTCAAGCTGATGGGGCGTCACGCCGGGTTCATTGCGGCCGGGGCCTCGGTGGTCAGCCAAGAGGTCGACTTCACGCTGGTGCCGGAGATTCCCTTTCCCCTCGAGGGCGAGCAGGCCCTGTTGGGCTCGCTGGAGCGGCGGATGCGCAAACGGGGGCACGCGGTGATCGTCGTTGCCGAGGGAGCGGGGCAGCACCTGTTCGACGAGCAGGAAGTGCGGCGCGACGCCTCAGGCAACTTGCTGCACCAGGAGATCGGAGAGTTCTTGCGGCGCCGGATCGCGGCCCACTTCGCCGAGCGTGACTTCCCCGTGGCGATCAAGTACTTCGATCCCAGCTATTACATTCGCAGCGTGCCGGCGAACGTCTACGACCGCTACCTCTGCGACCAGATGGGGCGACATGCCGTCCATGCGGCGATGGCCGGCAAGACCGGGCTGATGATCGGCTGCGAGCACGACCACTACTTGCACGTGCCCATCCCCGCGGTCGTTTCGCAGACCAAGTGCATCGACGTGTCGGACGATCTCTGGCGGGCGGTGCTGGAAGCGACGGGACAACCGCGCTGGTAAGGCCGGCGATCTTCCTCGTCACGAGGTGTGGCCAGCGCCATGAGGGCGTCCGCGGCCCAGACGGCCATTTGTGCGTGAAGTCGTGCAAACCTGGAGACATCACGGGGGTGCGCGCCCCGCTCGCGATGGCGTGTTTCGGGGGACGCGTCTAGAATGGAGGTCTGGGGGCATCGCGGCAAAGGCCGGGTGAAAGCCCCGGCGGACGGTGCAGGTCGCTTCGCCATGACGAGTCGGCGAGTTTCGGAGACGGCGACCCCCAACGGAGGCGACAGTTGACCAAAGGCAGATTTATCGCGATCCTGGTGCTGCTGGGCTGCGCGGCCGCGGTGTGGGCCGGATGCAGTCGCACGCGGCGTCCTACCGCACGTCCGAACGTGATCGTTATCCTGGTCGACACGCTGCGGGCCGATTACCTGGGCTGCTATGGCTTCGCCGGCGACGTCAGCCCGCACATCGACGAGTTTGCCGCGCGCAGCGTGCGATTTGCCAATTGTTCGTCTCAGTCGCCCTGGACGGCTCCCTCGGTCGGATCGCTGTTCACGTCGCGCTATCCCTTTCCGGTGCCCCAGCCGGGCGGTCAGTTTCGCATCTCCGTGTTGCCGGAGCACCATGAAACGCTGGCGGAGTCGCTCCAGAATGCAGGGTATGAAACGCGGGCGTTTGTCGAAAACGGTCTGATCATTCCCCAGGCCGGTTTTAGCCAGGGCTTCGATCGCTATCAGCAGAAGCGTTCCGCGTCCGAACCGTTCAACGCGTTCGTCAAGTTCTTCAAGTGGTTTGAGTCTCGCAAAGAGGACCGCCCCTTCTTCGCGTACATCCACGTGATGGATGTGCATGGACCTTATCGCTACTTGGAGGAGAACTTCGCGGCGATCGCGGATAGCAGCAGCCTGGGTCCCGAACGGGAGCTGACCGCGACCGAAATCGAAGAGCGCCCCGGCCCGATTGGCACCTTCGTTCCCTGGGCCGATGCCGCCAAGGGAAGCCAACGGCGCGCCTGGCGCGGCGCTTACGCGGCGGGCATTCGGCTGTTCGACCAGAAGTTTGGAGAGCAGGTTGAGCAGCTCGAAGCGGCCGGGCTGTTCGAAAACAGCCTGATCATCTTCACTTCCGATCATGGCGAGCAGTTGCTCGATCACGGCGGCTGGGGGCACGGTCACAATCTACACCATTATCAGACCAACGTGCCCCTCATGGTCCATTACCCGCCGTATACGAACGAGGGCAAGACGATCGACGAGGTCGTCAGCCTCATCGACCTCACGCCGACCATCGCAGAGATCTGTGGGCTGACCGCAGCGGAAGAATGGGAAGGTGAGAGCCTGGTCGATCTTCTCGACGGTGGCACGCGATCGCTTCTCGACGGCGGCACGCGATCGAATCAGGTGGCGTTCGCGACCTCGATCATCGGCGATCCCTACATCTTTTCCATCCGATCGCGCGATCGCTTGTTGATCTACGACGGTCGCGAGCGAAAGAGTGAAATGTTCGACATTACGTTGCCGAGCTGGCAGCGCGAAGACCTGGCCAGCGCGGAACCGGAAAGCGCCAAGAAGCTCGGCGCGGATCTCCAAAATCACATTCGACGCCAGCGTCAGCAGGACCCGGCGATGGGGTCGCTGCCGATGCCCGAAGACATGATTGACCATGTTCGCGAGCTTGGGTATCTCAAGTGAGCCGGTTGCTGGACGTGATCAAGGGCGTCGTTGGCTAGCAGATGGCGTTGAAGGGCTCACATGGACCGACGCAAATTCGTCAAAGCCGTGGCAGGCGGCGCCGGAACGACGCTCTTCGGCGGTTGCTATCTCTCGGGTGGCCAGAAGTCGTCACGAGCAGAGAGGCGGGTCGTGATGGTTGCCTTCGACGGCCTCGACCCCCGCATTGCTGCGGGGCTCATGGACGCGGGCAAGTTGCCCAACTATCGAAGGCTCGCCCAGCGCGGCGGCTTTTCGACGATAGCCACCAGCACCCCTCCGCACACGCCGGTTGCGTTTTCCAACATCATCAGCGGGGCCGATGCCTCGGTGCATCAGATCTACGATTTCATACATCGCGATCCGCGGCCCCCGGGACTCTCGTCGGCGGTGAGTCCTTTCTTTGCCGCCGCGCAGGCGCTGCCGCCCAGCCGCGACTGGAAGATCTCCTGGGGCGAATGGGAGTTGCCGCTTGTCGGCGGCGAGATTCGCAACTTGCGACAGGGGCCCGCCTTCTGGGATTACTTGATCGAGGCAGGAGTCGACGTCGATGTCTATTTCGTGCCGTCGAATTACCCCGCCACGACGCCTGAGGGACCAGGTCGTTTTCGGGCCGTCACCGGCATGGGTACGCCGGATCTTCGTGGCGGCTATGGAGAGTTCACGTTCTACGGTCCGCGGCGCGGAGGCAAGGTCGCCGGAGGTCGATTTGTCCGAGTTCGCGCCGACCGCGAGCATCGCATCAAGACCAAGCTCGAAGGCCCGCCCAATTTTCTTCGCAAGGTGACACGAGGCAGTCCGCCGTCGGTGGCGGCTCCCTTGGAGATCATTCGCGATCCTGAGGCGGCGGTCGTCAAGGTCCGGCTGGGCGGCTCAACGGCGCTACTCGCCCAGGGAGAGTGGAGTGACTGGATGCCGGTCGACTTTCCCACAGGGATTCCCGGTGCGGCGGCTCTTGGTGCTGCCGGGGCGCCCACGACGATGCGCGGGATGGTGCGGCTCTATGTCAAGCAGGTGCATCCGGACGTCGAACTTTACGTCAGTCCGATCAACATCGACCCGATGGATCCGTTGAATCTGGTCAGCGCTCCGGCCGAATTCTCTCATGAGTTGGCGGCACGGCACGGTCGCTACGCGACGCTCGGCATTCCCGAGGATAACAAAGCCCTGCGAAGCGGCGCCCTGAGCGAGGATCAGTTTCTCTCACAGTGCGCTCACGTCGAAGAGGAGCGTGCGGCCCAGTACCTTCATGCGCTCGCCGAGCACCAGTCGGGCCTGCTGTTCTTCTATTTCGGCACGACCGACCTGCTTCAGCACATGTTCTGGCGCGATCGTGACGAGGCTCATCCCGGTCGCGACCGGGAGCAGGCCGAGCGTTATGGCGAAGTCGTTACCGATCTTTACCTCGCCAGCGACCACCTGGTGGGCAAGGCGCTCGACAGTCTGGGGCCCGAGGATACGCTGATTGTATTCTCAGACCATGGGTTCACGACGTTCCGTCGTGGCTTCAATCTCAGTCGTTGGCTCGTTGACGAGGGCTACATCAAGCTCCTGCAATCGGGCGGACGCGGCCGGACCGATCCGTTTCGTAACATCGATTGGTCGCGCACGCGGGCCTATGGCCTGGGCATGAATGCGCTCTACGTCAACCTGGCCGGACGTGAGAAATTCGGCATCGTCGAGCCAGAAGAGGCTCGTTCCCTGCTGGAGGAGATCCGCGAGAAGCTGCTCGCCGTTCGTGACGACGACGAGCACGGCGCCCGACCGATTGTGCAACGCGTCGACTTCAGCGAAGACATCTTTGCCGCGGCCGATCCGGAGAAGGCGCCCGACATGATCCTGGGCTACGCCGATAGCTATCGGGTGGGCTGGGACTCCGTACTGGGGAACATGCCGGCGCGACTTGTCGAAGACAATCTCGACCGCTGGTCGGGCACTCATCTGATCGACCCCGAGCGCGTCCCTGGGATGCTCCTGGCAAGTCGACCCATCGCGGCGGAATCCGCGTCGCTGGTCGATTTGGCACCGACGATACTCGACCTCTACGGCGTCGAGAAGCCGAGTCAAATGACCGGGAAGGCCCTCCTGAGTGTGGCCCCGGACCGTTCTGGAACCTAGGCGGGCGGATCGTCACGCCTTGTCGACCTACGACACCTCAGGGTTCGAGGCGGCGACAAATGATCGCCTCTAGGAACCGGGAGCGGCTGCGCGAACCGCTTCATCGACATCCGCTTCGTAGTTGGTGAAGTTCTCGCGAAACAGCCCGGCCAGCTTCGCCGCCGCCTGGTCGAAGGCCTGCGGGTCGGACCAGGTGTTCTTGGGCACGAGAATCTCCTCGGGCACCTGAGGGCATTTGGTCACCACATCGAAGCCAAACGCCGGATCCGCCTGGCAGGGCGCATCGGTCAAGGCACCTGAATGGATCGCATCGACGATCGCACGAGTGGAAGCCAGCGGCATCCGCGAGCCGATGCCGTAGGGACCGCCGCTCCAGCCGGTATTGACCAACCAGACGTTCGAGCCGTGCTCCTTGAGCTTGGCCGCCAACAGCTCGGCGTACTTGCCGGGGTGCCAGACCAGGAACGGACCGCCAAAGCAGGGCGAGAAGGTGGCCTGCGGCTCGGTGACGCCCATTTCCGTGCCAGCGACCTTGGCGGTGTAACCGCTGATGAAGTGGTACATCGCCTGCTCGGGAGTCAGACGACTGACCGGCGGCAACACCCCGAAGGCATCGCAGGTCAGGAAGATCACGTGGGTAGGATGTTCCGCGAGACAGGGGATCTTGGCGTTGCCGATGAAGTCGATCGGGTAGGCCCCGCGGGTATTCTGCGTGATCGACGCGTCGCTGAAGTCGACGTGGTGATCAAATTCGTCGTAGACGACGTTCTCGAGTACAGCCCCAAACCGCAATGCCTGAAAGATGTCGGGTTCCGCCTCCGGGGTCAGGTCGATCGCTTTGGCATAGCAACCGCCCTCGATGTTGAAGATGCCGTGATCCGACCAGCAATGCTCGTCGTCGCCGATGAGAAACCGCTTTGGATCGGCGGAGAGTGTGGTCTTGCCCGTGCCGGAGAGCCCGAACATCACCGACGAGCGGCCGGTCTCTTGGTCAGCCGTTGCCGAGCAGTGCATCGAGAGCACGCCGTTCTTGGGCATGTAGTAGTTCATCATGGTGAAGACGCCCTTCTTCATCTCCCCGGCGTACTCCGTGCCGAGGATTACCATCTCGCGGGCCTCGAGATTGACATCGACGCTCGTCTTCGAGGTCATGCCTGCGGTACGCTGATTGGCCGGAAACTGGCCCGCGTTGAAGATGACCGTGTGGGGATCTCCGAACTCGTCGAGTTCCGCGCGCGTCGGGCGGATCAACATGGTGTGCATGAAGAGGGCGTGGTAGGGCCGTGTGCAAATGATGCGCACCTTCGCCCGATACTTTGGATCCCAGCCGGCGAAGGCATCGACCACGTACAGCCGCTCGCGGGTGTTCAGGTAGTCGATGGCCCGCTCGCGATTGACCTCGTAGGTGGTGTGATCGATATCGATGTTGACCGGACCCCACCAAACGTCGTTTTCCGATTCGGGATGGCGGACGACCCGCTTGTCCTTGGGCGACCTGCCGGTCTTGGCCCCCGAGTAGGCGATCAGAGCGCCGGAGTCGGCGATCGCGGTGCCAATCTCAGTCTTGATCGCTTCCTGATAGAGCGCCGCCGGCGAGAGATTGTGGAGCAACTCCTGAACGGAGATGCCATACTTGCTCAGATCGATTTCGGACACAGTCGCCTCCCTGGATCGTTTTCGCTGTCGCGGGCCTGCGAGGCGACCCGCCTCGCGCGTGTAAGGCAAGCGGTGATGCCGTCGACGCGGACGTGGTAGCGGCCGCTGACGAGGTGGTTGCCTCTCTCTCCGTGATTCTGACGAATTTGTCAGTCCCACGGAACGGGTACTGGCAATGGCTGGTAACCAAGAGGAGTCCGGCGGGCGTCGGCCGGCCCAGATGCCGGCCGGCAAGAGCGGATACGCTCATCTGGCCAGGAAAGACGTGGGCGGTCCGGCCGTTCGTACCCTTCAGATTGTCCGGCGCTGCAGACGCAGGATGTGAGCGTATTAGCACTCGACGCGTGCAGCAATCGTCCGCTGCCGGCCTCGCCAGCAAAGTGCCAATAGTCCACCAAGACTCAGAGTCGCCATCGCCCAGGTCGATGGCTCGGGAATCGGCGGGGCGGTCGTGGAGACTACCACCAGGTCGAACGGCACCAGCGGAGCGCCGAGGAATCGGCTCACCGTATTGACCGTCAGCAAGGCCTGCAGACCGGCCAGGTCTAAACCGG
>QQVP01000064.1 GCA_003389215.1 Planctomycetota bacterium | reverse complement strand
GTTTCCTGGCCCGACGACGGCGGGGCCTTTGTGACCCTGCCCCAGGTCTATACCGAAGACGTGCGGCGACCCGGTCTGGCCAACTCGAACTTGGGCATGTATCGCATTCAGCTCTCGGGCAACGAGTACGAGGCGAATCGCGAGATCGGGCTGCACTATCAACTGCACCGCGGCATTGGCGTGCATCAGACGGCCGCCCTGGAGCGAGGTGAACCGTTTCGTGTGAACATCTTCGTCGGCGGGCCACCCGCCATGAACGTGGCCGCGGTGATGCCGCTGCCCGAGGGCTTTTCCGAATTGCGTTTCGCGGGGGCGCTGGCCGGGCGACGCGTGCGGATGATTCGCCGGAGCGATTCGCTGCCGCTGGCGGCCGACGCTGACTTCTGCATCTGCGGCACGGTCATTCCCGACAAGATGTTGCCGGAGGGCCCCTTCGGCGATCACCTGGGCTACTACAGTCTGGCCCACGACTTTCCCGTGCTGCGGGTCGAACACGTCTATCACCGCCGCGACGCCGTGTGGCCCTTCACCGTGGTCGGTCGGCCGCCGCAAGAAGACACGATATTCGGTCAGTTGATCCACGACCTGACCGGCCCGGTGATTCCCACGGTCATCCCGGGCGTGCGGGCCGTCCACGCGGTCGACGCGGCGGGGGTTCACCCGTTGCTGCTGGCCATCGGCAGCGAGCGGTACGTTCCCTTCGCCGAAACGACCCGGCCGCAGGAGCTGCTGACGCAGGCCAACGCGATCTTGGGTCAGGGGCAGCTCTCGTTGGCCAAGTACCTGTGGATTACGGCCGAGGAGCGCGAGTCTCCGCTCGACATCCACGACATCCCCGCCTTCTTCCAGCACATCCTGCGGCGCGTCGATTGGCGGCGCGACGTTCATTTTCAAACGAAGACGACGATCGACACGCTCGACTATTCCGGCAGCGGACTGAACGAAGGCTCGAAGGTCGTGATCGCCGCGGTGGGGCAGCCGCAGCGTGAACTGCCCCACTCGCTACCCGGCGGATTCACGCTACCCTCCGGGTTCGCCGAGCCGCGGGTCGTGTTTCCCGGCGTGTTGGCGGTGCGGGGTCCGGCCGCCGCGGAGGTGGCCAGCCTGGACGCGTTCTGCGACCACTTCGACGCGGGCGGGGTCGGCGGCTTTCCGCTGGTGGTCGTCGTCGACGATGCTGAGTTTACCGCGGCTGGCGAGCGCAACTTTCTTTGGGTCACGTTCACGCGGAGCAATCCGGCGGCCGACATCTACGGCACGCGGGCCGACATCCACGAGAAGCACTGGGGCTGTCAGGGCTCGCTGGTGATCGACGCCCGCATCAAGCCGCATCACGCCCCGGCGATGGTGCCGGACGCGGAGGTGGCCCGGCGGGTGGAACGCCTGGCGACGGCGGGCGGTCCGCTGGCTGGGATTATCTAGGCGACTAAGAGCGCAGGATCATTTTCGTCCCACCCCGCGTTAATCCCGCCGGCCCCCTACGGTTGGCGTCGGGGAACAAGACAGGTAACGAGCCATGCTCTCGCTTGCACGACCGCCACAAGCCGAAATTAAGGCCTTTCTCGCCACACAACAGGGGCGACCCTATTCCTACCGCGACGTGGGCATTTCCCGCGTCGAGGCCTCGGTCGCCCCGGCGGGGCGAGCGGCCACGTACGACGTCGATCATCAGCGCGGTTACTTGGGCACCGGCGAAGAGGTCTATCTGGCCGCCTGCGACGCGGTCCGCTGCTGGCGAATGTTCCCGCCGCGGTGGACGGCAATCGAGCCTCGCCAGGATCCACAGGAAGGCGACTTGGTGGCGATGCTGGTCCACGTATTCGGGCTGTGGTGGCTCAACGCCTGTCGTATTGTTTACACCTTCGACGAGTACGAACCTGAATACGATAACGAACACGCGAGCGGGACTAGTGACGGAGAAGTGGTACGGCGATTCGGCTTCGCCTACGGCACGTTGCCGGATCACGTCGAGATGGGCGAGGAACGTTTCAGCATCGAGCAGGACGCCGGCGGCCGCGTCTGGTACGACCTGGCGGCCTGGTCGCGACCGCGGCACCTGCTCACGCGCGTCGGCTACCCGGTGGCCCGTGCTCTGCAGGCTCGCTTTCGTCGCGACTCGCAGCGGGCGGTGAAAGCGTACGTCTCGCGCTCGGTGCGTGAGTTGGCTGCGGTCAGCTAACGCCACCGCTGTGAAGTTGGGCGAGCGGTTGCTCGCGGCGACCGTCAGGATGCAAGTTTCCAGCGAGGAGCGACGTATGGGTACGCGCGTCGAGCGAGAATCGCAGAGCCACCGGCCGTTCGGGGCAGGGCCGGTGGCCCAAGATTTCGCGGAGCGGCGGCCGTCCGAATCCCCTCACGCCGAGCTCCAGTTGGCAACGGATCAAGTGCATGCGTGGTCGGCGATGCTCGGCGGCGCCATCTGGCTCACCGCGGTCGCTTGGCTACGGCCCGCACTGACCGAGCGACGCTGGGCCGAGGCTTTGCTGATGTTGGCGGTGCTGGTGCTGCTTCCCTTGGCGATGCGACTCGTGCAGCGTGACGAGCATGGCGCGGCAGAGCGCCGCGTCGAGCGGTGGCTCGCCCAGGTGATCGCCTGGCTGCAATTACCCAGCGGGCTGCTGCTGGGCGTCGCGCTCTTGGGTGAGGTTGGCGGCATCAGCACCACACTCGCCCTGCCGTGGCTGGCCACACTCACACTGACGGCCGTGTACGGCGCGGCGCGACTTTGTCGACGCAAGGCGTGGCTCTCGGCCGGCGGCTGCGTCGACCTGGGGCTGGTCTACGTGGTGGTCGGCGGCGGTTGGGCGGTGCTCGATCGCGCCGGCGCGCGGCCGCTCGACTTCGAGCCGGTCATCGTGCTGTTGACCGCGATCCACTTTCACTACGCCGGCTTTCTGCTGCCGCTGCTCACCGGACTGGCCATCGCCGACGCCTCGCGGTGGTGGCAACGCATCGTAGCCGCCGGGGTGCTGGCCGGCGTGCCGCTGGTGGCGGTCGGCATCACCAGCACGCAGTTGGGATTCACGCCGCTGGCCGAGTGTGGGGCGGCCACGCTATTGGCCGTGGGGGCAGCCACGGTCGGCGGTATCTACTTGCGATGGGCAGCCGACAAACGCTGGCCCGGCAGTGCGCGCGTCCTCTGGGGTATTGCGGGCGCGACGCTGCTGGCCAGCATGGGCCTGGCCGCGCTCTACGGAGCGCGGGCCTACTTGCCGGTGGCCTGGCTCGACATTCCGCGGATGCGGGCTCTGCACGGCACGGCCAACGCCCTTGGCTTCGCACTCGGAGGCCTTCTGGGCTGGCTCGCCGCCGAGGGGCGTGCGAACCTGCAGGGTGGCCATGACAACTTCTGCAAGTTGTCTCAAGTGGGAGGGCGAAGGTCCCGTTGAGCCGCCGCGTGCCAATCGATTCTGGCGTCGTCGTTGGCTGCCAGCCTCGCACTACGGATCGAGTCGCTGCCCGTCGGGCACTTCGGCCCCCACTTCCCGTCGCCAGGTGGCCAACGCCTCGCGGAGCCGCGCGGCCCGGGCCGGCTCGTCCGCGACGAGGTTCCGCGTTTCGCCGCCATCCGACTTCAGATCGTAGAGCTCCAGGCGATCGACCGCGTCCGCCGCGACATCGAAGTGTTCGATCAACTTCCATTCGCCCTGGCGAATCGCCCCGGAACTTCGCCCGCCCAGGAAGTGCGGTTTGGCCAGCGGGTAGTGCCAGTAGAGATTGCGCGACGGCAACTGCGCCGCGGCGTCGGTCAACAGCGGCAACAGCGACACACCGTCGAGAATGTGCGGCTGCTTCTCGTCAGATCCTTGCGGTTCGCCGGGCGATTCCAGTCCCGCCGCGGCCAGCAGCGTGGGATACAGGTCGACGCTGGCCACCGGTTCGTGCGAGACCACGCCTGGTCCGACACGCCGCGGCCAGTGGACCACCAGCGGCACGCGAATGCCGCCTTCGTAGAGCGTGCTCTTGCCGGCCCGCAGCGGGGCGTTGCTGGTCACGTGCGACTCGCCGCCGTTGTCCGACATGAAGATCACGATCGTGTCGTCGGCCAGCTCGAGTTCGGTCAGTTTGTCCAGGATCATGCCGACGCCCTCGTCGATCGCCTCGAGCTGGGCAGCCAGGTAGACGTTGTTCGGCTTTCCATCGCGCGTGGTCGTGGCTCCCTCTTTGGCCAGAAACTTCTTGACGCGGCGGGGCGGGGCGTTGAGCGAGGTGTGGACCGCGTAGTGACTCTTGTAGAGGAAGAAGGGCCGGTCGCGGTGCCGCTCGATGAACTCGACCGCCTCGAGGTTCATCCGCTCGACGAGAAACTCGGCCGTGTCGCGGGGATCGGCCGCCGCGGTTTGCCCTTTGCGGTCTTGGACCGCTGCCTGTGGAAACAATCGCCGCTCGACCGTGCGATTGAAGTGGTAGGGATGAAAGTAGCTGCCGCCGCCGATGCTGGCGTTCTCGCTCAACCGTACCTCGGCAAAACCGTGAGCCGCGGGCGTGACCTCGTCCGCGACGCCGGCGGTGCGATAGCCGGTCAGGTGCCATTTGCCCAAAATGCCGGTCGTGTAGCCGGACGCCTGAAAAACTTCTGCCAGCGTGATCAATTTCGTGTCGAGATGTTTGCGGTCGTTCGGCCGCAGGTAATCGGTGATGCCGGTCCGGACAGGCCACTGACCGGCGAGTAAACTAGCCCGAAACGGCGAGCAGACTGGCGCGGCGGCATAGGCCTGCGTGAAGCGGACGCCCCGCGCGGCCATCGCGTCGAGTCGCGGCGTTTCGTTAAAGCGATTGCCGTAGCAGCCGAGTTCCGCCCAGCCGAGATCGTCGGCCAGCACGATCACGACGTTGGGACGTCGCGCACCCGGAGTCTCGGCCGGTACGTAGCCAGGCTGACTCAACAGCGGCAGCGCCAGCGCGAACGTTACCCACCACGATCGAGATCCCAAACGCAACCGACACATGCCACGGTTCCGTCGTTGTAAGTCACCCAATTTTCCAACTCTCGCTGGTGCGCATTGTCACCCACGACGTCAAGAATTGACGTCTAGGTTAGTCGTGCGGAGGCGCAGGAAGCAAACGCCCACGCCGCCAGACGCTGGTAGCTGGCAAGCCGGCCAGTAGTGTCCGACCTCCAGATCGCGTAGACTGGGGAAAGTTGGTCGGGACAGCAGGCGAGGCGCAGGCCTCGGGTCCACGTCGCCGTGGGCAGTGCGTGGTTCCGGGGGTGCGCGTTGCGTTTCAGGTCGCAGCATCGGTTGGCCGGCTCCGCGTTGCGGCGTGGGTAAGTTGATTTTCGAAGGGGGTGGCCGCATGCGCTCCGCGGTTCGTTGGCGAGCAACTTCTGGCTGGGGACGAAACCTGGCACTTGGTTTGGCGATGGCATGGTCTGCCGCGATGGGGCCCTTGTCGGTTGGGTCCACCGCAGCGGCAGCCGAGGTCGTCGAGGAGAAGTACGACAGCGGCCAGGTCCGCGTCCGCTACGAACAGACCGACGGCAAGAAGAGTGGCGACTACGAAGAGTTCTTCGAAAATGGCCAGCCGAAGGTCGTGGCCAAGTATCGCAACGATCAGCTCGACGGCGAGTTCGTCCGCTACCACGAGTCCGGCAAGGTCAATGTGCGGGCCAACTATCGTCGCGGCAAGCTCCATGGCGCCTACCTGGAAAAGGACGCCGAAGGCGAACCGAAATTCAACCTGACCTATACGGCCGGCAAACCTCGCGGCCGACACTTCGTTCATCGTGCGGGACAGCGACGCTGGGAATTCGTCTGGAAGGCAGGCGAAATCTCAACGCTCGACGATCGCAAGACCCTGGTGCATACCCGCAAGGAGCTCGAGCGAGGACTTGCGAAGATCTACCGCGGTCGCATCCGGACCAAGGGCGTGAGCGACGAACAGATCGCGGCCCTGCGTCGCTTGAACGCCTATCGGTTTCTCTGTGGGCTGCCCGCCGATGTCGTCTTCGACGAGAAGCAGAACGCGCATTGTCAGGCGGGGGCCGAATTGCTCGCCAAGATTCAACGACTCGAGCACACGCCCGCCAAGCCCGAAGGCATGGACGAAGCCCGCTATCAATCGGGCTACCTGGGCACATCGAATGGGAATATCGCGGCCACAGCGACGTTACCCTCTTCGGTCGACCTGTACATGCACGATTCGGACGCGATGAATATCGCCCACGTGGGGCATCGCCGCTGGTGCATGAACCCGGCGATGCGGACAACCGGGTTCGGTCGCGACGGAAACTTCTGTGTGATGTGGTCGATGGACGAGCGTCGCAAACCCGCGCCGGCCTATGAAATGGTCGCCTTTCCGCCGCCAGGCTACTTGCCGGTCGACTACTTCTCGACGCAGCACGCCTGGTCGGTGGCTTTGAATCGCCGCGTCATCAAATCGAGCGAGAGCAGCGAGGCGAAGATCTATCCGCTCGACGAGAACCTGGTGCCCGGGCCCCCGCTGGCCATCGTGCATAAGAGCTACGTCGGCACCGCGGACCCGGGCGTGTTCATCGGCCCGGAAAACGTCCTGATCTTCAAGCCGACGGGCCTCGATTTGACCGCGGGTCGTCGCTATGTCGTTGAGATCCGTGGAATTACCGATAAGAATAACGAAGAGATGGAGCTTCGTTACGTCGTTCAGTTCATCGAACCGGTGGGAGCCGCCGGTGATGACAAGTAAACCCGATTGCGTGGGGGACGATGACGATGAAGTCGCTAAGAACTTGGGCGACCGCGAGCATTTCGCCGGCCACCGTCTTGTTGGTTCTGGGACTCTACTTGGACTCTTCGCCCTGCGCGGCCGAGGTGGTCGTCGAGAATTATGAGACCGGCGAAAAGAAGGTCGAGTACAACGTCAAGAACGGCAAGCGCAACGGCGCCTACAGCGAGTACTACATCGGCGGCCAGCTGCGCGTGAAGGCCGTCTATCGGAACGACAAGCTCAGCGGAAATTACATCGCCTACCACGGCAACGGCGTTCCTAAGGTTCGCGTGGGCTACAAGAACGGTCTGCGCCACGGCAAGTACGAGGAGTTCGACAGCGAAGCCCGGGCGGTTGTCGCAGGTGAGTACCAGCGCGGTGTGCTTCATGGCCCGTACGTCACCTACCGAGCAGGCAAACGCGAGCCGGCGAGCGAATTCGAACGGGGCGAACTTGTCAAATTTCGCGGCCAGCGTGTGCATCCCCACACGAAGAAGGAATTGGCGGTCGCGATGGGCAAGATTCGCGACCAAGAACCCTCGTTTGAAGGCGCCACCGCGGAGCAGCGCGCCGCGCTGGCCCGGCTGAACACCTACCGGTTGCTGAGCCGGTTGCCGGCCGACGTCAAGCTCGACGAGGCCCGTTGCCAGGTTGCCGCGGACGAGGCCAATCTGCAAGCGGAGCAGGGCGAGCAAGAGGTCGAAGCCAATTACCCTCAGAATCAGGCCGTGCGGATTCCGGCCAACGTGACCAACCCCAACGCGTCGGTCGCCATCGACGCCTTCATGGCGAACAACGAAGAACGCTTCGCCCACACCGTCCTGCTGCGACGGGCGATTCTCAACCCGAAGATGACCCAAGTCGGGATCGCCGCCGCGGGACACTACGGGGCGATGAGCAAGGACGACGCCTCGCGGACGAAGGTGGCTTCCTGGAAGTACATCGCCCATCCCGGTCCCGGCTATACGCCGGTCGACTATTTTTCGGCCGATCGTCCCTGGTCGGTGATGATCAACGGGAAGAGCTACCGCTCGATTCTGGCCGATAAGGGCATTGTCGTGCGCCCCATCAATGAGAACCTCACCTTCGGCAAACCGCTCGAGCTGGAATACAAGACGGAGGTGCTTGCCAGCGACGACGATCCACTGGCCGGCGACGATCCCTATCTGATTTTCTACCCCCGCGACGTCGAGGTCGCCCCCGGCAAGCGCTATTGGGTGGAGATAACCGGGTTTATGGGACCAGATCGGAAATTGGCGCCGATCAAGTTCCTTGTCGACTTCATCGAGCCGGTCGATCTGAGCGATACGAAGACGAAGAGACGCCGGTCGCGACGCCCTCGTCGCTGAGATTATCGTCGCTGAGACTATCGTCGCTGAAATTCTCGTCGCCGAGGTTCGTGCCGAGCGCCGACGCCACTTCGGGGCGTCAGAGCTTCTGTTAAGATGGGTGCCGACAACGGCGTCCCCCTGGCACGCTGGGCTCGCGCAGCGATCCCGCCGGCGTTGGTTTCGCGATCACGCTTCGCGCCGAGGCGCCTCCTCGATTCAAACGGTTGTCGGCGAGGGCTCGCATGGCTTCCCAACACTGGCTGATTCTGCTTTTTCTCGGGGCACTCGGCGCCTGTGTGGGCAGCTTTCTAAACGTGGTGGTCTATCGCTGGCCACGGGGCATGAGTGTCGTGCGACCCGGTTCACGCTGTCCGCACTGTGGACATCCCATCCGACCTTTCGATAACATCCCGATCGTCAGTTGGCTCGTTCTGGGCGGACGATGTCGCGACTGTCGCGGCCCGGTCTCGAGTCGTTACGCGTGGATCGAGGCGACGGTGGGGCTCATCTTCTTCGGCCTGGCGTTTCACCTCTTCGATCCAGTCGACTCGCTGGCCGAACACGGCCTCGGCGATCCATTCCGTTGGGCCTTGTACGTCTGCCAGTTGATCCTGGTGTGCAGTCTGCTCTGCGCTTATCTGATTCGCCGCGACGGTTTCGCCGTGCCTCGCCTGTTGCTGGTGTTGGCCGTTTTCGGGGCCTGCGGCGCGGCAGCCCTGATCGTTCAGGCCCAGCTTGCCGCCACAAGTTTCTCGTTGTAAAGACCGGAACGTACCCTAGGAAGTTTTGCCCATGGACGAACAGCAGAATTTGGCGGCCATTCTCGAGTCGAGCAGCTACCGGCTGGCCGAGCTGGACACCGATTTTCTCACCCGCGACGAACTCCGTCCGGTCCGCCTGCAACTGGAGTTGCTCAAGCCCGAGGTGCTGCTGACCGAGGCGGGGGTCGCCTCGACGATCGTGGTCTTCGGCAGCACGCAGATCGCCAGTCACGAAGATGCGGCTCGCCGCGTCGCCGAGGCGGAAGCCACGCTGGCTGCCGAGCCCGACAGCCCGGCGGCCCGGCGGAAGCTCGACCGGGCGCGCCGACTCGAGGCCAAGTGCGAATACTACGAGGCGGCCCGCGCCTTTGTCCGGCTCGTCTCGTCGCGTTGCCAGGTGGACGGCAAGTGCGATTATGTGGTCGTCACCGGCGGAGGACCCGGCATCATGGAGGCAGCCAATCGCGGCGCGTTCGAGGTCGGCGCCCGCAGTGTCGGGCTGAACATCACGCTACCGCACGAACAGGCCCCCAACCCCTACATCACGCCCGAGCTCTGCTTCCAGTTTCACTACTTTGCCCTGCGAAAGATGCACTTCCTGTTGCGGGCCCGGGCGCTGGTGATCTTCCCAGGCGGCTTTGGCACGCTCGACGAGTTGTTCGACGCGCTCACCTTGCGGCAAACGCTGCGCATGCAGCAGATCCCGATCGTGCTCTTCGGCCGCGAGTATTGGCAGCAGGTACTCAACTTCGAGTACCTGGCCGACGAGGGCACGATTGCCGATGCCGATTTGGAGCTGATCGACTACGCGGAAACGCCGGAAGAAACCTGGCAGATCATCCGCACCTTTCACGGTGAAGAGCCGTGAACCAGCCAACACCGCATGGCGAAGAGTCGCGGCCTACGGAGGCAACGCTTAGAGCGTGTTTATTGTTGGCTACGTTGTTAATGAGCTCTTCGCGGCGGCGGTGATGGCTGGAATGCCGGCCTCCCGCTGGTCGGCCTGGTTCATTGGCTGCGCAGGGCTCAATAGGATAGGTGTCGCGTCGTTGGCGCCGGCGAGGCAAGTTTGGCCACCAGACCGAAGCAGACGAATTGGTAAATTCGTCGATGCACCCTCGACGTAGCCAAGCACAGCCGTAGCTCGCCAAGACGCTAGAGATAAACTAAACGCGCTCTAGGTCCGGGCGGCAGCGGCCTCGAGTTCGAATTCCGCGGGCTCGGGTCCCAGGATTTCGTTGACTTCCAGCAGGAATGCCTTGACGAAGTCCTCGACCAACTCGGGACTCGTCATCATCGTCTCGTGGTCGACGGTCACGTAGACCTTCGAGAGCGGCGTGCCCCCGCCGTAATGGTAGCGGGCACTCGACGGCGCGAACCAACGCTCCGTCGGCTCGCTATAGGCGTTCCAGGCCCACAGGGTGTCGGTCTCGCGGGTCGTCTCTGGATCGAGGAAGCGAGCATGCTTGAAGAGCATTGCCCGTTGCTTCTCCTTGCCAGTGTCGGGCATGACCTGTCGGTAGGTCACGCGACGCAGGGCCGGCTCGCCCTGCATGTTCAGTCCGGAGCCGACGAAGCAACGCTCGGGCGTGTGCACCCCGACGTCGCGGCCAAAACCGCAGATCAGCAGCACGCTGACCACCTTGCCGGTAGGTTGATGCTTGAAGGTGGCGCGGAGGTAGTTCTTCGACCCCGAGCCCTTGATTTCGTAGTCGGCCAGTTCGCCCATCTCAAGCCGCTCCCAGTCGCCAAATCGCTCGCGGGCGCGGATCTCGTCGAAGCGCATGGCCATCACTTCCATTTGCTTCGAGGTACCGCCGGTGAATCGCTGCGTCGCCAGCCCTTGACCGATGAAACAAACGGCAACCAGTACGAAACCGACAATAATGGGGAGTAGAGCTTTCATAAGGCAAGAATCCGGGGAGAAAGAGTCCTGTGTTCTCAGGGATATCGCCGGTCGGTCGGGAGCTCATCCCGGCCCCACGGCTTACGACTCGGCCACCTCGTGCGAAAGTTCCTCGCGACCGTAGCCGTCTTCGTAACCATAACCGTAGCCGTAGTAGCCGACGCTCACCTGGCTGCCGGAGACACCGTTGACGACGCTGCCGAGCAGGCGGATACCGGTGCCCTGCAGCCGCTGACACGTCTCGTACACGTTGGAGATCTGACTGACGCGACGCACCACCGAAACGATCGCCCCGTCGCAGTGCTGGCCGATCAGGAGCGGATCGACGACCGACAGCACCGGACCGGTATCGATCACGATGATGTCGAATTCGGCCCGCAGCTGCTCGAGCGTCGCGCCCAAAATCTCCTTGGTAAGCGACTGGATCGATTCGTGGTCGCAACGTCCGGCCGGCATCACCCACAAGCCCGGAGCGCGACTCGGGCGGATCGCCTCTTCGACGGCCGCCTCGCCACGGAGGACCTCGGAGAGCCCCGTATCGAGCGGCAGATCGAGCATGCGGTGGACCGCCGGACGACGCATGTCACCGTCGATCAACAACGTGCGGCGACCCGAGCGGCCGAGGCTCGCCGCCAGGCTGCTGGAAATCGTTGTCTTGCCTTCGCCCGAATTGGCGCTGGTGACCATGACCACCTGGACCGACTCGCAACTGGCCGAGTGCAAGAGTAGCGAACGGATGCTGTCGACCGATTCGTCCATCATCCCTTGCAAGGAGATCGGATCGATGCCGCTCATGCCGGGCAGCCGCCAGGGTCGTTCGCTCAACAAGGGCACGTCGCCCATCACGGTCATGCCCAAACCTTCGGTCATATCGTGAGCGGAACTGAGGCGACGAAACTGAAATTCGTAGAGTGAGACGCCGACGATGGCCAGGCCGAAGCCGGCCAATGCGGCCAGCACGGTGTAGCGGTCGCGATTGCTCGAATCGTACATCGCCGGAACGGTCGCCTCACCCCGCAGGCTGACCTTGGGCTTCTGCACGCTCAATTCCAATTGCAGCTTCTGAAGACGCAAACCCAGCTCATTGCTGACCGATTCGAGACGTTCCAACTCGTCCTTGCGACGTTCCAACTCCGGCTTGAACACGGTCAGTTCGTTGATTCTCTGCTGCAGTGTCTTCGACTGTTCCTGAAGCTTGGCGAGGTGCTCCTGAGTGGCGGTCAAACTGTTTTGCAGAAGATTCAGTTGAGCCACTTCGGGAGGAATAATCTCCTGCTCTTCGATTTCGAGCGTGACGTCCGCCTCTCGCTTGGCCAGGTCCTTCTCGGCCTCGGCGATCTGCTCGCGAAGTCGCTTCATCACCTCCGAGCGATCCGGATTCTTGATCAGCTTCATCATCTCCTGCTCTTGATCACGGAGGCGTTCGACAACGCCCCGCAGCTGACCGTACTGCTGATCGGCCGCCAGCGTATTGCTGATCAGGCGCTGCCGAACCTGTTCCGGATCGTTCGCCTCGAGACGCTGAAGCTGACTAATCTGCAACTGCTGCCTGAGGATGTCGATGCGGATCAGGCCGATTTCCTCGCGGAGCGACTTCTGCTCGGCCATCAACAACTCGCGGTTGGCGTCCGCTTGTCCTCCGTCGAACACATCGACCTCGGCGACCATGTCGTTGTAGCGTTTGCGGCGGCGGCCGATGTCGGCTTCCAATTCCTGATGCTGCCGTTCCAGCTCGGACAGCTTGGCCAGCAGATCGTTGCGCTCGCGACGGACGACGTTTTCGAGATACGCCTGGGCGACCGCCTCGACGATCATCCGTACCGGCTCCTTCTCATCTCCCGACATGCTGATTCGCAACACGGCCGTCATCCGCGGATTGACGACGTCGATCCGCTCGTTCAGCCAGGCGACCTGATCCTCACCCTCGGCCTTCACTTCCTTGAGCCAGCTGATATCGGCGATGCCCGGCTCGCTCAGGGCGGTGTTGATCACGAACGGGCTCTTGATCAATTGGATGTGCGTCTGCAGCGGATCGTCGATACGCCGGCCGTCACTGCGGCTTTGGGCGTCGATGATGACTTCTTCGTCGTTGAACTGCAGAAACGCCTCGGCAGTGTACTCGATCGGCACCACGAACCAGGTGATCACCGCCGCGGGAATGCCCAACATGCAGCCGAGCACGAAGGCCAACAGCCAGCGCCGTTGCAACGCTCGCAACAGGTCCATCGGCTTCGGCGGGGCGGTCAGAATCTCGGGACGCACCCGCGCCGGCGTCGACGTCTGGATCGCGTCGAAGACCGCGTCCTTTCCCGACGTGGGAACGGGCAGGGCCCCCTCACCGGGTCGCTCGGAGACGACATCCAGCGGTCTTTCTGACGGTTTCTTCGGATCGATGGGATTAGACACGCAACCAAACCTCGTGTGGCGACAGGAAAGCGAACCTCGTGCGAGGATCGATCTTGGCAATTACCTAACTCGGCAGCTCCCTGCCAGAATTCAAATGGCGTGCCATGGCGACCGCCTGGGCCGCTCGGCAACGGCTCACTCGCCATTTCCGCATTTTTTCGCCGGTTCCCGTCCGTCGATCATTATTCGCCCGTGTGGCAAGCGGGGAAATCGGTCATCGCGTGTTGCCTTCTCACCACAGCCGCAGACGCGATACGCCACAAAAAACTATTCGTCGGTCACCGCCTCGGATTGAACAATCACGCGACCGGTCGTTTCCCGACTGCCAGTCCCGCTTGCCAGTCGCCTAGTGTCGAATCGGTGAAATCGGGCGCCGCGAACGTTTCTCACGCGAGCGTCCCTCGCGCGAGCGACTCTCGCGGCCCTTGGTGTCTTTCGATTTCTTCGGTGGTGCGGGGGGCCCGCCCGATCGCGGACCGCGGCCACCCAGGACGTCGACATTTCCGCCGGGGCCGTCCGTCTCGATCGTAAGCTTCGAGACGATCGTGACCAGCGCCCAAAGCAGCAACATGCCGACCGGCATCATCGCCAAGCCCGCGTTGTCGTGAATCATTTGTTGGTCGAAGCTCGGAAACCGGTGATGGATCATCCCCGTGGCGCTAATGCGAATGATGTTCGAGGCCACGGCGATCGGCACCGCACCGACCACGACAATCACCACGCGCTCCCAAATGGGACGGTCCAGAATCAACGCCACCGCCACGCAAAGCGCGACGAACACAGTGAGCATGCGAAGTCCGCTGCACGCTTCGACGATGTGCAGGTCAATCTCGTTGCCGGCGGTTCCCAAGGTGAGCGTGTTGCCGTCGCGCTCGACGGCATAGCCGAGTGTTTGCAGCAAGTACTCGCTGGAAGACGTCGCAATTTCCTGCAACGGGACCAGAATCTTCTGCACCAGCACGTCGGGCAGCGGATACATGAACGCCAGGAAAAGGACGATGGGACCCGCCCATTTGAAAAACTGCCAGCCGCCCACCAGCAGGCAAACTCCTGCCAGACAGAACACCATCGAGAGCATGTCCGGTGTTTCGATACCCACCCACGCCGAAGCCAGCCGCATCATCACCCCGAAAGCCAGCAGCACCACCCCGTACCAACGCGCGACGCTCGAAACGTTGTTGAATTCGGGTAGGGCATCCGGGTCCCAACGCAGCCACAAGAGCACCGCGGCAAACACCGGGACCAGATAGCCGTGCGAGTAGAGCGGCATCTGCCAGTAGCTGTACAGATCGATCAGCGAGTTCCAGTAGGTAACCAAGAGCAGGATGACGAATGCCCCCAGCACTCCCAAGGTCGCGACCACGCCCGGCGTGAGAATGGACGGCGCTTCGACCGGCTCCGTGGCGGTTGCTTCAGCTTTTTTCGTTGCCTCGGACATGGATTTGTTCGAACGCCCCTTATCGTCTTGCTAGGTGGATAAGCTTGGTGGGAAGAAAATGATGCGATCGGATTCTCGCGCGCCGGCGGTTCGCAAATCGTTACGAACCGAGCGAGCGAATTCGCGTGTCGTCCTCGAGCCACGGCGGCCACATTCGCCCAGCCATCACAAGCTTGTGAACGGCAAGCGCGAGAGCCGCACCAGCCCGGGGCTAGCACACGTACTTATTTATTGCCGTTGGCGTGGCGGAGGATCCGTCCCGAACGGGCACGCCGTCGTCTTCTGGCCGTCGTCTTCTCGTTTCCATCGGTGGCAAAAACTCACCACGGTCTGCCAATCCGCAACCGCGCGACCACAGATCGACCGGTCGGCAAAGGCACTCAGCACCGCCCGACGAATCGCAAGGCCATCTCGCCGCGCCACGGACTTGTCGCCGAGCGAGCGAGAGCGAGCCACGATAAAGCTCATGATATGACTCCCTGCGCAGGGTGTCAAATCACGTCCACAATTGGACTTGCGCTTCAAATCTGTCACTTCTGGGGGTTTTCCTGATTGCACGGATTGGACCGCCCGCGGACACCTCGTCGATCGCGCTGGACCACCTGCGAAACTCGGGTCGTACTCGATCGGCCATCAAGGCGAGCCGCCACGGCTGCTTGGCTACCCAGCCGCTCGGTGGCCCGGCGCTGGCACCGCTTGTCGAGCTAGCAAGCGACGTACCCGAAACTGAGGCGAATCGAGGTGATTTCGCGTTTTTTCGCACTTTTGGGCAAAGCCGAGGTACGATTATGCCGATTATGGCGAGCATGAGGCCCGGCTTCCCGCCGGGAGCCAAGGGCCTCGCGGGGGGATGTGGATTCGGCGGACCGGAGGAAACGGTCCCGACCCGGAGGATTCCCTCGCCATGACGCGACCAGCCTGCCACCGCTTACATTGCTACCTGATGCTCGTGCTCGCCCTGAGCATTCTCTCGACGAGCAGTGGCTGCTTCCGGCTCTTTCGCAACCGCCACCTGGAAGGGTCGCTGCCGCCGGTGCCCGCGGAGGCGAAGGTCCCCAACGAAGAGTTCAAGACCACGCTGCCGCCCTACCGCATCGAACCGCCAGACGTCCTGCTCATCGATGCCCTCAAAGTGGTTCCCAAACCGCCCTACCGGCTGGAGCTGCTCGACATCGTCAACATCGAGGTCGAGGGCGAGCTGCCCGATCAGCCGATCCAAGGCGAGTACCAGGTCGACCCCGCAGGCAATGTCAATCTGGGCCTCAGCTACGGACTCGCCCCCGTCGCGGGACTGACCGTCGACGAGGCGGAACAGGTCATCACCGCCCAGCTCAGCAAGACGATCATCGGTCCCAAGGCGTCCGTCACCCTGGTCCAGACCAGCGGCACACAACAGATCGCCGGCGAACACCTGGTCAGTCAAGACGGGACCGTGAACCTGGGCAACTACGGACAGGTCTACGTGACCGGCATGACGCTGCACGAGGCGAAAGTCGCCATCGAGGAACACCTGACCGACTACCTCGACGATCCGAAGGTGTCGGTCGATCTCTTCGGCTCCAACAGTAAGGTCTACTACGTCGTCACCAACGGCGCCGGTCAGGGTGATCAGCTGCAACGCATTCCCATCGAGGGCGGCGAGACCGTTCTCGACGCGATCAGTGTGCTCGGGGGCCTCTCGCCTACGAGCGTCGAGCGGATGTGGATTGCCCGTCCCTCGCCGGACAAGTCCGGCGCCGACGTGATCTTGCCGGTCGATTGGACCGCCATCGTCACCGACGCCTCACCCGCGACCAATTACCAAATCATGCCCGACGATCGCATCTACATCGATGGCAACAAGCTCGTTCGCACCGACACCATACTGGCGCAGATCTACTCGCCGCTACAGCGGGTGGCGACCACGGTCACGCTGGGATCGAGTGCCGTGCGAAGCTTGAGTATCGGCTTCCGCAGCGTGCCGGGGGCGGCCGACTTCGGGCTGGGAGGTTTGTTGCCGGGCGGCTAAACGAACTCGTCGCCCGATGGTGTGGGCCACGTGAAATCGCACGAATTGCAGACGCGACCGAGATCAGAAACTCAGTGAACTTCCGGCGGACCGTCCGCCAGATACGATCGGAAACGAGATGGAAAAGCACATGTTCCCGTCCCCTCTGCGATCTCGCATGAAGCAGGCCGTGGTATCGTTGACGCTCGTCGCGGGAGCCGTTGGACTTGGCGCGCCCGCGGTGGCCATTCCTCCTTTTCCGCCGCCGCCGGAATTGCCGCGACTGCCGGTCCAGATTCCGCGGCCGCCGCGACCGAATCGGGTCGAACTGGCCCCGCCCCACTACGGCTACTATCCCACCGTCTGGAAGCGTTGGCCGGGCCAGAACGAAATGCTCGAAGATGCGCAGCGCCGCCGCGAAGAGAATCGCCGGGCCCGCGAGCGCAGTTTGGAAGAGGTCCTTGAGGGGCTCGACCTCGAAGACGATGAGGAGTCGACCGAAGACGACGTCGGCGGTCCCCTCGGACCGGGAATGACGCTGCCGCCTCCGGTGCCGCCCCAAGGCGACCCGGGGCCCTTGGGGCCTTCCGGCGACGATAGCGCGCCTCCGCCGCTGGAGGGCTTCGACGACGACGCCTTGCCCGAAGACAGTGCCTTGCCCATTCCGCCGCGAGACAATCAAGGACCGGCCGAGGACAGCGGAGAGGACTTCTCACCGCCGACCGAGGCGGAGCTGCCGCCGGTCGTTCCCTTGCCCTCGGACGGAGACACCGAGGGAGGATTCGAAGAAAACACGCCAGGGACGGAAGAGAACGAGCAGACCCGCGCGCAACGCGGTTCTGGGACAAGATTGGCGCGAACCGAAGGCGCCTGGCGCGCCGCCGGAACCGCGGGCAGGCAGACCACGATCGAACAGCGCTGGGTTCGTGCGGCGACGCCACGTAGCGGCGTCGTACAGGTGAACCACGTCGAGCCGGTCGCACCTGCGCCGCAGCAACCGCGACGACTGCGAGCGCCGCGCAACGCGCGAGAGATTCCAACCGCCACGCCGCGCAGCCGCAGCGGTTCGAGTGGCTGGGTCCGCCGCGGCGAGCCGGCGACCACGAGCAACCGCTAGGGACGGCACGTCACCGCCCGACTCGGGCGATTCGGACACGGGAAGTGCGCCGCTTGCCTAATCGCTACGACCCGAGCTACCGCGGGCGGAATCGGGGCATCTGCCCCCCCGATCTTCCACTCTCTTGGTTGACAGGCAAGTCGGCCTCTCTAGATTGAAAATCGCGGTTGCGCCACGACATTGCCGAGTCGCGATTGGCCGATTCGCGGCGGCGGCCGGCCCCCACGATGTGCCGCTCGATTCCCGTCACGTTCCCACGGGACCCCAGTCTCCCGGGATGACGTCGGTTTGCGGAGTCCGTGTTGCCTGAACGCCACACGCGCGTTGACCGCAGGCGACAGCGGGCTCCGTCGACCTCGGCCCCGTCGTTTCCCGAACATCGGGCTGCGGCCTGCCGGCGGCGGCTTCGCTTGCCTTTGCGGCGTCGAACAAGCGTCCGACGCCGTTTTGGCACCCTGTTTGCAACCGGTACGGCAGCGGAATCGTCCCAGATTGGCCAGCTTCTCCAGGAGCCGACTTGGAAAGTCCCACGAGTTCCAATTCGCCTTCCGAATCACCGTACGTCGAAGCGGGCCGAGCACCTCGTCCGGTTGCTCGGCCGTGGGTGTCCGCTGCGTTCTCGGCAATCGGCCCGACGCTTCCTGGCCAGATGCGCTGCCCAGTAGCGACCCTCGCCAGCACCGTCCCGCCGCGGCAAGCTTCTCCGGCCGCGGGCGCGGAGAACCTTCCCAGCGTTTCCCAAACTCCTATGTGCCAGCACCTTTGGGCACAGAGACCCGTAAACCAACTCGTTGAAACCTGGGGCGATAACGAGTATTTTGAAGATTACCTATGCGACCGCCTGGTCCCCGTTGACCTTGGCTCGAGCGGGGGTGACTCCGACGTCCGCGTGATGACGCATCGTCGGCATGTCCGGTCACCTGGCCCGCTCGCGTTGTCGGACGACAGCGTTGAGGCAGCGTGTCGCCCCGGCGGCGAAGTTAAACGACAAACAACAAGATCAAGACAGGATGTCTGACTGAGAGGAACGGTCTGCGCCGACGCGTCGAGGGAGTTCGGCTGACGCGGCCAACAACGACGCGGCCACCAACGACACTGAGTTTGACAGCTCTGGAGCAACTCGCATGCAGCCTGCTTTGATCGAGGATGGGCTTTCCGCCGCCGGCAACGCGGAAGCCGCCACACGCGACCGCGAAGTGATCGACTACAACGCCCTGGGATCTTCGCGCTACCTGGACTGGACGGCCTGGCTCAATCAGGTCGTCGGCTTTCTGCTCTTGATCCCGATGTCGATTCCCATCGCGATTGTGTCGCTGATGGTCAAGCTCTCGTCGCCCGGTCCGATTATCTATCGCCAGACCCGCGTCGGTCGCCACGGCAAGGTGTTCACGCTCTACAAGGTTCGCACCATGTGCCAGAACGCGGAGAGCAAGACCGGCCCGGTGTGGACCGCCACGAACGACTCCCGCATCACGCCGGTGGGACGCATTCTCCGCAAGTTGCACCTCGACGAGCTGCCCCAGTTGCTCAACGTGGTTCGCGGGGACATGGTGCTCATCGGTCCGCGACCGGAGCGTCCCGAGTTTACGCACTACCTGGCCCAGGCCGTGCCCGGCTACATCAATCGCCTGGCGGCCAAGCCGGGGATCACCGGCGTCGCCCAGATCTTGCTCCCCCCGGACAGCGACCTGGAAGGCGTGCGGCTGAAGCTGGCGGCCGATTTGAAGTACATCCGCACCGCGGGCGTTTGGATGGACGTTCGCGTGATGACCTGCACCTTCCTCCGCATGTTCCGCATTTCCGGCCCTCGCGTGGCTCGCTTCTTCGGTTTCGATTTAAGCTGGATCGACGGACCGTTGGCCGAAATTCGTGAACTCGGCGATAAAACGCGGATCGGGCCGATCGATAGCAGCAATGTCCCGGCGACGTTCGCCGTGGCCATGGCCAATCAGCAGACGGCCGACGAATCGACCGCCGCAGCGACGAATGGACAGCTCACCTCGGCCGCCGAGGCGGAAACGAGCCAGAGCGAGGAGGCGGTCCCGTCGGTGAACCCGGGCTTACCCCGTTGATCCACCTCGCCGATCGACCACGTCATTGAGCCACCCCGTCACCGAGCCAACCCGTCCCCGATTCACCCCTTCAGCAAATCAAGTCGCCAACAGCCTCGCCGGTCCCTGCGGCCGTCGATCCCGCGGCCCAGCTTCCCGACCACGCGGCACGGATGGCCGACCGAACTTCCCGACAGGGACGGCTAGCCGATTCCTCGTCGACAACTTTGAGACGAACGCCGCGATGAGCCAACTCAACGCCTTTACGATCGACGTCGAAGACTACTATCACGTGTCGGCGTTCGAGAACGATGTCTCCCGCGACGACTGGGACAACTACGCCAGCCGCGTCGTGGCCAACACCCGGCGGCTGTTGCGTTTGCTCCAACATCACGGCACGCGGGCGACCTTTTTTGTGCTCGGTTGGGTGGCGGAGCGCAATCCGCATCTGATTCGCGAGATTCAGGACGCCGGCCACGAGGTCGCCTCGCACAGCTTCTGGCACCGGCTCATCTACGAGCAAACGCCCGAAGAGTTCCGCGAAGATCTGATCGCCTCGCGGGATGTGCTGCAGGATATCACGGGCGAGAAGATCACCGCCTATCGGGCGCCGAGCTTCTCGGTCACCGAAAAGTCGCTCTGGGCGCTCGATATCCTGGCCGAAGAAGGTTTCGAGATCGACTCCAGCATCTTTCCGGTTTATCACGACCGCTACGGCATTCCCGACGCGCCGACCGACTTGCACTGTCGCGAGACGGCGGCCGGTTCGCTCTGGGAGTTTCCAGTCTCGGTCCGCCGCATGACCGGCGTCAACTTGCCAATCTCGGGCGGCGGCTATTTCCGTCTCTATCCCTATCGATTCACGGCCCGTTGTTTGCGTCGCGTC
Organism: Planctomycetota bacterium; assembly: GCA_003389215.1. GTDB lineage: Bacteria > Planctomycetota > Planctomycetia > Pirellulales > UBA7805 > MB-PLM-2. The sequence continues at coordinate 72,994 of QQVP01000064.1, read as the reverse complement.
AACGAGCGCGAGCAGCGGCCCTTCGTCTTCTACGTCCATCCCTGGGAAGTCGATCCCAATCAGCCGCGACTGCCGATTCGCTCTCGGGTTTCCCGCACGCGTCACTACGTCAATCTCTCGCGGACCGAACAGAAACTCGACCGCTTGCTGACGCAGTTTCGTTTCGGGCGGTTGTGCGATGTCGTCGACGAACGACGGCGCGAGACGGCGACCGACGCGGCCCAGGTTACCGCCGATCCCGGTCGAGCTGCCGCCGACGCAGCGGTCTCCTAGGGAGGCGGCACGGCGACCGTGCGGACCGGTGTCCGCGTTGACGGTTGTAACGACGTCCGCGTGTCGACGCCTGGGGGCACTTCTTCGCGTCGTGCGGGAAAAATCGGACGAGATGAAGACGACGAGGCCCGCCATTCCGCTGCGTCGACCCGAGGAGTCGACCGACCGATAGAATAAGAGACTGGCGTCCCCGAGGCCCGACCGCAAGTCACGGGCTCGACACCCCCGCCGGCCGCGGGCGTCGCCCCGGCCCTCATCCCGGCCCTCATCCCGGACCTCGTCCCGGACCTCGTCCCGAATGCTCCATTTCATCGAAATAACGCTGTACGTGCTGCTCTCGGGGATTTTGATCCTCAAGGCCACGCAGCGGCCGATCTGGGGCACGGGCTATTACATGCTCAACTTCTTCGCCCAGCCCGACTATTGGGCCTGGGGGGCTCCGCTGACGAATCCGGGCGTGTTGCGGTGGAGCCTCTACTCTTCGTTGTATCTGCTCTTCGTCACGCTCCTGCAGCCGTCGGCGACGCGTTTCAAGTCGGACCCCGACTCGAAACGCGCGAGTGGCTTCTTCGTGGCGATGTTGATCAACGCGCTGTTCGTGCACATTGCCTTTGCTTATGTGCCGGAGAAGAGTTGGGAAATGTGGACCCTGATGGGCAAGTACGCGGTGTTCTACTTCCTGGCCCTGGCCACGATCCGCTCGGCCCGCGACTTCACCTGGTTTCTCGGCTTCTTCGCCCTGGGGTTGGCCTATTGGGGCTTCGAAGGAAAGTTCGTCGGCGTGACCCTGATCAGCGGTCGCCTGGAGAAGTTCGGTGGGCCGGGCTGTTCGAACTCGAACGAGTTGGCTTCCATTACGGCCACCCTGCTCCCGCTCATGGGAGCGCTCATCATCATGGTCCGTGGCATCCGCCGGGTCATCGTGGCTTTTGGCACCGCGCTGGCGCTGAACATCCTCATGCTGGCCAACAGTCGCGGTGGTTTCGTCGGTCTGCTCGTCGGCGCCGTAACGATCCCAGTCGTGTCGACCGGACGCGTGCGGGAACTGGCTCTCAAGGGCATGGCGTTGGGGGCCCTCGGCGCTTTCCTGCTGGCCGGGAACCCGGAGATTCTGACGCGATTCCTTTCGACTTTCTACAGCGACTCGTCGGCACGGGGGCAGAGTGCCCTCGATGAAGCCAACAAGGAAACCCGCAAAGTATTCTGGAAGGCAGGACTGAACATGCTGGCCGACAATCCGCTGGGCAGCGGTGGCGCGGCCTTCAAATCGGGCAAAGGAAACCCCTACATCGCCAAGCAAGGACTCAACGACGAAAACCGATCATGCCATCAAGGCTTCATCGTCGAGGCTATGTCGTGGGGTGTGCAGGGGCTCATCTTGCGCATGGGACTGGTGATCTGTGCGGGCCTGGCGGCCTTAAAGACGTCGCGATTTCGCATGGAGCTGGGAGACTACAACACGGCCTTCGCGGGAGCCTGCATCTGCGGATCCTTCGCGACCGTCCTCGTGACGTCGCTGTTCGGCGACTTTCTCCAAATGGAATGGGCCATCTGGATCTGCATCGTGGCCGTCGGCTACGCGAAGATCTTCGGCAAGGCCAACTACGGCAAGATCCCCGACGCGATCTTCGTGCCCGAGGAAAAGAAGAGCGACACCAGCGCTCCACCTTCGCGACCGGTTCCCGTAGGAGTCTAGCACCACACCATGTGCGGCATCACCGGCATCTATCATCACCTCAGCGGACGGTCCGTCGACGCGGCGACGATCGATCGCATGTGCGCTCAGATCGTCCATCGCGGTCCTGACGACCAGGGCACGCACGTCGCCGATTCGCTCGGCATCGGCATGCGACGGCTGAGCATCATCGATCTCGACACCGGTTCGCAGCCGATTTTCAACGAAGACCGCACGGTCGTGACGGTCTTCAACGGCGAACTCTACAACTTTCAGGAGCTACGAGCCGATCTGCTCGCTCGCGGCCACACCTTCGCCACCCAGGGCGACACCGAGGTGATCGTCCACCTCTATGAAGAATACGGCGTCGACTTCGTCACCCAGCTCAATGGCATGTTCGCCATCGCCGTCTGGGACGCCCGCGAGGAGCGGCTCGTGCTGGTGCGCGACCGGCTGGGGCAGAAGCCCCTCTACTACGCCGAAACGGCCGACGGACTGGTCTTCGGCTCGGAGCTGAAGTGCCTGCTGCAGGTCGACGAGGTGGGCACGGACATCGATCGCCAGGCGGTCTTCCACTACTTCAGCCTCGGCTACATCCCGCATCCCTGGACCATCTACGAACAGGTTCGCCAGCTCGACCCGGGCGGGCGATTGATCGTCGACCGCAGCGGCGTGCGTCTGGACCGCTACTGGACACTCGATACGCACGTCGACGCGACGCTCGTCTACGAAGAAACCGCCGAGCGGCTGCGTGACCTGCTGCTCGACGCGGTCCGCCTGCGGATGATCAGCGACGTGCCGCTGGGGGCTTTCCTCAGCGGCGGCGTCGACTCGAGCATCATCGTCTCGCTGATGGCCCAGGTCAGCTCGCAACCGGTCAAGACCTTCCACATCGACTTTGCCCACGAAGAATATAGCGAGCGCGTCTATGCCCGCGCGGTGGCCGAAAAGTTCGACACCGATCATCACGAGCTGGTCGTCGAGCCGTCGGCCATCGAGGTGCTCGACGAGCTGGTCGGCTTTTTCGACGAACCGTTCGGCGACTCGTCGGCGATTCCCACCTATTACGTCTCGAAGCTGACCCGCCAACACGTCACCGTGGCCCTGGCCGGCGACGGAGGCGACGAGAGCTTTGGCGGCTACGAGCGGTACCAGCGCATTCTCGATCGACGCCAGCTGGCCGGTCCGCTGCGGTCGACCCTGGGCGGGGTCGGCGGGCTGATCCATCGCGTGTTGCCCCGCTCGGCCCCAGGTCGCCGCTACTTCCGTAGTCTCGGCATGCCGCAGCACGCGTTCTTCATGGTCGCCACCGCCGAGGCCGAGGCCCGCGACCTGCTCAGCCGCGAGTTTCTCGAACCGCTTGGTAACTTCTCGACGTTTGCCGCGCTCCGTCGTCCGATGGAAGCCGCCGACTGCGGCGACGCCCTGACCCCCTATAGCGCCTTCGATCTGCACTACTACCTGCCCGACGACATCCTCACCAAAGTCGACCGCATGAGCATGGCCCACTCGCTCGAGCTGCGGGCTCCGCTGCTCGACTATCGGGTCGTCGAGCTGGCCGCCAAGATGCCGGCGAGTTGGAAGATTCGCGGCGGCACGACGAAATGGATCTTGAAGGACCTGTTTGCCGACTCGCTTCCCGAAAAGGTGACCGCCCAGCGGAAATGGGGGTTCGCCCTGCCGATCGAGCATTGGCTCCGCGGCGAGCTGCGCGGGGTGCTGGAAGATGCGCTGGCCGACTCGACCGTGGTCGACTCCGGCATCTTCAACATGGCCGAGGCGCGGGCCCTGGCCGAGGAGCACTTTGCCGGCGTCCGCGACCGCACCTCGCAACTTTGGAATTACCTGTTTTTCACCCGCTGGCTGCAGCAGCACAGCCGCCGCCCGGTGGCCACCGCCTGAGCCATCCACCTCCCACGACTCTGCCTCACCCGACCGTCTGCCCCATGAAGCCGATCAAGATCACGCACATCGTCTACAACCTGCAGGCGGGCGGTCTGGAAAACGGCGTCGTCAACATCTGCAACCGCCTCGACCCCGCGCGGTTCGAGTCCTCGATCTGCGTGTTCAGCGCCGGCGGTGAACTCGAAGAGCGACTCGATCGCGACCGGGTCGAACTGTTCACCGTCAAACGGCACTTCGGCAACGACCCTTCGGTACCGCTGCGAATCGCCCGACACCTGCGACGTCGCGGCACCGACATCGTCCACTCGCACAACTGGGTCACGCTGGTCGAAGGTGCGGCCGCCCGCCTGCTCGCACGGACGCCCGTGCTCGTTCACGGCGAGCATGGCTATCCGGTCGAGGACCGACCGCGCAACGTCCGCGTGCAACGCTTCGTCTGGAATAAGGTCGTCACGCAGCTGCTCTCTGTCTCGCAGGAATTGGCCGGCACGCTTGCCGACCTGACCGACCTGGCGGAAGATCGTTTCGAAGTGATTCCCAACGGCGTCGATACCGAGCGCTTTCGGCCCGCACCCGAGCAGCGGGCCGCGCTGCGTGCCGAACTTGGGTTACCGACCGATGGTCTGATGATCGGCATGGTCGCCCGGTTCGACCCCGTGAAGAATCACTCGGGCGCCATCCGCGCTCTGGCCCGGCTCCGCCAGCGGGGTCTCGACGTCCACCTCGCCTTTGCCGGAACCGGCGAGCGGCAATCGTTGCTCGCAGAGGTCGCCCGCGAAGAACAGGTCGCCGACCGCGTCCATTTCCTCGGCTATCGGGCCGACGTCAATTGCGTCTACCAGGCGCTCGACGTGTTCCTGCTCAACTCGCACCGCGAAGGGATGTCGAACACGGTAATCGAGGCGATGTCGTGTGGTCTGCCGGTGGTGGCCACCCGTGTGGGTGCGAATCCCGAGTGTCTGGTCGACGAAGAGAGCGGTCTGCTAGTGCCTCCGGACGATTCCGCTACACTAGCCGAAAGGTTGGCCCGGCTGGTGGACGACGAACTGCGCGCACGCTTCGCGACCGCCGCCCGACGACGTATTGAAGAGGAATTCAGCATCGACCGCATGGTCGAGCGGTACGCCGCGCTCTACGAACGGCTCTGTCCGCGGAAGGTCCTCGCAGCGGCGGAACCGAGTGGCCGTGAGCCGCAGGCCATGGAGAACGTTGCCACGTAGCGTCGGTTCCAGGCAAACGCTGTGTCGACGCCCGCCGCCGTGGCGAGAATCGCGACTAGACTGAATTGAGATCGTAAATCGGCGTCCCTTATGTGTGGCATTTCCCTACTTCTGAGCACCTCGGCCGAACGACCCGCCGCGCGCGATGAGGTCGAACGGATGAACCGCGCCCAGTGGCATCGCGGTCCCGACGGCGAAGGCATCGAGGTGTGTCAGGCGGGCGGTGTCAGCGTGGCGCTCGGCCACCGGCGGCTGAGCATCATCGACCTGGCCGGCGGCACCCAGCCGATGTCGAACGAAGACGACACGGTTTGGATCACTTACAACGGCGAGATCTACAACCACGCCGAGCTGCGCAAAGAGCTGGAGGCCAAGGGCCACCGCTACAAGACCCGCAGCGATACGGAAACGATCATTCATGCCTACGAGGAGTGGGGCTCCGACTGCGTGCAGCGACTGCGGGGCATGTTCGCCTTCGCGATTTGGGACGGCAACCGCCGCGAGCTGTTTGCGGTCCGCGATCGCATGGGCATCAAGCCCTTCTACTACGTCGTCAATGACGAGACGTTGCTCTGTGCCTCGGAGATTAAAGGCATTGTCTCCTCAGGGCGGCACGCCGCCGCCATCAATCGCCGGGCCGTGCCGGAGTTTGTCACCTTCGGCTACATCGCCGGCGAGGAGACGCTCTTCGACGGCGTCAAGAAGCTGCTGCCCGGGCACTACCTGCATTGGAAGGACGGCCAGGTTCGCACAAAGCAGTATTGGGAAATCCCCGCCGAGCCGACGTTCGACGAGAGCAAGACCGAAGCGGACTACATCGACGAGTTCACTTCGATCTTCGAAGAATCAGTGTCGCTGCGGCTGATGAGCGACGTCCCCCTGGGCATCTTTCTCAGCGGCGGGCTCGACTCGAGCGCCATCGCGGCCACCATGGCCAAGCAGATGTCCGACCCGCTGATGACCTTCTCGGTCGGCTTCGACGCGCAGTATTACAGCGAGTTCAAGTACGCCCGCCAGGTCGCCGAGCGGATCGGGGCGGACCATCAGGAGATCATTCTCAAGCCGGAAGGGCTGTTCGGTTCGCTCCCCGAGCTGGTCTGGCACGAAGACGAGCCGATTCGCAATCCGTCGAGCATCGCCCTTTACAACGTGGCCAAGCTCTCGCGCGAGCACGTCAAGGTCGTACTCACCGGCGAGGGAAGCGACGAGTTGTTCGCCGGCTATTCGCGCTACTGGGCCACCATGTTCAATCAGCGTTGGGGGTCGCTCTATGAAAGAGTCCTGCCGCGCATGGTTCGCGAGCGCTGGATTCGCGACACGCTTTGGAAATGGCCGCTGCCGGCCGCGGTGCGGCAGAAGCTCTCGCACACGTTCCTCTACCACGCTCAGCGGCCCGAGGAAATCATCTTCGACAACTTTCACGCCATCCTGCCGCAACGTGTTCACGAGGCGGCCTTCTCGCCCGAGTTCTACGCGGAAGTCCGTGACGTCGATCCCTATGCCGAGTCGGTTCGGCTCTATCGCAACCGGCGAAGCCGCGAAGAGCTCGACCGCCTGCTCTACACCGATCAAAAGACCTATCTCGTCGAGCTCCTGATGAAGCAGGACACGATGAGCATGGCCACCTCGATCGAAAGCCGCGTCCCCTTTCTCGATCATCACATGGTCGAGTTCGCCACGCGGGTACCGCCGCGGTTCAAGCTCAACAAAGAAAGCGAAAAGTACCTGGTCAAGAAATCGATCGCCCGGCTCGTGCCCGAGTCGATTCTGACCCGGGAGAAGATGGGTTTCCCCGTGCCGCTGAAGGAGTGGATCCGCGAGGGATTCAGCGGAGCCCTGCGAAGCATCCTGCTCAGCGAGCGGACGAAAGAGCGAAACGTCTTCAATCCGCAGTTCGTCGAGCGGCTGTTGGACGAGAACGTCCGCCGGGCGCGCAATCACACCGACGCGCTGTGGACGATTCTGAATTTCGAGCTATGGGCTCGGGTTTACGTCGACGGCGAATCGCACCAAAACACTTCCGACGAGTTGATGGCTCACGTCGCCGCGCCCGCGGCGGCGGGTGTCGTGATGCAGAGCAGTCCGTCTTAGCGCGTTCGGCACATTAGCCCGAGCGTTGGGCGGCCTGCGGCACCAACCGGCAGCACACGGTAACGGATGGGTGGCAAGCTGCGAAAACTGTTCGCCATGTCACCGCGGGAGATGCTCTTCCGCGCGCGGCACGCCCTTGCGCTGCGCCGCGAGCGACGTGACTTTCTCGCCGGGCGATTCGCGTGGAGCGACGCCGACTGGGTCCCGCGGCTCTGCGGCACCGTCGGCGCGCCCCCCACCGCCGCCGAGTTGGCCGACTGGTGGCAGCGGCACATGCGCGAGCGCACCGAGCCACCCTTTCTGCTCGCCGCCGATTCACTCGACGCCTCGGTACCGATCTACTGCGAACGCTTCGCCGACCGGCTCGACACGTTGCGCCACCAGGCCGACCGCGCCGTGGCAGGGCACTTCGCCTTTCTCGGCATCGAGTCGACACAACATCCGACGATCGACTGGCACACCGATCCCAAGTCGGGCTACGTCTGGCAGCGGGCCTTTCACGCCGATCTCGATTTCTCGTTCTGCCGCGAAGGGGGCGGCGACGTGAAGTATGTCTGGGAACTGAGCCGCCAGGAGGCCCTGCTCGACTGCGCCAAGGCGGCGCGGATCACCGGCGACGAGCGCTATCGCGAGCGCGTCACCGAGGTCTTCGCCTCGTGGGTCGCGGCGAATCCGTATCTCGACGGCATCAACTGGTCGAGCGCCCTGGAAGTCGCCATCCGCTCCTTCGTCTGGCTGTGGTGCTACCAGTTCTGCCGGCCACTCGAATCGCTGTCCGCGACCGCGCACCTCGACTGGATCAAGGCCCTCTACCACAACGGGCACTATCTGCATCGGCACTTGTCGTATTACTTCAGCCCGAACAATCACCTGATCGGCGAGGCCGCGGCCCTCTATCTGATCGGCTGCTTCCTGCCCGAGTTCGACGAGGCTGCCGCCTGGCGCGAACACGGTTGGCGAGCCCTGACCGAGTATTACCGCGACCAGTACTACGAAGACGGCGGCAGCACCGAACAGGCGACCTTCTACCACAACTACTGTCTCGGATTCTTGCTGCTCGCGGTCCTTACCCGACAACGACGCGGCGAACCAGTGCCGCGACGGATGCTCGAACGCATCGAACGGGCGCTCGAATTCACGATGTGGATGACCCGTGGCGACGGCCGCGTGCCGCGGATCGGCGACGTCGACAACGCCCGCTCGATTCGCTTCGCCGAGTTGCCGCTGTGGGACTTTCGCAATCTGCTCAGCATCGGGGCGATTCTCTTTTCCCGCGGCGACATGAAGGCAGTCGCCGGCGAGCTCAGCGAAGACGCGCTTTGGCTCTACGGCGCCGAGGGGCTCGCGGCCTACGAAAAGCTCTCCGCGCAGCCGCCAGAGCAGACCGCGCGGGCCTTTCCGCAAAGCGGTTACTACGTGATGCGCAGCGGCTGGGACCGCGACGCGCATCACCTGGTCTTCGACGCGGGGCCGATCGCCGCGGGCCTGTTCACCGCCGACGTGCCGTCGTCGTGCCATGGCCATAGCGACCTGATGTCGGTGGTGCTGTCCGTGTTCGGCGAGCCGCTGCTGGTCGACGGCGGCTTCTACACCTACGACGAGGACCCGCTCTGGCACCGCTACTTTCGCGAGGCCTCGGCGCACAACACGGTGCTCGTCGACGGGGCCTCGCACGCCAAGTTCTACGCCTCGAACGCCTGGTCGTGCGTGGCCCAGGCCGAGCCGCTCAACTCGGAATCGACACCGCTGTTCGAGTACGTTCAGTCAGGTCATGACGGTTATTACGGCCTCGCGCCGCCGGTGCGCCATCGTCGGGCCGTCTATTGGGACCGGGCCGACAACTTTCTCATACTCGATCGACTCACGGGGCAGGGGAGTCACCTGGTCGAGGTGTTCTTCCACGTCGCGCCGGGCGCCACCGTGGCGACAGATTCGCCGCAACGGATTACAATGAGTACCAAGTCGGGTCACACGGCAACGCTCGAGTTGCTCGACAACAAAGATCTGCAGTGGGAAGTTGTCGAAAATCGTGAAGGACCCGCGGGAGGCTGGGTCGGAACGGCTTACGGCCACCGCCAACGGGCGGCGGTCGTGCGTTTTTTTGGGCAGCTGAAATTGCCGGCCTCGATGTCCTTCTGCTTGAGCTGCACGCGCAACGAAGCCGCCCCATCGGCTCCTCGCGAGACGGCCCAAGCTGCCACCGAGCAGATGCAGGCCGGACCCTAGGGACTTCGTATGTGTGGAATCACCGGCGCTGTCTGGACCGCCGACGGCGAGCCTGTCTCGCTGGAAACGCTGGTGCGCATGACCCGCGTCATGGCCCACCGTGGACCGGATGGCCAGGGTGAACATTGGGACCAGCAGTCGGACGGATCGGGCGTCGCCCTGGGCCATCGCCGTCTGAGCATCATCGACCTGGCCGGCGGCACTCAGCCGATGTCGAACGAAGACGGCACGGTCTGGGTCACCTTCAACGGCGAAATCTACAACTATCGCGAGCTGCGGCCCGCTCTGGAAGCGGCCGGTCACCAGTTTCGCACCAACTCCGACACGGAAACGATCGTCCATCTCTACGAAGAGAAGGGCATCGATTTTCTGCAGGACCTGCGGGGCATGTTCGGCCTGGCCATTTGGGACGGTCCGCGACGGCGGCTCGTCGTGGCCCGCGACCGGCTCGGCCAAAAGCCGATCGTCTATCGCCACGTGCCGGGCCAGTTCCTCTTCGCCAGCGAAATCAAATCGATCCTGCAGGTTCCCAGCGTGCCGCGGGAACTCGATCCCGTGGCGCTCGACGAGTACCTGGCCTATCTCTATGTGCCGCACCCCCGCACCATGTTTCGCGGCATCCGCAAGCTGGAACCGGGCTCCTACGCCGTTTACGAGAACGGCGAGCTGCGGGTCGATCGCTACTGGTCGCCCGATTTGAACAAGTGCACTTCGCTCTCGCCCGCCGAGATGCGCGAGGCGCTCGAAGCGGAGCTGATGGAAGCGGTGCGACTGCGGCTTCGCAGCGACGTCCCGCTCGGGGCGTTTCTCTCCGGCGGCATCGACTCGACAGTCATCGTAGGTCTGATGCAGCGACATGCCAGTCAGCCGACCAAGACCTACACGATCGGCTTTCAGGCCGACGACTACGACGAATCGGCCGACGCCCGGGAAATTGCCGCCCACCTGAAGACCGATCATCACGAGCTGTTCGTCGAGCCCGACTCGCTGGGCATCTTGCCGACGCTCGTTTACCACTACGACGAACCGTTCGCCGACAGCTCCGCGATTCCGACCTACTACGTTTCGCAGGCCACCCGCGAACACGTGAAAGTCGCGCTCACCGGCGACGGCGGCGACGAACTCTTCGGGGGCTACGAGCGTTATCAAACCGTCGACAAGTTCAGCAAGTTCGATCGTTTGCCGCCGCTGGCGCGGGCGTTGCTCGGCAATCGCCTTTGGGACTGGATGCCGACGGCCAATCGCCAGGACTCGGTGCTGCGACGCATTCGCCGCCGCATGATGCTGCTTCGCGAGCCGTCCGACCGGCGCTTTGCCAACTTTGTGACCATGTTCGATCGTGCCCGGCGCCAGGCCACCTACTCCGATGCCTTTCGCGCGGAGCTGGGCGACGCCGATGCCGAAGGGGTGTTTGCCGCCGCAATGGCCAATTGCGCCCGCCGTGGCGGCGGCTCGCGCGCCATGCTGACCGACGTGCAGACGCGGCTACCCTGCGACATGCTGGCCAAGGTCGACATCGCCAGCATGGCCCATGGGCTGGAGTGCCGCAGTCCGTTTCTCGATCACCGCGTGGTCGAGCTGGCGATCGGCATTCCCTTTGCGCAAAAGGTCGTCGGCACGGACACCAAGCACATCGTGAAGGAGACCTTCTCCGAACTGATTCCGCCGCGGATCGCCCGGCGTCACAAGATGGGTTTTTGCGTGCCGATCGACGAGTGGTTTCGCGATGGCCAGCACGACTTTCTCCTCGATCATCTGCTCGACCCCTTGAGCCTCGATCGCGGCTACTTTTCGCCAGCGGCCGTGCGCACGTTGATTTCCGAGCATCAGAGCGGAGCCTGGGATCATAGCCACCGGCTCTGGACACTACTCTGCCTGGAGCTGTGGCACCGCACGTTCGTCGATCCGGCCTTGGCGCCGACCGAGCCGGACCATTCGCTGCTTCCCGTCGCCGCTCCGGCCGTCTGTTGATAAAGTCCCCCTTCGCGGAAGACGCCCTTCGATGAAGTCGCCCGTCGCCAAGATTGTCGAAGTCGGACCCTATCCACCGCCGTTGGCCGGTTGGTCGATGCGAATTCAGGTCGTGCGCGAATTCCTGCTTCGCCAGGGCCACGATTGCCAGGCACTCAACATCGGCAAGAATCGGGCCGTGCCGAGCGACGACTACGTCACGGTGCTCAGCGGGCGAGACTACATCTGGAAGACGTTTCGCTTCGCGATGCGCGGCTACACAATGCATGCCCACGCCAACGGCGACGGCGCGGTTGGCATGGCCCTGGCCGTAATCGCCGCAGTGTGGGGTTGTTTCTTTGGACGCCGAATCGTGCTCAGCTTTCATGCCGGCGTCGATCAGCAGAACTTTCCCCGCGAGCGGAGCCGCGGCAAGTATCTGCTGCTGCTCAAGCTGATGTTCAAACTCTCCAAGAAGATCATCTGCAACAACAACGCGGTGAAGGAGAAGATCGTCGAATACGGTGTGTCGGCCGACAAGATCGTGCCGATCAAGGCCTTCAGCGCCGCCTATGTCGAGGGCGACCACGTGCCGCTACCCGCGCACGTCGAGGAATTCTTCGCCGCCCGCGAGCCGGTCGTCTACTCCTACATCTTTCTCCGCGAGGGCTTCCATCTGGAGACGTTCGTGGCAGGCGTGCGGCGGCTCGCCGACCGCTATCCAAAGTTCGGCGTGGCCACCGCCGGTTCGACCGACGACTACGAAGGTCCGATGCGAGAAAAGATCATGGGGCTCATCGATGAGCTGAACGTCGGCGACCACATCTGCTTCGCCGGCGATCTGTCGCACGACGAGTTTCTCACGCTTGCCCGGCGATCGAAGCTCTACCTCCGCACGCCGACTTCCGACGGCGAATGCTCGTCGGTGCTCGAGGCCCTTACGATGGGCGTGCCGGTCGTGGCCGCCGAGAACGGCACGCGACCCGAGAGCGTCGTGACCTACACGCACGACGATCCTGACGATCTCTGTGCAAAGGTCTGCCAGGTGCTGGAGAATCACGAGGCGGTCTGCCAGGCGATCGTCAAACCGCCGGTCCGCGACACCGTGGCCGACGAGGCGGACGTGCTGATCGCCGCCTCGCTGGGCGAACCGGCCGCCGCCCGTTGCCGCGCCGACAACGCCGACAACCACACCGAAGACGACCAACCCGACGCCGCCCGCGGGAGTGCCGACGTCGAGTCGGTTCCGTTAGAATCTTCCGGCTCGCAGTAATCGCACCCGCGGCATCGCCACGCCCGACCACACTCCCTCACCACGTCCGCTTCCCCGACACACGACAAAACGCCCGTCTCCAAGTCACACGATCGCCAGCCGCCCGCGTGAAGATCCTCTTCATTCAAAATCGCATCCTCTTCCCCACGAACACGGGCGGGCGCATCCGCACGCTGAACATCCTGCGCCATCTTTGCCGGTGGCACGACGTGACGTACATCTGCAGCGTCGAGCCGAAGGACGAGCCTCACTTCGACGAGATGCGTGCGGTGGGCATGAAGCTCGAACCGATTCCGTTTCGCGGCACGACTCACGACAACCTGAAGTTCTATTGGGATCTGGCCATCAACACCTGCTTCCAGAAGACGCCCTTCAACGTGACGAAGGACTTCAATCCGGCCTTGCGTCAGCGGGCCGAAGAGTTGCTGGCCGACGGCTCGTTCGACCTGGTCATCTGCGACTTCGTGTTGATGGGACCGGCCGCGTTCGATCTGCCGTGTCGCCGTCACCTGTTGTTTCAGCACAACGTCGAGGCCCAGATCTTCGAGCGGCACGCCAAGACCGATCGCACCTGGCTGCGTCGCCAGATCATGTACCGCCAGTGGCAGAAGATGCTCAAGTACGAAGCAGCCGCCGGCGACAAGTTTCATCGGGCCATCGCCGTAAGCGATCAGGACCGCGAGTTCTTCGAACGCGAGTACGGCTGGAACCACGTCGACGTGATCGACACGGCCGTGGACGTCGACTATTTCGATCCACGTCCGGAGGCCGAGGTCGCCAACCGCGTCGCCTTCGTGGCTTCGATGGACTGGCTTCCCAATCAGGACGGCGCGGCCTGGTTCGTCGAGCGGGTCTGGCCGCTGCTGCGGCAGGACTTTCCCGATCTGAATTTTCAAATTGTCGGCCGCAATCCCTCGCCGATGGTCCGCAACCTGGCCCAGGCAGACGGGGTCGAGGTGCTCGGCACGGTGCCCGACGTGCGACCCTATTTGGCCGAGGCGGCGGTGGTCGTGGTGCCGCTTCTGGTAGGTGGGGGGACCCGCATCAAGATTTACGAGGCGATGGCCATGAATAAGCCGGTGGTGAGCAGCACCATCGGGGCCGAAGGTTTGAAAGTTACCCACGATACGGACATACTATTAGCTGACACGGTCGAGGCGTGTGCGGAGGCGGTCCGCCGTCTGCTCGAGAATCCCGAGGAGCGACACCGCATCGGCAAGGCCGCCGGCCAGTTGGTGCGTGAAAATTTCACGGCCGAACAAGTTGCCCGACAGTTCGAAGCCGTCTGTCAGAAAACGATCGCCTAGGTCGCTCCAAGAACGTGTCCGGCGGGCGGGCTCCCTCCGGCGGGCCCTCCCTCCCGACACGTGATCGAGCAAGGTCCGCCCGTGTCGGCGTGACGGGGCGTGAGCCGCCAAAGCGCGGAGGCGGAAACCCGATCTTTAGGAAGCAAGAAACGAGACGGCGAAGATGAAGCGAGTTGCCTTGTTCGGGACCGGATATGTCGGCTGTGTGACGGGTGCCTGCATGGCCCGCGACGGCCATCAGGTGATCGGCGTCGACATCGACGCCGACAAGGTCGCGGCGCTCAACGCCGGCCAGGCCCCCGTGGCTGAGCCAGGTCTGGGCGAAATGGTCCAAGAGCAGGTCGCCTCGGGCCGGCTGCGGGCGACCGAAGACTTCCGCGCCGCCATCGCCGAGACCGACATGGCGATGATCGCCGTCGGCACGCCGTCCGATCGCACCGGCGCCGTTTCCACCGCCGCGGTCGAGAAGGTCATCCAGTCGATCGGCGAGGCACTTCGCGGCAGCGACCAGAATTACAACGTGGTCGTCCGCTCGACGCTGCTGCCGGGCATTTTGGAAGATCGTCTCGCCCCGCTGCTGGCCGCTGCGTCCGAGCGCGAATTGGGCGGCAGCTTGCGGCTCTGCAACAACCCCGAATTCTTGCGCGAGAGCATTGCCATTCGCGATTACGACTTTCCACCCTATGTCGTGGTGGGCACGCTCGACGGTGGCGAGGCGGACGACGTGCTGGAACTCTACAGCACGATCGACGCGGACAAGTTTGTCACCGATACGCGCACGGCGGCCCTGCTCAAGTACGGCTGCAACGCCTACCACGCACTGAAGGTCGCCTTTGCCAACGAGATGGGATCGCTGGCCAAGACCTTCGGAGCCGACGGACAGCAGGTCATGGACATGCTCTGCCGCGACACGAAGCTCAATGTCTCCAAGGCCTACCTGCGGCCCGGCTTCGCCTTCGGCGGCTCGTGCCTGCCCAAGGACGTACGGGCCCTGACCCGCTATGCCGAAGAGCAGGCGGTCCGCGTGAGCCTGCTGGGGGCGATTATGCCCTCGAACCAGGAGCACCTCGAACGAGCCATTCGGATGGTCGAGGAGAGCGGGCAGAAGCAGGTCGGCATGGTCGGACTCAGCTTCAAGGCGGGCACCGACGATCTGCGCGAAAGCCCCTACGTGACCCTCGTCGAGACGCTCGTCGGTCGCGGCTACGACATCAAGATTTACGATCCGGGCATCTCCATCAGTCGGCTCACCGGGCGAAACCTGGCCTATGTCGACCAGCACCTGCCCCACCTGGCGGCGTTGCTGGTCGAAGAGACGAGCGAGCTATTCGACCACGCCTCGCTGTTGATCCTCGGCAACGACATCGCCGACGAAATCGAGATCCCCTCCCGCTTCGACGACAACCTGATCGACCTGCGACGCAGCCTCGTGGTGGCCGACCAGCCGGGCGCGGCGGTGAGCTGACCCGTTGCTCGATCGCTTTGGGCCCCGTCCTCGTTTCGCGTCGCGACGATTGTCACTTCCACTTTCCGCTTGACTCGTCTTCCGCATTCCGCACTCGGCACTCCCCCACGACCGAAATCGACGAGTCTCATGAGCACGGCGACGGACGTAGTCATCGAGGAGATTTCGCCCGACGCCTGGTACGCGCCGGCCCAGGCGGAGAGGCTCCGCCAGTGGCAAGACTTCACCACCCGCCACGGCGCCTATTGGTCCGATCCCCGCTGGCTCACGGCGCTGTGCCGCGGACTGGGCCATCGACCCTACGGCTTCCTCGCCCGCCGCGAGGGGCAGATTGTCGGCGTGCTGCCGCTGGCCTCGATGAACACGTTTCTGTTCGGGCGGTTTCTCGTTTCCTTGCCTTACGTCAATACCTCGGGCGTGGTGAGCGAAGATTCCGAGGCGGCGAGCGAATTAATCGGCAACGCCCAACGGCTCGCCGACACGCTCGACGTCCGCTATTTGGAGCTGCGTCACGAGACCGAGTTCGAGCATCCAGCATTGACCGAGAAACTGACGACCAAGGTCCACATGCGGCTCGAGTTGACCGAATCGAGCGACGAGCTGTGGAAGACCTTCAAGCCCAAAGTCCGCAACCAGATTCGCAAGGGCGAAAAGCAAGAGTTCACCGTCCGCTGGGGCGGGCTCGACGAGCTCGACAACTACTATGCCGTGTTCAGCGAAAACATGCGCGACCTGGGCACGCCTGTGTTTTCCCGCGAGTTGTTCCGACAGATTCTCGAACAGTTTCCCGACGAGGCCGAACTCTGCACCGTGTTCGATGGGGCGAAGCCGATCGCGGCGGCCCTGTTGGCCCACGGACCCGACATGACCCAGGTGCCCAGTGCCAGTTCGCTCAAGGCGTACAACTCGTCGAACGTGAACATGCTCATGTATTGGAACTTGCTCTGTCGTTCAGTGGAGCGCGGCCAGCGACGGTTCGACTTCGGACGCAGCAGCGAAGACAGCAGCACGTATCGCTTCAAGAAACAATGGGGAGCGGTGCCCGAGCCGGCCGTTTGGCAATATTACCCGCGCAAGGGAAGGGTCACGGACGTGCGCCGCGAGAGCGGCAAATTTGGCTATTTCATCGCCGCCTGGCAACGGCTGCCGCTGTGGCTAAGTCGGCAAATCGGTCCGTCCATCGTGCGGGGCATCCCCTGATTTTCCGCGGCGGATGGCGATGGCCCAGCACGCTTGCTTGCAGCCTTGCCGAGCCGATTTAGAATGAAATGTTCGGGTGGGGGAAGCAAGCAAAACGAGGGCCTCGTATGTCGAACACATCTCACCTGCCCGGGCCATTTCGCGGGACGGCGCGCGTGCCCCGGCTCGGCCGCCATGCCACGGTGCGGTTGCTGATTGCGCTGTTGGCCGCCTCGGCCACTTCGGCCGCTTCCGCCAAGACGATTACCGTCGCCGCGGGCGACGACCTTCAGCGGGCCCTCGACGGCGTTGAGTTTGGCGACGTCGTCGAGCTCGAGGCGGGGGCCACCTTCCAGGGCAACTTCATCCTACGAGCACTCGAGCGGCCGCGGCGTCGGTTCACGGACGAAGACTGGATTACGATTCGCTCGACGGAGCACGAAAAGCTGCCCCAGCGGGGCGACCGCGTGCAGCCCGCCCACGCCAAGCACATGCCGAAGATCGTCAGCGCCAACGACCGCCCGGCCCTGTCGGCCGACTTCGGAGCCAGTCGCTACCACTTTCTTGGCCTGGAGTTCACCGCCAGCAATCAGGTTTGCTACAACGTGATCCTCTTCGGCTACGACGGCCTGCGCAACAGCAGCCCCGCCACGAAGATGAGTCAGCTGCCCAACCATCTCGTCTTCGACCGCTGCTACATTCACGGCAACCCCACAGGCAACATCCGGCGGGGCATCGCGCTGAACGCGCGGAATGCGACCGTCATGGATTGCTACCTTTCCGACTTCCACGAAAAGGGGGCCGACTCGCAGGCGATCTGCGCCTGGAACGGATCGGGGCCCTTCAAGATCGTCAACAACTACCTGGAAGCGGCCGGCGAGAACGTCCTCTTCGGTGGTGGCAAAACGACAATTCCCAAGGTGATTCCCTCCGACATCGAGATCCGCTTCAACTATTTCTACAAGCCGCGGTCCTGGCAAAAGGGCCACAAGGACTTCGCCGGTACCGCCTGGGTCGTCAAGAATCTCCTGGAATTCAAGAATGGCCGCCGCGCGGTGATCGAGGGCAACATCTTCGAGAACTGTTGGGTCCACGGTCAGACCGGCTTCGCCATTCTCTTCACTCCCCGCACCGAACCGGGGATTGATCCGCGTCGGGCCGTGGAAGACATCACGTTCCAGAAGAACCTCGTCCGTGACAGTGCCTCCGGCATCCAGATGGCCAACCAGCATCGCCGCACCGACGCCCAGGGGAATCTACTTACCACCACCGTGCTTCGCCGAATTCACATTCAGGACAACATCTTCTGGAACATTGCCACCGGCTCGAATCAGGCCCGCAGCCGCATTCTAGAATTGTCGGCCCGCGCCGACTGCGAACCGGCCAAGGCCGTGGTCATTGAGAACAACACCTTTCTCCACGGGGGCATCGGCAACTCGCTGATCAGCACAGGCGATTACCCCGTCTTCGCCGAGAACTTCGTCTTTCGCAATAACATTACCACCTGTGGTCGTTACGGCATCATTGGCACCAGCGCCGCACCCGGCATGGAGACGGTGAAGCGCTATTTTCGTGGACACCAGATTCGCGGGAACGTCTTCATCAGCCCCAACCGCTTTCGCGCCTTTCCCCCCCACAACTTCGAGGCGGTCAATCTGGCTGCCGTCGGATTCGGCGATCCCGCCAGCGGAAATTTCCAGCTCACCCGGAAGAGCCCCTTCCGAGGCCGCGGCACCGACCGGCTCGATCCCGGCGCGGACCACGCGGCACTGGCCATGGCGCTCGAAGGCGTCAAGTCCGGCCAACGTCGCAAACTGCTCAAGACCCCCTAACGACGCGGCCTGTAGACGGCCGGAGGTTCCATGGCGCTGGCGTTCGAAATCATCTTTTGGGTCGCGTTGCTGCTGTTGCTGTACACGTACTTCGGCTATCCCCTGCTGCTCGTCCTCTGCCATCCCTTCGCCCGCCGCAGGGCGAGCCAGGCCGACGACGAGTATCGGCCGACAATCTCGATCGTGCTGGCCGCGTACAACGAGGCCTCCTGCATCCGCGAGAAGCTGGAGAACTGCCTGGGGCTCGACTATCCGACCGACAAGCTGCAGATCTTGGTCGGCTCCGACGGCTCGGACGACGGCACCAACGAAATCGCCGCCGAGTTTCGCGACCGCGGCGTCGAACTGTTCGAGTTCAGCCCCCGTCGCGGCAAGATGGCCACGGTCAACCGGGTCGTCGGCAAGGCCACCGGCGAGATCTGCGTCTTCTCCGATATCTCCGAGCTCTTCGATCGCGACGCGCTCCTGAAACTGGTCCGCCACTTCGCCGATCCGCAGATCGGCGCCGTCACCGGCAACCACATCTATCACAAAGAGAAGTCGGGCATGAGCGCCGGCACGAGCTTCTACTGGAAGTTCCAGCGCTTCCTGCAATCAATCGAAAGCCGGCTCCATACGATCTGTATGTGCGACGGCACGATCTACGCCTGTCGACGTGAACTCTATCCCTCGCCGGCCGACAACACGATCAACGACGATGTGGCTGTGCCGCTGGGCATCATCGGCCAGGGTCGCCGCGTCATCTTCGAGGCGGAGGCAGTGGCTCGCGGCGAAGTGCTCAAAGAGACGCGCCGCTTTTTCCGCCAGAAGATCCGCTCCCAGGCCGGCAAGTACCAGAACTTCCTCCGCTTTCCCTACATGTTTCGCCCCTGGCCGCCCGTGCGGTTTTGGATCTACCTGTCCCACTCCGTGATGCCGGTCATGGTGCCCTGGCTGATGGTCGTCACGCTGCTCGCGAACATCGGCCTGATGTTCGTCACGCCGACCGTGGTGCCGGCGATCGTCTACCAGGTGCTCATGGCGCTGCAGGGAGCCTTCTACCTGACCGCCCTGCTGGGGTTGATTTCGGAGCGGTCGCGGCTGAACCTGCCCGGCACGGCGATTCCCTTCTACTTCGTCACGGCCAACGTCGGCTCGCTGTTCGGCTTCTACGCCTTCATGTTCGGCAAGCAAGGCGCCGCCTGGCGAAAGGTCGACTAGAGCGCTAGAAGGCGCCGGAAATCTCCGGCGGTTCGTGCCGGTAGGCCGGTCGCGTGAACCAGTGGATCAACGCCTGCACGCCGGAGACCGCATACTCGAACTCCAACTGCGTGAAGTTGTTGCCCGTCACGTGCCGTTTGAGCGACAGCGGATTCGTCGCCACATCGTTCTGACCGGGGCCGCAGGTCACGCCGCTGCGCATGCCGACTTCGGCCAAGATCTCGCGGGCGCGACGATTCCACCGGCCGGCAGGATAGCAGTAGTGCACCGCCTCGCGCTGTGTCACTGCTTCGATCGCCTGCCGGCAGATGCGGGTATCCTCGGCCAGGTCTTCGAGATTCTCGGTGGCATACTGATGCCGATGCGAGTGGAGCTGCATGTCGTAACCCGCCGCAGCCAATTCGCACACCTCGTCGGCCGTCAGATAATCCCACACCCGTCGCTCGAGCTGCTCGGCCAGGTCGACGCCGAACAACTCGGCCATCTGCTCGACGAACTCTCCGATCGGTTCTCCACGCTCAGCCATCTCGGCGGCGACCGCGCGAAGCTTGCGCAACACGTCGTGCCGCTCGGCGAGCGAGGTCATCGGCAGCGGTGTCTCGACGCCCGGCGTGTTGTCGGGCGTTTGACCGAGCGGGCTCGCCACCACGACATACTGCAGCAGCAGCATGTCCGCCCGGCTCGGCCGCTCGAGCGTCGACGAAATCACATAGACCGTGGCTGCCGCGTCGAACTCGCGCAACACGGGCACGGCCGCCCCGCCGAAGTTGTACATCGCGTCGTCGAAGGTGAGGGCTACCTGACGCGGTTCGATCTGGCCACGAGCCTGCTGATCGATCAACTCGGCCAGGGGCACGATCCGAAAGTGCCTGCTCAAGAAGGTCAGCCGGCGACGCAGTACTTCAGGCGAGACGAAGTAGGCATCGAGCACCGTGTGCTCGTCCAGCAGGCTCACGCCGTGCCAGCCGAGCACGGCAAACCCGTGCCGCGTCTTCCAGCGGGCCAAGGCGAACAGGCCCACGCTGCGCATCAACCATAACAAAGCGAGTTTGATGCGCTGCTTCGCCGACATGACCCGCAAGCTTGAGGTGCGAACTCCAAGTCGCCGCCCACCGAAGGAGCCGCGGCGTGGCGTTCGAGTATAGGTCAGCCGGCGGCGGCAAACAACGGCGACGCACCGCGGGCGCCGGCGTGGCCGCCATCCGCATTCCGTATTCCCTATTCCGCAAGTCGACCGGTCCGGCAGTCGCGACCTTTCGAAGCTACTCGCTCGCGTCTTCGTCGCCCGCAGCCCGCAAGCCGAGCGAAAGCATGATCCAGGTCCAGCCGTTGAACAACAGCTCGATGCCGATGAACAACCCGATCAGCCAGAGGCTCTTGGTAATCGCCTCGACGCTGCGGTCCTCGACGAAGCGATAGATCAACACGCCCAGGGCGATCGAGATAATGCCGTTGAGCAGCACCCAACCCCAATCCTGATATCGCGAAGTCATCGCCACCACGCAGCGGAAGATGCCCGAGACGAGCAACATCGCCGAGGTGAGCACCATCAACACCGCGGCCGCCTTGCCGGGATTCTCCAGAATGAAATAGCCCACTACGATGTAGAAGATGCTGATCATCAGGTTCAGCAACATCCCGCTCCACTTGCCGGCCCAGAAGGAACTGACAAGCTGAATCACGCCGCTGATCAGCAACAGCGCTCCGATCGTGAGCACGCCGAACACGCCGATGTAGAACGACGATCCCAAGGCAAAGGTGCCCAGCACGACCTGGGCAATTCCCAGCAGCAGGAAGCACCACCACTGACTCCTCAGTTCGTGCAGTTCGTGGCGCGGAGAGGCCGCCTCGGCGGCGACGGGGCATCGGAAGACATGTCAGGCTCCTTGTCGAGGTGGTCGAATCGTAGTTGCCGCGGCCCAACGTCGATGGACCCCGACGTCGACGGACGCGGTGGCGCTATCATGATAATTGCCCAGCCCGCACGTTTCGCCAATTTTTCTTAAGATCTGGCCCCGGGAGAGTGGGGCGCTTCGCGACCGCGGCGACCTATCTCGCCACGGCGGCAGAAGATGCGCCTCGTGTGCCGTCGACCCACGTCCGGGCCGATTCGGCTAGCCGCCGACATCGCGTCTCGGTTACAAACAGGGCAGCCACAGGCCGTGCTGCTTGGCGATTCGCTCGCAGGCCCGCGTTCCTTTCCCGGCACGGTGCCCCCCTTCTTCCTTCCGAAAGGAGCCCCCCATGGCCCACCCAATTCAAGGCGTTCTCACCGTGTTGGGGCGACTGCTGTTGGTCGGCATCTTTCTGGCGAGTGCCCTGGGCAACAAGATCCAAAACTTCGACGCGGTGGCCGGCGCAATGGCCGCCAAGGGAATTCCCCAGCCCAAGATCATGCTGGTCGGGGCCATCGTCTTCCTGATCGCCGGCGGCGTTTCCATCCTGGTCGGCTACAAGGCCCGTATCGGGGCCCTGCTGCTGCTGATCTTCCTGGTGCTGGCCACCTACTACTTTCACAACTTCTGGGCGCTCTCGCCCGAGGCGGTCGTGCAGTTCCCCGGCTATGAGAGGCCGCACGTCGAAGTCGAAATGATCAATGCCATGAAGAACGCCGCCTTGATGGGCGCGATGCTGATGATCATGGCCAACGGCTCCGGCCCCTGGAGCCTCGACGGCGGCGGTCGACGCGCCGCGGCCGAGTAGCCGCTCGCCGGCTGGCTCGCGTGCGGCTTACTCTGGTACCATGAGCGCCAGGGCGAATTGCCCGAGGTTGTGGTTCCCGGGGGCAGCACGATGGCGACGTGTCCCGCTTGTGGCAGCGAACGGAGTCCGGACGAGGGTCTTTGCGCCGCGTGCGGTGAAGCTTCGGGCAGCGCGCCCGAGGGCCATGAGTCGGAGGGCCATGAGTCGGAGGGCCATGAGTCGGAGGGCAATGAGTCGGAGGGCAATGAGTCGGAGGGCAATGAGTCGGAGGGCCATGAGTCGGAGGGCCATGAGTCGGAGGGCGGCCAGTCGCAGGACGCGCTCGCCGAGAGCGTCGCCACGGCCGTTGCGGCCCCCCAACGCTTTTCCACTGCCGGCCCGTCGCCCGCGCTCCGCGCCGCCGACCGACAGCGGCGAGCTCAGGTCCTGATCCGGATCGTGATCTTGCTGGGGGTGTTCACCAATCTCTCGTTATTTCCTGTCGTCGATGCCGTTGACAGCACATTCCGCGGTTCCGTCGACGACTTCCTCATCATCGTCCTCATCAGTGCCGGCGTGGCAACCGTTGCGGCCGAGGTGGCCCTGCTGTCCGTATGGTGGGTCCTGACGCCGGTCAGCCTGGCACGACGACTGGGCTACGGGGCGGCCACCGCTTTCGTTTGGCACGTTTCCGTCGCCCTTGGGTTGCTGAACATCGGGGCGCTCGAATCCGCATTCCGTACGCGAGAATTTGTCCAGATTACGTGTTGCCTGCCGATCTTGCTGCTCGCCGCCGCTCTGCCGCTGTGGTGTCTGCGTACCTGGCTCCACTGGCGCATCGAGCCGATCGATGAGGACGGCGACGAGAGCAACCGGCGACCGCTGCGGATTGTCGACATCCTAATCGCCACCGGCCTGGTCGCCGTGGCCCTGGGACTCGTCCAAATTCCACTCGACGAGACGCCGCCGGATACTGCTGAACTGTACTTAACACTGTCGATCTGGGGCGGTGCCATTGTGATCGCCTCGACGCTTACGATCGTTCCCTGCCTCTGGGCCGCATTGCGACCGTCGCCGGCCGTTACGCGCCTTGTCACGGCCACAGCCATTCACGCCGGCATCGCCCTACTGCTGGTGGTGGTTATGTACGTTTACTTTAGCGACGCTCTTCTATACTTCGGTCCGCGCATTTGGTTCTTTCTCGTCGCTGTGGAAGCGGTGGCGGTCTACTACGCGCTGCTGCTGACAGCATTGCTCCTCGCCCGTCAGTGCGGCTACTGCCTCCGCTGGCGGGGCGAATGAGCGCAGACGCGACAGGGAAACTTGGAAACGGTGAGCTATGGCAAGGTGCCGGCAATGTGGTTCGGAAATGGATGCCGGGGCCGCGGTATGCACCGCCTGCGGCGGGTTGCCGGAGGGCGATCTCACAGTGACTCCGGTCGACTCCAACGAAGCACCCCCTGCCGTCGCCGGACCTCATCGCGACGCGCCACCGGTTGTCTCCGATCCGCCGACCTCGGACGAGGTGTCGCCGGTCGTTCCCCACCAGATCGTGGCCTGCCACGAGTACGACGCGCCGCCACGGAACGTCCATCGAGTGCTGGTAACCGTCGTCCTGGTGGGGGCGGTCGCGAATCTTGTGCGTTTCCCCGTCTTCGGTTTAGTCGACGAGATGGATTTCGAGAGCGATCCGATCAAGGGTTTGGCGATCATGACGGCTGCTTCGCTCTTCTACCCACTCCTTCTGCTCGAGTTCACTGCGGTATCGCTGTGGCTCGTCCTTGCTCCTCTGCGGGGGATTCCCCGCATCGGCGTCGGGCTGGCCGTGGCGCTGCTGTGGTTGGGGTGTTTCTTTCTCTCCGCCCTGCTTTCTCTAAGTGAATACGTCGATATGGAAAGCGGGTTCGTCATCATCCTGATCACGGTTTCCTGTCTGCCCGCGCTGTTCGTCGCATTCGCCATTCCGCTCTGGCTGTTGATCGCCTGCTTCGGTTGGCGCATCGAGCCGATCGCCAGGTCGTCCGCTGGCGACCGCCCGAGCCTGACGATCCTCGATATCATGATCGTGACGGCGGTCATTGCCGTCGCCCTGGGGCTGGTCCGGTTTCTGGCGGTCACGGCCTTGGACGGCTGGGGAGGGCTGATCATGGGCATGCTGTTTATGTACGGCTTGTTCGTCACGATCGGCACGGTGCTTTCCGTCGTGCCCTGTCTGTGGGCCGGTCTGCGTTGGCCGCCGGCGAAGTATCGTCTGTTGCTGGTGATCGGTCTCCACCTGGTCCCAACGTTGTTGTATGTCGCCCTGGCAACGAGTCTGGCCGTGCATGCAAGCGAGGGCTTTGAGCAGCTCCTCGCCCTGCTTTGGACGGCGAGCCTTCCCCTCCTCTGCGTTGGCCTTTACCTGACAATGCTGCTGGTGCCCTTGATCGCGATTCGCCGCTGCGGCTACTGCCTCCGCTGGCGGAGCGAATAACTCGGCGGGCATCCGCACCCCTCGCCGGGCAAAATATAGGGGATATACGGGACCGCGTCGCGCATCTCATTCACTGCGTCCCCGGCAACGTAGTTTCCGAGGCAACGAGCCAATGCAGGTCGATTGGCTCACCTATTCTTCCCGCGGCCACAGCGAGGCGATCGTGTCCTTGATAATCTTCTCGCTGCCGACGGCCGGCGGGCCGAAGAACTCCGAAAACGACCCGTTGCCGCCCCAGTTCGGCAGCGAGCCCGCCTCGTAGCCCCCCTTCTCCTTCAGCTTCCACGCCTCGTCCACGGCGACGTAGCCTTGGCCGCCGTTGGTGTAGGCGAAGGTCATCGTCCGCCGGAAAGGTGCCTTCTCGTCGATCCACAACTCGTACTGGCAGAACATCTCGTGCGGCATCGTCACCAGGCACCACTCCCGCCCGATCATCACCGCATAGGCGTCGAACCTGCGCGGTGGCGGGTTCTCGCCTGCCTCCATCAACGCCCGCAGCTTGTTCAGGTGATCGACCTTCCGTTGGTCGACCTGGCCGTCGCGCGTTCTGGCCGTGTCGACCCACTGCTGCCACACCTCCCTCGTGGGCGGAGGATTCGAAGGCAGCCACGACTGGGCGAACTTCACCGTCAGCTCGTGGCTTTCGATCGTCTCCGCGGCTTCCACAGCCGCCAGTGCCGCGTCGCCTAGCTTGCGACCCGCCGCGTCGGCCAGCTCGTGGGTCGAGCGGAGCGGATAGCCGTTGATGTTGCCGCCGCCACCCTGACCGAATACCGCCACCACGTCGTCGCCCAGCACCTCGCTAATCCGCGCCGCGGCCGCCCCGGGATAATCGGCGCTGGTTAGCTGCGAAGTATGCGGCACGATCACCGGATGGGCCGCATGCTCGAAGAGCACCGCGATCGGCCTACCTGTCTTGCGACTGTCGGCTACCAACACGTTGACCCACGGCACGACCGGCCCCTCCTTGTTCACGCCCATGTAGACGTTGCCGCTCGGCTTGTGGACCAGGCGGCGATTGAACCCCACCTGGGCCTCGGCCCGACCCATCCGCAGCGTGACCGGTTCGGCCTTTGCTTTGGCCTCGCGGACGATCTCGACAATCGCGTCGTGCGTGACGTGGTTCCAGCCGGTCACGGTGTCGACAATCTTCTCCGGCCGCGGCATCAGCGAAACCGACGAGTGATTGTGACTGAAGGCCAGCAGCGTGTTCTCGACACCCGACTTCTCCTTGATCTCGGCCCGCAACTGGTCGCAGGCCTCGAAGCCGGCTCCGATCAGGTCGAGACCGACGATCGCCACATGGTTGCCCTGGTGGTCTTCCAGGTAAAGCACCCGCGCGAAAAGCGGATCGTGCACCCCGATGCTGATTCGTTCGTAGTGCGTGATCTGGTAACCGACCGGCGGGGTGATGTCCCGCTGCGCGGCCCCGGCCTTGAAGGCGAGCTGATGATCGGCCGCGGCAGTCGTCGGCATTGCCAGCAGCAAGACCGCGGCCAACAACGCGGTGAGTACGAGTTGGGCAAGCGTCGCCTGTGCGGAAAGAGCGACGGAGAGTCTTCGGGGCGTAAGTCGACGACGCAGGATCATAGGACAACCTCAAGATCGGCAAGAGAACATGGCGGCCACGACGGCAGCCGCCGCATCATAGCAGGTCGAAGCCCCGCACGCGCGAACCTTCCTCGCACGCACATTGTGCGTGCGAGGTGGCGGCGCGGATGGCCGACCTTTACCGCAGCGCGGCGAAGCATTCCAGCACCCGATCGATCGTGGCCAACCGCTGCCGCGGATCAACGGCGAGACATCCGTCCAACAGCTCGCGAAGCGGCTGCAGCCGCGGATCATCGTCGACGTCGGGCTGCCACTCGCCGTCTGATCGTCCCGTGGCCATGGCAGCCACCAGTCGACCAACCGCATAGACGTCGACCGCCGGCGTCGGCGTCGTGTTGCTTGCCAAGAGTTCCGGCGCCATGTAGCCGATCGTCCCCCCGATCAACGATCGGTCGGCTGTCACCGCTCGGCTCGTCATCCAGGCAAAACCGAAGTCGGTGACGTGGGCCCGCTCGTGCACGTCGAGCAGCACATTGGCCGGTTTCAGGTCGCAGTGCACGACTCCGTGGCGGTGGGCATGTCGCACGGCCTCGGCGACCTCGCTGCCTAGGCGGACGACCTCGGCAAGCGGAAACGGACCGAGTTCCAAGCGTCGCTGCAAGTCCGAACCCTCGATATATTCCATCACCATGAACAGACCACCGCTGGGGAAGCGGCCCAATCCTTCGACGCGCACGAGATGCCCATGATGCAGTTGCGAGAGAATCTGCGATTCCTGCACGAATCGTGTAACGGCCCGCGCGTCGCCCTGGCGCGCCTTGTGGAGTGCCTTGACGGCCACGATCCGGCCGGTCGGTTCCTCACGGGCGCGAAAGACCTTACCCATACCGCCAGCGCCAATTAGTCGTTCCAGCACGTAGTCGGCAAACTTCAGGGGGGCCGCAGCCTCGTCGACAAGTGGCCGGAGGTCGCGCGGCGCGGTGGGACCGCACTCGAATCGGTCTTCCATCCGGCGGCGACATTGCCCCAGCAGGCGACGCACCGTTCTCTCCGAACGCCCGAGCACGCGAGCGATTTCGTCGAGCGGCTCGCCCCTCAAGGTCGCCTCGAGTACGCCTCGCTCCTCGTCCGAGAGATCTTCCAGGACCAGGCGCAACTCTTCCGCCAAAGCGATGGCCTCGACTACCGGTGGTTCGGCCCGCGCACGCTCCAGCGTTTCGTCGAGCGGCCGATCGCGGGCAATGTTCCTCTTCTGCGCCGTGTGCTTTTCGATCTGCCCGTAAAGTTTGTGCAGGGCAATGCGTGCCAGCAGTCGCCACAAGTCGTCCTGCTGCGACGTGCGAAAATCGCCATCGCCCGCGCGGCGAAAGAAACTGCGATAGGCCGATTGGACGACGTCCTCGGCGTCGATGCGTCGGCGCAGAGAGGCCCCCATGCGGCTGCGGATCAATTCAACGAGCCGCCCGACATAGCGGTCGAAAACGGCCGCGGCGGCTTCACTCTGGCCGGCCTCAAGTTGCCGCAAGAGCTGCTCGGACTGCGGATTTGACACGGGCCCCTCACGCCTTGGGCGGCTCGACCCAAAAGGCACACGCCGAGCCGTCCAAGAAAATCGTGCGAAATTTGGAATCTCCCTGACCAATTCTACCGCCAAATCGGATCAACCCGTAGAGACACAGCCCAGCGCGCGGACGACCGTCCCCGCGGATCGGGATCCCCGCGCAACCAGCCCATTCCCTTCAGACTCGAAAGGAGAGTCGCTCATGGCCTTCGTCGTTACCGCCCCTTGTTTTGGCTGCAAATACACCGACTGCGTTGTCGTCTGCCCTTGTGATTGCTTTCACGAGGGCGAAAAGATGCTCTACATCGACCCGGACGAGTGCGTCGATTGCCAGGCATGCCAGGTCGAATGTCCGGTCGAGGCGATCTTTCACGAAGACGAAGTCCCCAAGCCGTGGCGGGAGTTCGTCGCGCTCAACGCCGAGATGTCGCGGAAGACTCCCTCGATTACCGAGCGCTCGACCCCGCTGGCGGAATGAGTGCCCGTGGGTGGCACATTCCCGCGCTTGAATTTGCCAGCGCTTCCGGTAGCTTGAAGTTGGCGCCACTTCGCGCGCCGGTCGCCGCTGCGCGGTCTGCTGAGTCGTTCACATCAGCGCCGCCAAGCAAGATTGACGCAGGGCAGCGATTACACGCTTACGGCCACGTCGTGCTTCGGCGACATCGTTCTTTGACAATCTGATAATGCACTTTGGTGAATGACGACCTGGCGTGTTGAGCTGCGCCCAGGCGCCAGTTTTTTGCGCCTCGTCCGAAATCCCCTGGCAAGAAACCTAACGTCTGTGACCGGCGGATCTTGCGAGCCAGGTCGACGCAGGTTCGCGCGCCGCTAAATCGAACGCGACAAGGGACTTCGAGTTTTTTGCCTGCCAACGCGAATTTCCCGCCTGGCGCGAAAAAACTCACGGCTGTTCGGCTCGGCTTCGCGGGCGAACCGACGCGCGGCAAGCTCTCGCGGCTTGACTTGATGGCCGTGAAAACGCCTGGGAACAGCGTCGCGATCGCGGTATGTTCTCTCGCATGAGAAGGCTCCTGGCGCGCTGGCGCAACGCGATTACCCTGTGGCTGCAGGCGGGCTGTTGCAGCGATCGTCTGCCGCAAGCGGCGCCCACGCCCGAGGAACTGGCCGCCACGCGCGCAGCACTGGCCACGCACCTCGACGGGCAGATCCTGCCGTTCTGGGTCTCGCCGGCGGTCAATCACGAACGCTTCGGCGGTTTCGTGCCGCACCTCGATCGCCGCCTGCGGTTCACTGGCGAGACGGAAAGGGGCGCCATCGTTCAGCTGCGGCTGCTGTATACGCACGCGATTGCGATTGCCCGTGCGAAGGACGCATCGCGCCAGACGGAGTTGCGGGGCCAGTATCGACGACGGCTGAGCTTCCTGGTCGATCACTATCGCGACGACGACACGGGCGGCTTCTTTACGCTCCCCGACGAAACTTCGGCCGCGGCCCGCGAAGACATGGAAACCCGCGTGCAGATTCACGCCCTGTATCTGCTCGCCTCGGTGCATCGCCTGATCGGTTGTCCGCAGGCCCTCGACCTGGCCCGCTGCGCGGTCGCGTTGCTTCGCGAGCAGGCCCGCGACGAGCGATTCGGAGGCTATCTGAGTTTCTTCGCACTGCCGCCAGATCATCCGCGCAACGCCGTTAAACCGCTACAGGATCACATTCACGCGACGCTGGGACTGTTTCGCATGCACCAGGTGGCGCCCGATGACCGGCAACGCACCGAAATCGACACGTTGCTCGACCTGCTGATCGAGAAGTATGAAATAGGCGATCGCAGCGGCCTGATGTACAACGGGCTGGCCTTCGATTGGCAGCCGCTACCGCCGGACGGGTCGAACGTGGCCCGGACCTTTTTCGGACATTCGGCCGAGGCGATCTGGTACGCGACCAAGATCGTGCGTTCCTTGAATATCGTGCGAGACGATTTCACCGCCTGGGTCACTCGCGTGGCCGACGCCCTGCTCGAACATGGCATCAGCCGCCACGGCGCCGCCTACTCGGCCGGCGACTATCGCGGACGACCGGCGGCACTCGACTCGTTTTGGTGGGCCCAGGCCGAAATGATGGTGACCTTCCTGAGGACCTATGAGCTCACCGGCACGGTTCGCTACTATCGCACGTTCGAGGCAATCCGCGATTGGACGTTCCGCCATCTGGTGCCCGATACCGAGGGACCCTGGCTGCCGTATCGAAGTGCCTGGGGATTTCGCCGCGCCCGCACGCGCAGCGGACGCCACTGGCAGGCAGGTTACCATGTGGCACGGGCCCTGCTCGAGTGCGAGGCGGCCCTCGATCGTCTGGCACGCGGCGACACGAGCGAGGGCGGTGAAGCGGCGGCGTTCATGTGAGCCCGGTGATGACCGCCGCGGCGAATCAGTGCTGTGAGTATCGCAGGTCGACCGAGTTCGCAACCAAGACAAGGCAATCCGATGACAAGTTTCGAAACGCTCCGCTGGAACGGCGAGGCCGACGGCCGCCTGGTGTTGATCGACCAGACCCGCTTGCCGACCGAGCTGGTCGAGATCGAACTCGACACGGTCGAGGGCGTCTGGGAGGCGATTCGTTCGCTGCGGGTGCGCGGGGCACCGGCAATCGGCATCGCCGCGGCCTACGGAGTTTGCCTGGGACTGCAAACGGTCGCCGCGAGCGACGAGGCGGCACGGCTGGCCAGGCTCGACGAGGTGGCCGACTATCTGGCCACAAGTCGGCCCACGGCGGTCAACCTGTTCTGGGCACTCGAGCGGATGAGAGAGCGGGCGGCAGAGCTGCGAGGCGAGGCCACCGGCGACGACCTTGCCGAGGCCCTCTTGGCCGAAGCCCGCGCGATTCATGAGGAAGATCGGCAGATGTGCGCGGAGATCGGCCGCCTCGGCGCGGCGCTGTTGCCGGACGATTGCGGCGTGTTGACCCACTGCAACGCGGGAGCGCTGGCAACCGGCGGCAACGGCACGGCGCTGGCCGTGTTCTACGCGGCGCACGATTCCGGCAAGCGACTACGGGTCTATTGCGACGAGACGCGTCCGCTGCTGCAAGGGGCGCGACTTTCCGCGTGGGAACTGCAGCAGCGGGGGCTCAACGTGACTTTGATCTGCGATTCCGCAGCCGCCCAGCTGATGCGCGAGGGTCGCGTGCAGGCGATCGTCACGGGGGCCGATCGGATCGCGGCCAACGGCGACGTGGCCAACAAAATCGGCACCTATCAGGTTGCCCTGGCGGCGGCCGCTCACGAGATCCCCTTCTACGTGGCGGCGCCCTCGAGCACCTTCGACTTGTCGCTCGCCTCGGGCGAGGCGATTCCGATCGAACAGCGCGACGCGGCGGAGATCACCGCAGGCTTTGGTCCGGCGACGGCCCCCGAGGGCATCGACGTCTACAACCCGGCGTTCGACGTCACGCCGGCGCGGCTGATACGGGCAATCGTCTGCGAGCGGGGTATCATCGAACCGGTCACCGCGGAGCGAATTCGGGAAGCGTTGGGCTGAAACGGCGAAATCCTGCGGCCGCCCGCGAGAGTCCGAACCGCGGCCGATTGCCAACATTGCTTCCCGGTCCATCGAGTTCCTAGAATAGAGTGACGGACGCAGTAGCCCACTCGATCGAAGATCGATTCTTCTTCTTCGGAATCTACGACATGAGCCTCGAGATCCCCAGCGACTACGATCCGGTTGTGCGGCGTTTGATCGCGGAAGGTAAGTTTCGCGACGAGTCGGAGGTGATCGCCGAAGGGCTACGGTTGGTCGTGCAGCAGGAGAAGCTGGACGCGGAGATTCAGGCGGGCTTGGACGATCTCGAAACGGGGCGGCGTGTCGAGGCGGGCGAGGCCTACGAGGCGGCCCGAGCGAGAGTGCGAGCCATCGAGGAGCAACGCGGGCAGTAGCCGTGGCCAAGGTCCATTACTCGAAGTCAGCATCGACGGACCTCGCCGCTAACGCCGAGTATATCGCCCGCGACAAACCCGATGTGGCTTACCGCTGGATCGAGAAGATCGAAGCGACTTGCGAGTTGTTGGCCGCGAATCCCGAGATGGGTCAGCCGCGCATGACGCGCAGTGGTGGCCGTTGCAGAAGCTTCGTTTCGGGCAACTATGTCCTCTTCTTTCGTCCCGTTGCCGACGGGGTAGAGATCGTGCGGATCGTGCGTGGCGAGCGCGATCTGGACCGCATTTGATTTCTACTATTTTGGCTCACGATTTCGCGCCTGAGTGCTGGCTCGACTCCACCATGTGCTGTCGTATTCGCCAATGGAAATCATGATGACTGCGTCGTCTGCACAACTTTCCGAGAAATACTGATGGCCACCGCCATCCGTCCTCGAGAGCTCATCGACCTTGTCCACCGCTTCCGCCAATGCGTCGCGGGTCAATTCCCAAACGAAACCGGCACCACCGCGACGCGCAATACGATCCTGAGATCCAAAACGTATTTGCGGCGCGATGTCGTCCACGGATCGGACGTCAAAATGCTCGCTCAAGTTGATCGCCTCGTCCGTTGAAAGGGATCTCAAGCGATCCGCGAGAGAAACGAGCTCCCTGCTAGTACAGCCGAGAAGTACCATTGACGGCTCGGACTTGAAATCCAAGAAATGGCCCAAGTGCATTTGACGACACCAAGCGATTGGCGAACGACTGGCCGCCGCGCGACCAGTAGGAATCTAGAGCTCGCGAGGCGCAAGAAGGCGGGCCGCTCCCAATGCGAAGCGGCCCGCACTCGTTTCGGCACATTAAAGTGAGCACGGATGTAGTCGACTAAATGTCGTAGTACATGCAGAACTCGTACGGATGCGGACGCAAGGCGAGGGCCTCGACTTCGTTCGCCGTCTTGTACCAGATCCAGGTGTCGATGACGTCCTTGGTGAAGACGTCGCCCTTGAGCAGGAACTCGTGGTCGCGACGCAGCGCGGCCAGCGATTCGCCCAGCGAGCCCGGCGTGGTCGGCACTTCGGCCGCCTCTTCGGGGCTGAGGTCGTAGATATCCTTGTCCAGAGGCTCGCCCGGGTCGATCTTGTTCTGCACCCCGTCCAGAACCGCCATCAACAGCGCCGAGAAGGCGAGGTACGGATTGCAGCTCGGATCGGGGCAGCGGAACTCGACGCGCTTCGCCTTGGGGCTGGCGCTATACATCGGAATGCGACAAGCCGCACTGCGGTTCCGCTGCGAGTAGGCCAGATTGACCGGCGCTTCGTAGCCCGGCACCAGTCGCTTGTAGCTGTTGGTGGTGGGGTTGGTGAAGGCCAGAATCGCGGGCGCGTGTCGCAAGATGCCGCCGATGCCGTGCAAGGCCGTTTCGCTCAGCCCGGCATAGCCGCTGCCGGCGAACAGGGGCTCTTCGCCCTTCCAGAGCGAAATGTGCGTGTGCATGCCGGAGCCGTTGTCGCCGAAGAGCGGCTTGGGCATGAACGTCACGGTGCGACCCCGCTGGGCAGCCACGTTCTTGACGATGTACTTATAGATCATCAACGAGTCGGCCATGTTGACCAGCTCGTCGAACTTCAAGTCGATTTCGGCCTGGCCGGCGGTGCCGACTTCGTGGTGCTGACATTCGACGTCCAGCCCACAGTCGATCATCGTCTGCATCATCTCGTTGCGGATGTCCATCGACTGATCGGCCGGCGGCACCGGGAAGTAACCTTCCTTGTGACGCAGCTTGTAACCGAGGTTCGGCCCTTCGCCCACGGCCATGTAATCTTTGCCGCGATTCCACTGACCTTCGATGCTGTCGAGGTGATAGAAACCGGCGTTGGCGGTGTGGTCGAAACGGACGTCGTCGAAGATGAAGAACTCAGCTTCCGGGCCGATGTAGCAGGTGTCGGCCACGCCGCTACTCTTCATGTAGTTGACGGCCTTGCGGGCCACATTGCGAGGGTCGCGGGTGTAGTCCTCGCGGGTAATGGGATCCTGGATGTTGCAGATCATCGAGACGGTCGGCAACTCGGTAAACGGATCGAGAAAGGCGGTGTCGGCCTGCGGAATGACGAGCATGTCACTCTCGTTGATCGCCTGCCAGCCGCGGATACTCGAGCCGTCAAAGCCGAGACCGTCCTCGAAAAGACTCTCCTCCAGCTTGCTCACCGGAATGGTGAAATGCTGCCAGAGACCGGGAAAGTCCATGAAGCGGAAGTCGACCGACTTCACGTCGTTTTCTCGGCACATGGCCAAGACTTCGCTGGGTGTTTTGGGTTTCACAGCAAGCTCCTCTCAAAACTACGGTCCGAAACAACCTACATTCACAGTCACGGACGGGAGTTGAGCTTCGGCTTCCTGCAATCCGCCAAACGCGCCGTCGCGCTTCGACTTTCCAGCGGCATCCCCAAGGATGCCGTCCGCCATCTGGAAACTAGCATCATAGGGCATTGGCCCCGTTTTGCAATTGGCGCCAAACCGCGGCCGCCAACGCGGTGCCGGCAAGGTGGCCGAGACAATGAGACTTTGCGGGCCTGCGGCAAGAACGTGAGCGGGCCGCGACCGGCGGCGAAGCAACCAGCCCGCCCGCGCGCGAAGAAACCCCGGTGTGGATTCCGGGGTTTCTCGGCTGTGGGTCACGACGCGTCGAGACGCGTCGCGGTCGCTACCACCGTCAGGATATCGAAGACGTGCCGGCCGGCTCAGCTCTAGCGTTTGGCGATCAGCTGCTGGGCCGCCTCGATGCCGGCGTCGAGGACCACGTCGGAGGCAACCCGCGGGGCCGTCGGATCGACCTGCGTCGCCTGCTGCATGACCGGTCGGGCGGCTTCGCGAACGACGACGTCCGGCGAGACGCCGATGTTGCTGATGGGCTTGCCCGTCGGCGAGTAGAACTTGGCGGTCGTCAGTCGCAGTCCCGCGCCGGTGGCACTGAGCGGGAAGATGCCTTGCACCGAGCCCTTGCCGTAACTGCGATGCCCGACGATCGTGCCGCGGCGATGATCGCGAATCGCCGCTGCGAAAATCTCGCTGGCGCTGGCACTGTTCTCGTCGATCAGCACGACCAGCGGCACGCGCCACGTCGAGACCTGACGGGCCGAGTAGTCGTAATCTTCCTGCTTGCTGCGGCCACGCGTCGAGACAATCGTGCCGCGATTGACGAACCGATCGGCAACTTCCACCGACGCGGTCAACAAGCCGCCCGGGTTGCCGCGCAGGTCGATGATCAGGCTGCGCATCCCCTGGCGGTGCAGCTGCAGCAAGGCCCGATCGAGGTCGCGGCTCGTCGTCCGCTGAAATCCGACCAAACGCAGATATCCCACCCCGTGCTGCTCGTCGACGATCTGAATGTCGTCGACACTGGGCACGTCGACATGCTTACGCTCGACGTTCAGCAGACGATTGACGCCGTCGGCACCCAGCACGACCAGTCGTGCCGAGCTCCCTTCCGGACCCTGCAGCAGATTGGCGGCTTCGTCCGTCGAGAGGCCCTGGGTGCTCTGTCCATCGACCGAAGTGATGCGATCGCCGACCACGATGCCGGCCTGCGACGCCGGGCTGCCGCCGATCACGCCCATGATCAGCAGGCCTTCGCCGTCCGACTTCAGCTCGATGCCCAGTCCGACAAAGTTACCGTCAATCTGCGAGTAGACGTCACGCAGCTGATCGCCGGTCAGGTAGGCGGAGTAGGTGTCCAGTCCGCCCACGGCTCCGCTCACGAATTCCATCACCACGGCGGCGGCAGGCAAGCCTGCGTGATGTCGGGCCAACTGCGTCGCGGTGACGACGGCGTGGCGGGCGTCGCGTCGCGTGCGAATGACCCGACCGGCTACCGACTGTTGCAAGTCGCGTCGCAGCGCCGCAATCTGGGCGTCGCTGACCCCGGCCAGGTGGCGATCGCGGAACGGCTTCTCGTCCAGGGCCACCGAGAGACACTCGGCACCACGGGCCACGAGCCGGCGCCAGTTCGGCTCGTCGACGTGATGGGTGTCGATCTTCAGCAGCACCTCGTCATAGAGGTCGAGCACCTGCCGCTGGTCGAGCGCGGTGAGCGTCTGACGAAAACTGCGATCGTTGTACCGGCGACCCAGGTCGTAGTGCATCTTGGCCGCGTCGTGCCGGCGGCGCAGTTGCCGATCTTGTGGATTCTGCTTGAGGGCGTCTTCGTAGTGCGAGACCGCCTCGCCCCACTGCTGGGCCTCTTCGAGCTGACGCCCTTGCTGATAGACCGCCTCGAGGCCGGCTTCCGCCGCGGGGCTGGAAGTCGTCCCGGGCTCGACGATCCGCACTTGCGCCATCGCGGGCGCGGGGACCAAACCGAGGGGGAATACCGTGACGGCCAGCAGGGCCAGTCGGGATACCGCGATACGAATTGAGTCGCGAACGAGAAGCGAAGGCTGCATTACTAGGACCCAGTGAGGAAAAGCGCGTGGATTGGTCGTCGCTCTCCGTGCGACTCCAATCGCCTGGCTCAACAGTCCCTCGCTGAGCTTACGTCGTCCCGCCGTGGCCAAATGGCCGCCGCGGACGAACCGGCAAAAGACGGGTCTAGTCTTCCAGCCAGTTCAATATAGGTCACGTTCTGGCGCGGGTCAAAAACCGGCCGACGAAGTTTTTGCTTGCCCAGGCCGAATAGCCGATTCAGGTCGCGCCAGGGGGCTCGGCCTCTGACGATTGCCACCTGTGGTAGCGCGAAAATGACGTGCGCCAGTCGAGCGACTCGAACCCGCCACAGCAGTTATGCCAGGCGAAGCCGCAGCTGACCGCGTCGATCGCTGCCCGCCAGGGGCATTCTTTCCCCAATAATTCCGAATTCAAGATCTTGACCCTCGCGGCCCTATCGCATAAGCATTCGCCGATTGATCTGCAGGGGCCAAAGGCCCGCAAGTGCCTCCCAAACCCCGCAAATTGCCGGCAAAATCGATACAGATTGCAGAACTCCGCGGGCAGTGACCGAATCTAGATACAGGGC
The DNA here is from genome assembly GCA_003389215.1 of Planctomycetota bacterium. GTDB lineage: Bacteria > Planctomycetota > Planctomycetia > Pirellulales > UBA7805 > MB-PLM-2. The sequence continues at coordinate 36,249 of QQVP01000064.1, read as the reverse complement.
ATAATGTTGACTTTCATTACCAACTTACTAAACATTGACTACCATGGCTACGGACACCGCTCTCAAACCCAATCCGGCAATGTTCCGCGACGAACCGCACCTGGAACCGACCGACGAGCTGCTGGCGGAGTTGGCCGAGGCGAGCGCGCGGCTGGAAACGGCCCCGCCCGAGGAGATTCTCCGCTACGCCGTCGCGCGGTTCTTTCCGAAGCTGACGATGGCCACCGCCTTCGGCCCCGAAGGCTGCGTGATCCTCTCGATGCTCTCGAAGATCAACAAAGACGTCTATGTTTTCAACCTGGAAACCGGTTATCAGTTTCGCGAGACGTTGGAGCTCCGCGATCGCCTCGCCGCGAAGTACGGCCTCACGGTGGCCTACCACAGTCACGAACAAAGTGTCGAGGAATTTGAGCGCGCCAACGGCGGTCCGCTCTACAAGACCAATCCCGATCAGTGTTGCTTTCACCGCAAGGTGAAGGTCTTGCGCGAGTCGGTCGTCGGCATGCACGCCTGGCTGACCGGCATCCGCCGCAACCAGAGTCCCGACCGGGCCGAGGCGCCGATTGTCGGTTGGGACAGCAAGTTCAATCTCGTCAAGATCAACCCGCTGGCCAACTGGACGAAGGCCGACGTCTGGAAGCGGATCACGGACGAAGACGTTCCCTACAACCCCTTGCACGACCAGGGATATCCCAGCATCGGCTGCTGGCCCTGCACCCGCAGTGTCATGTTCGGCGAGGACGAACGGGCAGGTCGCTGGTCGGGCACCGCCAAGACCGAGTGCGGGCTGCACGCCCTGGGCGACAATAAGTAGTTGCGCGCGATAACGCGATAAGTAGTTCCCTGGCGCCGGGCGGCCCGCGCGGCGCTCGGAATGCAAAGCCCGTCGCGCACCGAACCCCACATGAAGATCTCTGCCAAGACCGAATACGCCTGCATCGCGATGCTCGAGCTCTCCGCCCGGTACGCCGCGGAGGACCTGGTGCGAATTCGCGATATCGCCGAGGCCCACGCGATTCCGTCGCGGTTCCTCGTGCAGATTCTCTTGCAGCTCAAGGCGGCGGGGCTTGTGGAAAGCACGCGGGGGGCCAGCGGCGGCTATCGCCTGGCGCGCTCGCCCGAAGAGATCACCCTGGCCGATGTCGTCGAGGTCATCGACGGCCCGCCCGTGTGCGAGAAGCCGGGCGACCGCGTCGACCCGCTCTGTTGCGCCCTCTACTCCGCCTGGCAGCAGGCCGACCGCGCCCGGGGCGACCAACTGGCGCAGATCCGGTTCGCCGATCTGGTCGAGGCCGCGGCCAGCGATCAGCTCTCGATGTACTACATCTGAAGCGCGGCAGGTGGGGCGAACTTCCAACCGTCTGCTCCGACGATCTGAAGTTCGTGCCCCCGCTTCTCACTCAGCAGCACGACCGGCCGGAACGGCGACCGGCCAAATCGCTGCAATCGTCGCAGACCGAACCGCTCGGACGGGCACCGTGAGGTACGCTTTGGCTGCGAAGTTCCCTACCTCCTGCGTCCGTGCCGCCGCGATGGCCGCGAACGCCCCACCTGCCCCTTACCATGAATTCCCACCTCGGGTCGAACGAACCTCGGCACGCCCTGCCGGCGCACTGGATGGCGCTGTCGCTGTTGTGCCTGGCGACCGTGGCGATCTACGGACATACGCTCGATGTACCGTTGGTTTTCGACGATGTGGCGAACATCGAGCAGAATGCGGCACTCGACGTCGAGACCCTTTCGTGGTCGGAGCTCGCCGAGGCCGCGTGGGGAAGCCGCGATAACGATCGGCCGCTGGCCTATGCGAGCTTCGCGCTCAATCACGCCCTTTTCGGTCGCGACCTCGCCGCCTATCACGTGGTCAACATCGGCATTCACCTGGCGGCCGGAATCGTCGTCTACTTCCTCACGCTCGTAACGCTGAGCCTAGGTGTCGCTTCAGACCAGAGCAACGACTCGCGACGGCTCTCCCGCTGGGGTGCCTTGGTCGCGGCGGCGGTGTTCCTGGTCCATCCGCTACAGACCCAGGCCGTCACCTACACCGTGCAGCGGATGACGAGCATGGCGGCGCTGTTCTACCTCTTGGCCCTGCTGCTTTACGCCGTGGGACGCCAACAGAAGAATCGCCCCGTCCGCGTCGTGCTGTGGCTGGTCGCACTTGTGTCCTGGATCCTGGCCCTGGGAAGCAAGCAGATCGCCGCCACGCTGCCGGTGGCCATCTTGCTCTACGAACTCTATTTCTTCCGCGAGCTCTCCTGGCAACGATCGCGTCGCCGGCTGGCCTGGCTGCTGGTGCCGGCGGCCGCCGTGCTGGGCGTCGTCGCGGCCTACTACGTCGACGGCGACCTGGGGAGCCGACTCGAACGGGGTTACGCCCTGCGCGACTTCACGCTCGGCGAGCGGCTTATGACGCAACCGCGCGTCGTCGTGCACTACCTGAGCCTGATCGTCTTCCCCTCGCCGGCCCGCCTGAACCTGTTGCACTCGATCGAGACGTCGCGTTCGTTGTACGAACCCGCCACTGCCGCCGCCCTACTCTTTGTCATTACCCTGGCCGCGATGGCCGTGATGTCGGCCCGCCGCTGGCGATGGCTCTCTTTCGCGATCGCCTGGTTCCTGGTACACCTGGCGATCGAGTCGACCGTGTTGCCGCTTGAGATGATCTACGAGCACCGGTTGTACCTGCCGCTGTTCGGGTTCGCGCTCCTCGGCGGATACGGCGTCGTACGCGGCGCTTCATGGTGGCCGCGAACCGCCACGGGGCTCGTCGTGGCGACGCTCCTCCTATTGGCCACCGCCACGCATCTGCGCAACGACGTCTGGCGCGATCCGATCGGGCTGTGGAACGACGTCCTGGCCAAGAATCCGCACGCGTTCCCGGAAGCCGCCGCCCAACGCAATCGGGCGTTCAACAATCGCGGTCGGGTGTATGCCCGAAGCGGCGACTTCCGCCGCGCCCAGCGCGATTTCAGCGACGCCCTCGCCATCGACCCGCACGATCTGCGGGCGATCTTCAATCGCGGCCTCGCCCACCGGGCGCTCGGAAACTTGCCTCAGGCGCGGGCCGACTTCTCGACGGCGATCGACCTGGCCGAGGCGACCGCAAACCCGCTGACGCAGGGCTATCTGCAGCGGGCGATTGTGGCTCGCCAGCTGGGCGATTATCCCGCCGCCCTGGCCGACCTCGCGCGGACCCTCGAATTGGCCCCGCGGCTCGGCGAGGCCCATCGCCAGCTGGCCTGGATTCGCGCCACGGCCCCGGACGCCCGCTACCGCGACGGCGCGGCGGCCACGAACATTGCGCGAACCGGCTGCCAAGCGACCGGCTGGAACTCGCCGACCTGGCTCGACGTGCTGGCCTGTGCCCGAGCCGAGGCGGGCGACTTCGACGAGGCAATCGACTTCGCCCAGCGGGCCGTCGAGCTTGCCGCGCCGGAGCAGTCGAGCGACTATCGGCAACGACTGGAAGCGTTCGAGGCGCGGCGGGCCTTTCACGACGGTTAGAGCGCGTTTAGTTTCCAACGCACCGACGTGACGGTGCGTGGCCTATCGACAGGCGGCCTATCTACAGGCGGCCACCTACACCTCGGCCGGTTGCGGCTGAGGCGCGACGGTCGCCTGGGAATGCTTCTCTTCGAAGAGACTGCCGGCTCGACCCGCCAACAATGCGGGCAGAAACACCAGGTCGCCGACCAGGGCCCCAATCAGCAGCAGAAACATGAGCGTGCCGAACTGCGAGACGGGCTGGAAGTGACTCATGCCGAACACCAACAGGCTGAGCCCCGCGATGGCCGTGGTTTGAATCATGGCCATCGCACAACGCCGATAGGCGTGTCGCACCGCGGCGGGCCGTGTCATGCCGTCGTGCATGCCGCGACGGAACCAGGTGAGAAAGTGAACCGTGTCGTCGACCGCGATGCCCATCGCGACGCTGGCGGTCATCATCGAGCCGATGTCGATCGTGCGACCCCACCAGCCCATGGCCCCGAAAATCACGGCCACGGGAAAGACGTTCGGGAGCATCGAGAGCAGGCCTGCCCGGGTGCTCTTGAGTAAGATCACCATCAGCACGGCGATCAGACCGAAGGCCAGCGCGAAGCTGTAGACGAGGCTTTCGAACAACTCGTTCTGAGCGACATAAAAGAGCGGGACCATGCCGGTCACCATGTGCGTGATGCCGGTGTTGGGGTTGTCCAAGTCGGCCAAGGCCAGCCGCTCCTGACGGGCGATGTCCTCCAGCGACAGCTCGCGTTGCCGGGCGTGTTTGGCCAACTCGTCCGGCTGGTCGGCCAGCGTCTGCTGCTTTTCGGCAAACCAGGTCTCCAGTTTGCGGCGATTCTCGGCCGACTTCTCGGCGATCAACCGCTTGCGCTCCTCATACTGGCGGGTTCGTTCTGCGAAGAATCTTTCCACCTCGCCGCGGACCGCCTTATAGATTTCGTCGAAGCCTTCGTTGCCCTCCAGGCCCCGCGAACGGCACGAGATGCGCCACAGGCGGACATCGCCGTCCTCGGCGAGCAGCAGCGAATCGGCCAGGCGGGTTCGGTTCTCGTCGAGTCGCTTGTTGGCCACGCCGCGGAGCACCACGCGGTCCTCTTCGAGCTCCGAGTCGACTTTGTCTCGCGAAGGTCGAAACGTCGTCGGCGACAGGGTGGCGCGAATCTCGTCGGTCTGACGGACCCGCTCTTCGACTTCGGCCACCAGCTCGTACTGGTCGTACAGATTCAGCCGCGATTCGGCGGCGTCGAACTCGACGACGATTTCGATCGGCGTGTGCGGCCCGATATTTTCCCCCAGCCAGGCGTAGTCCAAGTTCAGGCGGTGTTTGGCGTCGAAGAACTTCCGCGGGTTCAAATCGGTGCGGACCTGGGCGGCGCCGGCCGCGAAGAAGAGCAACACCAGCAGGCAGACCGTCGAGGTCACCGTGTGGCGATGGACGAGCGCCGCACCGATGCGGTCGACCCAACTGCTCCGCTCGGAGAGCAACTCGCCCTCACCGTGGGGCCAATTGGGAACGCGGCCGCCGCGGAGGCGAATCCACAGCTTGTCGAAAAACACCAACAGGGCCGGCAGCAGCAAGAACAGCGCCGCCAGGCTGATCAGAATACCGACGGCCGAGTAACTGCCGAAATCGCGCACCGGCTGAATACTACTGACGGCCAGCGAGCCGACGCCCACCGCGGTCGTGCCGGCGGCCAGCGTGCAGGGAATCCAACCGTGATCAATCGCTTCGGCCGGGGCCCCCAACATCGACGACTCGGCCGCCGCGTCGCGGTAATAGTTGACCAGATGCACGCCCGCCGACATCGTCAATACATAGACCAGCACCGGCATGACGACCAGCACCAGGTTCATCTTGCCGCCGAAGAACCGCGAGAAGGAGGAGAAGTCGAGGTAGTAGACCATCGCTTCCGACCAGACGTAGCAGAAGATGGCCACGACCAGCACGACCGTGAGCAGGCGGAAGCTGCGGAGGCTGAGAATGGCCATCGTCAGCGCGATCAACCCCGCCGCGGCCAACAGGCCCTGGATCGCGCTCTCGCTCTCCAGGTCGACGGCCGCGTTGGTCACGGCGTCGCCGACCATGCGCAGATCGGGCGCGGGAATGCCCAGCTCGGTGACCGCCAACTCGGCGAGTCGCTTCACCGTCGCAACGCGGTCTTCGTCGCCCTTTTCCGAGAGCACGACGATCGTGCCGGTGATCCGCGACTCGCGGCCCACGATCAATCCGTAAAGCCGTTCCAGTGCCTCTTCGCGCGGCAACTCAAGCGGCTCCGCCATGAGATCGTCCAGCAGTTCCGGGCCGGTCGTCACGCGGGCGAAGAGCTGCTCGTTGTCCGCGGCGATTTCCGCGCCCTCTTCTTCGGGAACGGTATGCCGCCGGACCAGCTCGGCGAAACTCGGAATCCGCGGATCGTCGAGCGTGCAGCCTTCCCAACTGACCAGCACGAATTCGTCGGAACCGAAGTAGCTGAGAAAGCGTCGATGGTTGATCGACTCTTCGAAGTCGTCGGGCAACCACTTTTGAATGTTGTTGTTATGCGTCTGGCCCGCCTGAAACGCACCCCAGCCGATCACCGGCAAGCCGGCTACGAACGCCAACAAGATCAGCCAATACCAGCGATCGTAGAATGTGGTGCCGGACAATTTCATAACGGCGGAGCGGTTCGGGACGTCGTCAATTTCTTCTGCGACCTGACAGCGGCGACACGCACTCCCTCGGCAACGAAAGGGCGCGCACGAATGCCTGGCGACATTATACGCGGGTGCCGACAGGCGACCTAGAACAGACCCGGCAAGGAGCACGAATCACAGGTCGTTTTCTACGTCGTTCGTTCGGCTCTAAACTATTTTTCGGCACCTGAGGGTGGTCGAAAGATTGCCGAAAGCGCAGTGTTTGACACCGCACGTAGCAGCACGGCCACATAACCGTTCGCCACCTTCGCCCGAGGGCAGTCAAGGCCCACGCACGCCGCAGAGCTTCGCTAATCGGCAACCTCGACGAGCGCGAGCGCCTCGCCCGCCGCGCGGATCGTGGCGTCGATGTCGTCGAACGTGTGGGCCGCGGAAATGAAGAGGGCCTCGTACTGACTGCAAGGCATGTAAACGCCCCGCTCGATCAACTCCCAGAAGTAGCGACCAAAGGCCGCCGTGTCGGCGCGACTCGCTTGTCGCCAGCCGTGCACCGGCTCGGTCGCAAAGAACAACGTCATCATGCTGCCCACGCGGACAAGCGAAAACGGCGCGCCGGCCGTCGCCGCGGCCTCGCGCAGACCGGCCTCCAGTCGGGCGCCCAGCTCTTCCAAGCGCTCGTAGGGCGGCGACTCGCGGAGCCGCTTCAGTGTGGCGTTGCCCGCGGCCGTCGCCAGCGGATTGCCGCTGAGTGTGCCGGCCTGAAACACGGGACCGGCCGGCAGGATGTGGTTCATCACGTCGGCCCGACCGCCGTAGGCGCCCACCGGCAGTCCGCCTCCGACGATCTTGCCGAGTGTCGTCAAATCGGGACGTACGCCGAAGAGCGACTGAGCGCCCCCCAAGGCAACGCGGAAGCCGGTCATCACCTCGTCGAAGATCAGCAGCGCCCCGTGCTTCTCGGTGAGGCCGCGGGCCGCGGTAAGAAACTCGGGCGTGGGCACCACGCAGCCCATATTGCCGACGACCGGTTCGAGAATCACCGCGGCCAGGGCGTCGCCCTGTTCGCGCATGGCCGCCTCGAAGCCGGCTACGTCGTTGTACTCGAGCACAATGGTGTCGGCGACCGTACCGGCCGTGACACCGGGTGAGTCGGGTTGGCTCAAGGTGGCGGCCGAGCTGCCCGCCGCGACCAGCAGGCTATCGACGTGGCCGTGGTAGTTGCCGGCAAACTTGATGATCTTGTCGCGCCCCGTGAAGCCGCGAGCCAGGCGGATCGCGCTCATCGTGGCCTCGGTGCCCGAATTGACCAGCCGGACCTTTTCAATCGAGTCGACCGAGGCGACGATCTGTTCGGCCAGTTCACTCTCGGCCTCCGTCGGGGCGCCAAAGCTGGTACCACGCTCGGCCGCCGCGCGAATCGCCTCCAACACTTGTGGGTGGGCGTGCCCGAGAATCATCGGACCCCAGGAGCCGATGTAGTCGATCAGCTGGCGACCGTCGACGTCGTAGAGGTAAGCCCCCTCGGCCCGCTCGATGAACAGCGGCTCGCCCCCCACAGCGCCGAAGGCCCGTGCCGGACTATTCACGCCACCAGGAATGACTTGCTGAGCGCGGGCGAACGCGGCGTGACTCTTGGGCATGCTGGTCATGTTTGTACTGGCGGGCATGTCAATGGCCAGGCTCGGGCGGACAGCGGACGCGTCCCGACGACTCAAGCGACGTACGACCATAACACGTCGTGGGCGAGGCTGGCCAGCGGCGTCGAGGACGGCTCGCGAGCATCATTTCGCGATCGTTGACAGTTGCAATTCCGCAGCCGTAGAATCGACGGCGCTCTCCCACCTCTTCGAGTGACCCGGATGGCCAAGGCGACATACAAGGATGCGGGCGTCGATCTGGACGTCTATCGCGAATCGATGTCGCGACTCGGGGGCCTGATGCGCCGCACCCACACGCCACGGGTGCTGGAGAATCCGGGCGGCTTTGCCGGCCTGTTTCAGCTCGATTTTGCCAGCGAGTTGTTTGCCCGCCGCTACGAAGATCCCGTGCTGATCTCCTGCACGGACGGGGTCGGCACGAAGCTCAAGGTCGCCGCCCTCGTCGGCCGACACGACACGGTGGGCATCGACCTGGTGGCGATGAGCGTCAATGACGCGATCTGCTGCGGGGCCGAACCGCTCTTCTTTCTCGACTACATCGCCATGTCGCACGACGACCCCGACCTGCTCGAGAGCGTCGTGTCGGGTATTTCGGCGGCGTGCATCGAGGCGGACTGCTCGCTGCTTGGCGGCGAGACGGCGATCATGCCCGATCTCTACGCCCGGGGCGACTACGACCTGGCCGGTTTCTGCGTGGGTGTGGCAGAACGCAAGTCACTCCTCGACGGCAGCCTGATCGCGGCCGAAGACCTCGTGCTGGGCGTCGCCTCCAGCGGGCTGCACTCGAACGGCTTCAGCCTCGCCCGCAAGGTCGTCTTCGAGATCGCCGGGCTGAGTGTCGACGACCACGTCGAGGCGCTCGAGCAGACCGTCGGCGAGGTGCTGCTCGAGCCGACCCGGATCTACGTTCGCCCCGTGCGAAAGATCCTGAATCACTACCGAGTGAAGAACGTCGTGCATGGCATCGCCCACATCACCGGCGGCGGACTGCGCGAAAACCTGGAGCGAATCCTTCCCGCCCAGGCGGCCGTGACGCTGGAGCGCGACAGCTGGGAAGTGCCGCCCGTGTTTCCCTGGCTGCAGGAGCTGGGCGAGATTGAAGCCGAGGAGATGGAAACGGTCTTCAATATGGGTATCGGCCTGGCGCTGGTCGTCAGCCCTTACTACGCGGAGAGCATTCGCAGTCAGCTGGCCGACTGCGGACTGACAAGCTGGGTCATCGGCAGCGTCGCCGAGGGACCCCGCGGCGTGCAGTGGGCGTAGGTCCGGACTGCGCTAAGTGTACGTTGCGGGCTCTCGCGACCCTTGGCCTGCCAGCTAACGCGCCCGAAGTCCCGCCGATTCCCGGCCGCCCGCTTCTTCGCGGGACGCCTCGCGGGTGGTTTGCCGATCATCGCGGGTCGCGTCATCCACCACGACCGTCTTGGGAATCTTGCGGCGAATCTCCGCGGCCAGATCGGCCCGCGTAAAGGTGCCGGGGATGAGCGTTGGCTGGTCCACCTCGCCCGGCGCATAGATCGCGATCAGCGGAATGCCGTCGGCCCGCAACTCCTTCAGCTTCGCCGCCCCCTCACGACCGACATCTTTGTGCGTCAGGTCGGCCACGAGCGTATAGACGTCGTGTTCCTCGAGCAACTCGCGCGTAGCGCGGGTCTTCAACACAAACTTCTCGTTCCACTTGCACGTCTGGCACCAGTCGGCCGTAAAGTCGATCAGCACCGGCTTGTTGTTCTCGACCAGCCACTTGAACTTCCGCGTCGTATAGGGCTGCCAGGGCCGGTTGAAGACGGGCAACTCGCCGTCGACCTTCAACTCGCCGTCGGCCACCATCCGCTCGATCTCGTAGTCGAAGTACTCCCAGTTGTCGAACTTCATCCGCGACCGCATCTCGGGGGCGATGACGTAGAAGGCCGTCACGCCGATCAGCACGCCGGCCAGCATCGCCTCGCCCAAGGCTCGCCAGCGACGCGAAGGATCGGCCGTCGACGGTACGCGGCCAATCCACCAGCAGACCACGCCCAGACCGATCAGCAACACGAGCGTCGGCACCAGCAGATAGGTCTGCGGAATCGTCATCAGGTAGACGGTCGTTCCGATCAGGAAGAAGCCCATGATCTCCTTGAAGGTGTTCATCCACGCGCCCGGCTTCGGCAGGAATCGCATCGCCTGCGGCACCATGCCCAGCACCAGGTAGGGCGACGCCATCCCCAGGCCGATCGCGAAGAAGATGGCATAGATTTCGAACGCGGGGCGATCGAGCAGACTGATGAACAGCCCCCCCATGAAGGGTCCCAGACAGGGCGTCGCCAGCACCGTGGTGATCGTTCCCTTGGCGAAAGCGCCTTCGTAACCCTCGCGCTCGCCAAGCTTGGTGACGTTCTGCGTGCCGATGAAACCGGGAATCGGAATCTCCCACACGCCCAGGAAGCTGAGTCCCATGGCGAAGATCACCGACGCCATGACGATGCTGAACTCGGGCGTCTGAAAGAGCTCGCCCAGGCCGATCTGGAAGATCGTGGCCAACACGGCCAGGGCCATCCACACCGCGATCACGCCCAGCGAGTACCAGAAGTTGAGCAGGAAGATCCGCGAGCGGCTTTGGCCCCCCTGTTCGATGAAGGCCATCACCTTAAGCCCAATGACCGGCAGCACGCAGGGCATCACGTTGAGCACGATACCGCCGAGGAAGGCCAAGCCAAGCGCGGCCCAAAGTCCGCTCCCTCCCGAGCTGGCCGCGACCAGAGACGCGACCTTGACCGTAGCCGGCACTGCGAGCTGGCGGTCGAGCTCCGCCTCGAAACGATTCGTAAAGGGATTGCAACTGTGCGGATCACATTCCTGACCCGTGATCGTTCCGCTAAGGGTGACCGTCTCCAGGTCGGTCCCCTCCGGCACGCTCAGCGGAGCGACCCACATGAAGCTGTCATAAAACTCCTCGGTCGGGACATCGAACCCCGTCTCGCCGGGCGGTCGGACGAGCGGTGCCTGGGTTGGTTCAAACGGACCGGCAAACTCAACCGCCGAGGACTCGTCGAGCGATATCACCGTGGCCTGTGGGGCACTCTCGCCCTTCTCGTACTTCCTCATCGAGTAGATGTGCCAGTGATCGTCGAGCGTTACCGAGATCACCAGCCGCGGCGGGTGTTCGCCCGTGGCCGGCACGATCCTCGCGGAGAACTGCGTGTGCCTGGCCGGATCATCGCCGAATCCTGCCTCGCTGGTCGTGGGCAACACCAGCAGGCTCGTCACGGTCAGCACGATCAGCCAGGCCGGCCAAGAGATGCGTCGAAAGGGTCCGCTCATCGCTATTTCCTAGGCGCTTTTGGGAACGCTCGGATTGTATTCGAGCCGAATTGGAGGGGGCAAATCATAGAGACTCGCGTCCGCGGGGTCATCGCCGAAGCGGGGTGATTGCCGACGCGGGAATGTCGCCGACGCCGCAGCCGCCGCGGACCGCGGCAATCGGCATGGCGTTCGCTCGCCGGGGCCACGCTTCCATGCCCAATATTATCGGCCCGCGGGAGCGAAAAGCATGTGAACTACGCCACCTGCAGCCAGCGCGGAAGCGCACACCGTTAGCCGGCGGCGGCAACGCTATCAACTACTACGCAGAGCAGGCCGCGGTGGGTCGCGCGGCGAGGGTGGCCGCGGGTTCAGCGGCCAAGGCCGCCCAGGGCCCCATCGGGGGGAGCGCAACGGGCCGCCGGATTACTCCAACTCGGCCTCAAATTCCTTGGCGAAATTGTTGCACTGTTCCTCGTTACAGACCTGGCCGCGGACCGTCCCTTCGATGAGCAGACTCGCCGCGTCGACGCCGTCGGCCAGCTTGAGCGGCACGGTCCAGGTGACCGTGCCGGTGTGTTCTTCCACATTCAGGTCGGGCCAGATGTCCTCGTAAACGTGAATCACCGGGGCCACGCTGGGGGTGAATTCACCGGCCAATGTGTAGTCGTCCGAGGCGGCGGGCAGCAGCTGCGTCGGTCGCGGTCCTCCCTTCGCCTGCGTGATTGAGTAGATGTGCCAGCCCTCTTCGATGTCCACGGTAATCGCCAGCCGCACGGGCAACTTGTCCGTGGCCGGCAAAACTTGGGCGCTGAACTCGACCTGCGACGCGTTCCCGAATTGGGCCTCGGCCGGCGCTCCGGCGAGCAGCACGCTACCGGCTACGAGGACAGCGGCAAGGACGCTCCAAGTTCGTCTTGGCATCTTCACGATCATGCTCATCTCTCAGAATTCCTCGGTTCGCGTTGGATCTGCTTGCTTCCTACCAATTTCTCCACTTCCGTACTCGACGCTGTCGTACTCTGCACTCTGCGCACTCTGCACTCTGCCGCACTCCGCGCCGACCGCTCCGGAAGCGCCCTGATTTTAGGTGCTTCGCCGCCCCGCGGCAACGCAGACTGGTACGCTCGCCAGCGAGGCTAGCAAGCCTCGGCGGCGACGCGCAGCCGCCGCTCGATGCGTCGCAATCGCTCGGTGATGACGTCGTAATCTTCGAACTGACGGCCCGCTGTGAAAACCCATTCCAGCCAGTTCAGCCCGGAAAGCAACGTGGTCGCCCGATCGAGCAGACGTACCCGCGGGCGATCGAGCGGGGCGAGGTCACCGCGTGAGGTATCGTACACATCGCAGCCGCGTCGCCAACGGTCCTCGTCATCGCCGGCCAGGCTACCTAGGAGCCGCGCAACGTCGATCGCCGTGTGGTCGACGCGCAGGGCACCGAAGTCGATCACGCCGCTGACTGCCTCGTCGACGAACAGGACATGCTCGTCGTGGATGTCGCGCAGACAGGGCGCCAGCGGTAGCTCAACGTCGGCGATTTGTCGAAGCTCGCTCTCGACGCCTGGTGCCGCCTGACGGTAGAGCATCACGAGTGGCGCGGCACGCTCGGCGATCGCCGCGAGTCGTGGGTCGGCGTCGGCCGCCGTGCGCTCACCAAGATCGGCTAACCGCTGCGGCGTCCAGTGGGCGATCCGCTTCAGGCGATCGGCGACCGCGGGTGGGGGGCCGCGCCGACCGGCGGTTTCCGAGTGGCTCGCGGCGGCGCGATGAAACGTGGCCAACATCTCCATCGCCGCAACGAGGCGACGGTCGCTCGGTCGCTGACGATAATCGGCCACGCCGGGCAGCCACGGCTCGAGCTGCCAGAGGTGCCCGGCCATGCTCAGAAAGGTCAAGCCCTCGTCCGTGTAGCGAGGCGATGCCAACGGCAACTCGGCCCGCTCCGCGACGTGACGCAACGTCTGGTGAATGAACAGGAGCCGGGGTGGCGAGGGATGTCCCTGCGGCCATCGCCGCAGACAGAGCGTGCCCGAGTCGGTCGTCAGCCGCCAGAACCGCGCGCCGCTGAACCCGCCCGCGGAACCGAGCGACTCGATCCGCTCGTCGGCGAGACTCGCGCCGTAGCTTCGCAAGACACTGCGTACGACATCGCGCTGGGACATGCGTTCTATCGTCGCCCACCGGCGCCGCTCCGCCAAGCCGTGCGACGCGGGAATTGTGGGTTCTCGGCCGGGCGGCTTCGGTCTTTCGTCGGCCGGCGGAGGCGGGTATCCTGACGCCCGGAGAGCGCCCCCAGCGGCAGGCGGACCCGGCAAGTGGCGCGCGGTCGCGGCAAACGGCGCGCGGTAGCGGAAAACCCCAAGGAGAATGGGCGGATGAAGCTGATCCACGCGATCATTCAGCCGACCAAGCTGAACGCGGTCAAGGAAGCCCTCGCGGCGGTCGCGGTCGAACGCCTGACGGTCTGCGATGCGCAGGGCATCGGGCAGCAGCGGGGCCAGACCCAGACGTTTCGCGGGCACGAGTACAAGACCGACCTGCTGCGGAAGATCGCCCTGGAGATCGCCGTGAACGACGACTTCGTCGAGCGGACGATCGAGGCCATTAGCAGCGTCGCGCGGACCGGTCCGGAAGGGCATATCGGCGACGGCAAGATCTTCGTGATGCCGATGGAAGAGACGATCAACCTCAACGGTCCGGTGCGGGGCCCCGAGGCGGTCTAGACCGTTTTTCAGATTGACGTAGCGTCTTCGGCGGATAGCGAGGCAAGTTTGACAAGGAGACCGAAGCAGGCGAATCCAGGAGATTCGTCGATGCAGGTCGACGACGTCAAACGCGGTCGTAGCCTGCCGAGACGCTACAGGAAAATGAGAAGCGGTCTAATCCCGCACGGAGAGCGGCGTCCGATTTCCGCTTCGATGAGCTTCGTGTCGCATGTCGATTCTACTTCTTTCGACCGATCTGATGACCTCGTCGCAGCTGGGCGCGGCGGCCCAGCAGGCAGGCACGTCGCTGCACACGGTCGCCAGTTCCGAAGCGCTCATCGACGCGTGGCGTGCCGAGGCCGCCGCCCTGGTCGTGCTCGACCTGACCGCGGCGAATCTGGATTGCGCGGCCGTGGTTCGCGCCTTGGGCGAGGAAGCGAGCGTGCCGCCGCCGCAGATCTTGGCCTTCGGACCGCACGTTCACGAACAGAGGCTCGCTGCCGCCCAGGCCGCCGGCTGCGATGAGGTGCTCAGTCGCGGGCAGATGTTCCGCGAAGCGGGCGAGCGGTTCGGCCAATACGCCGACTGATCGCGTCTGTGCCACGCTACTCGACGTCGCTCTCGCCGGGCACGCCGGCCGTGCCCCCTTCGTCCGCGGCCAGCGACGGCAAACCGTACGTCGCTTCGGCGTCGGTCAGGTAGATCTCGTCCAGCTCGGTCGCGTCGATGTCGCGTCGCAGCAACAGATAGATTGCCGTCATGGCGGTCCAGACATAGCTGATCACGTAGCCGGCCCCCAGCAGCCGCACACAGCTGACCCAGAAGCTCACCAACGAGAGCCCCGCACCCGCCATGCCGCCGGGATTGTCCGGGATCACGCCCGTCTGGTTGGTGTAGGCCCGCATCAGCTCGACCCGCTCGTGCGAGGCCCCGATGTCCGTGGCCCAATAGGCGAAGTACGAAACGCCCTCGACGAAGTAGCCGACGACGATGAACCCGAGTCCACCCAGCAGCAAGGCGACGACGGCGTAGAACAGGTATTTGAGCGGCCGTTGATAGACATAGGCGTACGAGCGGCTGAGCGCGTCGAAGGCGTCGGAACCTTCGGTGCTTACGGTGGCCCACATGAACGGCCAGCCGAAGATGAAACCGACCGCGATGATCATCATGAACAGACCGCTCAGCAACACCAGCGGCCACAGCAAACCGGCCAGCAACAACCCGATATCCAACCGGGCTACGAAACCGACGATCAACACGGGCAGGGCCGCCAAGAGGATGCCCAGGCCCGAAAAGAGCGGGGCCGCAAAGTAAGACGGGAACTTGGCGATCGAAAAGTTGGAAACATCGGTCCAGGTCGCGATCTCATCGCGGCACAGACGCAACGCTGCCGTGCGGGTCATGGCCGATCCGATGTACGACCAAACCAACAGCGACCAGAGCAGGCAGAGCAATCCGAAAGTGAAACCGACGAAGCCCGACTCTTCGTCGAACATCATGGTGAAGGGCGTCGCATAGTGCATCACCGTTGCCGTGGCGGCGTCGACGGCATACTGAATCGTCGTCCAGGGACTGGCCAGCAGATTCGACGCGTAGACCCCTTCCCACATTTGCCACGGCCATTCGGGCCAAGGGGTGTCGGGGCCGATCCCGTCACGAAGATCCGAGATCACGGGGTCCTGGCTCCCGCCGAGCAGGTTCCAGAGGATCCGCCAACCCGCCGCGTTGGCAACCGCGCCCCCGGCACCGAGCAGCAACATCCTCACGCTGGTTGCGATGCGGAAACAACGAACCAGAATGAGCCACGGGAGGTAAGAACCCCAGCCGTTGTCCTGAATCGACGGATCGTCCGCCATGACACCGCTCCTAATGGGGTAGACTGCACAGATTGGGCGTAATTATACGACCAGAGAAGAAGCGTGCAAGAGAAAACGACCGCACGCAGAACCTTGAGTCGCCCTGGGTTACGCCGAGTCGTTCTCGAATTCCGACAGCTCGTCGCCGTCTTCGATTGGCAGCCCGTACTCTTCGTTCATCCACCGACCGAGGTCGATCTCGCGGCATCGCGACGAGCAGAACGGCAAAGCCAGGCTCGTCTCGGTGTCGAAGGCAAGTTCGCAGGTGGGGCAGATCAACATCGCCATGGCGTTGGCTCGCCGCGCGGGTGGCGGCGGTGGAGGCAATCAGTCCGACTTGTTGTCCGCCGATTTGCCGCTCGAGGCTCCGTCGTTCTTCGACTTGCTTTCCTTGGCATCCCCTGTGGCGCTGTCCTTGGCCTTCTGGGCGCTGTCCTTGGCCTTCTGGGCGTCCTGCGCCCCCTTCTTGTACGACTCGCTGCGATAGTCGGTCTCGTAGAAGCCCGAGCCCTTGAAGACGACCGCCGCACCGGTGCCGAACAGCCGGCGCAACTTGTTCTTCTTGCACTCGGGGCACTTCTTTTCGACCGGCGCCGAGATCGATTGAAACAGTTCGAACTCGTGGCCGCAACCGTCGCAAACGTAGTCGTAGGTCGGCATGACGCGGGTCGCTCCTGGCTGGCCGCACGACGCTCGCGCGGCACGCGCTCTTCCATTACGCGCTCGACTACGCGCGCTACGCTTCCTTGGGCTTCTCGGCGGCCACCACGACCTGCGAGGGCCGCACCACACGATCGTGCAACGTGTACCCGGTCGAGGTCACCTCCATGACCGTGTTCGGTTCGTGCTCGGCGCTGGGCAGCAGCGAGATCGCCTCGTGCAGGTTCGGATCGAAGGTCTCGCCGTGGGCGACGATCTCGCGACAGTGGTGCTTCTCCAACACCGAGGTGAGCTGATCGGCCACCATGCGGAACCCTTCGAGCAAGCCGGCCTCGTGCTCGCTCTCTTCGGCCGCGGCAATGGCCCGCTGAATGTTGTCGGCCACCGGCAACAAATCGGCCAGCAGCGGCAAAGCCGCGTAGCGCCGCTCGCTCTCCAGCTCGCGGGCGGCCCGCTTGCGAAAGTTGTCCAGGTCGGCCTGTCCGCGGACCAACCGCTGTTTCGCCTCGGCGAGTTCCGCGCGCAACACGTCGATCTCGCTCGCAGCGCCGCCGGCATCCGAGGCCTCGGTCAGCTCTTCCGCAAGCGAATCGTCGGTCGGCGCCTCGTCCGCCGCACGGGCCGAATCAATGTCGTCATTATCTGGTTTCGTCGTCATCGTCGTCCGGTATGAAGAACTCGCGAAGTCGTTCGGTAAAGGTCTTGCGATGGGGCGTCACGTTCACGTGATCGTGTTCGGCCAGCTGGCGAATCAAGTCTTCCTGCTCGCGATCGAGCCGCTTGGGAACCTCGATCTGCACCTGCACGTGCAGGTCGCCGCCCACGCCGCCGCGCGGATCGGGCATACCGCGTCGCTTGAGCGTGAACACCTCGCCCGGCTGGGTGCCGGCGGGAATTTCCATCGGCTCCTTGCCGTCGAGCGTGGGCACTTCGATCGTCGCGCCCAGGGCCGCCTGAGAATAGCTGAGCGGGACGCGACAGATCAGGTGACTCCCCTCGCGGCGAAACAGCGGGTGCTCGGTCACGTGAATGAAACAGTAGCAATCGCCCGGCGGTCCGCCGTCGGGGCTCGGCTCACCTTCGCCCGTGATGCGAACCCGCATCTGGTCGTCGACCCCGGCGGGAATCGTGACCGATTTGGTAACCGTCTCGGCCACATAAGCTTCGCCGCGACAGGCGCGACAGGGAACCTTGACCATCTCTCCGGCGCCGCGACAGGAAGGACAGGTCGTTTGCACGCGGAGGATCCCGCTCTGTTGAACGACCTGGCCGCGGCCGCCACAATAGCGACACGCTTCCAGCTCGCTACCCGGCTCGGCCCCGCTGCCGTCGCAATCTTCGCAGACGCGATGCCGCGATAGCTCGACTTCTTTGTTGACGCCGCGGGCGGCTTCCAGGAGGTCGATGGTCACTTCGCAGCGGATGTCGGCACCCTTGTGCACGCGCCGTCCGCCGCGACCACCGCCCCCGCCGAAGATGTCGCCAAAGATGCCACCCCCGCCGAAGATGTCGCCAAAGGCCTCGAAGATGTCGCCCACGTCGGCAAAGTGGCTGCCGTTGCCTTCCAGGCCCGCGTGGCCGAAACGATCGTAGCGTTCGCGCTTCTGCGGATCGCTGAGCACCTCGAAGGCCTCGGCCGCTTCCTTGAAACGCCCGATCGCCTCGTCGTCGCCGGGGTTCTTGTCGGGGTGGAAGCGGATCGCCAGCTTGCGGTAGCTGTCGGCAATCGTCTTGTCGGTCGCGGTCCGCTCGACCTCCAAGACTTCGTAATAATCTCGTTTACCGGCCATCGTGCTCATTATATGAGCCTCCCAAAAACGGGAGTATGTCAATTGTCGGCCGCGGGGGCCGACGCCCCTGCGGATGCAAACGTTGGGTTGCGCCGTCGCCTGCGCCGCAAACGGGCCACCTCTGTCGGCGACAAAAGTGGCCCGCCCGTTTTTCGATCGCAGACGACGGCGACGTTAGCGAACGCTACCTTCGACGCGCTGCTTGTCCTTATCTTCCTCTTCCAGATTCGTGACCAACGCCTCGGTGGTCAGCAGCAATCCGGAGATACTCGCGGCGTTGGCCAGTGCGGTGCGAACGACCTTCACCGGATCGATCACGCCCGCCTTGACCAGGTCGACATACTCGCCCGTGTTGGCTTCGTAACCGACGTTGGTCGGTTTGCCCAACACGGTGTCGACCACCACCGAACCGTCGACGCCCGAGTTGTTGGCAATTTGCGTGAGCGGAGCCGCCAGGGCCTTGAGCACGATATCGACGCCGATCTTCTCGTCCCCCTTGGCCGACTTGCGAGCCGCTTCAACCGCCTCGGTGCAACGCAGCAGGGCCACGCCGCCGCCCGGCAGAATTCCCTCCTCGACCGCCGCGCGGGTGGCGTGCAGGGCGTCTTCGACACGGGCCTTCTTCTGTTTCATGTCGGCTTCGGTGCCGGCACCAACCGAAACGATGGCCACGCCCCCGGTGAGCTTGGCCAGCCGCTCTTGCAGTTTCTCGCGATCGTAGTCGCTGTCGCTCTGCTCGATCTGATTGCGAATCTGACCGATCCGCTGCTGCACGTCCGCCGAGCTGCCGGCGCCTTCGACGATCGTCGTGTTGCTCTTGTCGATCGTGATCTGCTTGGCGCGACCGAGCTGCGACACCTCGACGTTCTCGAGCTTCACGCCGAGGTCCTCGCTGATCAGCGTGCCGCCGGTCAGCGTGGCGATGTCGCCCAACAGCGCCTTGCGGCGATCGCCAAAGCCGGGTGCCTTGACCGCCGAGATGTTCAGCACGCCGCGGAGCTTGTTGACGACCAGCGCGGCCAGGGCCTCGCCCTCGACGTCTTCGGCAATGATCAACAGCGGCTTGCCGGTCTGGCTCGTCTTTTCCAGTAGCGGCACCAGGTCGCGGAGATTGCTGATCTTCTTTTCGTGAATCAGAATGTAGGCATCTTCCAGCACGCAGTCGCGCTCGGCCGGTCGCGTGATGAAGTAGGGCGAGATGAAGCCCTTGTCGAATTGCATGCCGTCGACGAATTCGACGGTCGTCTCCATCGTCTTGCCTTCTTCGACGGTGATCACACCGTCCTTGCCGACCTTCTCGAGGGCATCGGCCAGCAGGTTGCCGATTTCCATGTCGTTGTTGGCGCTGATCGCGCCGACATTGGCCACGTCTTCCTTGCTGGCAACCGGCTTGGCCATCGAGAGCAACTCCTCGACCGCCGCGTCGACGGCCTTCTCAATGCCGCGGCGAACCGCCATCGGGTTGCTGCCGGCCACGATGTTGCGGCGACCTTCCTTGAAGATTGCACGAGCCAGCACGGTGGCGGTCGTGGTGCCGTCGCCGGCCAGATCCGACGTCTTCGAAGCGACCTCGTTCACCAGCTTCGCGCCCATGTTCTCGAAGCGGTCTTCCAGTTCGACCTCTTTGCTGACCGTAACGCCGTCCTTGGTGACCGTGGGTCCGCCAAAACTCTTGGCGATGATTACGTTGCGACCGGTGGGGCCCATGGTGACGGCCACCGCGTCGGCCAGTTTCTCGACGCCACGCAGCATCTTGGCCCGGGCTTGGTCTTCAAAAAGCAGTTGCTTGGCCACTTGTGTGGTTCCTTATGTTGTCTTGAAAGGGGCCCGTCGCCGCGAGCCGCGATGGAATTCTGTCTGATATTCGAAGTTGGCGGAACGTTTAGCTGACGACTTTGGCCAGGATGTCGCTCTCGCGGAGAATCTTGACGTCGCGACCGTTGAGCTCCTGCTCGACGCCGCCGTACTTGCCGAAGTAAACCTGATCGCCAAGGGCCACCGACAACTCGCCGCGGTTGCCGTTGTCCAACAGCCGACCGGGACCGACCGCCACGACCGTGCCGAGCTGCGGCTTCTCCTTGGCCGAATCGGGCAGCACGATGCCGCCGGCAGTGGTCTCTTCCGCCTCGACCGGCTCGACAACGACTCGATCGTCCAGGGGTCGCAGTTTTTCGTTCGCCATGATGTTCCAACTCCTTTGCGTGATTCGCGATTCTGTTCGTGGTGAAGGGGGTACGGTTCGCAGGCTTGGCAACGCCGGCTTACATCATGCCGGGCATGCCACCCATGCCACCCATGCCACCCATGCCACCCATACCGCCCATACCAGGCATGCCGCCGCCCATGCCGCCCATGCCGCCCATGCCATGGTCGTGGTGGTGATGATCGTGATCGCCACCTTCCTCTTCCGGCTCGGGGATGTCGGTGACCAGCGACGAAGTGGTCAGCAGCAAAGCCGCCACGCTGGCCGCGTTCTGCAGTGCGGTTCGCACGACCTTGGCCGGATCGATAACGCCCGCCTCGACCAAGTCGCAGTAGCTGTCGTTGTCGGCGTTGTAGCCTTCGTTCTTGTTCTTCAATTGGCGAACGCGATTGACGACCACCGCACCGTCGGTGCCGGCGTTTTCGGCAATGCGACGCAGCGGATAGTCGAGCACCTTGCGAACGATCTGCACGCCGAACTCCTCGTCGCCGGTCGCTTCGACCTTGTCGAGGGCCTTCTCGGCGCGAATCAGAGCCACGCCGCCGCCCGGCACGATGCCTTCTTCCAGGGCGGCCGCGGTCGCGTTCTTGGCGTCTTCGATCAGGGCCTTGCGCTCCTTCATTTCCGTTTCGGTCGCGGCACCGCAGTTGATCTGGGCCACGCCGCCGGCCAGCTTGGCCAGGCGTTCCTGCAGCTTCTCGCGATCGTAATCGCTATCGGTCACGTCGATCTCGCGGCGAATCTGCTCGGCACGACCCTCGATATCGGCCTTCTTGCCGCCGCCCCCGACGAGCGTCGTGTCGCCCGAGGAAATGATGATCTTCTTGGCCTTGCCCAAATCGGAGAGTTTCACGGCGTCGAGACTAATGCCGAGATCCTTGAAGATGGCGGTCCCGCCGGTCAGCGTTGCCAGGTCGCCCAGCATCGCCTTGCGGCGATCGCCATAGCCGGGCGCCTTCACCGCCGCGACATTCAGGATGCCGCGCATCTTGTTGACCACCAGGGTCGCCAGGGCCTCGCCCTCGACGTCCTCGGCGATGATCAGCAGTGGCTTACCAGCCTTGCTGACCTCTTCCAGCAACGGCACGAGCTTTTTGACGTTGGTGATCTTCTCCTCGTGAATCAGCACAAGGCAGTTTTCCAACTCGACGAGTTGCTCGTCGACATTGGTGACGAAGTGCGGCGAGAGAAAACCGCGATCGAACTGCATGCCCTCGACCACCTCAACGGTCGTCTCGGCACCGCGTCCCTCTTCGACCGTGATCACGCCATCCTTGCCGACCTTCAGGAAGGCATCGGCCAGCACGCTTCCGATCGACGAATCGTTGTTGCCGGCAATGGTGGCGATCTGGGTGATTTCCTTCTTGCTCTTGGCGTCGATCATCGTGGCCATCTTCTGCAGGGCCGCGTCGATCGCCGCGCTGGCCCGTCCGATGCCGCGCGAAAGGGCCATCGGATCGCCGCCGGCGGCAATCATCTTGAGGCCTTCGAGGTAAATCGCTTCGGCCAACACGGTGGCGGTCGTCGTGCCGTCGCCAGCCACGTCGTTAGTCTTCGTGGCAGCCTCTTTGACCAGCTGCACGGCCAGGTTCTCGAACGGATCGTCGAGTTCGATGTCCTCGGCCACCGTGACGCCGTCCTTGGTCACCTTGGGAGAGCCCCAGCCTTTGTCGAGCACCGCGTTGCGACCGCGGGGGCCGAGCGTGGTGGCAACTGCCTTGGCCAGTTTGCTCACGCCGGCTGCCAACGGCTGCCGTGCTTCGTCTTCGAATACCATCTGCTTTGCCACGATCGAGATCCTCCTAGAGGCAGTGTGAAACGTCTTGGTTCGAGTTGATTCGAGAGATGGCCCAGCCCGATCGGGGCGGCCTTATAGTCGTTGGAAAGAGATTGCGTTGGAAAGAGGTTGTTTGCGGGTGGGTCGTTGGGCTGCGGCCCTTTGTCGGGGGCGGCCCTTCGTTGGTGGCGGCGGCTTCCGCGAGCGGTCGCCAGAAACGCCGGCAGCCAACTCGGCCCGTACGCCGACCGCGGCCGTTTTGGCAGGCGCGGAAACAGCTTCGCGGCACTAAAGGCAAGCACCGTGCCAAGCTGGCTGGAAACGCCCTAAGACGTTACAGCGATATATCTTGCGAGAATCGCCGGTAGGCCCAGACACCAAGACAGGAGGATCCGGATCGCCCGCCACCCTGCCATTTTGGCACCCGCGTCCACAAGAATCGGGAGGGTGAGGCTCCGTTCGGCTGAGCTCACGACCGAAGCCTGCCGAGCCGCGGCACCACCGGCGTTCATGGCTCAGCGGGCGCTTTCCCCCTCCCGTAGGAAGCACTGGCGGAGCCAGTGCCACTCCGGATACCACAGCAGCTACGACCGAAAAGCGCCGCTCGCCGCACCAGCTACGGCCGAAAGTCGTCGCTCTCCGAGAGACTCAAGGCGAAGCCGGCCAAGAGGTCGGCCGCCCGATCGATGTCCTCCAGCGAGATCGTCTCGACGCCGCTGTGCATGTAGCGGTTCGGAATGCTCACCAACGACGTCGCGACGCCCGCCCGGGTGACCTGTAGCGAGTTGGCGTCGGTGGGCGTGGCCCGCCCGATGGCGCCGAGCTGGTAGGGAATCTCCCTCTTTTCGGCGACTTCGATCAATCGGTCGACGACCACCGGGTTGTTGTTCGGTCCGCGATAGATCACCGGACCGCCGCTCAGCTTGATGTCGCCTTCGGCCTTTTTGTCGATCGTGGGGCAGTCGGTGGCGTGCGTGACGTCCACCGCGATGCCGACCTCGGGGTCGATTCCGTAGGCGCTGGTGCGGGCTCCCCGCAGTCCGATCTCCTCCTGCACGGTCGAGACGGCATAGACACCACAATTGAGTCCCTCGGCGGCCGCGCGACGCAGGGCCTCGATGACGACCCACAAACCGGTCTTGTCGTCCATGCCGGGTGAGTTGGCCCGCTGGTTGCGCAGTTCCTGATAGCCGAGCTGCAACGTCACCGGATCGCCGACGCGGACCAGGCCGCTTGCTTCTTCCTTGTCCTTCGCTCCGATGTCGAGCCACAGATCCTTCATTTTGGGCACCTGCTTGCGTTCCTCATCGGACAGCAGATGAATCGGCTTACGGGCAATCACGCCGTGCACCGGGCCGTCGCTGGTCCAGGCGGTCAGTCGCTGGCCGATCAGCTGCAACGGATCCCAACCGCCGATCGGCTGCAAATAGAGATAGCCGTCGTCGTCGATGTGCTGGACGATCAGGCCGATCTGGTCACAATGGCCGGCGAACATCAGCCGGGGCCGCGCGTCGGCATTCTTGATCGCCATCACATTGCCGTGCGTATCGGTTCGCACTTCGTCGGCAAACTCGCCGGCATAGGCCCGCACGACGTCCTGAACCGGCTTTTCGTAGCCGGAGGGACTGGGGGTTTCGAGCAGATCCTTGAAGAACTTGTGGGCTTGATCGTTCATGGCATGACGGCTGGGGAGGATTGGTGAATGGCGAGTCGCGGGTGAAACCGGCGACGAGATTGAGGTCGCAGGCAACACGACGGCAGGACACGGCCTCCTTGGCAAATCGAGAGCGGTAAATGGAGAGCGCAAAGCTGCGACCCTACGGGCGTTGCAACCAAGCTTAGCGAGCGGTGTAACGGTTGACGAGTCCCGCCACGCAGACCTACGATGTCAGATTCGGTCGCGACCGTCGCAGGCCGCCTGGGGACCCCGCGTAGACGTAGGCCCCGCTTAGACGTGAACCTCGTCATGCCGTCGAGTGGTAGCATGCAGTTAAGTGATACTACGCCGAGCAACGTCGCTCTCGTCGGAGTTGGCACGGTCGGTGCCGGTGTGGCCCGTCTGTTGACCGAGCAGGCCGATCGACTGGCGCGCCATGCCGGTCGCCCGCTGCGGCTGACGCGGGCGGTGGTGCGCGATGTGGCGCGTCCGCGCGAGGTGAAGCTTGCCGACGGCGTGCTCACCGACGATCTGGCCAGCGTCACCGGCGACGAGAGCATCCGGACGGTCGTGCAGCTGGTGGGCGGCTTGGAGCCGGCCCGCTCGATCATGCTCGAGCTGCTCGAGGCCGGTAAGGACGTCGTCACCGCGAACAAGGCCCTGCTGGCCGAGCACGGGCCGGAACTGTTCGATCGGGCGCGGGAGCTGGGTCGCTCGATCGCCTTCGAGGCCTCGGTGGCCGGCGGCATCCCCATTATCACGAACATCGCGCAGTGCCTTTCGGCGAATGAAATCCAGTCGCTGCACGGCATCCTCAACGGAACCTGCAACTTCATTCTCACCGAGATGGAAGAGCAGGAGACCGACTACGCCACCGCCGTCGCCGAAGCTCAGCGACTCGGCTACGCCGAGGCCGATCCGACGCTCGACGTCGATGGCAGCGACGCCGCGCAGAAGTTGGCGATCTTGGCCCATCTTGCCTTCGGGGCGCGGGTCGCCTGGCACGAAATTCCTCGCGAAGGCGTCGAGCGGATCGAACCGCTCGACATTCACTTTGCCGCAGAGCTGGGCTACCGCATCAAGCTGCTGGCCGTCGCCGAACTGATGTCCGAGGGTTTGGAGTTGTACGTCTCGCCGCAGTTGGTCCGTCGCGACGCGCCGCTGGCCGAAGTTCACGGTGCCTACAACGCCGTGCGCGTCGTTGGCGACGCCGTGGGGCGGGTGTGGTTCCACGGACTCGGTGCGGGCCAGATGCCGACCGCTTCGGCGGTCGTGGCCGACCTGATCGATACGGTTGTCGGGCGCAGTGCGATTACCTTTCGCACGCTTGAGCTTTGGTCGCAGCGGCCGCCGCGGGTTTCACCGCGCGATCACCAGCAGGTCGAGAGTCGCTATTACTTTCGCTTCAGCGTCAAGGACGACTCGGGCGTGCTGGCCGAAATCGCCAGCGTATTGGGACGATTCGACGTCTCGATCGCGTCGGTGATTCAGCACGAGACGGGCGAGGAAGGGAGCGACTCGGTGCCGATCGTGCTGATGACTCACAAGACGACCGAGGGGGCGGCCCAGCGCGCGACCGCAGCGATCGACCAACTTGACGCGGTCCGCTCAACGAGTGTTCGGATGCGAGTGGCCGACTGACCGACAACGAGATTTACGCTGTGGGAACAGCGCTGTGACGATAACAGCGCTGTGCAAATAGGAGCGCTGTGGAAGTAACAGCGCTGTGAAAGTAACACCGTCATGAAATACGCGATCATCATCCCCGACGGGTGTGCGGACGAACCGCAAGAAGCCTTCGGCGGCAAGACACCGCTGCAGGCGGCCGAAACCCCTGCGATGGACGCCGTGGCCGCCGCCGGGGTCGTCGGGCGCGCGAACCACGTGCCCGACCACCTGCCCGCCGGGTCGGCCGTGGCCAACATGAGCCTGCTGGGTTACGACCCCGTGGCCAACTTCACGGGCCGCGCGCCGCTGGAGGCCGCCGCGCAGGGAATCGAACTGGCTGCCGACGATTGGGCGATTCGCTGCAACCTGGTGACGATCGAGAACCAGGAGATGCGCGACTTCACGGCCGATCACATTTCGACCGATGAAGCCCGTCAGCTGCTCGGCGATCTGCAAGACGTGGTCGAGGACGAGGCCTTTCAGTATGTGCCGGGCGTCAGCTATCGCAATCTGCTGCTCTACCGCGGCGCGGGTCGACCTTCGCCCTTCAGCAACGATACGCGTACCGCGCCGCCGCACGACCTGACCGATTCGCCGGTGCTCGACGACTATCCCCGCGGACCGGGTAGCGACCTCTTGATCCAGCACATGAACGCCAGCGTCAAGGTATTCGCCGACCACCCGGTCAACGCGGCCCGCATCGCGGCGGGCAAGTTGCCGGCGACCAACGTCTGGCTGTGGGGCCAGGGCCGCTCGCCGGCGCTTGCGCCGTTTGCCGAGGTATACGACAAGCGGGGCATGATGATCACCGCGGTCGACCTGCTGCGAGGCATCGCCGCTTTGCTCGGCTGGGAGCGGATCGAGGTGCCGGGAGCGACCGGCTACACCGACACCGACTACGCCGCCAAGGGTCGCTATGCGGTCGACGCCCTGCCGAAGACCGACATCATTTGCGTGCATGTCGAGGCGACCGACGAAGCCTCGCACGAAGGCGACGCCGAAGCGAAGATCCAGGCCCTCGCCGAAATCGACCGGCACATCGTGGCTCCGCTGCATGAGGCGCTAAAGAGCCAGGGCGATTACCGCATCCTGATCACCCCCGACCATCCCACGCCGCTGCGGACCAAGACCCACAGCCACGGCGCGGTGCCGCTGACGATTGCCGGCAGCGACGTGACCGCCGACGAATTCACCAGCTACGACGAAGTCACGGCCGGCGCGTCGTCGCTCAGCTTTCCCGAAGGCTGGAAACTGATGCGCTACTTCCTCGGTCTGTCCTAGCGAGCCGCCACGACACGCGGACGCCCGCCGCAGCCCCACCCACAACCCTCGACCACGCAACAGAGAAACCCGCGGCCGCTCAACAGAGAAAGCCGCGGCCGCTCAACCCCGCGCTTCTTCTTGCCAGCAACGATGCCTCCCATGCCCATCATCGTGCAGAAATTTGGCGGCACCAGCGTGGCCGACGCCGAGAAGATCATGGCCGCGGCCCGCAAGGCAATTGCCGCGCAGGACGAAGGCAACCAGGTCGTCATGGTGGTGAGCGCGATGGGCAAGAACACCGACATGTTGGTCGACCTGGCCGGGCAACTGAGCGAGCGTCCCCCGGCACGCGAGATGGACATGCTGCTCTCCACCGGCGAGCAGGTGAGCGTTGCTTTGATGGCGATGGCCATCGACGCCCTCGGCCGCAAGGCGGTCAGCCTGACCGGGGCCCAGATCGGCATTCGCACCGACAGCTCGCACACCAAGGCCCGCATTCAGTCGATCTCCACCGAGCGGATGCAGACCCTGCTCGACGAGGGGAACATCGTCATCGCCGCCGGCTTCCAGGGCATCGACGAAGACTTCAACATCACCACGCTCGGCCGCGGCGGCAGCGACACGACGGCCGTCGCACTGGCCGCGGTGCTGCGGGCCGCCTCGTGCGACATCTATACCGACGTCGACGGCGTCTACACGACCGATCCGCGCAAGCTGCCCGCAGCCCGACGCACGCGGCAAGCCGGCTATGACGAGATGCTCGAACTGGCCAGCCTGGGCGCCGGCGTGCTGCACAGTCGCTCGGTCGAGTTCGCCAAGAAGTTCGGCGTGCCGATTCACGTGCGGAGCAGCGCCACCGGCGAGCCTGGCACGATGGTGCTGCCCGAGGGAGAGTCGCTGCAGAATCCCGTCTCCGGCGCGGCGCTGACCAAGAACGAAGCCCGCGTGACGCTCAGTGGTGTGCCCGATCGTCCCGGTTCGAGTCTGCAGATCTTCACGAAGATGGCCGAGGCGAACGTCCCCATCGACATGATCGTGCAGAACGTCGGTGCCGAGGGACGGGCCGAGGTCTCCTTCACCGTGGTGCAAAGCGATCTCTCGGCAACGCAGGCCGCGGTGGCCGCGGTGGTCGAGCAGATTGGGGCTGAGCGCTACACGATCGCCGAAGACGTCGCCAAGGTCTCGGTCGTCGGTCTCGGCATGGCCCGGCAGTCGGGCGTGGCCATGCGGATGTTTCGCGCCCTGGCCGACGCGGGCATCAATCTGCGGATGATCACCACCAGCGAGATCAAGATTTCGGTGTTGGTCGAAGAGTCGCGGGCGCTCGAGGCACTTCAGGCGGTGCACGACGTGTTCGAACTCCAGCGGCCGCCGGCCGATGCCAGGCCGTTTCGTCTCGCCCCGCCGAGCCCCGCCGAGCCAAGCGACGCCGAGCCGAGCGACGCCGATGCGGTGGCGGTGGTCGAGCACCTGGCCGGCATGGAGGACCTGAGAATCGAGGAGGTGTTGCTCGACGAGTCGCAAGCCCGCATTACGATCAGCGAGGTTGACGACAAGCCGGGCATTGCGGCGACGGTGTTCGAAGAGATTGCCGCGGGCGAGATCTTCGTCGACATGATTGTGCAAGGCGACGGGGCCGGCGGTCGGGCGGCGATGAGCTTCACGGTGCCGCGAGGGCAGCTCGAAGCGGCCCTGGCCCGGACGGAAGAAGTGGCCGCGTCGATCGGCGGAGCCAAGGTGACCAGCAGCCCGGAGGTGGCCAAGCTGTCCGTCTCCGGCATCGGCCTGCGGACCCACGCCGACGTGGCAATTCGCATGTTCCGGCCCTTGGCCGAGGCGGGCATCAACGTCGAGATGATCAACACCAGCGAGGTGCGGGTGAACGTGATCGTCGACGGCGCGCGAGGTACCGAGGCGCTGCAGTGCCTGCAGCAGGCCTTCGCCGACGTGATGCGGTAGCGGGAAATCGCGCCCTTCGTCGCCCACCGCGTAGACACGGAGTAGCAAACGGAAACATGGCCGTGCCACTGCTCAGGGATAACGACGCGCGGCGGCTCTTCGAAACGCCCGACCTGTTCGTCCGCAACCTGCAACTGCAGGGCACCGACACCGACGCGATTCGCGTTGCCGACTCCACGGGCTACGTCGTCCGCATGGACCGATCGTGCTACACCGAGTCGGTGTTTCTCGATCACCGCATCGCCACGCTCGACGATTTGGTTTGGAGGGTGCCGCTCGGCGAGATGATCGAGCAGTTTCGCGCCGCCCGACCGGCACTGCGGCCGCTGCGGTTCATCTTTCACACCGCCTTCTGCGGTTCGACGTTGCTCTGCCGATGCCTCGACACCGAGGGCCTGGTGCTCGCCTACAAAGAGCCCTTCGTACTGCACACGTACAGCGCAATTCGACGCCAGTGCGCTCCGCAACTGGCGGCCTCGCTCGAAGATCCGTCGCTGCTCGATCTCGTGTGGGCCTCGATTCAGAAGACCTATGGCACGGCGGAGGTGGCGGTCGTCAAACCGACCGATTCCTGTTCGAACGTTGCCGGCGAACTGTTGCAGCATCAGCCGGACGCGAAGGCCCTGTTTCTTTACGAGCCGTTCGAGGCGTTCTTAATCTCGATGCTCAAGTCGGAGGCGGCGCGGCAATATCTGCGTGGCAATCTTCCCCGGGCGGAAATCGACCTGCGGCAGCGCGACCTGGCCGCGCCCTTGCCCAGCGGCAATCTGAGCGACGGGCAGGCCGCGGCAGTCGTCTGGCTGGCCATGATGGGCCACTGTCGCGACGTCCTGAACAATCCCGATCTCGATGCCCGTTCGCTCGACGCGGCGGTGTTCTTCGCGCAGCCGCTGCCGATCGTGGAAAAAGTCGCCGAGTTTTTCCAGCTTGGTCTTGCGGAAGAGCATATCATGGAGATCGAAAGGAGCGGTCGGCTGGGCGGCCACGCCAAGTTCCCAGGGACCGCCTTCGACGCGGACGCGCGGCGGCTGGAACGATCGCGTTGGGAAGCGGAGTTTCAGGGTCCGCTGGCCGAAGGTGTGGAGCTCCTCCAGGCCATCACCGCCGATGATGCGGTTTGCGCGCCCCTGCCGCGATCGATCGCCGACTGAGCAAGCCAAGGAGAGACTCGTGAACGAGCCCCACGTACTGAGCCTGAATCCCTTGATCGTCACGATCGACAATTTTCTGGACACGCCGACGATCGATCACATTCGCAGTGAAGCTCAGGGGAGATTCGAGCGGGCGAGGATGGGCGCCTCCGGCGACATCGTGTCGCAGGGACGGAGCAACTCGCACTGCAATCTCGATCAGCGGAGCGATCCGATCCTGGGCGAGCTCTGCGCGCGGATCGGATTGCTGGTGCGGTTTCCGCCCGAGTTTGCCGAGCCGCTGGCAATCTTGCGTTACGAGCCGGAGCAGGAATATGGGGCGCACTTCGATGCCTGGAATTTCGACGAGACGGAGATCCCGGAGCGCTTGCGGACGTTTGGGCAGCGGTACTACACGTCGATCATGTACCTGAACGATGACTTCGAGGGCGGGGCCACGGTGTTCCCGAAGATTGGCCTGACCGTGGCGCCGCGACGGGGACAATTGGTGCTCTGGTCGAACACGATCCTCGGCGGCAATCGCCCTCACGCGTTGTCACTGCACGCCGGCGAGCCGGTCACGGCGGGCGAGAAGTGGGTCGCGTCGTTCTGGTGGATGCGGAAGATCATGCCCGAGCCGGCCATCTTGCCGCCGGGTGAGTAGGGAAGAGTCGGGCCGTGTCGGGCGACGGAACGAATTTCAGAAAACGGGATCCGATCGATGACGAGCATCCGGCACGAACCCCAGCGAGCGCCTCGCCCGACCGAGATTCTCGATCCGAGTGGACGCTCGACTCACTTGAAACTTGTGGAAGAGCCGCCGCTCTTGCGGGGCGAGCCAGGCACGTTCTCGCTAAGGTTCGTCAGCCTCTGCTTGCTGGCGCCCTACGGCGTCGGCGCGTGGTATTTCTACCGCGAACTGTCCCAGGGGATCGACGATCCCTTGGTAGCGATCGGGCTCGCAATCTTCATTCTCGCCGGACCGGGACTCCTCACGATTTTGCACCTCTTGAACAGGCACTTCAGGTCGCGGGGGCCGTTCTTCATCCTCGACACGGCCCAGGGCGAGTTGTCGCTTCCGCGCGTCGAGGTGGTGCTACCTCGCTCGCAAGTCGTCCACTTCGTGCTCCTCCAGGGTCCGGTCAAGATCGAACAGGAAAGTGTCCTCTCGCACGAACTCAGCGTACTTCGCCGGAGCCCCGAGAATGCGTTCGAGTACTTGCCCGTGGCGATCGATGACCCGAAACGCTACATCGCGCGGGCAGGCAAGCGACTTGCCGAGTTCTTCGAGGTCCCGCTGCACGAACTCCGCGCGCGGTAGGCCTTGTCTCAAAACGCGTTTCCGAACGTCCGTCGCGAGGGGCGAAGCTCCTGCTGAGCCGCAGAATTCTTCGTGGCTCTCGGCTCGCCGGGCGGCTCCCCTTCTCGTTAAAGACAGCGCCTATCACTCACCTGGCAAGCAGCCAGTGGCATCTGGCGAGCCGATGGTTGAGAACGCAACCGAGAAACGTAGTTGCTGACGGTAACAACAGACGAGTACAATGTTCTCATGCTTGTTTCAGACATGTGTCACGGAATCCTATTCGTCGCGCTGTGTCTGCTAATCACGGGCTGCAACAACTCTGAAGGGCAGCCGAATCGGCAGTCGGTGCCCGAGCAGACCCCGGGGCAGGTGTTGCAAGAACAGGTCCCACTGCCGATGTTGCCTTCGCCAAAGGAAGGCACGTCGCTGGTCCTTCGCACCGACTTCTCCGATGACGCGGCCTGGGAAGCGATCTGCGCGGCCATCGAGTCGCCGGCGGGAGGGTTCCGCGCGTACGTCGACTGCGTTTCCGATCCGCAATTCTCTGGCGCCACGGTCGAACAGCTGGTCTCGCAGGAAACAACGCACACGGTCTTGTTCATCGTTGATTCAAAATCGCTGACGCACGCCGATCGGCCGATTCTCGTTGTTGACTTGTTTGACGATATTGGCCGAACGTTTCGTGTCATTCCTTCGGAGATGTGGGGCGTCGAAAACAATCTCTCGATTGCCAACATGGACTTTCGAGAGTTCGCCGACAGCGTTGACGAAGATGGGATTTTCCGAGGCTTTGCCGCAGGAGAAGAGGAGCGCAAGCTTCCTAATGAGGACGCTTTACGAAGTACGGTCTTGCCGCAGTCCGACCACGAGCTTCCCCGCCGCCTCCGACTGCTCAACGAACACTTGGGAGCGACGGGCGATTTCCTCTTCCTCGACTTCGAATTTTCGCGCGCCGGCCCTCTCGATACGCTCTTTCCGGAAGAACTTGCGCCGCTGATTCACACCTTCGATTCGCGATTTAGGGTCTTTGCCGGCGATGGGTCGGGTGGACTACTCGCTCTCGATGTGGCAGGCCACAGCGATCTCGAAGACGCCGCCGTCGTCTACTTCTCGTCCGAAGGGTTTATTGGTGTATTGGGCGAGTCGGCGGATGATTTTCTCGCGCTCGTCGCGTCAACAGATCAAGAAGAGCTAAGCTACAGGTTCACCCGTGCAAAGGAGGAGCTCCAGAATTGGATCAAGGAGACCGGCGTCGATCCGTATGCGTCGGCTGGCAAGAGAATGATACAGCTTGCGCCGATCACTCGCGACTTTCGCGAGGCGTTTTGGACGGCGATGCGAGAGGCGAGTCAGAAGCTACGACCCGACGTCAACCTCGACCAGAAGCTGATCTTTGGAAAGCAGTTTGGAGATGTACGTCTTGGCATGCCACAAGAGATACTCGATGAGCGCTGGGGCAAGCCGGAGATTCCTGATTGGGGACGCGACGAGGGTCGCGTCACTGCGTTTTACCCCGAAGCACCATTTGTGATTGAGCTGAACGAAGCATCTCGGCGTGTAGAAAGCATAACGTTGTATGCTGGCATTCACCGAGCCGTTGCTGACGATGGTACCGATCTGATGTTCATGCCTCAGCAACACGTTCTGGCATGGCTGAAGGCGAAGGGCGTCGCCGCGGAGCTTCGCCAAGATGAAATCTTGGCTCCCGCAGCGAAACTGCGCCTGGGACTTGGGGGATCAGCCGGTCGACTGAAGGCTCTCGAGTGGGTTGAGACCGTGGAATTGACGACGGAGTGGTAGCGGGACGCGAATGCCATGGACCGTCGTCTCGACAATCCGTTTCGCGAAGCCACAAGAAACATGGGCAACGTGATTGCCGTCGTGGTAACGGCCGACCGGCAGCGGTCGACCGCCTCCGGCATCGCAAGACGAAGGGCAACGGCACGCGTCGGGCTATGGCGCGGTTGCCGAGCATGACCGCGCAAGCGTGGCCATGGCATCGCGGCCGCTGTCTCATTCTCGTTTGGGAATAGGACGCCTGTTTGGTAGGTTTGACGAGCGACGGGTGACACGAGCTACGCCAGTGCCTGTGCGACAGACCAAAGATAGCCCGAAACGGCAGTGGGACGTGTAGGGACAGGCACTTCGTCTACCGCCCTGCGCTCGCTTGCCCTCAAGGCAAGCGTGCTCGGTTGCTCTCGCTCACGCGTCCGGCCATCATGCGGATATCGCCCATGGCCACGAAGGGGTCCGGTCCAAGTTTTCGGTCAGTGAGCTTTCCCGCAAGAACGATCGAGCGGCCGAAAATTGGACCCGACCCCGGGATGGCCACCCCATTCCAAACGAGGGAGTTTTTTACCGTCCACTCGCGGGAAGGGCAGCAAGAACCTAACACCAACGCGGCCCAGCACTTCGGAGCCAACTTTGCCCCGCTTCGCGCGTCGCTAAGTCACGTCGCGGAAAGCAGTTCGAGTTTTTGTGCACTCAGTCCGAAATACGCCGATCACGAAAAAAACTCGGTGCCACGCCCGCTAACGGCGATCGGCTGCCGATGCCGACCTGTCGAACGAGGTCACGACCCCCGTGGCACAACGCGACTGTCCCGCCGGTGTCTCGATCACGAGAGCCCCGTCGTCGTCGATGCCCAGACAGCGTCCGGCATGTTGCTGCTCGCCGACATCGATGACGACTTGTCGACCACGGAGCAGACAGAGCTCGCGACAGCGATCGAGCGTCGGCCAGGGATGTTCGTCGAGCACGGCGTATGCCGCCTCGAGATGCTGCAGCACGGCAATCAGCACTTGCTCGGGCGACAGCTCGGCACCCGTTGCGTCGGCCAGCGACATGGCCCGGCTGCGAACTTCGTCTGGGGCGTCGGCCAGCCGGTTGTTGACGTTCAGCCCCACGCCCAAGATCAGAGTCTCGGGCGCCGAGGCGATACGTTCGATGAGAATGCCGGCGACCTTGCGCTCGTCGAGGTACACGTCGTTGGGCCACTTGAGCCGCGTCTCGAGCCTTGGATCGAGCGCGCGGAGCGCTTCGCAAATGGCCAGGCCCGCGGCGAGCGAGAGCCGCGCCACCGGCGCGTTGCTGAGTTCGTCGAGCAGCAGCGAGAAGGTGAGCGCGCCCGAGCAGGACCACCAGCGATTGGCCCCCCGTCCACGACCGGCGGTTTGCTGTTCGGCAACGACCAGCAGCGGCCTGCCCGAAAATCCTGCGGCGGCCCGACCGGCGGCGTAGTCGTTGGTCGAGGGGAGCGACTCGAACAACTCGACGTCGGCGACGAAGGTCTCGCGCTGGATGCGTGCGGGGTCGAACATGGCAGTGTCACGGGGCCGAATGGGTCACCGGCCAGGCCAGCGCCCGCGGAAAACTCGCGCAGGCGACGATTACTCGACGATCATCAAGAGATCGCCCGTTTCGACCTGCGTGCCCGCTTTGGCATACACGTCGACGACTTTGCCGCCCTGTTCGGCGACCACGGTCGTCTGCATTTTCATGGCTTCGATGACCAGCAGCTTTTGTCCTTTGCGCACCGAATCGCCCGTCTGCACGGCGAGCATCACGACCATGCCGGGCATGTTCGCGGCGACGTGGGCCGGGTTCTTGGGATCGGCCTTTTCGGTCCGTCGCGTCTCCGGTTCCAGGGCGTTATCGGTCACGACCACCGAACGCGGAATACCG
The DNA here is from genome assembly GCA_003389215.1 of Planctomycetota bacterium. Classification (GTDB taxonomy): domain Bacteria; phylum Planctomycetota; class Planctomycetia; order Pirellulales; family UBA7805; genus MB-PLM-2. The sequence continues at coordinate 1,519 of QQVP01000064.1, read as the reverse complement.
TTGAGTTCGAAGAAGACGTCGCGTTGTCCGTCGGCGCGGGGTTCGCCCAGGGCCGTGAACTTGATGATCAGCGTCTTGCCCGGCTCGATGTCGACCGCCACCTCTTCGCCGGGCTGCTGGCCGTAGAAGAAGACGGGCGTTGGCAAGCAACTGGTATCGATGAAAGTTTGCTGGTGATCGACGAATTTACGAAAAACTTCGGGGTAGAGCAGCGAGGTGACCGTCTCGCGCGAAGTCGGTTCGCGCTGCAGCAACTGGGACAGGTCGGCCGCTTCCGCCTTGAAGTCGGCCGCCGGCAACGTCGCCCCGGGTCGGCCCTTAAGCGGCTTTTCGTCGCGGAGGATGCGTCGCTGGACCTTCTTGGGAAATCCGCCGGTCGGTTGCCCCATGCGTCCGGCCATCAGGTCGAGCACCGAAGCGGGAAAGGCCAGATCGCGCTGGCCCTCGGCCACGTCGGCAACCGAAAGCCCGTTGGCCACCATGAACAGGGCCATGTCGCCCACCGCCTTCGACGTCGGAGTGACTTTCACAATGTCGCCGAACATCTGGTTCACGTCGGCATAGACTTGGCAAACATCGCGCCAACGATCGGCCAGGCCCAAGGCCCGCGCCTGTTCGTAAAGGTTCGTGTACTGCCCGCCCGGCATTCCGTGTTCGTAAAGATCGGCACTCGCGGGCAAGACCGCGCTTTCGAACGGCGTGTAAAACTGACGGGCGGCCCGCCAGTAGTCGGCGATCTGATCGAGCGGCTCGGTCGCCAGTTTGGTATCGCGACGCGTAAAGCGCAGGGCCTCGACCAGGGTGTTCAGGTTTGGCTGCGACGTGCTCCCGGACATCGGGGCCATGGCGGCATCGGCGATGTCGACTTTGGCGTCGGCGGCTTTGACGATCGCGCCGACCTGGGTGCCGGCCGTATCGTGCGTGTGGAAATGAACCGGGATGCCGACTTCCTGTTTGAGCGTCTTGACCAGCCGCTCGGCGGCGTAAGGTTTGCAAAGTCCGGCCATGTCCTTGATGGCCAGGATGTGCGTGCCCATCTCTTCGAGCTTCTTGGCCAGATCGACGTAATACCCCAGGTCGTACTTGGCTCGCGACTCGTCGAGGATGTCGCCGGTGTAGCAGATGGCGGCTTCGCAGAGCGCGCCCGACTTGAGCACCGCGTCGATGGCGACGCGCATGTTGGGGAGCGAATTCAGGGCATCGAAGACGCGGAACACGTCGATGCCGGCGTCGGCCGCTTCGTGTACAAACGCCTTGACGACGTTGTCGGGATAGTTCGTATAGCCGACCGCGTTGGAGGCCCGCAGCAGCATCTGGAAGAGGATGTTGGGAATTCGCTCGCGGAGCTGGACGAGCCGCTCCCAAGGGCACTCCTTCAAGAACCGCATCGAAACGTCAAACGTCGCCCCGCCCCACATTTCCAGCGAGAACAGCTCAGGACACGTACGGGCATAGGCGTCGGCGATCTGCAGCAGGTCGTAGCTGCGCACGCGGGTCGCCAGCAACGACTGATGAGCGT
>QQVP01000134.1 GCA_003389215.1 Planctomycetota bacterium | reverse complement strand
CGGAAACAACTCGAGCGCGCGGCCGCGGTCGGTGGACAACCAGTAAGTCTGAAACTGGTGCGAGCCGGTCGTCACCACAACTTCTCGCCACGGTGGCGTTGCCGCGTCGGTGTCTCCCGCCGGCGACGAAGCGTCGGTGTCTGCCGCCGACGACAAGCGGGCCCAATGCTTCCCTTCGTGTTGGGACAACTCGTACTTGGTCCCCAAAATTTCGACGGTAACGTCATCGAATGGTGCCGCCACCGATTCCTCGCTCGCAACCTGCGTCATGGTGCGGTGATAGGAGTTGTGCCAGGTCGCGTGGGCATGCTCGTGACACACCTGGCAGGCGTCGGAGCCCACATATCCCAGGTCCTTCTCGACAACGGGTCGGTCGAGAGAGACACTCGAGACATCGTCCGATCGCAAGGCTTCACGACCGGTGCCATCGACCGACGTCGTGTCTGTACCGTAGCAGCCGGCCAGCAGCACCATCGCCGCGGCGAAGCAAAGCACTCCACAACGGCAGCCGAGGGCGTGGATAAGCGACAAGGTCATGGAGAGCTGGCTCGCTTCGAGACTCGGACCAACACCCGATTCGGAAAACACCGCGGCGGCTGGGGCCAGCCGCTGCGGCTTGTAGAAAGGCGAACGACACGATTGGTCGCGCGTTACCGTCAATTATAGCCACTTTCTCAGTGTCCAGCGGTGGTTGGAGCGCCGGCATGTGCCCCTAGGTCGCGCGCTGCTTCGAGTCCGCCTCGACCTGGTCGGTGCCCGATCAGGGGCGACAAGTCGGCGCGATGGCAATTGATTCGTATCGGAGGCGCTGTCGTAGGCCGTCATCTGCTGGCAATCAACTCGCAACCTGTGTGCCATCCCCTCGCCGGCGCGGGGACAAGACAGCGTTGGTCACCCGCGCGGCGGCCTTTCACGGGCGACCGCAACCGGCGGGGCGGGTGGTCGTTCGGCCGCTGAGGCGGGCTGACCGGCTCGGGGTCCACGGCGCGGCGGCAGCTACGCCGTAACGAATTTTCGACCAGTCGGCGCCTTCTCGGGCTCGCCAGGCAACCCAGACTCTCGGCACCCGAGAGGTGAGTCCGCCCGCTTTCCGCTGGGCCCCGCCCCCCCAAAAAGGCGTCTAAATTGGGGGGATTCAGCGATTCTGAGGCCTCGGCAAAAATTTTCCGAAAAAACGGAAAAAAACGCTTGCGTTCCGGCGCCTCAGGGGTTTAAATAGGGCTCAGTTGGTTGCGGAACCCCTGCATGAGGAAAGCCGCGGGCCGCAAGGCCTGATCGGCAAGTGTCAGTGAACTAAAAGCTGTCTGGAATCTTTTCCCTTCGAGTCGCCTGGCGCAGGCGATTTGCCAGTGGATAAGAATCCAGGCAGCTTTTGTTTTTGTACGTGTGTTACTCGAGTAATTCGTTGTAGCGAGAGAATTCCTGAAGTTTTTCGTGTGGCGAGCTTGCCAAACAACAAAAGCTTCTACAACTGGGAGAAACGGATGAAAGCGTTTGACAAAGACTTGGCGAGAAAGCTTGGTAGCTATTCTCTGGCTGCCGGAGCTGCGGCTGGTACCGCCGCGGTTGCCGAGGCCGCTCCGATCGTCTTCGATACGGAAGCCTCGCCCATCGTGGCCAAGGGTGACTTCTTCGCCTCCCCATACAACTTCGCGGTGATCGATCCGACGGTCGGCTCGATCGGTGGTTTGATCGGCCTCGTGTCCGACACGGTCACCGGTAACGGTGCGAATGTCTCTTCTCCCTCGGATGGCCTGATCACCAGCAGCCGCGTTTACCTGCGTTACAACCTCTTCCCGGATGCTGGTGCGGGTGCGAAAGACGGTTCGCAGTTCGGTATTCTGGCGGGCGGTGGCAACGGCCTCTACGCTCTCCCGGATGGTGCCTCGACCGTTCCTGAGGACGCCGACGGTAGCAGTTACGGTTTCGAAGATGGCGACGTCATTGGCGACGGCCCGGAAGCCCTGCTTACCACGTCCAACACGGGCGAAAGCACCCAGTACGTTGCGGGTGGTATCCAGGCCAACATCAAGGGCTTTGGTGCCGGCGGTAGCTTTGGTGGATACGCCGCGGTGACCGGTGACAAGTACCTCGGCTTCTCGCTGGGTGGCCTGAACGGTTTTGTCAAGACGCGCTCTGCCGGTGCCCGTAATGAGATCCATATCCTCGGTTGGGGTATTGAGACCTCGGGTGGCCCGATCAACGCTTCGTTGACCTCCCCGACGGCGGCTCCTCCGATTCCTGAGCCGTCGACCGCCACGCTCGCCCTGCTCGGCCTCGGAGCCGTTGGCGTGCTCGGTTACCGTTCGATGCGTCGTCGTTAATCGTCGACACAATCTGACAATCCAAAGGACACGTGGTCGACCGGCCACGTGTCCTTTTTTGTGTTACCAAGTTCCTGGCAAGGCGTTGGCTACTCGGTCAACGTCATTCGGTCAACGTCATCGTTTCCGTACCTGCGGTTCCAGGCGTAGTCTGCTCGACTTGAACGTGGGGTCTCTTCTCTCCATCTGTGCGGGTTATCCCGCCGCTCGACTGCCGAGTTCGTCGTCGGCAGGCGGCGCACCGGTTCAGGCGCGAGGTGCTTCGGTTATAATCGGTGGTTTGCACCAGGCTGCCGCGACTTTGCTCGCAGGACACGAGAGTCTTAGACATGCTCCACACGCCATCGACCGCCGCGGTCTTTCCCTACGAACACACCGTAACGCCGGAAGAGATCGAACCGGCCGGAAACGCGACCTGCCTCGCCTACCTGGAATGGACGCGCCAGGCCGCCTTGGGCCATTCGGCCGCCCAAGGCTGGCCCCCGCAAAGATACATCGATCAGGGTATCGCCTGGACCGTGCGATCCCACGAGATTCACTATCTCAAGCCGGCCATGCTCGGGCAGCACGTCGTTTGCCAGACGTGGGTCGAGAGTTTCCAAAAGACCCGGGCCAGGCGGCGCTACAAGATCTTCCGCCCTGAAGACGAGACCTTGCTGGTCGTGGCCGAGACGAACTGGACACTCATCGATCTCAAGACGTTTCGCCCTTGCCGCATTCCGGTAGAACTCTCCGAGGCCTTTCCCGTCGTTCCCGACGACGAAGGCTCCGATCTCGCGACGAGCTGACGTGCCCCTAAGCGTGGAACTTGCAGACAGACGCCCCCGTGGCCGCGGCCTGCTGTTCGTGTCGCCTATTGCTCGCGTCGATCAATAACCCGCTTCGCCTTGCCCTCGCTGCGAGGGAGCGTCTGTGGTGGCAGAACCTCGACCCGGGCTCGAATGCCCACCACGCTGCGAATCGTCTGCTCCAGTGCCGTCAGCAGCCGCGAGTGGGCCTCCGAGTATTCCAGGACTTGTGGCTCGGCCTCGATCTGGACGTCGAGCTGATCCAGGTCGACCTCCCGCCGCAGCACGATCTGGTAGTGCGGCAAGGTTCCCTCGACCGCCAGCAAAGCCGCCTCGATCTGCGAGGGATAGACGTTCACGCCGCGAATAATCAACATGTCGTCGGTCCGTCTTGAGATACGACGAATCCTCCGGAAACTACGGCCACCATCGCCAGGCTGGTCGACCAGGGCCGTGACGTCGCCCGTTCGATAACGAATCAAGGGCAGCGCCTCCTTGCTGAGCGTGGTGATAACGAGTTCTCCCACTTCGCCCTCGGGCAAGACTTCGCCCGATTCGGGATCGACGATCTCCGGCAGGAAGTGGTCTTCGAAGACGTAGAGTCCGTCGTGCTCCCGGCTTTCGGCCGCCACGCCGGGACCGATGATCTCGGAGAGTCCATAGATATCGAAGGCTTCGATTCCGGCGGCCCGCTCAATTCGCTGGCGCATCGCCTCGCTCCACGGCTCGGCACCGAAGATGCCTTTGCGCAGCGGCAGCGCCGGAAGGTCGATTCCGAGCGACTCGGCCCGATCGACGAGATGGAGAAAGTAGCTAGGCGTCGCGCAAATCGCGGTCACGCCGAAGTCCGCCAGCACGGTGAGCTGCCGATCCGTGTTGCCTCCAGAGGTCGGCACCACGGTCGCCCCCAGCCGCTCGGCTCCGTAATGGGCACCGAGGCCTCCGGTAAATAGCCCGTAACCGAAGGCGTTCTGCACCGTGTCGCTCGATCCCACGCCTGCGTAGGCGAGCGTGCGAGCCATGACCTCCGTCCAAACTTCGAGATCGTGCCGCGTGTAGGCGACGACGATCGGCTTGCCCGTGGTGCCGCTCGAGGCATGCAACCGCACGATCTGTTCTCGCGGCACGGCAAACAGCCGGTCGGGATAGTTGTCGCGCAGGTCGGCCTTCTTCACGAATGGCAGCCGCGCGATGTCGTCGATCGAGCCGACGTCCGTTTCGGCAACCCCTGCCGCTGCCAGCCGATGCTGGAACAGTGGCACCCGCTTGGCCCGCTCGAGCGACCACCTCAGTCGCGCAACCTGAAGCGCGCGCAGCTCGTCGCGCGACATCCGATCGGGCTGGTCGGCGGCGGGAAAGGCTGTTCCGTCCATTTGCTCCTAACCAGGGTAACGAGATTCGAGGCGGTCGCGCGTAGAGGAATCGCCACGAACTCCGATTGCCGCAATGGGGTCGACCGCACCGCACCACCACAACCGCCCGCAACGCGGTTTGCCCCCCAGGCCGCGCTGGTCTATTGATGGCTGCGTTGTCAATGAGCCCTTCGCCGCGGCGATGATAGCTGGAATGCCGGCCTCCCGCTGGTCGGCCTGGTTCATTGGCTGCGCAGGGCTCAATAGGAAGTCGCCAGAAGCTGTTCGACCGTGGCTCGAATCTGCTCGCTGCCGGGAATCACGCGGTCGCGAAGCTGGGCATTGTACGGAATCGGGCAGTCGAGCGCCGCGACTCGCTCCGGCGGTGCTTTGAGTTCCGCAAAGGCCTCGGCCACCACCGTGGCGATGATCTCACCGGCAAATCCGCCCGTCGCGGTGTCTTCATGCACGACGAGCAGCCGACCCGTTTGGCGAACGCTCTCCAGAACCGCCGCGCGATCCCAGGGAATCAGCGTGCGCAGATCGAAAAGCGTGATCTTGTCGGGCAAGGCCTCCGCGACCTCGGCACAGCGGTGAACCATCTGGCCCCATGACACCACCGTGACCGCGTCCCCTCGACTGCGTGTGGCCGCGACGCCGAAGGGCAGACAATACTCGTCGCCGGGATAAGGGCGGACCGCCTCGTCCTCGACCAGCAGGCCGCGGTGCTCGAAGAAGAACGTCGGGTCGTCACCGCGCAAGGCGGTTCGCAGGAGCCCGGCCGCGTCCTCGGCGTTGCTGGGGAAAGCGATCTTCCAGCCGACGAGGTGGGCGTACACCGCTTCGGCGGTCATCGCGTGCCACGGGTCGCCCTGATGATGTTTGCCGCAGCCGGCGGGAATGCGCACCACCAACGGCGCGGCAAAGCGACCTGCCGTCCGCCAGCGTATGGTTCCCAGGTCGGCGAGCTGCTCGTGCGCCGCATCGGCATACTTGCGAAACTGCAATTCCGGTACCGGCAACAGGCCCGAGAGCGCCATGCCAACGGCCCGGCCGATGATGCCCTCTTCGGAGAGCGAGGTATCGAACACGCGGGCCTCGCCCAATTTGCGCTGCAGATCGCGGGTCATCCCATGAATGCCGCCCATGCGGGCGACGTCCTCGCCGAAGAGCAAAATGCGATCATTCTGCTCCATCTCGGCCAGCAACGTACGTCGCACGGCCTCGCGCAGGTCGACCGGCTCGCCGCCGGCGTTCGGCATCTGCTTGCCCGGCGGCAACTGGACATTCTGCGGGCGAAGTCCGCCCTGCAACGGAGCCTCCTCGAAGAAGACGTGGCGCCGCGCGCTCTCCGCAGCGGGCTCGGCCAATGCGGAAGCGGCGGTCAGGGCTGCTTCGACCTCGCGCTCGACGTCGCGGGCCAGGTCGTTGAGCACCTGCGGTGTGACGATGTCGGCGGACAGCAGGTAGTCCTTGAGGAAGAACAGTGGGTCGCGGGCGGCCTCCTCAGCCAGCAGCGAGGAGCTCTTGTAGAGTTGCTTGTCACGGAAGGCGTGTCCGGTGAGCCGAGGGACTCGCAGTCGCACCAGACACGGCCCGTGGCCACCGCGCACGTGGCCCAGCGCGTCGTTGATCCCGCGCCAGGCCGCTGCCGGGTCGCTCCCGCTGGCATCCGCGATTTCAAGATTGGCGAAAGACTCGAGGTTGGCCACGATATTCCCCTCGGGCGTCTGCAGGTTTGCGGGCGTGGAGATCGCGAAGCCGTTGTCTTCGATCACGAACAACAGCGGCAGCCGTAGCGTCGTCGCGATGTTCAAAGCCGCCCAGAAACCAGGCGTGGCCGTACTTCCTTCGCCACCCATCGCCACCGCCACGGCACCGTCCCAGTCGGGCTGCTTGAGGACGTCGCGGTGATATTCGATGGCCTGGGCCCAGCCCACGGCCGGGGTAAACTGCAGGCCGACATTTCCCGAGGCGGGCAAGACCGTGGCGCGTTGTCGCCGGGGCAGGTTGAACACCACGCCCACGTCGCGGCCCTCACTGGGGCTGCCACAGCGAGCCAGGCTCGCCGCGAGCGCCTCCTTGGCCGTCAGTCCGCTCGCCAGCAGAAAAGGGCGCGAGCGATAGTAAATCGTGGCGGCATCATGAGGATGCTCGAGGCTGACACCGAGCAGGATCTGGGCCAGCTCGTGGCCCGACGAGGAGAGCTGCAACTGAACCTGACCGGCCGGGGTCAGGCGTTCAATTTCGAGCTGGTCAAGCTGGCGCGAGAGAAAAGCCAGGCGGGCCACTTCCAGCCACGAAGGCCCCTCTTTGGCCAATCGCGAAAGAGCTTCCATGACCGGCACGCGGTAGGCGGCCGATTTGCCCTCGTCTCGTTCATCCGCCGCCGGTCGATCGCGCATGACGAAAGCAAATCCTCGACGAGTTCGCTGTTTCTGAAGGTCGCTTAAGAGGCGGAGGCGGCGGAACCCGGGCCAACTCTCAAGCATAGCAAGATGCCAGAGGGCCAGCAAACAACTGCGGCAAAGATGCGCGGCAAAGGTTGCCGATTGTAGCGGTGATAGCGATCCGATCGCCAGCGCGGTGGTTTCGCGAGGAGTCTACTCTCCGAGTTCGTCTCTACGAACGGCTTGGGTGATCTGCTCGGCGAGAATGCGGTGCCCTGCCGCATTGGGATGGACTGGATCGAGAAAGAGCGATTCGCTGTCGGTAGCAAACGCGTCGGCCAGGTCGAGGACTTCCAAACCCGCCCGCTCGGCTTCCAGTCGCACGAGTTGATGGACCCGCTGGTGTTTCCACTCTCCGTCTTCGCGCTCGTCGTAGGGGATGATGGCCAGAACGACACGAAAGTCGTGCCGACGCGCCAGAATCGCCAGCCGACGCAGGCAATAGCGGAGGCGGCTTAAGTGGGGAATGCTCTTGTAGAAGCTGGCAGGGTAATCCTCTGGTAGCGACTTCACGAGATCTCGAAGTTCCAAGTCGTCGTACGTGACCGGGATCATGCGATCCGCAAACGCACGCATGAACTCATCGTTCGAGTTCTGCTCTTCGAACCACCGCTTGAAGCGCAGTCGATCGATCCGCGAGGCCACCAGTTGGGCCAGCCGCGAGCGGAACAAGGCCGACGAGCTGTAGTATTCGAGGTCCTCGATGTACTTGGGGTTCAGACCGATAACGCAGATGTCGTTGAGGCAGTATCCGACGACCACGACGTCGGGCGGATACATTTCGAGCCGAGCCTCCAGCATCGCCACATATTGCAGGATGTCGTAGCCCCCGACGCCGAAGTTCAGCACTTCGACCTGGGTTGCCGTCGGGTCGAGCTTCTCTTGCATCAAGGCCGGGTAGGTCGCCGCGTAGGGCAACTTATTGCCGAACGTGACCGAGTCTCCCAGCACGACAATCCGATGTCCGGCGAACTCGCCAGGCGATCGATAGGGGCCGACATAACCGCCTTCGTTGACGACGACGTCGGTGCCCCAGGCGAAACCACGGGCCCCGGGTGTCAACTCGTAACCAAGATCTCCCGGGGCGGCCCGCAGGAACAGCTCGCGACCGTCCTTCATCTCGGCGAGCGGATCGTAACCGACAACGCGCAAGGCCAGCTCGAGAAGCAAGAGGGCCACCAGCGTGCCGCCGGCGACGAGGAGTGCCTTTTTCGCGAGACGTGCCATAGGTCGCCCGTTTACGTGCCTCGTGCTATGATAACGTAGGTGCCGTTGAGCGCCCAAGCGTTGTTTGCAGCGGCCTGAGACGCGAACGACCCGTAGTGAACGGCGAGGGCAGATCGTCAGGTCGCCGGCTCGGCTTCGGTGACTCTTATCTTGCTGCGAAACAGGTTGGTTGATTGCCAGCTGCCCCTGGCACGTTGGCCCTTGGCATCATGAGCGCGACGCGAACTGGGAAGACACCACTCTGGGGCCTGTTCGCGGTCGCGTTGGTTTCGCTCGCGGCCCTCATCGCGGTCCTCGCGTGGCCGTCCGAGCCGCCGCCAAACTTGCTGATCGTCTCGATCGATACGCTGCGGGCGGACCACCTGGGTTGCTACGGCTACGACCGCCCCACCTCGCCGACGCTCGACGCGCTGGCGGAACGGGGCGTGGTCTTCGAGGCCGCGTCGACGCCGTCGCCCTGGACCAAGCCGGCCCACGCTTCGTTGTTCACGGGCAAATACCCCAGCCGCCACGGGGCGATCGACTCGTTCCGGCCGCTCTCCGACGATACCGTGCACCTGGCCTCGCTGCTGACAGAACAAGGATTCGACACCGCGGCGGTCGTCAACGTGGCGTGGCTGACGATCCACGGCCTCTCGCGTGGCTTTCAGCACGTCGACTTCGTCCCCTCATTCGAGTCGCCCGAGCCGTCGGAAGTCACGGAGAAGTCGATTGCCTGGTTCGACCAGCGCGATCGCGAGAAGCCCTTCTTCGCCCTGGTGCACTACTTCGACGTGCACAGCAGCTATCAGTCCTTGCCGCAGTACGAACAGATGTTCGTCGACGAGTACGTCGGCCCGGCCAACGGGACCACGGCTCAGTTGCTCGACTTCACCATCCACGGGGCGCGGTTGATCGACCGCGATATCGCCCATATCAGCAACCTCTACGACGCCGGCATCCGGCAACTCGACGACCAACTGGCCAAGCTATTCGCCTATTTGGAAGAGAACGGCGAGCTGGAGAACACGGTCGTCGTCATCACCTCCGATCATGGTGAAGAGCTGTTCGACCACGGCAGCTTCATGCACGGTTTCACCCAATACGAAGAGGTCGCTCGGGTGCCGCTCGTTTTCTTCGGACCGGGGGTGGCGGTGAAGCAGCGGATCGGGGCGCCCGTCTCGCTGGTCGATGTGATGCCGACCTGCCTGAAGCTGATGGGCATCGCAGGCCCGGAGGACATGGATGGGGTGCCGCTGGACGACCTTTGGCGTGGCGCAGAACCCGCCGAGCGAGCCCTGTTCTACGAAGCCGACAACAAGATTCCTCGCGAGAAGTCGGACACCACCTATTCCCTCGGTTCGCGACGAGCCATCCGCCGCGGCGACCTCAAGCTACACTATGACATCGAGACCGGCGAAAAGCGGCTGTTCGACCTGGCCGCCGACCCGCTGGAAAGAACGATCGTCAACGGCAAACACGCCGCGGTCGCCGACGCGATGCTCGAGGAACTGCTGGCCCACCTGGCAAATCCGACCGAGACGGAACCGGGAAACTGGTCGGACGATCGGTTGCGCGCGCTCCGGCAGCTCGGGTATGTAGGAGGGGAAACCGACGCGGCCGCTGCGGAATCGCCGTCACAACCTGAACGCGAACCACCAGGCGATGGGCCCAGCCGCGCGGATCCAGAAGCCGATTAGCCCTCGCCAGCAGCTCGCCTTACGGGGCGCGACTCATGACGTCATCGCAAATGGAACAGAACGCCGAGCGGACCTCGCCGTCGACGGTGGCGGACGCGGAGAGTCCGATCATCCTGTTCGACGGGGTCTGCAATCTTTGCGACGCCTGGGTTCAGTTTGTCCTTCGTCGCGACCGTGCCAAGGTGTTTCGCTTCGCGCCGCTGCAGTCGGACTTCGCGCAAGACTTGCTCGATAAGCTGGGCATGCCGACGGACAATTTCGACACGATGGTCCTGGTTGTCGGCGACCGCGCCTATACGCGGAGCGGTGCCGCCTTGGGCATCGTGCGACGGCTCGGCTGGCCGTGGCCGCTGCTGAACATCTTTTGGCTCGTGCCGTACTTCTTGCGCGACGCCGTTTACAGCTTTATCGCCCATCGCCGCTATCGCTGGTTCGGCAAGCAGGAGTGCCTGATCGTGCGCTCCGACGAGCAGCGCGGGCGCTTTCTCGCCTAGATCGCAGCCTGGCCCGCCATGGCCTGGGCCCTACCTGGGCGGCGCTGCCCACCCCGCGCGGACCGTGCAAACGTGTTCCGAATGTGCCATAATGCTCTGCGCGTGTGACCGGCTTGTATCTCGACGCGAGCAACATAAGGAAAGGGAACCGATGAGCAACTCCTCGCCAAAGACAATTGGTCGACGAGGGTTTCTGAAGACGACCGCCGCAGCGAGTGCGGTCTTTGCCGTGCCGACGGTGATTCCGGCCCGCGCCCTGGGCCGCGACGGATTCGTCGCGCCAAGCGAGAAGATCCACGTCGGCGGGATCGGCATCCGCGGCCGCGGCAGCGTCGTGCTGCGGGAGATGTTCAAGCAGCCCGATATGCGGTTCGTGGCCGTTTGCGATGTCCGCGCCGATCAGCGAGCCTCGATCAAGGAGTGGGTCGACCGCGAGAACGGCGATACGAAGTGCGACACGTATCGCGACTTTCGCGAGCTGCTCGAACGTAGCGACATCGATGCGGTGTTGATTGCCACCGGCGATCGCTGGCATGGTCCTGCCTCGATCCTCGCAGCCGAGGCGGGCAAGGACGTCTATTCCGAGAAGCCGTGCGCCATCACCATCGAGCTTTCCCAGACGCTCGCCGACACGATGAAGCGAACCGGCCGCGTGTTTCAGGCCGGCACCCAACGGCGGACCGTGTCGAACTTTGTCCACGCGGTGAAGGTCGCCCGCGAGGGCCAACTCGGCGAGATCACCAAGCTGCACGCCTCGATCTATCGCCTGGAGGATCGTCACGACTGGCTGCCTGCACAGCCGGAGCCCGACAAGGACGAAATCGATTGGGACATGTGGCTCGGCCCCGCGCCCTGGCGACCCTACAACCGTGCGTATGTCGACGGCCATTGGCGCGGCTTCCACGATTTCGATTCCGGCGCCAAGCTGCTCGACTGGGGTGCCCATACGCTCGACTTGTGTCAGTGGGCCAACGACGCCGACGAAACGTTGCCGATCGAATACGAACCGCAGCTCGATGTTCCCGACGACAATGTGATCATGGCCCGCTACGCCAATGGCGTCGAGGCGGTGCTGCGTCGCTCGGGTTGGCTCGGACTGGGAAGCTGCCCTGTGCGATTCGAGGGCGAAGAGGGTTGGATCGAGACGGGCGACACCGGCCGCACGGTTACGTCGATCGACTCGGTGCGGGCTGGCATTCCCGTTCCGCCGGACGAGATTGGCACGACGCCGACCTTCCACGTCCGCGACTTCTTCGACTGCGTCAAGTCGCGTGCCAAGACGGCGGCCAACGCGGACGTTTGCCGCAAGTCGCACATTGCTTGCCACGCCGCCGCGATTGCCTGGCTCCTGAAACGCAAGCTGAAGATGGACCCCGAGACCGAGATGTTCATCGACGACGACGAGGCGAATCGCATGCGGGGTCGCGCGTCGCGCGAACCGTGGACCGTGTAACCCGCCTTCCTTGAATGACGCCTCGCCCGCTCGTCGCAAAACACCATCCGAACACTCACCCAAGGCGTAAACCATGACCTCGTTGCGGACTCACGTTCGAACCTGTCTCGGATTCTTCCTGATCTTTGGCGTGACGACCGCGCTGCTGTGCGGTGCCAGACCGGTTGTAGCCGACTCGCACGCCGGCGGCGAAACGGCCTCCGAGGCCGCAGCGCTGGTCGAGACTCTCGGCACCGATGCACCGACGTTCGACAAGGCCAAGGCCTGTTATCGTCTGGCTGCCATCGGCGATGCTTCCGCCGTGCCAGCGCTGGCCAAGTTGCTCGACGACGCCGAACTCTCGAACTACGGACGGCATGCCCTGGAGCGGATCGGCGGCGATGAGGCCAAGGCCGCCCTCCGCGATGCCCTCGCGCGGGTCGAAGGAGACTTGCTGGTCGGCGTCATCGGCTCGCTGGGACGCATGGCCGACGAGGACGCGGTCATCCCCTTGGCGCTCGAACTGAAGCAAGGCGATGCGACGGTCGCCGTCGCGGCCGCCCGCGCCCTGGGCCGCATCGGCAGCGAGGAAGGCGTCAAGGTGCTTCAAGATGCCCTGGAGAAGGACGCGAACACTCCCGCCGCTGCACACCAACGTAACGCCGCGGCGCTCGGCCTGATTGTCGCTGCTCAACAGGTCGCCCGCGCAGCCGATGACGCAGGTCGGGCAAGGGCCTTCGCGCTTTGTGATCAGGTTCAGCAGGCGAAGGTCGCCGAGCCGCACCGTCTCTCGGCCCTCCACACCTCGCTGGTGGCGGGCGGAGCGCCGGGCCGGGCGCGACTCAGCGAGCTCCTGCGTGGCCCCGACTGGCCGCGTTTCCAGGTTGCCATTCGCGCCGCACGAGAGATGCAGCTCGACATCTCCGCCGAGCTGGCCGCCCAGTTCGACCGCCGCGATGCGGATCAGCAAGTCGTCATCCTTTCGGCGCTGGCCGACTACGGCGACGCGGCATCGCTGCCGACGGTGCTCAAGGCCGCGACCAGTGGACCGCCGATCGTTCGCACGAAGGCCTTCGACGCCCTTGTGCGGCTCGGGGCCGCCGAGAGCGTGCCGACACTCGTGGCGGCAGCCCGCGACGCGGACTCCACGATTGCCAAGGCGGCCCAGGCCGCGCTCGTCGCGCTCGATGCGGACGAGGTCGACGTCGCCGTGTTGGCGATGTTCGACGAAGCCGACAAGGATGCTCTGCTGCTTGCCATCGATCTGGCGGCACGACGCCTGATGTCGTCGGCCACGGGCAAGATCTGGAAGTTGACCAAGCACGAAGATGAACAACTGCGGCTGGCGGCGCTAAGAGCGCTCGGCACGACCGCCAGCGCCGACGATTGGCCGATGCTCATCACCGCCGTCTCCCTCGACGACGACACGCCCGAGCGTCAGGCCGCCCGCGAAGCCGCCGAAATGGCCTGCACCCGTATCCCGCAGAGTCAATCGGCGCAGATCCTCAGTACCGCGTTCGACGCTGCCAAGGCGGACGACCAACCCTACCTACTCGAACTCCTGGGCCAGGTGGGCGGACCCTTGGCGCTCAAGAAGGTGGCCGCCGTCGCCGGCAGCGAAAGCGACGCCCATCGCGACGCGGGCACCCGGGTTCTGGGCAACTGGAAGACGCCCGATGTTGCACCTGTCCTCTATGAGCTGGCCACCACGTTCGACGAACGCAAGTACAAGATCCGCACGCTGCGGGGATACATCCGCGTGGCGCGTTACCTGAGCGTACCCATCGGCGAGCGACTCGACATGTGCGAGGCCGCGCTGCGGCTTGCCGATCGGTCGGAAGAGAGGCTGTTGGTTCTCGACGTGCTGCGCGTCCACGGCGTTCCCCGGGGACTGCGCATCGCCACCACACTTCTCGGCGACGAAGACAACGAAGTTGTGGAAATGGCGGCACGCGTGATCGTCATTCTCGCCCGCGGCTACGTCCGCGGCTTTCCGAATCATGCGGAGAACGCACTGGTCCCCGCGCTCGAGCTGGCAAAGGACGAGCGGGTACAGGAGGTCGGCCAGCAGGTGCTTGCGGAAGCCCGCGAGATTCTGGCGAAACGCGCGGAAGCCGAGCAGGAGTAGGTGCGTCGATCGCGTGCCGAAATGCACGTATGCATCGATATAGCCTGATGCAAATGCCTGGTTACGGCCATTCCGACTGGACGTAAAGATTGACCACATTTGCACTTTGCGGCTATACTCGGCTCCGCAGTCACCCCGCGTTCCCGCCCCCGCCTCCCACCGGCGCATGCCCGCTTCCCGCCCGCTAATCCAGCTTGCTTTCCGGAGCTATGCGCTCGCGCTGGCCGCTCGCTCGGCCTACGTGGCACTGATCGCGTTGCTCGCCATGTCCGTCGCAGCGGGCGTTTCGGCGGCGGAAATGTCGGCGGCCGAGGCGGACCACTTCGAAGTCACGATTCGCCCCTTGCTGGTACGGCATTGCACCGAGTGCCACGGGGCCGATGTGCAGGAAGGGGGACTTCGTCTCGATCATCGCGGTGCGGCCTTGGCCGGAGGCGACGGCGGACCGGTCATTGTGCCCGGCGACGTCGACTCGAGCCCGCTGGTTAGGGCGATTCTTCGCCACGACGAGGATCTGCAGATGCCGCCCGACGCGCCGCTCGCTGCGGACGAGGTGGCGGCGCTGGTCGAATGGGTACGGGCCGGAGCACCTTGGCCCGTTCGCGAAACGGACGGAGCTTTGCCTGCCGATCCGGTGGCCCGCCTCGACGAGATTCGCGACACCCATTGGGCATTTCAGCCGATTGGCCGACCGGAGCCGCCGGAGTTCACGTTCGATCGCTGGTCCCGCGGGCCGCTCGACCGCTTCATCTTTGCCCGCCAGCATGCCGCGGGTCTTGAACCCTCGCCCCAGGCCGACCGAGCGACCCTTATCCGCCGCGCCTACTTCGACCTGATCGGGCTGCCACCCACCCACGACGAGATCGAGGCCTTCGTCCGCGACAAGTCGCCGGACGCCTACGAGAAACTGATCGACCGGCTGTTGGCGATGCCCGAGTATGGTCAGCGTTGGGCCCGGCACTGGCTCGACGTGGCTCGCTACGCCGACACCAAAGGTTACATCGGCGTAAACAAGCGGGAGGAGCGGTTTCCCTACGCCTGGACCTATCGCGATTACGTCGTGCGGGCGCTCAACGAAGACGTACCCTACAACGAGTTCATCACGCAGCAGCTTGCCGCCGACCGACTCGAACTGAAGGACGACGAGCGTTGGCAGCTGGCCGGCATGGGCTTCATGACCGTCGGCCCACGGTTTCGCAATCGCGAGAATCTGCGCTTTGCCGACCGCATCGATCTGCTCGGTCGTGGACTGATGGGGATGACGCTGGCCTGTGCCCGTTGCCACGATCACAAGTTCGACCCGCTGTCGATGGACGACTACTACGGACTCTACGGCGTCTTCGCCAGTTCCCAAGAGCCCTCGAATCTGGAAAAGCCACTGCTCGATCCTCCCGACGTCGATGCGGAAACAATGGCGGGATTCATCAAGCGCCGCGATCAGGTCGTTGGCCGGCTCGAGGCGAAACGAAATCAGATCCGACACGCCGTCGCTCGACAGATGCGCGCGCACGTCTCGCTCTATCTGCAGCACGTTGTTGCCGCGATGCCGGAGCATGGCAAGGTCGCCGAGCCAAAGGCCGGCAAGAAGCCGGCGAAGCTCCGCGGTCCGCTGACGGGCAATCAAGGCGGCACCGGACGCTGGCGGCGGTACATCGCCCGCCTGAAGAACGACGACCCCGTGTTTGGTCTCTGGCGGCGCCTGGCTCGCTTGCCGGCCGACGATTTCTATTTCCGCGCGACGGGTGAGATCTACGCGGACCGGGCCACCAACCCCTTGATCCTCGACGCGCTTCGGCAGTCACTTCCCGAGACCATGATGGAGGTCGGCCGCATCTATGGCGATGTGCTTCAGGACGTTGATGCGGACTGGCGTGCCCTGCGGAAACAAGACCCTGAAGCTCCCTCCCTGCCCGACCCGGCTGCCGAGGCGCTTCGGCAGGTGCTCTACGGCCGGCGATCTCCGACCCGCGGGATCACCGCCGAGCAACTCAAGGCCTACTATCGAGGCGATGAGAAGAATGCCCTCCGCGACCTCCAGGTCGACGTCGAGAAGCTGCTCGCCGATTCGATGGGAACCGCGCCCCCACGGGCAATGACGCTGGTCGATCGACCGCGACCGCGCGACGCCCCCATTCAGATTCGGGGCGAGGCTTCGCGAAAGGGCCGCCAAGTGCCGCGCCAATTCTTGCGCGTGCTTTCGCACGTTGACGGTGGGGAGCCGTTCGTCGACGGTAGTGGGCGGCTCGAGCTGGCTCGGGCAATTGTTCATCGCGACAACCCGCTCACGCCGCGAGTAATCGTCAATCGCGTGTGGGGCTGGCATTTTGGTCGGGGACTGGTCGAGACGCCGAGCGACTTCGGAGTTCGCGGAAAAACGCCATCCCATCCCGAGTTGCTCGATCACCTGGCCCGCCGCTTCATGGACGAAGGTTGGTCGCTCAAGCGACTTCATCGAGCCATCATGACCAGCGCCACCTACCGGCAAGCAAGCGTCGATCGGTCCGAGTGCCGCGCGGTCGACGAAGAGAACGTGTTGCTCTGGAAGATGAACCGGCGTCGCCGCAACTATGAAGAGGTACGCGACGCGTTGATGGCGGTTACCGGCGAGCTCGACACGCGACTCGACGGCGCCCCATTTCTCGATCTCGACGATCGACGTCGCACGCTCTACCAGTTCATCAATCGCAACGACCTGGCGCGGCTGCGGCTCTCGTTCGATTTTGGCGTTCCCGATGCCACGCTGCCGAAACGTTCGCGCAGCACCGCGCCGCAGCAATCGTTGTTCCTGCTCAACGCGCCATTCGTTACCCGCCGGGTACGCCGCCTGCTCGTGGAACTCGACAACGCGATTCCCGCGGCGAACGTCGAGCAGCGCATCGGCTGGACGTACGAGCGGGTCTACGGACGCCGGCCGGACGGTGAGGAACTGGCCTTGGGCCGGTCGTTCATCGAATCGGCCCGGACCGACCCGGTCGCTCCGGCCCGCCCCGGAGCGCTGGGCGATGCCTGGCAATATGGCGTCGGCCGCTACGATCGAGAGCAGAACAAAGTCGCCAGCTTCAAGCCGCTCGCCCACTACGACGGGCGGTTTCTCTGGAGCGACGCCGAGGCCGCCGCCAACGACGGTGCCTATGCGACCGTGGATGGCGGTCGCCCTGGTCCGAATGACAAGCAAATGTTGATTCGCCGCTGGACGGCGCCCGAGGGCGGCCTGTTCCTGTTCAAAGCACGACTCGAACTGAAGCCGGGCGCGTCGCGCACCGACGGCATCACGGCCTGGGTGGTCAGCGACCGCCAAGGGCAATTGGGCATGTACAACGCCAACGCTTCCAGTGCGAACGTGCGGATCGGACGCGTGACCGTCGAGCCGGGCGAAGTGATCGACTTCATCGTCTATTGCGGACGGCACAACAAGGACGACGAGTACCGCTGGCCGCTCGAGGTTTGGAAGGTCCGCCTGGCCGACGATGGCAAGGGCCTACTGGGCGATCGCGAGTGGCCCTCCGTGGCGGCCTTCGAGCAGTCGGCCCCCAGCTGGCTGCCGCCCATGAGCCCCTGGGAGCAATATGTCCAGGCGCTGCTCATCTCCAACGAGTTCATGTTTATCGACTGAGTGAGGCCCGGCGCGAGCCGAAGAGCGAGAGTATGCACATCAACCGACGCCAAATGCTGCAGCGTAGCGGAATGGGCTTGGCCACCATTGGGCTGGCGGGCGTACTGGCCGATGACGGGCTGCTGGCCGAAGAGAGCACACTCTCTGCCGCGTCGACACACAATCATGGCGCGACGCGAGCACGTCGTCAGGAAGACCCCATGGCCGCGCGGCCGCCCCACTTTCCGGCACAGGCCCGGCAGGTGATCCATGTCTTTCTCAACGGCGGGCTTTCGCACGTCGACACCTTCGATCCGAAGCCGGAACTCAGCCGGCTCGACGGCCAACCGCTGCCCGGCGATTTGCCCAAGACCGAGTTCCGCGCCGGGGCCTTGATGGGCTCGCTGTTCAAGTTTGCCAAGTACGGACAGAGCGGCATCGAGGTGAGCGAGCTGTTCCCGAAGGTCGGGGGTGTGATCGACGAGTTCTGCGTGATCCGCTCGATGCACGCCGACGTGCCGATTCACGAACGCTCGCTGATGCTGATGAACTGCGGCACCGATGTGCAGTTCACGCCCAGCATGGGCTCGTGGCTCACCTACGGCCTGGGCAGCGAGAATCAGAACCTGCCGGGCTTCGTCGTGCTCTGCCCCGGCAAGGGCGACGTCGTGAAGGGTGCGGAGAACTGGCGTTCGGCGTTTCTGCCGCCGATCTATCAGGGCACGCTCGTCGGCACTTCCGACCGTCGTTTAGAGAAGCTGCTGGCCAACATTCGCAATCCCCGCATTGCCGGCGAGCCGCAACGGCGTCAGGTCGATCTCTTGCAGGCCCTCAATCTTCGGCATCTGGCCGAGCGCGGCGAGGACGAACAGCTCGAAGCCCGCATCCAGTCGTACGAAATGGCCTATCGCATGCAGGCGGCGGCGGCCGATGCCTTCGACATTAGCCGCGAGCCGAAACACATGCACGACATGTACGGCGAGTCGGTCCAGTGCAAACAACTGCTCATGGCCCGACGGCTCGTCGAGCGCGGCGTCCGCTTCGTGCAGGTCTGGCACGGCAGCGGGCAACCTTGGGACAACCACCAGCGGATCAATCGTGCCCTGCCCCGCTTGGCGGGCGAGTGCGACCAAGGCATCGCCGCGCTGATCTTTGACTTGCGCCAGCGCGGCATGCTCGACGAGACGCTCGTGCTGGTGACCGGTGAATTCGGTCGCACGCCCACCGTGCAGCTGTTCGATGACCAGGGACGCAACGGGCGGGATCACAATTCGTACGGCTTCACTTCGCTCATCGCCGGCGGCGGCGTGCGCGGCGGCATGGTCTATGGCGCGACCGACGACTTCGGCTTTCACTCGGTCGAGAACAAGGTCCACGTGCACGACTTGCACGCCACGATGCTGCATCAGCTGGGGCTCGACCACAAGCGACTCACCTACCGCTATTCCGGCCGCGACTTTCGCTTCACCGACATTCACGGCCACGTGGTCGAAGAGTTGATCGGCTAGCGGCCTATCCGCTGGCCCGCTTGCACGCGACGGGTTATCGCCGCAGGCTCTCGTCGCCCAGCAGCGTCTGGAGCCGCTTGACGGTGCGGCTGAGCATGATCCGCACCGAGGCATCTGTCTTGCCAAGCTCCGCGGCGATCTGTTTGGTCGGCAAGTTCTCGACATAGCGGAGGCGAATCGCCTCGCGCTGGTCTTCGGGAAGCTGCCCGACGGCCTCCGCGAGCCGGGCTTCGCGGGCGTTGCGGGAGAAGGCCTGGCTGGGCGTCGTGATGCTCATGACGAGCATGTTCACGAAGTCGCCCCGCCCTGTTTGACCGGCGCGTTGATCGAGCGCCAGCTCGCGACCGGCGTCGCGCTTCTGGGCGGCAAAGTGGTGGCGATGGGCGTCGATGATCTTGCGTTCGGCGATCTGGCAGAGCCACGAGAAGGGTTTCTGATCGCGATCGGGCCGCTTCTCGTACTGGCGCACGGCCTCGATGCCGGTCTCCTGCAAGATGTCTTCGGCCTCGACCTTGCGTCGCAGCTGGGAACCGAGTTGACGTTCGACGAAGGCCAGCAGTTGGGGTCGCACTTCCGACAGATACGGTCCGAGCGCTGCGGCGTCGCCATCTCGCAAGCGGGCTTCAAGCGTCGCGGCATCGTCGTTCATCAAGTGATCTCGTCGTGAAAGCCGCGGCGGTTCTTGTCGAGTCGCGGTGCTTTTCGAGTCGCGGTTCGTGTCGAGACAGGAAGCCGAACACCGTCCATTATGCCCTGCCGACCACAGACACGCGAGCAGACCGGCGCAATTCGACGACAACTTGCGACTCGGCACAATCTGCCCCTTGCTGGGCCAGCGCAGCAGCGCGAGAATGACCGGCAACGCGGGCTCCCAGATAGCTCCGTGGCGGCGCGATACGAAACTGGCACAAAGCAAGGGCACACGACAAGACAGGTCCCGTGAACGATTCGAATCCTGGGCATGGCGATGCTGGCGAATACCCGTCGGACCGGCGTCTGGCCGAAACCGCATCGCTGCCGCTTGCCTCGGGAGCCGACACCTGGGATGCGCTCGTCCCCTACATGGAGACCTTCATCGACCGCTGGGAGAACGGCGGAGAGCCGGCCCTGGCCGAGCACCTGCCCACGGGCAACGCTGTGCTGCGGAAGCTGGCCCTGGCCGAACTCGTCAAGATCGACTTGGAGTATCGCTACCGTGGCGATCATCCGAAACGACGGCTGGACGCATATCTTGCGGAGTTCGCCGAACTGGGCGACGGCGGAGGACCGCCCGCCGACTTGATCTTCGAAGAGTTTCACTTGCGTCGAGAAGCGGGAGAGGAAGCCTCGGCAGAAGAGTACCTCGAACGCTATCCCCAGCGGGCCGCGGAGCTCGAACAATTGCTCGCCATGGATACCGGTCAGGCGACTGTTTCGCGGGCTCGCCAAGCCGCGGTCGACGTGCAGCCGGGCGAAACGCTGGGCGACTTCGAGGTGATCCTCTTGCTCGGCAAGGGAGCCTTTGGCAGCGTCTTCTTGGCTCGACAGACTTCGCTGCAGCGGCTCGTGGCACTAAAGGTTTCGGCCGACCACGGGGCGGAACCGCAGACGCTCGCCCAGCTCGATCATCCCAACATCGTGCGGGTCTACGACCAGTTGGAGCTCGCGGACCGCAAGCTACGGATGATGTACCTGCAATTCGTGCCGGGCGGCACGCTCGAAGTGCTTGTCAAACTTGCTCGCCAGACGGAGCCGTCGCAGCGCAACGGCCGACTCGTCTGCGAAGTGGTGGCCGAACAGTTGGCCCGGAATGGTGGTCTCATCGAACTCGACGCGGCCACGCGCGAGCGGTTGCAGGCGGCGTCGTGGCCGGAACTCGTGTGTCGCTGGGGGGCCGAGCTCGCCGAGGCCCTCGAATATGCCCATCGCCAGGGCGTGCTGCACCGCGATATCAAGCCGGCCAATGTGCTGATCGCCGCGGACGGGACTCCGAAGTTGGCCGATTTCAACGTCAGTTTTTCTGCCGGTGTGGCCGGCGACTCGGCCGACGCGTTCTTTGGCGGCAGTTTGGCCTATATGTCGCCCGAGCATCTCGACGCGTTCGATCCCGGTCATCGCACCCAGCCCGAGGAGCTCGATGGTCGGGCCGACGTCTACTCGCTGGCAGTGTTGCTGTGGGAGCTGCTCGACGGCGAGCGACCTTTCGCAAACGAGGTGGTGGTCGACGATTGGTCGAAGACGATCGAACGGCTGCGATTGGCTCGCCAACAGGGTGTCGCGGCCGAGTCGATCGGGTCGGCCGAGGCGATCGTACGCAGGGTCGCTCGCGTTCTGGCTCGCTGTCTGTCGCCGCGGCGCGAAGATCGCTTTGCTTCAGCCGGCGAACTCGCCGAGGCGCTTGCCCTGTGCCCCCAGGAGCGGGCCGCAGGCATCCTCGAACGACCCTTTCGCGGGACGCGACGCTGGTATGCACGCCATGCGATCCTGGCGGTCGTGCTGGCCGTGTTGGTTCCCAATCTGGCGGCCGGAATCTTCAACCTGATCTACAACTGGCAGGAGATCATTCGTCCTCTGCCGGAGGCGCGTGACCTGTTCTTCGGCGTGCAGACGGCGATCAACCTGATTGCCTTTCCGCTCGGAATCGGGATGATCGTGTGGTGGATGTGGCCGCTGGCTCGTTGCCTGCGGGCGAGGACCGACATGCTTTCCAATGGCGATAATGCCGACCGACAGGAACTGAGCGAGCAGCGACGCGACACGTTCCACCTCGGTCGGTTCGCCGCCGCGACAATTGTCGGACTCTGGGCCGTGGCGGGACTCGCCTACCCCGTGGCGCTCCACTACGGCGGAGTCGACATGGACGCGACCAGGTACCTCCATTTTCTGGCGTCGTTGGTCTACTGCGGACTGGTGGCGGCCGTGTACCCTTTGCTATTGGTAACCGCGCTGAGCTTACGGGTGTTCTTCCCCGGCCTGCTCGACGGGCTTACCATCAGCGAACAAGAGCGGTCCGACTTCGACGCGCTAGCGCGAAGAGCTGGCGTCGCCGTCGTGCTGGCCGGTGCTTTGCCGGCCCTGGGTATCCTGGCCCTGGTGCTAACAAGCCTGTTCACGCAATCGCAAAGCGTGATGGCCCAATTGGTGTTGAGCATCGCCGGCGTGGTCGGCTTTGGTCTCGCGTTCGCCTTGTACCGTGTCATTCAACAGGACTTGTCTGCTTTGAGCGGTGCCCTGCGTTCATCGACGAGCTAAAGCCCGCCAGCGGCGGCCCCGAGCGTCGGACGAAGTTGCCTAGGTGGGGACGGAATCGAATCGTATGAGCACGAAGACCTGCGATGCGGTGATCATCGGCGGCGGGATCATGGGCGTCTCGACGGCCTTTCAGCTCGCGCGTCGGGGCCTGAAGCAGGTGGCCATTCTCGAGAAGGGCCCGCACGTCGCCTCCGGTTCCACGGGACAATCGTCGGCCGTGGTCCGGCTTCGCTATGCCAATCTCGAGGTCACCCGCCTCGCCCACTGGAGCCTGCAGATGTTCCAGCAGTGGACCGAGCGGCTCGAGCTCGTGGAGAATCGTTCCGGATTCTCGCCGGTGGGCGTCGTCTGGATCCCGGGCGACGAGGACGACGACCCGTCGCGAGTGCTGGCGAACTTTGCCGAGATTGGCGCCGCCGGTGAAATGGCGCCCACGGCCGAACTGCAGCGTCGCTACCCGGCACTGAATCTGTGCCGCCATCCCATCGACCTTGCAGGCAAGACGCACGACTGCGGTGCCCCCGCCGCGCTGTTCTGGGAAGCGGAGAGCGGCTACGCCGATCCCCAAGGCACGACCGAAGACCTTCTGCGCGCGGGTCAGGCTCTGGGCGTCGAATTGCACGCGCGGCATGAGGTGACATCGATCGTGTCTTCCAAGGGCGGCACCTTCGAAGTGAGCTGTGCCGACGGGCAGCGATTCAGTGCGGGGCGACTGCTCAATGCCGCGGGGCCGTGGTGCAATCGCGTCAACGCCCTGCTCGATGTGCAACTGCCGATGAACATGCAGCCCACCCGGGTGCAGATGGCGGTTCGCAACCGACCGCAGGACGTGAGCGGTGACATTCCTGTGTTCATTAGTGCCGGCGACCAGGTGTATGGACGACCCGAGGCGCGCGGCAGCCAGTTGCTGATCGGCTCCGTCGCGGCCGAGGACGAGAGCGAGCGGGTGGAAGACCCCGACGACTTCGACACCAACGGCTCGCCCGAATTCCGCGAACGGATGATGCACAAGCTGCATCACCGTTTTGTCATGCAAAGCCGCGGCCGCGTGCACGGTTACGCGGCTCTCTACACGGTGAATACGGATGACTGGCATCCGATTGTCGACGCGGTGGGTCCCGAGGGCTACTTCGTCGCCAACGGTTTTTCGGGACACGGCTTCAAGCTGGGCCCTTCGATGGGCGCCATGATCGCGCGCCGGATGACGGATCAGGCTCTGCCCGACGATCCGGAGGTCGACGTCGGCTACTTCGCGGCGGATCGAAGCCCGATTCACTCGAGCGGTGGGGTGTTGGCCTAGCGGCTGCGGGGTTGCCGCAAGAGCGGGGCGACTACTCCGGACCAAGCCCTATTCGCCCGCGGACTCTCGCGACAGCCCCAGTTCCGCGGCCAGTTCGGGCATGGCGGTGACGATGTTCGACTTGATGAGCACCGCCCGCAGGTCGTCCGTAAAGGCTTCGTGGCGCACAATTCCTCGCACCAAGTACTCGCGGAAGCCGTCGTCCGAGTCGGTGACGCCCTCACTGGTAACGTAGAGCGACCGACAAGCCTTGCCGGGCTGGGCTGAGAACGAATCGGACAAGAAGGCGATGGCCCGCTTGAGCTTGCCGCGGGCGAGTTCGTGGCGGGCGACGAGCAAATAGGCCGGAACCTCATGCTCCAGGTTCGGATGCGTGAAGTACTCTCGCAGTGCGTGGTACAAATCGCGGTGCGAGGCGAGCTGGTCGTCCCAGCCGCAGAGAGCGGCGAGATTCACATTGTGATGGGCGAGACTCGCTACGTTGAAAGAGAGCCGCTGCTCGGGATTCGGTTGCGTTCGCGACAGCAGCGCGTACACAAAACGGTCCACTTTATCGCGCATGGCGGCCGCTTCCTCGGTAAAGCCGAACCGCTGGAGCGTGGCGGCGATGCGGCACGTCGCCACCAGGTCGCCGTGATCGGCGTGCGCCGCCAGCAAGCTCTCGCGAACCACTTCGGGATTTTCGTCGCCGAGCGAGGCGATCAGATCGCGGACGTAGGCGTCTCCCACGCCGGTCTGCTGGGGCGTCGTCCAGAGAGCTCGCTCCAGGATCTGTTCGGCGATCGCCTTGGCAAGGGGGTAGTCGACCTGATTCGAAAGAAAGCTGCCGTAGACGATGCGGTTGAACGTATCGAGAACTTGTCCTCGAGCCATGCCGTCCCGGCCCAGGTCGGCGAGCCGGCGCATGTCCGCGGGCACGGCGAAGGGAATGGCCAATCGTTCGAGTCGCTCTAGTAGCTCGGTACGAGATGTGGCAATGTCGTCCGCGGCAATCGCAGCGTCGAGAGCTGTCGCTTCCTCCGCAATCGTATCCTTTCTGCCCAGGGCGTAGCTGAAGTAGATCGGATTGTAGATCAGGTTCGACTGCGTCGGATTGCCCACGAAGGCATCCGGATGCCGCTGCAGGTAGCGGCTTCGCGGAATCACGTAGCGGTAGAACACCGACGGCCGCGGCGTGACCTGTAGCGGGTTCTCTTCGAGGTACGTCAGCAGCTTCGCCAACTCCTCGTTGCGAGAGTCGCCGTGCTTCATCATCCAGACGCGCTGGGCGCGGGCCGCCGCCCGATAGGCCATATAGGGCGAAAGCGCGCGGAGACTGCGGACGGCGGCGATGATACTCTCGGCGTCGCCACCGAGGGCGTACAGAGCCACCGTGGCGTAGCTGTAAAAGGCCTCGTCCTCGTCTCCCTGGTCCGCCTTGCTTTGGATCTGCTGCAAGGTCTCCTGTCGAAACTGGTCATTATTGAAGACGTTGCGAGTGTTGCCATTGTTGCGATCCCGAAAATTCTGCATCAATGGACGATTGCCGAATTCCGTTGGCCACAGCAAGGCCAGCTTCACTTCACGAAGATAGAAGTCAAGCGGACTGCGTGGACGATGGAAGTCGTTGTTCCCGTCCGGCAGCGTTGGTTGCTGCTGACTGGCTGGATCGGCGTGCCGGTGCTTGATCCAGGCCAGAAGGTACGCGTCGGTCGAGGTCAACTCGCCAAGCGGAGGGGCAAACTTGGGAAACGGGTAGTGGGCACAGTAGTAGGCCAGCGAGACATTGTGCGCGGCAGGATCCGGAATCTGCTCGCCCCCGGCGTGGCGTTTGGCGACGCTCAGGTAGAAGTCGGTCAGCGTGCGGAAATAGGGAACCGGAATTTCCTGGGAGGGGGCCTGAGCCTTGTCCCACTGCTGATTGGCCAAGGCCAGGCGAAGCTGAATGAACTGCTGCAACCAACCGAGATCGCGTTGCTGGCCCTCGGTTTCCTCGATCCAGTCCATGAGTGCGTAAGTGGCCCGCACCGGAATTCGCCGGAGGCTGGCGGCCACCCCATCGGGCAGGCCCAGCCCCAATCCTGCCACGTACTGGTCGAGATAGAGTTGCTGTTCCCCTTCGTAGAAGCCGAGGCGTCGTCCCGGCATCAACGGCTTGATCGTCAACGGCAGCAGATGGCCGTTGCGATTGACGATCAACGTCATCTGCAGATCGTTCGCGCGATCGAGCTGGTTGCGATGGAAGTCGAACTCCCAGCGACTGTAGATCCGCTGTCCGTTGATGGCCAGCACGCGATCTCCCTGCCGCATGCCGCATTGCAGGCCGGGCCCTGCGATCATGCTCTCGACGAGCATGGCCGAGCGCGAGTTCAGGTCGAGGTCGTCGAGCGTCACCGCCTTGAAATACGTGGTGTCGATCGTGTCGGGCTTGGGGACGAAGGCCTGTTCCGCTTCGCCTACGACGGTGGGATTCGACCGGGCCGCCGGCAAAGCGAGACCAGACCAGGCAATCAGGCAGACGACGGCGCGCACCATCGCACTGCGACGCTTGGATCTCGCTGCGGTGAAGTCGCTAAAGAATGTCACGCCGATCAACCTCTTTGTTTTCGGGTTTGCCTTTGCCGCGACTCATCCCGCCCGTCTCTCGAGAGACGGCTGCTACGACTAGCGGCCC
Organism: Planctomycetota bacterium; assembly: GCA_003389215.1. GTDB lineage: Bacteria > Planctomycetota > Planctomycetia > Pirellulales > UBA7805 > MB-PLM-2. Next base: position 68,653 of record QQVP01000134.1, on the reverse strand, counting down.
GCCAACTCGATGGCGACGTCGGCTCGCTCATCCGCGAAGTCCTCGACGTCGTAGGGGGTCACGCGCGCCGCTTGGGCCGTAACGATGCGCAACTTTTCCAAGCCCGCCAGGCTCATCAGCGAGTCGCCGCTGAACTGGGTTCCGGAGACTTCGATCTGTTCCAGCTGTTTGAAGGCGGCGAGCTGTCGGAACTCGTCGGCGGACAGGCGGGTCGAAGCGAGCGAAAGGGTGGTCAGCCGCGGGAGCTTTTGCAAATGGGCCAGCGCCTCTCCCGTGATGAGTGTGTTGTTGAGGTTGACGTGCTCAAGTTTCGTAAGCGATGCGAGATGTCGGATCGAGCGATCCCCGATCATGCATCCCGCCAGTTCCAGCCGCCGCAGCTTCTTGAGCGCGGCCAAGTCGGCGAATTGCTCGTCCGGCACGTTGAGGTTCGTGAGCGACAGGGATTCCAGGTCGGTCAGTTCGGCCAGAACGGTGAAGACGCTCTCCCCGCCGTGATAGAGATTGACCTGCAGGGAGGTCACGTTTTCCAGTCGGCGTAGCATCCGCAGGTCTTCGCCGCTGCCGTCCCAGTTGTCGCCCAGGACGATGGAGATCGTGGCGCTGGGATCGCCGAGGTCGCCGGTGACGTTGACCATGGCACCTCGGCGCTGGAGGGCGGTGATCACGACGGTTTGACGGCGCTTCAGCAGACCGCGCATCGTATTGACCGCGCGACGGGCGACCGAGTCGTCGTCGATGGCCGACAGTTGTTTCAGCGTCGCTTCGGCCGCCTCGCTCGTCACGGGATCGGACGAGGCGAGCTGTGCCGAGAGGATGCGAAAGGAGCGAAACGCGACCTCGAAATCGGTGCTGGTCGCCGACTCCGCCAATCGTGAGGCCGCGGCGGGACCCACGTGGATGAGATTGCGCGTCGCCTTGTCGCGGCGTCGCGCTGAAGGGTGTCCGAGGTCCCGAATCCACTCGGCAATGGCTTCTTCTTGGGAGGCTTCTTGTTGTGAGGCGCCGCCGGGTGCGGCCGTGTCGTCGGCTGCGGAAGTCAGCGACGTTGCCGAGAAAAGGCCAGCCCAAACGGCCAGCGACCAATATCTCTGCCGTAGGAACATCCTCAAGCTGCCTCCTGCGCAGTCCGGAAACGCTTAGATCACCCCTGCCAATGCCCCGCTCGACGCACTCCGATCGACTAAAGCCACCTTACCAACGGCTATGCAGACTTTCAACTCACCGGCGTGTCCCGCGAACAAGGTGTGAGCGAGTTTGCCGGCCGCCGCCGCCGCCGCGATCCGCATCGCCGGCAAAGTCGCCGTAACCGGCGAGCGCGGGGCCGCTTTGGTCGCGATTTCGGAGCAAGCCTGCCGCGCGTTTCACAGGGACACCCGGGCGCGCGGGACCTCCGCTTGCATGCATTCGTGTTGCCGTATTTTGCAGTGACTGCTAGCCTTGGTGCGCGAACGGATCGCCCCTCGCGATCCCGTTCGACATTGGGCGAGGAAGACTGACGAAATGCGTTCACCCTGAAGGATCGTGCTATGGCCAGGCAAGGTCAAAAGAAGTCGCGGTGGCGTCTGCGTTTGTTCCTGTTCGTGTTGCTGCTCGCGGTGGGCGTTTGGTTCCTGCCGTGGATTGTCACGCGGCAGCCGATACGTGGCATCGTGCTCGATCGTGTTCTGTCCGACTTCTCCGGTCAGGTCGTCGTCGATGACATCTCGGCTGCCTGGCTCTCGCCCGTCGAGGTGCGAGGACTGCGCGTCGACGACCAAGACGGCAAGAGATTGCTCACCCTGAAACAGGCACGCAGCGAGAAGAGCCTGGCCACATTGTTGCTCCAAGGATCCACGCCGGGGACTTTCTTCGTCCGTGAACCGGTCATCGAGATCAAGCTCCGCGAAGGTGGCAGTAACCTCGAGGACTTGCTGGCGGAACTGCGCGAAGACGACCCCGCGGCGCCCGACGAGTCGCCTTCGCCGCGACGTCCCTTCGCCATCGAAGTCACCGAGGCGACGATCGTCCTCAAGAACGAGGCCGGCGCCACCACCACGTTCAGCAATGTCGACCTCTCGCTCGCCCGCAAGTCGGAAGGCACGGAAGCAACGCGTCCGCTGAGCTTCCAGGCGAGCGGCGAATTGTCGTCGGCCGACGCCCGTCCGGCACTGTGGTCGGCCAGCGGCGACGTCGACCCGGAAACCGGCGCCGCACAGGCGACCCTCAAGTCGGAAGCCGTCGCCCTGGCGGCGCTCGAGCCCCTGCTGACGCGATTCGCCGCGGGTACCCATGCCGACGGGATGCTGGCCATCGATGTCGAACTTCAAAACCGCACGGCGTCGGACGACCAAGAGCCCGGGCTGTTCGTCAAAGGGAAGCTGACCGGAGCCGAAATGCAGATTGCTTCCGAATCGCTGCTCGCCGGCGACGTCGTCCGGCTCGAACGCCTGGCACTCGACGTCGAGAGCGAGCTCCGTGAGGACACGCTCACCTTGCAGCAATGCACGATCGATTCCGATGTCGGCCGACTCACGGCCACCGGCAGTTTCGATTTGGGCCGCCTGTCCGAAGGTGATCTGGGCGGATTGCTCGAAGACGAAGAATACGAAGCAACGGGGCAGATCGATCTGGCGAAGCTGGCCAACATGATTCCCTCCCTCCTGAAGGTTCGTCCTGGCACGGAGTTCACTTCGGGGGAGCTTACGGTGCGCGCGGCCAGCATGCGTGTGGGCACGGCCCGCCGCTGGCAAGGAGGCGTGGAGACGACGAACTTGCAGGGCCTCGCTCAGGGACGTGCCGTCGCCTGGCGACAACCGGTCGTCGCCAATTGGCAGGTTACCCGCAATGAAAATGGCGATCTGCAAGCGCGGGCCGAGTGTCGCTCCGACTTTCTCGAGATGGAAGCGCAGGGAACGCCCGTCGATGCCACGCTGCAGGGACAGTGCGATCTCGGTCGCTTGCGAGAGGCGCTTGCCCAGTTCCTCGACTTGGACAGCGTGCAGATGGGCGGCCGCGTGGCGGCCGAGCTGCGGATTCAAGAGACCGAAGCCGCCAGCGCCACGGAACTGGCCAAGGTCCACGCCAATGGCCGGCTCACGTTCGCGGACTTCAGTCTGCAGACCGCCACCGGCGGACGTTGGGTCGAACCGAATATGGAGATCACGGTCGATGCCACGGGGCGGGCCGATACGACCCGCGTTGCTTCGGTCGAACAGGCGATCTTCCAACTGAACACCCCGGGCGATCACCTGCGGGCCACGCTTAGCGAGCCGGTCACGGCCGTCGCTGCGGAGACGCGTTGGCCGCTCGAATTGGAAGTCCGTGGCGACCTGGCCAGCTGGTATCCGCGGCTGCAAAGAATGGCGGTGGAGCTGCCGCTGGAGGTCGAGCACGTTCGGGGCGGCGTTCGCGGCAGCCTGCGCGGCCAGTTTGCCGTCAACCGCGTGGCGGTTCAGCGGGCCGACGTCGAGTTGACGCAGCTCGACTTTGCCGGCAGTGGCTACTACATTCGCGAGCCCCGCGTCGTTCTGTTTGGCGATGCGACCTGGGAGGCGGCGACCTCGCACGTCCGTTCCGATTCGACGACGCTGCAAACGAGTGCCGTTTCGTTGCGCATCGATCAGCTCGACGTGCAGTCGGGCGAGAATGCGCCCGCCAAGGCAGACGGCAAGATCACGTTGGCGGCCGACTTGGCCCGCCTGCAGCGCTGGTTCGTCGCTCCCGACCAGCCACTGACCACCCAGTGGGCAGGCTCGGCCACCGCCCGCGCCGAACTCTCGCACCAGCGCGGTGCGACGACCGCCCTGTGGGAAGCGAACATGAACGATCTGGTTGTCGCTCAGCCCGCCTCGACCCAGTTGCTGCCGGTCCGCGGCGGCGGCCAGCGTCAGAGCAACCCGTGGCAGACCGTCTGGAGCGAGCGCGAGGTCTTTCTCTCCGGTCGTGGTCGCCACGTGGCTCAGCCCGCGAGCATTGAACTCGACCGGCTCGAGCTTTCCAGCGACACGCTCAAGCTCGCGGAAACGCGTGGCAGGATCGCGCTCGCCGAGGAGCCCGTCATGGTCGACATCGCCGGCAACGTTATCTACGAACTCGAGAAGATCACGGCCCTGCTGCGGCCTTACCTGGGTTCGGAAATTCAACTCGTCGGTTCCGGTACGCGACCGTTTACCATTCGCGGGCCAATCTACCTCGCATCGACTGAGGGTTCGACAGGAAGCGGCGCGGACGAGGGCCTCGGCATGTTCCGCGACCTGACCGCCCAGGCGGGCATCGGTTGGTCGCGGGCCAGCGTCTATGGAATGCCGGTCGGCGAGGGCGAACTGCGGGCCCAGCTGGCCCAGCGGATGCTGAACGTCGATCCTTTGGACCTCTCGCTGGGACAGGGGCGTTTGCGTGTCGCCCCGCGGATCGACCTCCGCCCGCAGCCTTCGCAGTTGCAAGTACAGCCGGGCCGTGTGATCGATCAGGTGCGCCTTTCGCCCGAGATCTGCCAGTCGTGGCTGAAGTACGTGGCGCCCCTGTTGGCCGAGGCAACCCGCGCCGACGGCATCTTCTCGCTCGACCTGGCACGTTGTCAGGTTCCCCTCGGCGAAACGCACCGCGCCGATGTGGCGGGCAAGTTGTCGATCCAGTCGGCCCAGGTTCGTCCCGGCCCGGTGGCCGAGCAACTCATCTTGGTGACCCAACAGATCGAAGCGATTGTGAAGAAGCGGCCGCTGGCGTCCCTGACCGGACGTTCGCAGGTGGCGCTCAATGTGCCGGCGCAGGAAGTCGACTTCGAAGTTCGGCAGGGTCGTGTTCATCATCGGAACCTGGCGCTCGCCATCGGCGACGTCCAGTTGCGCACCACCGGTTCGGTCGGCCTCGATTCGACGCTTCAGGTCGTGGCCGAGATTCCCATTCAAGAAGATTGGGTGGCCCGCGACCGACATCTGCGCTCGCTCGCCGGGCAGTCGATTCGCGTTCCCCTGCGAGGCACGCTTAGCCAGCCGCAGCTCGACCGCCGGGCCCTCGACGATCTGACGCAACAGATGCTGGGCTCGGCCGCCGGTGGCCTGATCGACGATGCGATCAATCGCGGTCTGGAAAAGGGCCTCGACGAACTCTTCGGTCGCTAGATCGCTACGCGGCTTCGCTGACTTGGTTTGCGGCGGCGCGATCTTCGCGCGCCAGCAGCAAGCGGCCCACGAAGATGCCGATCATCGCCAACAGCAGCGTAAACAGGCCGTGGCCGATCGTCGAGAACGACGGGTAGTCGCGGGGAAAGGTAGTGACGGCAGCGGTCGCGACCGGTGCCATCAATGGTGAGGCCGGTTGTAGGACCGCCGGCCTCGACGAGTCCGCGTCCGCGACAGGGTCAACTGCGGCGCCCTCGGTGCTCGTGTCGTCGTCGTCGCTCGGCGTCTCGAAAGGGGCGTCAGGATTCTCGTCGTCGATGATCGGCGGGGCGAGAGGAACGGTCGCTGTCGGCGGGGGCGGGGCGATCGGAAGAGCCGGCTGAACGTACATCGGGGCAGGCCCACGGTACCACGGCATGCTGGGCCCCCAGGTCAGATATCCGTTCGGTTCAACGACGTTGTAGAACTGATCGATCAGAAACTTCGTCGGCAGATTGATGTTGTAAGTGAAGATCTGGCTCGTCAGCAGAAAGTAGGTCCAGCCGAATACCGCGAAACCGGTCCAACCCGCCCGCACACGTCCGCGACGCACGAGGGCCGCCAACGTGGCAAACATGAGAAACACGACCACGATGCCAGTGAACAGCGAGGCCCAAATCGGGCCGGCATTCATCAGTGCCGTGAGCCCCAGCGCCACCAGGACCATGAGCACCATCAGGTCGCGGATTGTGTAGCGAATGCCGCTCATGTGCCTCGCTCCGTCTTAAAAGTGTCTCGTGTCATCCCGAACAACGCGTCGCGTGGCCTTTCCCGCCGTCTGCGTCACTCATCTGTGGGCGACCGGGGCCGCCGAAACTCGCCTCCGTAACGGTCGCGCAATTCGTCGCAGCGTGCCCGCATGCGTTCGAGCACCTCCGAGTGTTCGGCGCTGCCGACCAGATTCGTCAACTCCAGGGGATCCGCCTCAAGATCGTGCAGAAACTCGCCCTCGGGCAAATGCTCGAAGTAGCGAGCATAGACGTAGCGCTGCCCGCGGACGCCTTCCCACTTCAGCACCGTTGCGTAATCGAAGAGGTGCTCGCAGAAGAAGTCGTCGCGCCAGTCGTCCGCCGATTCGCCCCGTACCAGCGGCCCCAGATCGCGACCCTGATGGCTCGCGGGGACCTCGACGTTCGCCGCCGCCAGCATCGTGGGCGCCAGGTCGACGTTGAGGGCCAGCGACTCGACAACCTGGCCCCGCTTCGCCTTCGGCAATCGTGGATCGAACACGACCAGCGGCACCCGCAGCGATTCCTCGTAATGGGTCCACTTGCCGGCGAAGCCGCGCGAGCCTTTGTAGTAGCCGTTGTCGCCCGTGAAAATCACGATCGTGTTGTCGAGCCAGCCGCGTCGCTCCAGCTCGGCCAGCACGCGACCGACGTTGCGATCGAGCCCCGTGATCATGCGGTAATAGGCCTTCGCGTTTCGCTGGTACTTCTCCGGCGTATCCCAGCGCCAGAAGTAGCGGTTGCGATTCATCGACTTGTGAAAGAACCCGGGCAGTTCCTTCCAGAAATCGGTCCGCACGCGCGGCGGTGGAATGACCACATCTTCGTACAGCCCCTCTTCGCTGGAAGGCCAGGGAAAATGGTTCTCGCGATCGCCGTCTTCGGCATGCGCCGCACTGAAGCTGACCGACAAGCAGAAGGGCTCCTCTGCCCGACAGGTATTGAGAAACTCGATAGCCCGATCGCCGTTCAGATCGGTCAGATGGCGGAGGCTGCCGTCCGGCTGCTTTTTCAAGTAAGGCGTCCGATTCTGTGCGGCCGACCAGTCCCACAATCGCTTCCAATCGTGGCGGCTCACGTTCATGCCAAACTTGCCCACGAAGCCAGTTCGATAACCAGCGGCCCGCAGGCGAACGGGATAGCTGTCGTCGATCCAGCGCTCGGCCAGCGGCGGCGTGCCAAAGGTAAAGCGGTGCGTCCGCTCCCACAGCCCGGTAAGAATCGTGGCCCGGCTCGCGGCGCAGATCGAAGTGGTGACGAAGGCGTTCTCGAACCGCACGCCCTCGGCGGCCAGGCGATCGATGTGCGGCGTTTTGACAATCTCGTGGCCCGCGCAGCCGAGCATGTCGGACCGGTGATCGTCGGAGAGAAAGAAGACGATGTTGGGCAGCGTGGCGCCGACCGCTTGAGCGCTTCCCAGCACGGCTGCCAACACAAGTAGCAACCGCAATCGAGTAAAGATCATACGTCACTCCGCAGTCGTATCACCACGCTTGCTCACGAACGGGTGGTCTTGAAGTCAGAACATTCACTCGATCGCTGCAAGGATAATTCTCGCCGTGCGGGCCTCGGGCGTTTCGGGATAATCCGCGGCAACCTTCTGTAGACTAGCCCGACCACGTTCCAAGCTCTGCTCCAGTCGTTTCTCGGCCACCGCCAGGGCGCGACGGGCACGCGAGCGATCCAGGATCCGTGTAGCCAACTCCGACACTTGTTCATCAATCGATGGGTGAGCCGGCCAGGCGCGAAGGCGTTTCGCGATGCGCACTGCCGCGGGCCACTCATTTTGCGCGACCGCGGCCTGCGCGTCTTCCAGGTAGCGCAGTTGCAGCGCGTGCCGCATCGCTCCCAAGGTTCCCTCAGCATCCGAGATGGAGACGACGTCTACCTGATCACCCGTGTGGCCGAAAACGTAGAGCTGGCCTTCCGACCGGCGGGATCCGTCGACCTTCGTACCGCTCCCCGTTCGTTCCTGACCGTTAGTCGCGCGGATCTCAATGCGTGTCGAGAGCGCCGGCAATTCGTCGATGCTGAGAACGAGCGTCACGAATTCCGCGCGGATCTTGTCGATTTGCCGTTGGGCCGCCGAATCGGACAGCGCGGCGCCGCCCTCCGCGGTCATGACCAGCACGACGGGGCGGCGGGCCTCGCGGCATCTTTCGAATACGGCTGCGACCGCGTCCAAGCGGGCATCGTCCTCCTCGTCGCGCACGTCGTAGTCAGCAAATGTGCTGAACACTTCGGTCTCGATCTCGCGAAGCGGAACCAGCGGTCGTGCCGCCAGGTAACGGTGGACCTCGACCGGCGAGCGATTCGTCAGCCAGCGGTCGTGCCCCGGTTCGCCATAGCGTTGGCGATTGCCGCTGGTCAAGTTGTTGATGAACGTCTCGAGATCGTCCCCGGTCACTTGCAGATGCAATCGCATTAGCCTGCGGGCAGTCTGTTTGTCCGTTCGGCCACGACCGAAGGCCGTCTGCTGTGCCCGCACCGCCCATTGCATTCCGTGCAGCAACTCCGGGGCATTGACCGCGCCGGCGACGAAGTGGACGACCTGTCCCTCGGGCGTGCAGAAATACGTCACCAGATCTCCGCCATCCTTGTCGACTCCCGAGCCGTCGCGACGAACCTGAAAGTTCCCCTTCTGTTCGAACGCGGCGACAAAGTAGCGACGCGCAAACGCCGCGACCCGCTCGTTCCGCAGGGCACCTGCCCTGAAGCGGGCGGCGTTGTTTCACGTAAACTCCGGCAAGGCGAAGTTTCCGGAAAGATGAAGCACCATAACGAGCTTCTTCTCGTTCTTGGCCCGTGAGGCTGCCTTGCGCGGGCTTTCTGCAAATGGAATCGCCGTGCCGTGCTGGCGATCGTGTTCACCGGGCTCTGCCTGGCACGCCTCCTCATCGCATTCTGGTCCATTCGCACCGTCGGCCGACGCTTCGTCCACGCGCTCCCCTTTCGCTGGAGCAGAGTCGTCTGCGTACGAGTCCGAGAAGTTCGACCCAAAACAGAAGGCCGCCACAATCAACAAGAAAGCCACAAGACGTGATCTTCGCATGACTGGTTCCCCTCTTCAAAATGCCCATTCAGGGCGTATCGTTGCCCTGCCACCATCCAGCCGCGCCCGTGATTGTACCGCACTTTCGTGAAACCATGTCAATTCAGCTGGCGATTGCCGCGTTTTCGCCCAAACCGCTGGCCAACACCCGCGCGCGGGTGTTAAGATCGAAGTGTTCGAGGGTCTACGTTTCTCCGGTCTACCAAGCGCGACGTGACGCCGCTCGCGAGGTCCATGGGCTACTTCCGCTGCACGATCAACGCTCTGGTCGCCGTGGCTGCGGGCATTGGAGTGCCCGGTCCGCTCGCCCTGGCCGAGGAACCGGCCACCGAGGAGCCAGCCGCTCCGGCGACGTCGGTCGTCGCCCTCTCGCGTGCCGAGGTTGCTTCGCTGGTGACCCAACTGGGCGATGAGAAGTATGCCGTTCGCGAGGCCGCCAGCGAGCAGCTCGTTCGTGGGAATGCGGCCGTCGTCGGACATCTGCGAAACCATCTTCAACCGGACCAGCCCGAGATCAACTATCGCATCATCGGCGTATTGGCCGAACTCCGCGATTCGGAGGACGATGCCACGCGCTCGGCGGCCCTCTCCGCCCTGAAGCAGCTGACCAAGAGCGACGACACGACCATCGCCGGTCGTGCCCGCGAGAGCCTGTTTCCGCCTGTGGTCGACGAAGTCGACGGGCTTGGTGGCCAGGCGGTCATCTTTGGCGGTCTCCGCAACGTCGAGCTCGGCGGTGGGGGCGGCATCACGATCACCGGCGGCACAGTGCGGATCGGGGGTCGCAGTCAAATCGTTCAGAGCAGCCTCGAGGACGGGGTGCAAACGGTCGTCGTCCATCAAGGCATCGGGCGCAAGATCACGATGCGGATTGACGAAGCGGGCATCGACGTCCGCATCTATCGACGCGACGAGGAGGGCCGACCGATGCGCCTCGTCTATCAGGCCATTGATGAAGTCGACCTGCAATTGAATCACCCCGAAGGCTATAAGATTTACCTCGATTTCAAGGGCTACAAGGGCGGCACGGTCATGAACGGCATGCCCAAAGACTAGCTCGCGCCTCCCGCCCAGCCGTGCGCCTGCCATCTTTCGCACCCATGAAGAACGACCTGCGATGAAACGCCTATCCTCGCTCGGCATCGGTCGGCTCCTTTCGCACGCTCTCGTCCTCTCGGTTGTTACGTCGTTTGCTCGACCGCTCCTTGCCGACGACGATCGCGCCGACGCCAAGTCCGACCCGAAGTTGCCCAATGTCATCCTGATGATGACTGACAACCACGGGCAGTGGACGCTCGGCTGCTACGGCAATCCCGAAATTCAAACGCCGCACATCGACCGGCTTGCCGCGGGCGGAATGCTCTTCGAACATGCCTGGAGCAACAACGCCGTCTGTTCGCCGACGCGGGCCTCGTGGCTCAGCGGCCTGATGCCGTCGCAACATGGGGTTCATCGATTTCTCACGCTTGACGTGATGATGGGCCCGAAGGCCTACAGCACGCTCGAAGAATTCAAGTCGCTGCCCGAGGTCTTGGCCGACGCCGGCTATCACTGTGGCCTGGTGGGCAAGTGGCACCTCGGTGGGCACATGACCCCGCAGGAAGGATTCAAGTACTGGGTCACCAAGACCCGCGGGCACACCGCCAGTTTCTACAATGACGAGATCATCGAAGACGGCAAGGTGCGCCGCCACCCGGAACACATCACGCCCTTCTGGACCGAACACGCCAAGCGGTTTCTCGACGAGAGCCAGCAACAGGCCAAGCCGTTCTTTCTCTTCTTGAGCTACAACGGCCCCTACTCGCTCGGTTCGGCAATCCAGCCGGAGCCGAAGAACAAGTTCGCGGAGCTCTATGCCGATTTGCCGATGTCGTCGTTTCCCCGCGCGCCGATGCACCCCTGGATGGCCAGCCCGCATCAGCGGCAGCACGTGAACAACGTGACGTCGATGCGGAACATGGCCTCGCAGATCAGCATGGTCGACGAAAGTGTCGGCGAGGTGCTCGCCAAGCTCGCCGAGCTGGGCCTGGAGAACGACACCATCGTCGTCTTCACCGCAGATCAGGGAACCGCGGGCGGGCACGGCGGCTTCTGGGGCATGGGCGACCACACCCGACCGCTCACGGCCCGCGACCAGTGTATGCAAATCCCGCTGATCATCCGCTACCCCGGACACATCCCGGCCGGCAGGAAGGTCGACGAGCACGTCGCCAACTACGACTTTTATCCCACGCTGCTCAACTATCTGGGTCTGGAGGAGCGAATCCCTGCCGAGCCGCCGCTGCCGGGCCGCGACTTTTCACCGCTGCTGCGGGGCGAGGAAATCGCCGACTGGGACAATACCGTCTTCTACGACTTCGAAACGATCCGCGTCATCCGCACGCCCGAGTGGAAGTACGTCGAACGGATTCGTCCGCAGCCGAACTCGCTCTACCACATGAAGAACGAGTTGTACGACTTGACGGAGGATCCCGCAGAGGCGACCAACCTGTTCGACAAGTCGCAGCAATACAACACGACGATGCGGCTGCGGAAGGCCCTGTTCGCCTTCTTCGACAAGCACGCCGATCCGAAGTGGGACCTGTGGAACGGCGGCGGCTACAAGGGCGGCCTGCTGATGGGCCAAGAGGCATATCGCGACGGGCCGAACCGAGCGGGGCTCGACGAGTAAGCGGCGGGTGCGAGTTTTTTTCGCGTAGCCGCGAAAAACGGGCTGACCGCACAAAAACTCGAAGTCGTTGGCCGGGTGTTACTTGCGAGCAAGGGCGAAGCGCCCACTTCTCGCCGCAACGTGCGGGACGCTCTTGACTTAAGCAATTTGCCAGGGCTTCGGCACCCGACGGCAAAAAACTCACGGCCCAAACGCAGGCCTCAGACGGCAACTTGGAGCCGACTCTGCGCGCGGGCGAGGCGCGAACTCTGGAATGAATTGTCAAAGAGCGGGTGCGCGTGCGACGGCATGCCTGTGCTTAGCACTGGCTGACTAGCAGCCAGAAGTGGCACGCCCGTGGCCGCGGACAACGGCGCAAGCGTGGCCGTCCCCTTCAACGTACCGGCCGCCCTGAGTTCTTCAAGCGAGAATGTGACAAGGCATTGCTACGTCACGTCACGGTCCATACTTCGCGTCCGTGAGTCGCTGTGCGTGTGCCGTGATCTCCGCCGGTAACGAGTCGGGCAGCTGCGAGATCGACCCATTCGCCGTGAGCTGCCAGGCCGAGGTGCCCACGTCGCTACTGGCCAACACGATCGTGTCGTTGTCGTACCAGCCGAGCGCCCATTTCATTCGGTCATTTGCGTTCGACTGGACCTGGTGCAGCGGATTGCCCGCGGCGTCCGTCACTTCGAAGGCGATGCAGAGGTAGGTCGTGCGGTCGGCCTTCGAGCGGTTGACCGACGGGGTCACGACCCACGTGCCGTCGGGCGATGCGACCGGCTTCAAGGCAGCGGGTGGTGAGCCGAAGCAGCCGGAGATTGCCGGCAGCATGGTCGCCGCCATCAGCATGCAGTGACTACCCAGTGTGCCAACGTTTCGGCGCGCCGATATTGCCCCCAGCATGATTGGATTCTCCTCCGCTACGCCTTGCCCTCGCGGGTGCCATGGTCACGCGAGCGTGACCATGCATTGTCGAGGCACTGGCTGGCAAGCAGCCAGTGGCACACGCCGCACCACCTTGGCACTGGCTGACAAGCAGTCAGAAGTGGCACGCCGCCACGTCCCTCGCTCACGCGTCGGGCTACTCTACCGCAGGCACTGGCAGGGTCAGTAGCATTCGGCTCGGCAGGAGCCTCGCCCTCCCGTTGTCGTGCCCAGCAAAGCCCGACAGACAGTTCGCACTGGCGGAAGTGCCATCCGCACGCGCCCGTGCCACCCGCTAGGCGTTTCGCTCGACCCCAAAGTGATGCATCACGTTCCGCATCATCGTCTGAAACTTCGGGTCGACCGAAAGGACCCAGCCGCCGGCGATCACGCCCGCGTGAAACACCTTGCCCCCCTGCGGCCGGTTCCAGAGCACCATCTCGCCGCCCAGCGTGCCCTTGTCCTGGATTTGCCGGGCATAGTAATCGATGATGTAGGCCGTGCCCCAATCGTGGATGCTGTAGCCCAGGTAGTCCATGCCCTCGGGCTGCTCGATGTCGGGGGCGTGCTCCGGCTTGGGGCCCTGTTGCAGCCGCATAATGACGCTGGGCCGCACGTCGAACTCGTGGCCGCCGGCCATCGGATAGCCGCCTGCCGGATTCTGTCCGAACCGCTCGCCCTCCTTGAGTCCCGTCGCCTCCGGCTCGTTGTAGAGGAAGTGGTCGACGTTCTCCGCCACGAAGGGCCCCATCGCCTCGACCTCGCCGTCCCAGCCGAGGCATTCCAGACCCAAGACCGGCCAGGCCGGATAGCCGCAGTCGCGCATTAGCCCGCCCTGCTGCCAGTCGTCGCTGTGATACGACTCGCCCCGCTTCGACGGCGCGATGGGGTTGCCCGGCGCGTCGATCTTGCGACACTCGATGGTCTCGTAATTCGGATCGTAGGTGACCCGCCAGAACATCGTGTTGCCCGACATGACGATGGCGTTGCCGCCCTGCTCGAGATACTTGTCGACGTGGTCGCGCATCTCGACCGACCAATACTCGCTGTGGCCGTTGACGATGAAGACCTGATAGCCGTCGAGGATATCGGGGTTCTGATGCAGGTCGAGGTCGGTAATCACGTCGTAGTCGTAGCCGCTCTCGGCCAACCACAGTTCGGTAAAGCGATCGGCCTTGGTGAGGTGGCTGTAGTTGTGCTCGGTGCCGTGCGACATCGAGGTGGAGTAGGGGCTGCTGTTCGGCGAAGGCATCCGCAGCCCGAGCCGGTAGCAGACGTGGCCCGCCTTGTGGCCGTTGTAGAAGCTGTAGTGAGGCGGGTTGCCGGGCGCGTTGGACGTGCTGTAGTCGTTCCAGGTAAGCGTCGGTGGCACCTCGGCAAAGGGGCGATAGGTATACGCCCGATAGGTGTTCGTGGCCGCCAGCAGACAGACGGGCGGCTTCTTCGCCCCACGTTTCGGCCGCACGAAGAACAGCGTGTGATACATCCGCTCGCTGCCGTTGAGCGTGTATTCGTAGCGGCCGACATAGAAACCGCTGCGCGCGTCGTCGGGGATGCGGACCTTGTGGCTCGGCTCCCAGCGGCAATCGTAGAGGTCGTCGCTGGCCAGCCGCAGGCCATGCCCGCGGGTTTTGTCCTGCTGCGGATCGTAGTCGGCCCAGCGGGGGACACTGGCCGGATCGAAGGCCGGGCCGCCGATCATCCAGGTGGCGTTGTTGACGATTCGCCCGGCGTGGTCGTTGCCGCTGGCGTCGGCCACCAGGCAGCCACGCTCCTCGTCGAGCGGCCAGCAGGCGAGCACCTCTTCGCCCGAGGCCGGTTGGAAGCCCTGTTCGGCGCGGCGGCGTTTGATCTCTTCTTCCGAGAGGGCCCGGCCGTAGATTGCCGGCATGGCCAGGTCGCCATCGAGAAAACGAAAGGCCTCGCCATAGTCGCCGCGCGCCCCCAGACGCAGGGCCGACTTGCCCGGACGTAGCGGACCCGCAAAGGGCCAGGCGGCAACCTGTCGGCCATCGACCCAGATCGACTTTTCGCGGCCATCCCAGCGACCGACGACGTGATGCCACATCGATTTCTTAAGCGTACCGGACGGCGTGTGGTGGAGCTGCTGTTGCTCGAAGGTACTGCCATCGCCGAGATAGAACGAGACCACGTAGCCGGGGTTCAAGAACAGGGCAAAGCCGCATTGATGCGGCATGTCGAATTGCGTGATCAGGCCGCCGGGCTCGTCAGCCAGGTGGGGCCGCACCCAACATTCGACCGTGAACGCGCCGAGCTCCGCGTCCGCGGCGAGGCCCTTTTCGACGTGAACGTACGAGCCGGGGTGAATCGGCTGCAGCCGGGCCGGATTGTCGGCGACCGTCTCGAAGACCTGATCCGTCGCTGGATCGTCGATGCCGCTTCCCAGTCGGGCGACCGAGAACTTGTACGGCACGCTGCTGCTGGAGTGGAACTGGATTTCTTCGCCCGGCTCGACGCTCAGCTTGTCGGCGTAGGCGTGCATGCCGTAGAGAATCTGCACGCGGTGGGGGGGAATCGCGCTCGCGTTGCAGGGGGCGACGCGGGCGGCGGCCTCGGCGCGGGCCGACCAGGGCCAGGTGGTCAGCGTGGCGGCTGCGGCACCCGCAGCGGTCGAGGTTCTCAGGAATTCGCGGCGGTCGACGCGGGACATGGTATCTCTCCAAGGGGAATCGCGCGGCCGGACCCGGTGCGGGGCGACGTTCTTCGCGCCACCGCCAGAATGGTCCGAGAGTCGAGCCATATTTTCGACCACCCGACGACCGCTGTAAAGCGAGCGGGTCGGCCGTCGCGCGCGGGGGTGTGCCGAGATGAGCGGCAATTTGGAATGCCCCGGGGGCGTGCCTATACTCAGGGCTTGCGGAGCTTCCGCTGGACCGAAGCTCTCGTGCCCGTCGCTGGATCGGGCTGCTCGGCCATCCTGTCTGGCCCGGTCCGGCTGATTGAAGAGGCCGAGGGAAGTCTGCCCGCTCCCCACCACGACGACATCCCCACCATATCCCCACCATGACGACATCCACGACGCAGCGAAAGGAACGGCAGCGCATGACGACGGCTTCACGTATCGGACGAGGTCTTGTTCTCGGAGGCTTGCTGGCCCTGCTTCTCGGCGGGCTCGTGCCGGCGGCTTCGGCCGACGTGCGGCTGCCGAGCATCTTTACCGACAACCTGGTGCTACAGCGCGAACAGGCGGTGCCGGTGTGGGGTTGGGCCGAACCGGGCGAGGCGATCACCGTGACCTTCGCCGATCAAAACGTGAAGACGACCGCCGGCGACGACGGCCGTTGGCGGGTCGATCTGGAGGCCATGCCGGCCAGCGATCAGTCGCGGGTTTTGACCGTCAACGGCAACAACACCCTGACCATTAGCAATGTCCTGGTCGGCGAGGTATGGGTCTGCAGCGGGCAATCGAATATGGAGTGGACGGTCCGCATCTCGGGCAAGCCCGAGGAAGAGCGTCGCGCGGCCAACTATCCGTTGATCCGCCACATCAAGGTTCCACGTCGTCCGGCCGACGTGCCGCAGGAGAATTTTGGGGCGGCGTGGACCGTCTGTTCGCCCGACACGGTGAGCAACTATACGGCGGTCGGCTACTACTTTGCCCGGCGGTTGCACCTCGACCTGAACGTGCCGATCGGGCTGATCAACACCTCGTGGGGCGGCACACGGATCGAGCCCTGGATCACCGTGGGCGGTTTCCGCTCGATCGGTCACGCCGCGTTCGCCCCCGATATCGTTCGCCGCATCGAGACGGCCGATCCCTCCACGCAGTTGGGCAAGCAGGCCTACGGTCGTTTGATTGCGGAGATGCGTCGCTGGACGGAAGACGCCCAAACCGCGGTGGCGGCGGGGCGTTATCCCCCGCCCTACCCTGCCCGGCCGAACCTGGGCAGCTCGAACCAGGATCCCGCCCGGCTCTATCGCGGCATGGTTCATCCGCTGGTGCCGTATGCCATTCGCGGGGCGATCTGGTATCAGGGCGAGTCGAACGGTACCGAGGACGCCACGTACTACGAAAAGAAGCACGCCCTGGTGCAGGGTTGGCGCGAGGCCTGGGGCCAGGGCGACTTTCCCTTCTACTGGGTGCAGCTGGCCAACTTCACCAAAGACACCAAAGAGCCCGCCGGTGACGACGGCTACGCCCGCACCCGCGACGCCCAGCGACGGGCGCTCGATCTGCCGAACTCGGGCATGGCGGTGATTATCGACATCGGCGAGGCGGACGACATTCATCCCAAGAACAAGCAGGACGTCGGCCATCGCCTGGCCCAGTGGGCGCTGGCCCGCGACTATGGTCGGGCGATCGTTCCCAGCGGCCCGCTCTATCGCAGCCACGAGATCGACGGCGACTCGATCCGCATCCACTTCGACCACGTCGGCGAAGGCTTGATGGTCGGCAAGAAGTCGGGCTACGAACCGACGGTTGAGGTGCCGCAAGGCCAGCTGGCTCGCTTTGCCATCGCGGGCGCCGAACGTCGTTGGGTGTGGGCCGATGCCAAGATCGACGGCGACACCGTCGTGGTGAGCAGTCCGCAGGTCGACCGCCCGCTGGCCGTCCGCTATGCCCATTCGGCGAACCCCGAGGGGGCGAATCTCTACAACCGCGCGGGTCTGCCTGCCAGCCCGTTTCGGACCGACCGGTGGTAGTCGTGTGGCGGCTCGGCGGGGCGGATGCCAGCAGCTGGCATGCGTCAGCCTAGAGAGACCTTGCCGGCCGCGAGCATTGCCGTCGCGTCACAGCCGTCAGCTGGCGATATAAGAGATACCCCTCTGGTCGTTCTGCGCCTGGGGGCTGCGTCTTCTCAATCGCCCCGTCTTTCCCAGCGAGAGTTCGTTATGAGCCAACGGCAATGGACTGCCACGAGTCGCCTTCTTCTGCTCGCTGCTTGCTGTCTCGCCGCAACGACGGCCGCCGCGCAAACGGTTGGCGACGTCGTCTCCGCTGTACGCTCCGAGGGTCCGTTCCCGGCGGACGGCGCTGCGACCGACCTGGTCGCCTTTGACGAATTCGGCCTCGGTTGCAAACGATGCTGCGATCCCTGTGCCGATTGCGGTCCGTGCGGACCCTGCGACCCGTGCGGCGACGTCGGCGGTGGATGTGGCAGCCACGGCGGTCACGGGCTGAAGCACAACCGCGCCGATGCACGCGGTCCGGCCCACATCTTTGGCGACCACGTCCACAAGCGCTGCGAGTGGATGGTGGAGTACCTGTACATGAACATGTATATGGACGGCAATCGCAGCGGAACCGACTCGCTGACCGTGCCCGAGGCGTTTACCGTCGGCCAGGCCTTGGGTACGAACAACGCCGCCACGCCGACCAACATGACGATGGAGATGCACATGCTCCACATCATGTACGGCATGACCGACGAGGTCACGCTCTACGTCATGCCGATGTGGTGGTCGAACACGATGGACCACCTTCGCGCCACACCGTTCGGACCGAATCCGCCGCTGGCCGGCACGCCCTTCACCACGCACAACTCGGGCTTTGGCGACCTGGTGTTCGGCGGGCTGTGGAAGATCTACGAGACGGAATACGACGAGTGGATCGTCAACCTGGGCTTCAGCGTGCCGACGGGCGACATCGACCGCACCACGACCGTGCCGACGGGCCTCGTCGCCCAGGAGTTCCCTTACCCGATGCGGTTGGGTAGCGGCACCTTCGACTTCCGGCCGGGCGTGACCTACAAGCGATTCTGGGAATATTGGAGCATGGGCCTGCAGGCCCAGTTCGACTTGCCGCTGGATCGCAACACGGAGAACTATCGCATGGGCAACGAGTATCGGGCCAACGCCTGGATTGCCCGAGTGCTCGACTGCGAGAAGCGCTGGGCGGTTTCGTTTCGCGTCGAAGGGCTGTTTCGCAGCAACTTCGTCGGGGCCGATCCGAATCTGAATTCCGCGACCATCAGCACCAACGATCCGGATATGCGGGGCGGCGAGTTCGTCAACTTCGGCTACGGCGTGATGTATCGCAACCCGAAGCTGGGGCGACTGAGCGTCGAGGCCGCCCACCGGGTTTATCAGAACCTCCGCGGAGTACAGCTGGAGACGGACTGGTCGCTGGCCGCCAGCTGGGCGAAGAAGTTTTAGACGCGGTTCTCACTGCGGGAGAGCCGATCTTCGACGCACGTGGGATCGCTCGGCTCGATGGCGTACCATGGGGCCATACTCGGCCCTCTGGAATCGCAACTGACGAGCCTGCTTCGATGGGTGTCGCTCTTCTTCGCTGGCAACGGCGCCGCTCTTTGCTGCTGGGCTCCTTGCTGCTGAGCGGCGCTGTCGTCGGCTTCTTCGTCGCCGCGGCGGCAGCCGCCGATTCACCGGACGCGAATGCCGGACAATTCGAGGCGATCTTCAATGGCCGCACCCTCGACGGCTGGCACGCCGTGCCTGCGGAGACCGCCGGCGATTGGTCGGTCGCGGACGGCGCGATCGTGGGTTGCGGCAGCCAGCACCGCCAGGCCTATCTGGTCTACGACGACGAGAATCTCGCCGACTTCGAGCTGAAGTTCGAGTACCGGCTGCGCACCGAGGGCAACACGGGTGTCGAGCTACGAGCCCGCCCCGACGAAAGCGGCAAACGGGCGTTCGAGGGCTATCACGCCGACTTGGGGCACGTGGGCATCGGGCCGCACATCTTGGGGGCCTGGGACTTTCACTTCGCCGAGCGTGAGGAGCCGGCCTGTCTGCGGGGCACGCGGCTGGTGATCGAGGCCGATGGCACGCTGGAGCGAGACGAGATCGCCGAGGCGGTGACCAAGGCCGATATTCGCCCGCGGGACTGGAATCAGGTTCACGTGGTGGCGCGCGGCAATCACCTGCAGCTGCTGATCAACGACAAGCTCTCGTCCGAGTTCGTCGACCGGATGCCCAGGTGGTTTCGCGAAGGGGCAATCGGACTGCAGCTGCACGAGAAGGACACGGTCGTCGAGTTTCGCGAGTTGCGTCTCAAGCGGCTCACGCAGCAGGCACAGCCGGAACAAGCACAGGCGACGAAGACGCCACGCGGGTCCGGCAATTCGCTCGCCTGGCGGGAGCTGCCTCCGTTGCCGGACGACGAGGGGTTCGCCGGCATGTTTGCCGGTGTCAGTGGTGACGCCGTGATTGCCGCGGGCGGGGCCAACTTCCCCGCGGCACGTCCCTGGGATGGCGGTGAGAAGCGGTGGTACGACACGATCTTCGTGTTCGACCAACGCCGCGAGAGTTGGCAGCTGGCCGACGCGCGGCTGCCGCACCCGTTGGCCTATGGTGTAAGCGTCACGCACCGCGGCCGCGTCATCTGTGTTGGCGGAGAGGACGGCCAGCGGGCCAGGACAGAGGTGTTTGCCCTGACGTGGAACGGGAGCCGACTCGAGCGGTCGGAGCTTCCGCCGCTGCCGGAGGCGCGGACGCAGATGTGCGGAGCCCTGGTGGGTGACGTCGTCTACCTGGCGGGCGGCCTGGTGGACCCGGCGGGCACCGAAGCCGCCAATTCGTTCTGGGCCCTCAACCTGTCTGCACCGGCGGCCGAGCAAAGTTGGCAAGTGCTGCCGACCTGGCCGGGACCCGCGCGGATGCAGGCGGTGGCGGCGGCGCACGAGGGCCGCTTCTACTTGTTCAGCGGTGTGCAATTGAAGACCGGTGCGGACGGCAAGCCCCAGCGGGTCGTGCCCTACCTGCGCGATGCCTACTGCTATACGCCTGTCCCAGAAGACCAGACCGGCGCGTGGCGGCCGCTTGCCGACCTGCCTCGCCCGGCTGCTGCGGCACCGTCCCCGGCCTTTGCACTGGGGCACGCGCACCTTGTGATTGCCGGCGGGGCAACCGAGCCCGCGGAACCCGACCAGCTCGCCACCCACCCCGGCTTTACGCGGGAGTTACTGGCCTACCATCCCACCACCGATCGGTGGAGCAGGCGGGGCGAGGTGCCCACAGGGGCTTCGCGGGTTACCGCGCCGACAGTTTCGCTCGAGGGGGCAACCGCCGTCGTCAGCGGCGAGGCGCGGCCCGGCGTCCGCTCGCCACAAGTGTGGGTGGCCAAGTTCCACGCTCCCATGGCGGAAGCCTTCGGTGCGACGAACTGGCTTGTCCTCGCCGCGTACCTGCTGGTGCTGGTCGGCATTGGCGGCTACTTTGCAATGCGCGAGAAGACGACGGACGACTTCTTTCTCGGCGGGCGACGCGTGCCGTGGTGGGCCGCCGGCCTGTCGGTGTTTGCCACGCAGCTCAGCGCCATCACCTATCTGGCGATTCCCGCCCGCAGCTTCGGCACGAACTGGCAGTACTTTCTCATCTCGCTCGGCATCCTGGCGGTGGCCCCGCTGGTCGTTTATGTCTACCTGCCCTGGTTTCGCGCCCGCGAGGTCACGTCCGCCTATGAAGTGCTGGAGCGGCGATTCGGCCTCAGCGTGCGGCTGTTCGGCAGCGCGTCGTTCATCGCCTTTCAACTCGGTCGCATGGGCATCGTGGTGTTGCTGCCGGCCCTGGCCCTCTCCGCAGTGACAGGCCTGAACGTGTTCCTGTGCATCGCCGTGATGGGCCTGCTGAGCACGCTCTACACGGTGCTTGGCGGCATCGAGGCGGTGATTTGGACCGACGTGCTACAGGTGTTCGTGCTGCTAGGCGGTGCCCTGGCGGCGCTGGCCATTGTGGCCTTCGACACCGACGGGGGGCTGGGCCGCGTGATCTCGGCGGCCGCCGAACAGGACAAGTTTCGCCTGGCCGATTGGCAGTGGGACTGGACCGGCGACGCGATCGGCGTGTTGATCGTCGGGGCCCTGTTCACGAACCTGGTGCAGTACACCACCGACCAGGCGGTCGTGCAGCGTTACCTCTCCACCCGCGACGAACGTCGGGCCGCGCGGGCGGTGTGGACGAATGCCTTACTCTCGGTGCCGGCGGCGGCGTTGTTCTTCCTGGTTGGCACCGCGCTATTCGTGTTCTATCAGCAGCGGCCGGCGGAACTGGCGACGCTGGCCCAGGCCGATCAGATCTTCCCTTGGTTCATCGCCAGCGAAATGCCGGTCGGGCTGGCGGGCCTGGTCATTGCCGGTGTGTTCGCAGCGGCCATGTCGAGTCTCGATTCGAGCATGCACTCGATTGCCACGGCGGTGACGACCGATTTCGTCGTCCGCCTTGGCCCGTCGCGAAGCGACACCGCGCGACTTCGCATTGCTCGGGGTCTGACCCTCATTCTCGGCCTGCTGGGCACGGCCACCGCCATGATGATGGCGACGCTCGAGGTCCTGTATCTATGGGATCTGTTCTTGGCGTTGGTGGGTCTCTTGGGCGGCACGCTAGCCGGCCTGTTCCTGCTCGGCGTGTTTACAAAGCGGCCCACGGCGACCCATGCCTGGTGCGGCATCGTGGCCAGCCTGGCAACGTTGACGTATGTGAAGTTCGCCACGCCGCTGGCCGGACTGACGTATGCGGGCATCGGCGCGGTCGTCTGCTTCGGCGGGGCGATACTCGTGGCGACGGTGTTGCCGGCGCCGCGGAATAATCCGCAACCTTCGTGACGAAGTGCTGGTCGTGATATTCTGAAACTCCGTAGGCTTGGCTCTCCACGTTGGCTTTTCTGGCAAAGAGGTACCGTATGCATGGCCGCACCCAGCTCTTCGTGCTGTTGACCACGGGCTCTCTGGCACTGATCGGCCTGGCGGCTGCGATGGCCGACGACGAGCAATCCGCCGAGGCTCCCGCGACCGATGCGCAAGACTCGGAGGCGACGGCTGCCGACGCCGCCGAACGACAGTCCGTTGATCTTCCGGAGCCCCACGACACGGCCACCGTCTGGCCGCGCGCGCTAACGACGATTGAGGATGTCGTGGCCCTGCTCGATGCTAAGATCGACACCGGGGAGATCAAGACGGCGGAGATCGACACCGGGGAGATCAACACGGCGGAAACTTCTGAGCGAGTGAGCGACGAGGAGGAGGGGGAAGACGCGAACGCGGGGCTGACGCTCGAGGGCCTGGTGAACCTGCTGGCCGAACAAACGACCGCCCCCTTGCGCCTGGATCTCGGGGCCTTGGAAGAGCTCGGCATCGAACCCGAGGTGCCGGTCGAACTCGAGGCTCTTCCCCAGGGCGTGTCCGCCCGGTCGTTCCTGGAGATCGTGCTGAAGACGTTGGATCCAGAACTGACCTGGATGGTCCGCCACGAAGTGCTGTGGGTCACTACCCGGGAAGTCGCGGAAGATTTGGATAACCAGGTGATCAAGGTGTATGACGTGGTCGACCTGGCCGCATTTTGTGTTCGCGAAGACGGTACCGTCGACACCGACGTCGACACACTCATCGATCTGATCACCCACACGATTCAGCCCGACTCGTGGGAAGATACAGGTGGCTCCGGACGGGTGAGCGAGCTCGAGCTGTCGGGCACCCGGGCGCTGGTGGTGGGCAACACCTGGCAGACGCACGAGCGGATCGCGGGCCTGCTGGCCGGCCTGCGGGCGATGCGGCACAAGAAATCGGGGATTCCCGGCTGCGGCCATGCGTGCGGATATGCCCCGTACTTTTCCGGTTCGGCGAGCTACGATGGGGCCGCTGCCTAACCGCGAAGCACGTTCGGCAACTTTCCCGACGGGGTGCTTGGTTTCTGACGATGGCGCGCGTGCGTTCTCACGACGGGTGGACTAGGATATCTTCGCGACGAGCCGTTTCGATCGTGGATGGGAGGCAAACTGTGAGACATCGCTTTGGGGTTTTCGCTATTGGCACAGTTGTGGTCGTTGGGGCATGTCTTTTGTCGGTGTCGGCGGAGGAGCACGAAGCGACGGGCACTGCGGAGAGGCAAGGCGGTGCTGGGACACCCGCAGGGGCAACCGTCGCCGCACCGGCGTTACCAGAACCGAAGCCCACGGTGACGATCTGGTCCGCCAATGACGAGAGTCATGCGGACCTACTCAAAGCCTTGGGCCAGCCGCTCGACTTAAGCGACCTGGACGCCGAGACAACGCTCGGCGAGGGCATCGACCAGATCGCATCACGACTCGACATCCCGATCTTTCTCGCGTACGACGACCTCAAAGAACTGGAAGTCCGTACGGATACTCCGATCGGGTTGCCGACGGGCGAGCACGCCAAACTGACCGGACAACAGGTGCTGACCCGTCTGGTCAACCAGATCGACGACGATATGGCCTGGACGATTGACCATGAGGCGATCGTGATCACGACCGGCATCTCCGACTTCGTGCGTCGCGCGAGGGTGGTGAAGATCTACGACGTTGTCGATCTGGCGGCAACTTGCCTGCGGCCGGACGGAGCTTATCACTTCGAGCTTGACGTTCTGGCCGAGACGATCATGACGCTCATCGAACCCGTCTCCTGGGAGGTCGCAGGCGGACCTGCCAGGATAACCGCCGTGGAATTCAGCGGCATCCGCAGTTTCGTGATCGCGACGACGCCGACCAACCACGAACGAATCGCGGCCCTGCTTGCGCAGTTGCGACAGATGCAGCACCGGAACATTCCCCTGGCGCGCTGTGTGACGAGCGATAACCAGGACGGAGCGCCAAGTCTGCGACCAGCGGAGGTCGAAGCGGCAGACGCAGATGACCAAAGTGCGGGGCCTTCGCCAGATGCCGACGTCGCGAACCGGGCCGATCCAGCAGCACGACGGAGCGCACCGCCGTCCCCGCTCTCGGCGAAGCCGAAAGCCGTCCTGGGCGAAGACTCCCTCGACGCAGTGCTGCGACGCCGTCTCCAACGCCGTATCCGTGACGAGCATTTCGACGACGAGGAAACGCTCGCGGGTTTCGCGAAGGCGATGACGAAACTCCTGGGCTTTTCCGTGCTAATCGACGGGTCCCTCACCGAGGAACTGGGACTGGCACCCGAGTCGCCTGTACCGACTCACTTCCGCGGTGAAATGTCGGCCGCGGCCGTAATCTATCACGTCCTCCGCGAGACGGACCCCGAGCTGGGATGGATGTTTCACAACGGGGTCATCACAATCACGACGAGAGAGACGACGGAAGCGACGGAGCATCTCGTCACCCACCTCTATGACGTCGTCAATCTGGGAGCCACGTGTCAGTTCGCGAACGGCGTCCTGGCGATCGACTACGAACCGCTCATCGATGTCATCCTGGTGACGTTGGAGCGGGATGCCTGGGAACAAGCCGGCGGCAGCTCGCGACTCGACTCGCTCGTCACCGGACATCTCCGCGTGCTGGTCGTCCAGGCCAAGCCGGGAATGCAGCCGCAGGTGGAGCGACTCTTGACGGGTCTGCGTTCCATGCGGCACCCGAGCCTGGTCTACCCGCTCTGTGCGGAATGATCACGGCCAATCGATCACCTGTCGCTCGCCGCGTGGCCGGGCCCAGCCTGATCACCTGCCACAAGGGGTTGCCCGCGGACGAGCCACCGCTGGGGAAACCGCGGGACGCGGTCGGTCGTCCGGCCCTGTGACGCCGAAGCGATGTGCTGTGAAGCATTTGCCAGCACGCTTGTGCGGCGCCACCCCCAGGGCCAATTTGACACTTGCCGTCGCATGCCCGATCATGAAGGTCGGTTTGGCCGGCAGGGACGAAGATTTTTGGGCCAATATTTGCCAAGCGCCGGCGAATAGCTATCTGGCCGTCGTCCTCTCGGCTTGCCCCCGGGTCCGCGTTCGTCGGACCGCGGGCAGGCGCGCTCGCTTCGAGCGACGGTCACGCTGACAAGAATTGGGGGTGCACGATGCTCACGAGCGTCTTTCTGTTCTGCGCGGTCATTGGCGGGATTGTCATGATCTCGCAATTCGCCCTGACCCTGATGGGCATGGGCGACGACGGCGGTGCCTTCGACGGCGATCTTGGCGGAGACGTGGACGTCGGCGGCGGTGACCTGGACGTCGATGTCGACGTGGAAACTTCGAGCCACGCCAGCCACCTGTTCGAGGTGCTCTCGCTGCAGACCCTGGTCACCGGAATCACCGTCTTCGGCCTGGTCGGCTACATCGCCGACACTTCCGAGCAGACGCCCCTGGTGTCGATCGCGCTCGCCAGCGTGGCGGGCCTGGCCGGCATCTACGGCATGTTCTTTCTGATGCGCGGCCTGCACCGCCTTCAGGATGACGGGACGGTGCGAATCGCCCAGGCGGCCGGAACGCGCGGCAACGTGCTCGTCCCGATCCCGGCCAAGAGCGGCGGCACCGGCAAGGTCTCGCTGGTCCTGCAGGGTCGCCTGGAGGAAATCACGGCCCTTTCCGACTACGATGAGAGGCTGCCGACCGGCACCCACATCGAGGTGGTCGAGGTGATCGGCCCTCGCACGGTGCTGGTGGCGCCGGTCGTCGAAGGGCAAGGATCGCCGTCGAGCGATTCGCTGGCTGAATCGACTTCGGTCGGTGAGCAGACGTCTTAACGCGTTTCCGTTTCGCGTGCGGATCGATCAACAGGCCGCCCGGTTTGCGGCTCAACTTATACGGGGGGGTATCAAGGTATGGACATTTCCGCTCTGACGAGTCAGCAACTCTCCCTTCTGTCGCTGGGACAGGTCGAAGGTCTAGCCAACCTCGACAGCACGACGATCGCCATCGTCGCCCTGGTGCTGCTGATTCCGGTCGTGCTGTTCAGCACCGTCATTCTCATCAAGCGCCAGTACAAGCGCTGCCCCAGTAACCGCGTCTTGGTCATCTACGGTAAGACCGGTCGCGGCACGCCGGCCCGCGCCATTCACGGTGGGGCGAAGCTGGTGGTGCCACTGATTCAGGACTATGCCTATCTGAGCCTGGAGCCGATCCAGATCGAAATTCCCCTACGGGGTGCCCTTTCGATCGAGAACATTCGTGTGAACGTGCCGAGCGTGTTCACCGTGGCCATCGGCACGGCGCCCGAGATCATGCAACAGGCGGCGATTCGTCTGCTGGGCCTCTCGACGCACGACATCCGCCAGCAGGCCGAGGAAATCATCTTCGGTCAGTTGCGGCAGGTGATCGCCTCGATGCGGATCGAAGACATCAACCGCGATCGCGACAAGTTCCTCTCGCACATTCAGGAGTCGCTCGAACCGGAGCTCGCCAAGGTCGGCATGGTGCTGATCAACGTCAATATCACCGACATCACGGACGAGTCGGGCTACATCGACGCGATCGGCCAGAAGGCGGCCTCCGAGGCGATCCAGAAGGCCCGCGGGGACGTGGCCGACAACGAAAAGATGGGCGAGATCCGCGTCGCCGAAGCCAACCGCGAAAAGGACATCGAGGTGGCCAACGCCAATCGCACGCGGTCGATCGGAACGCGGCTGGCCGAAAAGGAACAGGCGGTCCGCGTCGCCGACCTGGCCAAGGAACAGGCGGTCGGCGAGCAGGAGGCCGCCTTCCTCCGCGACACGGAAATCAAGAACGCCGAGCAGGCAATGCGTGTCTCGGTGGCCGATGCCGATGCCCGTGCCATCGACGGCGAAAACACGGCCCAGGCGGCCGTGGCGGCCTCGAACGCCAAACTGGTTGTCGAGCGGGCCCAGGCCTACGAGCTCGGCGAGACCCGCAAACGCGAGGCCGAGGCCAAGGTGCTCGAAGTGCAAAACCTGGCCATGGCCAAGGCGGCCATCGCCGAGGCGGAGCGTGTCGAGCAGGAACGCCGCGCCGCGTTGGAAGCTCCGGCGAAGGCCGACAAGGCCCGCGTCGAGGTCGACGCCCAGGCGGCAGCGGCCAAGGTGCGGATCGAAGCGGAGGCGGACGCCGCGGCGATCTTTGCCCGGCTCGACGCCGAAGCCCGCGGCCAGTACGAAATCCTCGCCAAGAAGGGTGAAGGCCTGCGCTCGATCGTCGAAGCCTGCGGCGGTTCGAAGGAAGCGTTCCAGCTGTTGATGCTTGAACATCTCGACAACCTGGCCGAGGCGTCGGCCGAGGCGATCTCGAACATCAAGTTCGACAAGGTCGTGGTGTGGGAGAACGGTGGCAGCAATGGACGCACCGCAACCGCCGACTTCCTGCACGGCATGACCCGCACGCTGCCTCCGATGTTCCAGGTGCTCAAGGACATCGGGGGTATCGAGTTGCCGGAGTCGGTGATCAACTACGGCGATCAGGAGGCGCCGAGCGGTGGCAACTCACATGCCGCCGACGGCCAGGCCGCCACGGCGACGACGCCGACTCGGGTGCCGGGAGAAAGTCCCACGGGTGGCCAGGGCGACGACAAGCCAGGCGACGCGAAGAGCGAGAAGCCGCGGTAATGCCCCGGTGGTCCCCAGGCCAGTTCACGGACGGGCATGCCTGATCGGCGGGCTTGCCCAGTTGAAGGACCTGTCTGATCGGCGGGCTTGCCTAATTGACGGGGGCTTCCACGGAAGTCTCGTCCCAGCGGCGGTCGCAGGCCACACAGGGGGCCATGGTGACCATGCCGTTGCAGGTCGGGCAGCGAACCGGCTTGTTCAGCGGCAAATAGGTTCCGGCCGGAGTGCCCTGCGTCGCCAGGCGGCGGATCTTGCGATCTTCGGCGGCATCAATTTCCTTGACGTCGGCCACGGTCAGACCCGTGGCATAGGCGATTTCGCCGTAGTCGTTGACGCCCATCTCCATCAGCGCGATCACCGCCGGAGCTCGACGCGGCAACTGACTCTTGGTCAGCGCTTGCTTCGGCTTTTCTTTGGACCGGCTTGGTTTACGACGCTGAATCATCAATCAACTCCAATGAATGACACAAGGCGGGACGTCCATGCAGACGAACCGCTCGCTCGAAATGGAAGCTACCTCAGCAGTTAGAACGACTTGATCGGTCGTCCCGGCATTGGTCCGAACTTCAGGGGATGAAGTTCGCGGCTGTCATCGCTATCCTCACGAGAGCCGTCCGCGGGAGGGGATCCCAGACGGGCTCGCGGTTCCGATTTGCGTGACAGGCAGAGAACTGGCAAGATCAATAGGTAGGATTCGTGAAGGCTGCCAGACCTCTCCGGCTCCAATGCATTCTAAGCAAAGCCGTCCGAAGGGCAAACCACGCAAAAGTGTTATTTTTGTAAGTATTTATCTATAGTTGGGTTAGCGCAACACCGCTGACCGGCCTGCGGGAAGGGACCCGCCGTAAACCGTTGCAAAATGCGACAGTTTCGACCGCGCGCGGTCGAGATCTCGGACCGCGACCGCCCTGAAGATCTGCCAAACTGGCAGCCCTGCCCGCCCGCTTCCCGACCCCGATCCGTATGACCAAGCTGTTCATCTACGGAACGCTCAAACGCGGGTACTCGCGTTCTGCCGCGCTGGACGATCAGCAATTCGTTTCGCCTGCAAGAACGTTAGCATACTATCGACTTTTCGACACCGGAGCTTATCCGGCCCTGGTTGATGCCGTGCCAGGAGTGGCCGTCGAGGGCGAGCTCTGGGAGGTCGACGACGGGTGCCTCGCTCGGCTCGACCAGATTGAAGACGTGCCGCGGCTCTTTCGCCGGCAACCGGTCGCGCTCGCCGAGCCCCCAGACGTCACCGACGCCGAGACGTACCTCTACCAGCTCGATGCCGCGGACCTGCGAGATTGTGGCGCCCGCTGGCCGTAGGCCGCGCGAAGATTGGCGTTGCTCAGCATCGGCTGCCCGCGGTGTCGAATCGCGGTCCTAGCCGCCGATGATCTCTGCGAACCGTGCGGCGGCGGCGGACCAGGCGTCGGTGTCTTCCGGCTCGTAGCGCTTCGGCTCGAACGAGGTCCGCACCACCTTTCGCAGCTCGGCCAGATTGGCGATTTGTCCCGCGGCCATGGCCTGCACGAGGACATTGCCCGCGGCGGTCGCTTCTTCCGGACCGACAACGACGGGACGACCGACGGCATTGGCCGTGAATTGATTCAACAGTTCATTGCGCCCCCCACCACCCACGACGTGCAGCACATCAAACTTCCGCTCCAGCACGGCCTCCAGCTCGTCGAGCGTGCGACGATAGAGCAGCGCCAGGCTTTCCAGACAACAACGAACCAGCTGGCCAGCCGACTCCGGTTCCGGTTGTCCACTTGCCCGGGCAAAGTCGGCGATCTTCCGAGGCATCTCGCCCGGCGACATCAGCGGTGGGTAGTTCAAGTCGAGCAACGTCCGGAACGGCTCGGCGTCCGCAGCCGCCGCGGTGAGCGCCGCATAGTCGAGCGTCTGGCCCGAATTCTCCAGGGCGCGGCGGCACTCTTGCACCGGCCACAAGCCAATCAGGTTCTTTAGGAAACGGATCGTACCGTCGACGCCGCCTTCGTTGGTGAAGTTCGCCGCGCGGGCCGCGGGGGTAACGCACGGGCCCGGAAGCTCGGCGCCCATCAGCGACCAGGTGCCGCTGGAAATGTAGGCCCAACTCGTGCCGACTTCCGCGGGCACGGCGGCAATTGCCGAGGCGGTATCGTGTGATGCCGGGGCGACGACCTGCAGTTGCTCACTGGCTCCGGTGGCGGCGGCGACGTGCGGAAGGATCGTGCCGACATTCGTGCCGGGCGGCACGATGTCCTGCAGCATCTGTGTCGGCAGCGCGAGCTTGGCGAGCAGATCGAGATTCCACGTGCCCGTGCGGGCGTCGGTCATTTGGCTCGTCGACGCAATCGTCGCCTCGCACGTGGTCCGACCCGTGAAGAAGTAGTGCAACAGATCGGGAATGAAGAGTAGCTGTTGGGCCCTGGAGAGTAGCTCTGGTTCGGCCGCGTGCTGGGCGAGCACCTGGAAGAGCGTGTTGAGCGGCAGCAGCTGGATGCCGGTGGCATCGTAGAGCGTTTCGGCCCCGACCGCCTCAACCGCACGATCGAAGGCCACGTTGTTTCGTTCGTCGCGATAACAGTGCGGCATCGCGAGTAGCTCACCGCTCTGGCCCAGCAGAGCATAGTCGACGCCCCAGGTGTCGACGCCCAGCGAGGTGAGCGTTTGGCCCTGGCTGTCGGCCCAGTCGACCGCACACGCGACCCCCTCGAGGATGTTGCCCCACAAGCCCATCAGATCCCAGTGCAGACCGCTGGGCAGTTGCCGCGCGAGATGGCGGAAGCGATGAATCTCTGCCAGATGTAGGCGACCTCGGTCGACGAGGCCGACGATCGTGCGTCCCGATTCGGCCCCCAGATCAATCGCGATGTAGGCATTTCCCGCCATGACGTTTCGGTCCCACTTGGTGTCTGGAGCGAGCCGAGTCGGCAACGCGGCTCGCGATTCTGCCGCAGCCCCGGATGCTTGAATACCCCCCCTGTTCGAGGTGCGGATCGGTCGCTTTGCAGCAGGCCGCAAAGCCCCGCTGTGGCCGCGATTAGGACGACGTAACCAATTGCATGAAAATGACTTGCGTCTCAAGAAAGCGACGGCCAGGCTGAAGCGGGGAGGGCCAAATGAAAGATATCCGTCACGATGATGAAATATTAATACCAGAAGGAGATTGCAAATGAGCATGTTTTCGCCCAGAATTGATTAAGTACCGTCAGGCACTTGCATCTTCTCGTCGGTTCTATGCCCTCCCCACCGCTTGCCGAAGATCGACGTTCGCAACTTCTCGACCTCGTTCGCGCGCGCGGATTCGCGTCGCTGCCCGAGCTGGCGGGCGAACTCGCCGTCTCGGAGTCGACGGTTCGTCGCGACTTGGAACATCTCGAAGAGGTGGGCGCCGCGAAGCGGACTCACGGTGGCGCCTTCTACACCGGGGGCTCGCCGGAGTTTCCCCACTTCAAGGATCGTCAGGAGGCGGAGTGGGACAAGAAGCGATCAATCGCCCAGGTTGCCGCCGGACTGATCGAGGATGGCGACACATTGCTTCTGGACGGCGGAAGCACGACCTATGAAGTTGGACGGCTGCTGGCGGGTCGGCCGCTGCAGGTGGTGACCAACTCCATGCCGGTGGCGAATCTGTTCGCGTCGAGCGCCGACAGCGATCTCGTATTCGTGGGCGGGAACGTTCACCCGCGAACCGGCGTGACGATGGGGCCCTACACCACGCGGATGCTGGCCGAGTTGAACGTCCGTCGCGCCGTGATCAGCGTCGCCGCGATCAACGAACAGGGCTACTACAACAGCAACGTCTTACAGGTCGAAACCCAGCGGGCCATGATCCAAATGGCCGACGAGGTGATCGTCGTTGCCGACAGCACCAAATTCGGCCACCGCAGCCTGGCTCACGTCGGCAGCCTCGACGAAATCGATCGACTCGTGGTCGACGAGCAGATCAGCTCATCGTGGCAGGAGCAGCTCCGCGACTCGGGCGTCGAGTTGCTGGTCGCTCCGTCGCTCGGCGAAGCGAAAGCGGCCGGGAAGCCGTAACCCATCGGGGCTCCCCAGTGCGGAGCCTTGCCAACCCGAGAAACACCTATGATTAATGCCGCCCCCATCGATCGTGACACCGTCGAACGCATCGTCCGTGACATTGTGTTGCGTTCCCCGGCTCCGGCGGCCGCGCCGGAGCGCGAACTGGTTGTGAGCATTTCGGCACGTCACGTCCACCTGACCGATGAGCAGGTTGAGACGCTATTTGGACCGGGCCGTACGCTGACGCCCATGAAGGAACTCTATCAGGACGGCTTCTACGCGGCCGAAGAGACCGTGATGCTGGTCGGCCCGCGGAAGCGGATGCTGCCGACCGTCCGCATTCTGGGTCCCACGCGACCGCACGGCCAGGTGGAGCTGGCCTTTACCGACGCCATCTCGCTAGGCATCGACGCGCCGGTTCGCGCCAGCGGCAAGATCGAAGGTACGCCGGGCTGTGTCTTGGTCGGTCCGGCAGGTGTCGTGGAGCTCGAGCAAGGCGTGATTCGCGCCGAGCGACACGTCCACATGAACTTTGCCGACGCGGAGCGATTTGGCGTGGCCAACGGCGATCGCATGAACCTGCGCATCGAGTCGAGCTGCAGCGTTGTGCTCGAAGATCTGCTG
The DNA here is from genome assembly GCA_003389215.1 of Planctomycetota bacterium. Lineage (GTDB taxonomy): Bacteria > Planctomycetota > Planctomycetia > Pirellulales > UBA7805 > MB-PLM-2. The sequence goes on along the minus strand of QQVP01000134.1, from coordinate 36,356 downwards.
GTGCGGGCCGACGCCACCAGCAAGTTGGAAGTTCACCTCGACACCGACGAAGGCAACGCGGCCGACTTGGAACACGCCACGAAGTGCGAGTTATTGAAACAGTAAATGAAACGGGCGGCGGGTTGGACGAGGACCCGAGCCGCCCCGCGAAGGGACACCGAACGAGACAACTTTGGTTGACAGACTCCTCACTCGAGGAAATGGTTTTTGGTTCTTTGGGAGATTCTTGCTATGGCAAAAGTTCAAGAGGCGCTCGGCATGATCGAGACGAAGGGTTTTATTGCCCTGGTCGAGGCGAGCGACGCGATGATGAAGGCTGCCAATGTCCAGTTTCTGGGCTGGGACAAAGTCGGCAGCGGGATGGTGTCGGCCTTTGTGACCGGCGACGTGGCGGCGGTGAAGGCGGCGACCGACGCCGGAGCCAGTGCGGCCGGCCGCGTCGGCGAAGTGATCAGCGTGCAAGTGATTCCCCGCCCACACGAGGATCTGAACATTGCCCTCGGTCCGGCGGCGGGCGCCAAGTAGTGCGGTGATCGAGGGGTCGACGTTGAGGCCCTCACTGCGGGTCGTACGTCACGGACCCTCCGGCAAACAAACACTCAGCAAACTTGACTCAAAAACACTCTGAGGAACAACACAATGGAACATGCAATCGGAATGATTGAAACCCGCGGCCTGGTGCCGTTGGTCGAGGCGACCGACGCGATGGCCAAAGCGGCGAACGTCGAAATCGTGAAGCGCGTGCAGATCGGCGGCGCCCTGTTGACCACGATCGTCAAAGGCGACGTCGGCAGCGTGCGCGCGGCGGTCGAAGCCGGTGCCAACGCGGCCAACCAGGTCGGCGAGCTGGTCTCGAGTCACGTGATCCCCCGTCCGGCCGAAGGTCTGGTCGAGGCGTACCTGAAGTAACGGCCTATTTGAAGGACGTGACGCGGTCGCAGGCGAATCGCGCCCGCGCGGCAAGGGCCTGAGCGGCATCCGTCACACAGGCGGCCCTCTCGGTCACTAGCGCCCCCCGTCACTAGCGCCCCCAGTCACCAGCAAGGAGCACACGGCATGAAGGTCCTGGTCGCCAACTTGGGCTCGACGAGCTTCAAGTATCGTCTGTTCGACATGACGGACGAGCGGCAGCTGGCCCGTGGCGGAATCGATCGGATCGGCTCGGCGGAAAGTCGCTGCGTGGCCGAGATCGGCGAGTATCGCGACGAGCTGGTGGCCGAAGTGCCCGATCATGCCGAGGCGGTGCGACGGTGCCTGGCCCAATTGACCGACACCGAACACGGATGCCTGACGGATGCCGGCGAAGTTTCGGCGATCGGTTTCAAGGCGGTTCACGGCGGCCGCCTGAGCGGCGTGCAGCGGATTGATGAGGACGTCCTCGCAGCGATGGAAGAGATGAACGAAGTAGCCCCGGCCCACAACCCACCCTACATCGCGGCCATACGGCAGTTGCGCGAGCAGTTGCCCGAGATTCCGCTGGTGGCGGCGTTCGAGACCGGCTTCCACGCTTCGATTCCCGAGTGCAATCGGACGTATGCGATTCCGCGTTCGTGGGCCGAAGAGTTTCATGTGCGGAAGTGGGGCTTCCACGGCGCGAGCCATTGCTACATTGCCACGCGGATGAACGAACTGTTGGGTCGCCGCGACTTGCGGATCATCTCCTGTCACCTCGGGGGTTCGAGCAGCCTGGCCGCGATTCGCGACGGGGCGAGCGTCGCCACGAGTATGGGCATGAGTCCTCAGTCGGGCTTGCCGCACAACAATCGCGTCGGCGACTTCGATCCCTATGCCCTGCCCCAGCTCATCAAGCGGACGGAGAAGACGCTCGACGAGGTGCTGGCCGCGATGGCCAACGAAGGAGGCCTGCTGGGCGTCAGCGGAGTCAGTGGCGACATTCGCGACTTGGAAGAGGCCGCCGCGGCTGGCAACCACCAGGCGCAGCTGGCCCTCGACATGTTCATCGCCAGCGTGCGGCACTACCTGGGTGCGTACCTGGTCGAGCTGGGTGGGGCCGATGCGATCGTCTTCACCGGCGGCATTGGCGAGAACGGCACCCGCATTCGGGCGGCCGTCTGTGCGGAGCTGAGCGAGCTTGGCATCGTGCTCGACCAGGCGGCCAACGAAGCGGCCCGCGGCGAGTCGCAAATCAACGCGGCGGAGAGTCGCGTGCAAGTTTGGGTCGTGCCGACGAACGAGGAGATCATCGTCGCCCGGCAAGCAAGAGAACACCTGGAAAACTAGGCGCTGGAAACTTAGGCGCTGGCAATTCAGAAAGAGGGCCACGTCCTTCTACGGGAAACCCGAACATGTTCGTAGCAAAAGTTACCGGCTCGGTAGTGGCGACACAGAAGGTCGGCGAGGTCGTCGGTCACAAGCTGATGGTCGTCGAACCGTATCGCCTGGAAGCCGAGAAGCGGAAGAGTCTGACCACCACGGGTCGTACCTTCGTGGCGATCGACACGATCGGCGCCGGCGAGGGCGAGTACGTCCTCATCACGCAGGGGTCGAGCGCCCGCTTGACGCCCGAGACGAAGAACCTGCCGATCGACGCGGTGATTATCGGCATCGTCGACACGGTACACGTGGAGAACCACTGCGTTTACTCGCGCGAGCAGTAACGCCCTGACCGGCCGCGCGGCCAATCGCCGCTGCCGCCGAACCCGACTCAACGCCGAGCCAGATTGAACAAAGACACACGATTAAGCAGCAAGCGAGACAACCATCATGAGCGTCAACGAAGCCCTGGTCCGTGACGTCGTTGCCCAAGTCCTACAGGAGATGGGGAGCCCCGCAGGCCCGTCGGTCGTGCCCTCGACGGCGCGTGCGTCCACGGCCTCCGCTGCCGCAGCGGTACCCGCCCCCGTCACGAGCCCGTCCTATCACGGACGCCACGGCGTGTTTCACGACGTCGACGAAGCGGTGGCCGCCGCCACGGAAGCCTTCGAACAACTCAGTGCTTGCACGCTGGAAGACCGCGAGCGAATCATCAAGCACATCCGCCGCATCTCGATCGATCAGTCGGTCGAACTCGGCACGATGGAGATGAACGAGACCAAGATCGGCCGGCTGGAACACAAGATCGAGAAGCTCAAGACGCTCGGCCTGAAGACGCCCGGCGTCGAGTTCATGCGGAGCGACGTCTACAGCGGCGACCACGGCCTGGCCGTGATCGAGCACGCCCCTTTTGGTGTCATTGGTGCCATTACCCCGGTCACCCACAGCCTGCCCACCATTACCGGCAACGCCGTGAGCATGATCGCCGGCGGGAACACGCTGGTCGTGAATCCGCACCCCAGCGGCAAACGCGTGGCGGCCGAGGGCGTACGGCGATTCAACCAGGCGATTGCCAAAGACCTGGGAATCGACAACCTGATCTGCGTCATCGCCGAGCCGACACTCGACTCGGCCAACGCCATCTTCAGCCATCGCGGCGTCAAGTTGATCTGCGTGACCGGCGGACCGGCCGTGGCGCGAGCGGCGCTCAACAGTGGCAAGCGAGCCATCGTGGCGGGGCCCGGCAATCCGCCGGTTGTCGTCGACGAGACGGCCGATCTCGACCGGGCCGCGCGGGCCATCATTCAAGGCGGCTCGTACGACAACAATCTGCTCTGTATCGCCGAGAAGGAGGTCTTCGTCGTCGACTCCGTGTTCGACCGCATGCTGCAGTCGATGGAACGGGCCGGCGCCGTGCGGCTCAGTTGTAGCGAGATTGACAAACTGACCAGCGTCGCCATCACTTCGGTGGGCGAAGGGGCCGATCGGCACGACGTGCCGTGCAAGGAGTTCCTGGGCAAGGACGCGTCGGTGCTGGCCCGCGGCGCGGGACGTCCGATCGCGGCCGACACGCTGATGATTTTTGGCGAGACCGACGAGACAAATCCCTTCGTGCCGGTCGAGCAGATGATGCCCTTCTTGCCCTTCGTGCGATGCCGCGACGTCGACGAGGCGATTGCCCTGGCCCAGAAACACGAACACGGCTTCCGCCACACGGCGATCATCCACTCGAACAACGTGCGAAACATGACGACCATGGGTCGCGTGATGGATACGACCCTGTTCGTCAAGAACGGACCGTGCATGTCGTCGCTCGGGCTGGGCGGCGAAGGCTATCTGTCGTTCTCCATCGCCACCCCGACCGGCGAGGGCGTGACGACGCCGCTGACCTTCACCCGCGAGCGACGTTGCTCGCTGATCGACGACTTGCGGATTTTGGGGAAAGCGTAATGCAGCTCGCCCGCGTTATCGGCACCGCGACCGCCACGGTCAAGCACGCCTCGATGGAGGGCTGGAAGCTGCTCATCGTGCGCCTGTTGATGGCCGATGGCCGCTCGGCCGACGGCGAACCGGTCATCGTCGTCGATGCCCTGGGCGCCGGCGCGGGACAACGCGTGCTGCTCACGACCGACGGGCGGTACACGCGCGAGTTGTTAGACAGCGACACGACGCCCGTGCGGTGGAGTGTCATGGGGATTTGTGACTAAGGCCCCGGAAGTAAGAACGATGCGAATTGCCAAGGTCATTGGAACCGTCACGCTCAGCCGCAGTCATCCGACGCTGGCCGGCGGTTCCTATCGCCTGGCGGTGCCGCTCAGCGAAGCGGAGCTGGGCGATCCTGCGACGACGACGGCCGATCCCCTGGTCGTTTACGACGAATTGGGGGCGGGCCCCGACACGCTCATCGCGTTGAGCGAGAGTCGTGAAGCGGCCATGCCTTTTCACCCCGAGATGAAACCGATCGACGCCTACAACGCGGCGATCCTCGACACGATACACGTCTGCGACGATGTGTAGGCCGATGCCCACAACCAACGTCCCGACACCACGACGAACCAGAAACCGATAAGTCCAAGTAACGCACTGCGAACCAGGAATCACGAAAAGCCGCCAGGAACTATTGCCATGCAGAACGCCCACCGGATCAAACAGGAAATCTGCGACATCGGTCGCCGACTCTACAACAAGGGATTTGCCGCCGCCAACGACGGCAACATCACGTATCGACTCAACGACCGCGAGGTTCTCTGCACGCCGACAATGCACTCGAAGGGTTTCCTCAAACCTGACGACATCTGCCTGATCGACATGCAGGGCAACCAGCTGGCCGGGCGCAAGAAGCGGAGCAGCGAGGCCCTGCTGCACCTGCAGATCTACAAAGAACGCGACGACATCAACAGTATCGTCCACTGCCATCCGCCCCACGCCACCGCGTTTGCGATTGCCCGCGAGCCGATTCCGCAGTGCGTATTGCCCGAGGTTGAGATATTCCTGGGCGACGTGCCGATCACCAAGTACGAAACGCCCGGCACGCAGAAGTTCGCCGACACGATCATCCCGGTCGTGAAGGACTCGAACGTGGTGATCCTGGCCAATCACGGGACGGTCAGCTGGGGAGAAACGGTCGAGCAGGCCTACTGGTGGACCGAGGTGCTCGACGCCTATTGCCGCATGCTGATGCTCGCCCGCGACCTGGGCAAGGTCAACTACTTTACCGAGCAGGAAGAGCGCGAGCTGCTGGAGACGAAAGCCAAGTGGGGCTTCCGCGATCCGCGCAACGAAAAGCGGATGGAGAACTGCGACGTGTGTGCCAACGATCTGTTCCGCGACAGCTGGACGAGCGTCGGTGTGGAGCGTCGGGCGTTCGAGGCCCCGCCGACTATGAAGCGAGTCGGGGCCTCGATGGCTCCGCAAGGCAGCACGGGCGTCGCAAGGTCAAACGGTTCGCCCGTGGCGGCCGCGCCCGCGGCGACCGCCGACCAGGAGGCCCTGATTCAGACGATCACCGATCGCGTGGTGGCCGCCCTGCAAAACGGAGCCGCCCGCTAGTCGTTCGCGAGTGCGATTCACGACCCCGTCCACCTCGCCCTGCCGCACGAAGTACGCTTTTCCGCCGCCTATCGCCACGATGCAGAAGACCCTCGACCAAAAACTGGCCAACATTCACGCCGACCCGCACGGCGCGAAGGACTTCATCCTGGCCGACGCCAAGGACGCCGACATGGCCTTTGGCATCGGGGCGCCTGGCAAATCGCCGGAGAGCCACGCCGACGAGGTTCGTTTCAAGACGCTGGGTGAGTACCGCGAACAGATCCGGCAGATCGTCCGGCAGGGGCTCGTCGACATCATGTTGATGTCGGCCAGCACGAACGACGTCCTCACCATCGTCGAACGACTGTTCGACGACTCGCCGATCACGCCGGCCGCACGGGCCAACGACGCCAGCGATGTGTTTGTCGTCCGCGGCGGCAAGTATCTCGAAGCGCCCGCTCAGCCGTTTCGCACGGCCACGCTCGATCACATCCAGTGCGGCCACGTCGACTGCAGTGCAGAAGACCGTTTTCGTGGCGCGAACCTGGGCCTCTATAGCGTCACGTTCAACAACCGCCTGGACGACGACCTCCGCACGCTGGAGGCGTACCGCTGTTTTCGCATCGAGGCGGAGCGAAAGGGGTTTCGCCACTTTCTGGAAATCTTCAATCCGAACATGCCCGACGGGCTCTCGCCCGAGATGATTCCGGATTTTGTGAACGACCACATCGCACGGACCCTGGCGGGCGTGGCGATGCCGGGACGGCCGGTCTTTCTGAAGATGGTGTATCAGGGTCCCCAGGCGATGGAAGACCTGGTGGCCTACGACCCGCACCTGGTCGTCGGCATTTTGGGCGGCAGCAGCGGCACCACGCTCGACGCCTTCAAGCTGCTTTACGAAGCCAAGAAGTACGGCGCCCGGGCGGCGCTGTTCGGCCGCAAAATCAACAACTCGGAGTGCCAGCTGGCCTTTGTACAGTTCCTGCGTATGCTGGCCGACGGCGAGATCGAGCCCGAGGAAGCAGTGCGGGCCTATCACGGCGTGCTGCAGAAGCTGGGCATCCGTCCCCTGCGATCGCTGGCCGATGACTTGCAGTTGCAGACGGCCGTGATGAGCTACGCCAGTGGTGGTCAGGTCGTCGTACCGGCGGGCGTGCCGGTGGGGTCCAGCGAAAGTAGCCCGCAGCCTGGGCGCACGAGGGTAGGCAAGAAAGAGAAGAAAGATTGCGGCTGCGGCTGCAACGGGGCCCCGGGTGGCTGCGGCGACGGGTCGAAGGCGGTGGTCTACGATCCGGAGAACCCGCCCAACTTCGCCGCCATGACGCAGGCGGAAAAGCTGGCCTACAACAAGGCCAAGCGGGATCATATCTACGGGGACTAGAGCGTGTCTAGGACAGGTGTCGCGTCGTTGGCGTAGGCGAGGCAAGTTTGGCCACCAGACCGAAGCAGACGAATTGGTAGATTCGTCGATGCAGGTCGACGACGTCAAACGCAGTCGTAGCCCGCCAAGACGCTAGAGATAAACGAGACGCGCTCTAAACCCCCGCGACCAAGCGTGCGCGGGTTCGCGAGCCCTCGATCCGACGCAGGTCGATGCGCAGCGTGTCGGTGTCACGCCGCGTGCGATCGACGCGAATCGTAATCCGGTGCCGGCCCTCTGCGAAGTCGCCCACCGTCTTGGGCTCTCGCTCGGCGAAGTCGAGCTGCACATCGTCGGCCCACATGGTCAGCCCCGCTGGCGAGTCGGCGATGATGTCGAGCTGGCCGGCGAAGTCGACGTCGATTTCGAACTGCAGGTAGAGCACGTCCTGGTCGGCCGGGGCCACCGACTCGTCGAGCGGCAGCGTCCCGCCGGTCATCGAATAGGCGGCCCGCCACGAGCTGCCGTCGAGCTCCAGCACCTTGTCAGTAAAGACTTCCTCGTTGGGCACCTCGCGGGTCAGCTCGGAGTCGACTTCGGCCAGCACCCGCCAGCGCCGCACCGTGGGGGTGTTGCGAACCTTGTAGCTCTCGTCGCGGCCGAGCTCGGAAAGAAAGCGAACCAGGTCGACGAGCTCTCGCTGCGTCATGAACTGAACGAGGCCCTTGGGCATCAGCGAGCCGCCGTCTTCGCGATCGTCGATGTCGGCCTTCGCGATGGCGGTGCGGCGTCCGGTGGCATCCTTCAGCACGAGCCGGTCTTCGCCGTCTTCGTGAATGATGCCCTTGAGCGCGCGGCCGTCGGCCGTGTAGACGTGCGCCATGCGAAACTCTTCCTTGACTTCCTTGTCCGGCAGCAGAATCGCGTTGATCAGGTACTTCACCGGCGAACTCGAGCCGACGGCGGTCAGCTCGGGTCCCACGCCGCCGCCAACCCCGCCCAGGGCGTGACAGTTCATGCAGCTCAAATCGGCGCGGCGAAATACTTGCTCTCCGCGGGCCGGATCGCCCGAGTTGCGAACGGCGGACTCCAGCTTGGCGACTTCCTCGTCGCTTAGCTCTGCGGCTTGGGTCTGAATGCCGGCGGCCTTGGTGAGCATGCTGGTCAGTTCCGCATCGCTACGACCGACCGCGTACATGGCCCGTAGGGCGAGTTTCGCGACATCCTGGTCGAGCTCGACGCCTTCGAGCGCGGCGGCCAGTTGTTTGACTCCCTCGGGCCGCTGCAGGAATGCCTGGATCAGCCTGGCGGGGTCGGTCGCTCCGTCGGCCTCTGTCAGCGCCTGACCGGCTCGCCGGGCCGCTTCCGCCACGTCGACCCGCGTGAGCACGCCAATGGCCATGTAACGTTCGGCAAGCGGACGATCGGGCGACGTGAGCTTGACGATGGCGGCGCGTCCTCGGTTGGAGTTGAATCCCACGAGGACATCGAGTGCCGCACGACGGATTGCGCCGGCGAGTTGATCGTCGAGGGCCAGTTCGATGAGCTGCGGCTCAGCCGCCCTGACGCGTAACAGGCCGATGAGCTTCAGCGCTGCCATGAGGGCCGGCTTGCGGTTGTCGTCACGCAACCGCAGGATCAGGTCGGCCAGCGGGCGATAGTCGGCGTTGGGCCGTACGTTGCGGTAGCGTACCGCTTCGCGGAGCCCCTCGAGTGCGGCCCGTCGGGCTTCGACCGAGAGCGAGTCGTCGGCGACCGCCAGATCGAACAAGTAGCCCAGGTCGTCGCTGTTGCCACGCTTGGCGGCCAGGCGAATGACGAACGGTATTCGCTCCGTCGGCAGTCGCCCGCTCTTGAGCAATCCGACCAAGCCGAACTCGAAGTCGCGGAGCGTCGTCAGCGTTTCGCCCGTCGTGTATTCGAGATAGTAGTCCTGCGGGTGGACGAGCGATTCGAGCACGATCTCCGTTGCGCGGGGGTCCTTAAAAAAGCTGGCCGCACGAACCGCCTCGAGCCGCACGCGTGGGTGTCGATCGCCGGCCTGAATCGTCAGCAGCTCGATCGCCGAGTCGATCCGATCGCGCCAGTAGCACAGCACGCGCGTCGCCGCGGCGCGGGCACGCGGATCGGGCGAACGGAGTACCTCGCGCAGCAGCGTCTCGTTCACGACGTCGATGGTCTGATGCATCCAAAGCGCTTCGAGCTGATCCTGGTAGACGCCCTTCTTCAGGGTCGAGCCGCTGAGCGTGGTGGCCCAATGCACGAGCGCGTCGGCAACCTCTTGCTCGTCCCGCTGGGCCAGTTCGCGTCGGGCCCGATAGCGGGTACGAAGCTCGGGAGCGGAGAGCAGGTCGATCAATTCCCAGATCGTCGCCCCGGCAATCTTGGCGGGCTCGGTCAGCGGCTGCTTCGTATTGCGAAGACGCCAGATGCGGCCGTGGCGATGATCGCGTTTGGGATCGCGAAGCGAGTGCTGCATGTGGCCGATCAACGGGTTGTACCAATCGACGAAGTAAAGCGCCCCGTCGGGCCCGAACTCGAGATCGACCGGGCGGAAGTTCGGATCGTCGGACTGCAGCAGCGGCCCCTGCGTGGTGGCGGCCAGACCGGAACCATCCTCCTTGAACTTGTAGCGTCCGATACCCCGGAATCCGATGCAGTTGTTGAGCAAGTAGTCGCCCTGCATCTCTGCGGGGAAGTTGCGGCTCGAGACAATCTCGCAGCCGGCGGTGGGACGAAATTCGCGACGGAAAAACTCGTTCATCCGGCGATGCTTGCGGGGATACTCGACGTGGCCGGAGAAGGCCGCGGCGAAGTAGTTCGAACCGCCCGAGGCATCGGCCACAAAGTTCTGGCCCCAGGCGTCGAAGATGTGGCCCCAAGGATTGGCGAACGGATAGGAGACGAAGACATCAAGCTTCTCGCTCTTCGGCTCATAGCGAAAGACGCCGGCGTTCTTCACCCGCACGGGACCGTGGGGCGTCTCGATTTGCGAGTGGTGAAAAGTGCCCTCCTGAAAATAGAGGGCTCCGCCCGGCCCCCAGGTAAAGGCGCTGATCGAGTGGTGCGAGTCGGCCGAGTCGAAGCCGTGCAGGATAATCGTCCGCTCGTCGGCGACGTCGTTGCCGTCGGTGTCCTTGAGGAACATCAGGTTCGGCTGCTGGGCCAGGTAGACTCCATCATGGCCGAGCTCGAAGCCGGTCGGTACATGGAGCCCGTCGGCAAAGACGGTTCGCTTGTCGGCCCGCCCGTCGCCGTCGGTATCCTCGAAGATGAGCAGCTTGTCGTTCACCTCGCTGGGTGGCTGATACTGCGGATACGACGGCATCGTGCAGACCCAGAGTCGTCCGTGGGCGTCGAAGGCCATTTGCACCGGGTTCTTCAGCTCGGGGAATTCGCGCTCGGAGGCGAACAGCTCGACGACGAAGCCTTCGGGGATGTTGAATGTCTTGATCTGATCTTCCGGCGTCAGGTACTCGATCTCGCGATGGAAGTTGGTCTCGACCTTCATCAGTGGCGTGGTTTGCGTATCGTCGATCGGCTGCGGTGTCTTGCCTTGGGCCAGGTCCCAGACCACGCGATCGCGGAGCGAGACCATGTCGGCAATCTTTTGTCGCTCGACTTCCATCACCTTGACGTTGTCCCACAGCGGCGAGCGGCCACCGTAGATGTAAAAGCCGTTGACCGCGCGGTAGTGGTACCAGAAGTGCAGGTTCTTGTCGTTGACCGCGGCGCGAAGCGGCGAATCGGATGCCACGACGTCCTGGCCCACCTTGTCTCCGAACAACGCCTGCATCAGGGCCGGGCCCATCTTCTGCGAGCCGAGGTCATTGAGGTGAATGCCGTTGATGGTCAGCGGCTGGCCCTGCGCGGCCGCCTGCTTCATGAGCGCCTCAGAAGGCTGGAACACGTTGGCAAACGGCACCTTCTCTGCCGCTGCCACGTCGGCCATCGCCTGGGTGTAGAGCTTGAGGACTTCGTTGCGGGCCTCGCCACTGGGAAGATGTGGATCGCCCAGGTTCTCGTGGGCCAGCGGTGAGATCAGGGCCAGGCGCGGCGCGCTCTCGCCGTTGTACTTCTGGCCTCGCGCGTGGTGAATGAACTTCGTTAGATCTTGCTTGAATTTCGCCAGGCCCGCGGGTCCGGCGAACGACTCGTTGAAGCCGAAAAAGGCCAGGATGACGTCCGCCTTCTCGCGCCGCAGGTAGTCGTCCTGGCTGCCGAAGTTCTGCGAACGGGGTTTGAGCGTCAATTCGTCCGCCGACCAGCCGAGGTTGCGGACGACAAGTTCATGCTGGGGGAACGCCCGGTGCAGCGCCGTTTCGAAATAGCCAAAGTGCTGCAGGCGTTCGGCCTGGGCGTTGCCGATGATGCAGATTCGGTCGCCGGGCTGAAGTTCGAACTGGGCCGCGGCCAGGCTCGGCTGGGCGGCAAGGCAGAGGGCCAGCGCCAGCGAGAGTGTCGCGACGCGGACACCGCACGAAGCGGTTCGACAGAGGATCGGGAAAGTACGGAGACAACGCGAAAGACGAGAGACGAACATCATGCAGTTCTCGATCGGGGCGGGAATGCTGGGGTGGGGGCTCTGCGTGCCCGGCGGGCGCGACAAGACTCCAGGGGCGTGCCGCGGGGCGCAGGATTGCTCTCGCGGCGCAATAGGGCGGGAGGCTCGCGGACGTCCTAGGGACCAAGCCGCAAAGCCGTCGTCCATTATACGCGAGGGAGTTCCACGTCGCACCCTGAAAGCAGCCTGACCAGGTCCACCGCCGGTCGCCGGCGAGACACACGGTGCGAGAAGAACCCGCATCAACCAGTTCGGTAGTCGCCCACCTCGGGCATGCTGGCGTGGACGTCCGGCCCGAAGTAGCGGAGCGAGACGAGTGGTTCGCTGCCGGTGTTCTCGATTTCGACCCCCGCCGTCGCCGCCTCGGCCGTGATGAAGACTTCGTCCTCCGTCTCCTCGCCGAAGTGGATCATGGCAGGCGTTTGCAGCGGCAATTCGCCGATGCGACCGCTCCCCTGCACCGTGATCCAGCCGCTGGCCCCCGGATCGCGCAAGACACACTTGGCGCCCGGCTCGACGGTCAGCTCCTTGGCCGAGAAGAGTTGCTCGCCGTTGACCGTTCCGTAGTCGATCCAGCGATCGGTGTAGCCATCGCCCGAGCAACTCTCGTCGACGATCGGCTCGAGGTAATTGTGATCCTTGAAGTTCGGATCGACGTTCTTCTCCCAGTCGAGTTGCCCGATGATGAAGTCGAGATCCTGATGTTTGTCATCGGGCATGTCTTTGACCAACAGCGACCACGGCACCTCGCGTCCCTCGACCAGCGACTGGAACATGGCGAACACGTCGCTGCCCCATTGCGGTTCGTAGGTCAGCAGCGAGCCCGGCGCGTGCAACACGCCTGGCGGAATCAACCAGCCGGTGCCGCGTTTGAGGCGATAGGCCTTGGAGAGATCCAAAATGCCGTTGTCACCCTGGCTCCAATTCTCGAGACACTTGCGGAGCTGATCCTTGGTCGTACCCGGCTCGAGCCCCATGAAGGTGTAACAAAAGTTGTTGTCGCAATTGTTGTACTGCGGCGGGAAGTAATACGACTCGGGCTTGCCTTCCTGGCCGACGAGCTTGGCGTCTTCGAAGCCCTGGTGCATGTGATGCGGGATCGGGCCCATGTTGTCGAAAAACTTCGAATAGACGGGCCAACGGTTGTACTTGCTGAAGATGGCGGCGCCGATGAGCCGTTCGCCCGCCTCGTCGACGGCGTCGCGCAGCAGGAATCGCTGGCCTTCGAAAGTGACGTAGCTGAGTCCTTCGTCGTCGAGACGGCCTTCATTGGCGGCTTCCGTGGTACTGGCAAACCAGCGCTCGTCGATCCCGCCACGGTGCGCCCCATAGGCGTAATAGTCGCCGGGGGCGAGCTTCAGGCGCTTTCCAGGGTGCAGAAAACTGCGGGGCACCCAGGTCGGAGTGAGTCTCAAGATGCCCGCGGCGGCGTCCATCGCGCGATCGAGGACCCGAGCGACGTTGTCTTTGGCGAGCGGAGTCGCGGTGGCCATGAGGGGACCCTTTGCTGAAGGATGATGCTGGAGATTGAGCTGCTGGTCGACAGTGGACCTGCGGGTACGGGCCTACGACTGCGGGCCTACAGCGGCGAGCCGGTTTGAGTGGCGATTACAGTTGCAAGCGAGTTGCGATTATGGAGAGAGTCTGTCGCACGGTGTTGGTCGCCGATGCGGACGACAAAATGGTTGCTGTAGGTAATGGTCTTCCTTAACCGCTTCTCTTCACCGCTGCATCGTAGCAAAATCACGCCGCGACTGCCGAGTCGCCCGACGACCAGCCACGAGGCGAGTGCATCGAGTCGGACCAAAGCGGCGTGCCACCTTGTGGGTCAGGATGAGCGTCGCGCGCTGCGCGCTCGGACACTCGGACACGTTGATACCCAGAACGCGCTGCCACAGGAAGGCACCGGAATTTCGCGCCGCCACACAGATCGTGCTAGACGCGGCCCTCTAAATCATTAAAATACGACATCACCGCTGCGAGATGTAGAGTACGCTACCAAACTGGCGCTCTACGCGGCCTGAGTGCCTACGATGAGCTGCGAGATGCACGTCTCCGCTCGTCGTCCGCGTGCCGCGAGGGAACACCGCAGTCGACGCGTGTGGTGAGTCAAACAACGTTGTGGGCATCGTCGTGTTTGACAGGAAGAAGAGTTCGATGCGGAGAAGCTTCCCGGCACGGAGATCGAACGAGGAGGAGTGATTGAGGTGAAGTAGACTCGTCGTCCTGGGCTACGCCACCGCAATTGGGTAGGACACGGACGTGCTGAGCAACTTGCGATGCGAAGGAGCATCTTCGTTCGTGGTAGGACCCTTGCCGCTGGCCGAGGGCCTCGATCCTCAATGAAGTGCCGTCGAACAGTTGTCAACAGCGATTCGCTTCCTTCGCTACGCTCATAGACGGCGTCCTGTCCGCGACCGCAGCGGACGAAGGCACAAGTCTCGACGCTGAGTTAGCCTCTTTTTTGTCTCTGAAGAGTTGCTGGTCATCCACCGGTATCAGGCCTCGTGGTGGATAGGCGGCAACGAGTTTCCGGCCGAATGTGAATGCGCCCGACGAATTGCTTATTTTGGGTGTCGCACAGTCGAGTAGTGTACTTGCTGGTTGCCTCGTCAGGTGTACCGAGTGGAGAAGAGACGTCGACCGCCCGCAAAGGGGGTGCCGACGGTTACGTCACTAAGCCGAGAGGGCCTAGAGGTCGGTCGCTGGACGGCCGATTCCTGCAAGACGATTTCCAAGTCTGGAGCGGACCACGGGCCGTCGGGTTGGGATCCTTATGAGCATCAAACTATTCGTTGCGGAAGAGCACGAGCTCGTTCGCGCCGGTATCCGCAGATTTGTCGCGGACTCCGACATCAAGGTCATCGCCGAGGCCTGTTGCGGCGAGGGCGTCCTCAATTCGCTCAAGGAACACGAAGTCGACGTCGTGACGCTGGGCGCGGTGATGCCCGACATGTGTGGGCTCACCGTCCTCGGCCGCATCAAGCTCGATCATCCGGACCTGCCGGTGTTGATGTTCTCGAATCACGACAACCCCAACTTGATCGCCCGCAGCGTGGCTCTGGGGGCGGCGGGTTATCTCCTGAAGAATTGCCCTTCGCAGCGGCTGATTGCCGCGATTCATGCGGCGGCGCGGCACGAGATGATTTGGACTCGCGACGAGCTGCGCCGCGTGACGGGCGCCTTGGCGACGCCCCGCTGGAGCATGAAGGGAAACGTGCCGCTCACCCAGCGCGAGGCGGAGGTTCTGATTGGACTATCCAAGGGGCTGACGAATCGCGAGATCGGCCACTCTCTGAACATCAGCTACGAGACGGTCAAGGAACACGTGCAGCACATCTTCCGCAAGATCGGGGTGACCGACCGCACGCAGGCCGCCGTGTGGGCCGTTCGCAATAAGATCGACGAGTGAAGCCACGGCTCGGCATCGCGCGGTCATCCCCGAAGATCTGGCGCTCCCCGAAGACGCCGCTGCCGATTCGAACGCGAAGGACTAGAGTGTTTTTCAGATCGATGTCGCGTCGTCGGTGCCCGCGAGGCAAGTTGGACAAGGAGACCGAAGCAGGCGAATCCAGGAGATTCGTCGATACAGGTCGACGACGTCAAACGCGGTCGTAGCCCGCCGAGACGCGACAGGGAAATGAAAAGCGCTCTAGCGGCGCGCCGCGCTGCTGCTCGGCGCGGTTCGATCATTCCACCAGGCGTAGGCCGCGCGGCTCCGCCAGTAAGGATACGATCGCGCGTAGTAGCCACCGAACACCGTATCGCGAACGTTGGGGCGCGACGTCGAGACTCCCAGGGCCTTGCGAGCGGCAATTCGTTGCCGGCGTTGTTGGGCCTTCAGCTCCGCCTTGCGTCGCAGCACGACCTGCGGATCGTCGTTCCGCATTCTCTCTTGCAGATAGAACCACATCTCGGGCGTCGCGGCCAGATCGTGCTGCCAAAGGTCGTCGGCGGTCTCGGCCCCCGTCCGGTACGTCGAGTGCTCAGGCGGTTGAGCATGGGCCACGAGGGCGAACCCCACGAACCCGAGGGCGGAGAAGGTCAGCAGAGTCTTCATGGGGCGGTTCCGCAAATTGAGTTTGGCGTTGGCATTCGTTCGCCGACACCTTGGTCGGGCAAGACGACTCACTCTGATTGGAATCGGCGGAAGCGCCGCAATCGGATTAGCGGGATTCGACCAAGGCCATCGGGACGAGGCAAAGAGACCGCAAAGTGCCCAAACCGCCAATGGCTTGCGGCGCACGTTGCGACACGGAGGGTCAGGTGGTCCCTAACGGACGTACGGAGGGGGACGATCCCACGGTGGTGGATTCGCAGAAATGGCCTTGTTTTGAACGCTAGCGGTCCTGGCAGGCCCCCAGGGCGACTGCTATTATGGACCCCTTACCCGGAACAAGGCCGAGGCACGCAGATGCGTCTTCGGCCCGGCAACGCCGGGTCGTGAGCGAGACTTGGACGTCGATCTCGTCGCCGCGCCGACGGCTGGCCGGGACGGATCGGATATCGAAACGGTGAGTTAATCCATCTATCTTGGGAGGGCTTTCGATGAAGAAACTGGGAATGTTTTTGATGTTGCTCAGTCTGGTGACCTTCACCTTCGGCTGCAATGGTGGCGGCGAAGGTGACGGTGGCGGCGGCGAAGGTGATGCCGCTGGCGACGCCTCGGGTGATGCCGGCGGCGAAGGTGATGCCGAAGGCGAAGGCGGCGAATAAGCTCGCCCACCGAGTGTTGACGCCTCGCGGCGACGGTGGTCGCGACAAGCGGAAATTCACGGGAGCATCCCGACACGTTGCGGGGTGCTCCCGATTTTCTTGCGCGGCGCCCCGATTTTGTCGCGAGGCACCGAAGCCGACGCGGCCGAAGCGACGACGCCGCACGGGCGGATGCCACTGGGCACCGCAAGCTCGCCAAGTCGTCAAGCCCGTTTCGGCCGGGGCACGTGGGCCCTGCCCTTGCCTCGTCGTTTGCCGCGTTTCCCCCGTGTCGCCGACTCGACCTGGACCTCGTCGATCGGTTGGCCGACGGCATCCTGCAGCTGTACGATCCGATCTCGCAGCGCGGCCGCCCGTTCAAAATCGAGGTCGTCGGCGGCCTCCATCATTTCCGCCTCGAGTTCGGAGATGAACTCCTCGGTGACGTACTTCGTTTCGTCGGTGCGCCCCACCGCGGCGTTGGCTTTGGCATGGGCGTCGGCGATCGCCTCGATCCCGCTGCGGACTTCCTTGCGAATCGTCTCCGGCGTGATGCCGTGCTCGCGGTTGTACTCTTCCTGCATCTTACGACGACGGGCCGTTTCGTCGATCGCCCGCTGCATCGATTCGGTGACCTTGTCGCCGTAGAGCAACACCTTGGCGTTGACGTTGCGAGCCGAACGGCCGATGGTCTGCATCAGCGAGGTCTCGCTCCGCAAGAAGCCTTCCTTGTCGGCGTCCATGATCGCCACCAGGGAGACTTCCGGCAGGTCGAGACCTTCCCGCAAGAGGTTCACGCCGACCAGGGCATCGAACCGACCCTCGCGGAGTTCGCGGAGCAGCTCGACCCGCTCGAAGGCGTCCAGCTCGCTGTGCAGCCATTTGCAGTTGACACCCTGATCGCGCAAATAGGCGGAAAGATCTTCGGCCAGGCGCTTGGTGAGCGTCGTGACGAGGACACGCTCGCCGGCGGCCGCACGCTCGCGGATCTGCTCCAAGAGATGCGGCACCTGGCCCCGCGCCGGCACGACCGTAATCTCCGGATCGAGCAGCCCGGTGGGACGCACAACCTGTTCGACGATTTCGCCGCCGGTCTTCTCGAGCTCATAGGGGCCGGGAGTGGCCGAAACCATGATCGCCTGGCGACAGCGCTTCTCCCACTCTTCGAACTTGAGCGGCCGATTGTCGAGCGCGCTCGGCAGGCGGAAGCCATGCTCGACGAGCGTCATCTTGCGGTTGCGGTCGCCGGCGTACATTGCCCGCACCTGCGGCACGGTGACGTGCGACTCGTCGACAAAGAGCAAGTAATCGTCGGGAAAGAAGTTGTAGAGCGTGTCGGGCGTGCTGCCGGGCGGGCGACCGCTCAGGGGACGGCTGTAGTTCTCGATGCCGGGACAGTAGCCGACCTCGAGCATCATCTCGATGTCGAAGCGGGTGCGGGCATTGAGCCGCTGTGCTTCGAGTAGTTTGCCCGCGCCGCGAAGCTCTTCGAGCCTCTCGGCCAACTCCTCGCGGATCGTCGAAATCGCTCCCTTGATGCGCTCCTCCGGCAACACAAAGTGCTTGGCCGGATAGATGTACAGCTCGTCTTCCGTAGAGATCGTCTCGCCACTGGTGGGATTGATGATCGCCAGCTGATCGACGTCGTCGCCCCAGAATTCGATCCGGAAGGCGAATTCCTCGTAGGAAGGCCACAATTCGACGCAGTCGCCCCGCACGCGGAACTTGCCGGCCTTGAATTCGATGTCGTTGCGCTCGTACTGGATGTCGACCAGCTTGGAGAGCACCTCGTCGCGATCGACGACATCGCCTCGCGACAGGTGAACCATCATCTCTTTGTAATCGTCCGGCGAACCGAGGCCGTAGATGCACGACACGCTGGCCACCACGATCACGTCGCGGCGACTCACCAGCGAGCTGGTCGAAGCGAGCCGCAGCCGGTCGATCTGCGGATTGATCGAGGCATCCTTTTCGATGTAGATATCGCGCTGCGGGATGTAGGCCTCGGGTTGATAGTAGTCGTAGTAGCTGACGAAATACTCGACCGCGTTGTGGGGGAAGAAGTCCTTGAACTCGCTATAGAGCTGGGCGGCCAGCGTCTTGTTGTGCGAAAGCACCAAGGCCGGCCGCTGCATCTGGGCGATGATGTTGGCCATCGTGAAGGTCTTGCCCGAGCCCGTGACGCCCATCAGTACCTGGTGGCTGCGTCCGTCGCGCAATCCGCTCACAAGCTTTTCGATCGCCTGCGGCTGATCGCCGGCGGGCTCGAAAGGGCTGACGAGTTGAAAATCCACAGGGCGTCTCCGAATGCCGTGATCGTGCGGCAGGCTCCACACCGGCTGGCCTGCCTATTCTGGCCAGCCGCACGCACTTGGCAAACGCGCATCTTGGCACATCGTCCCGCGCACGATCAAGTCAAGCATTTCACGCCACACGTCTTGACGCGTACGGGAAGGAGCGGTGGCAGGCAGAACGCGTGTGCGGCGGTCTCGTCAGCCACCCCGTGTGGCCCGCCGTCGCGAACTTTCGCCCTCGCCCGCGACGCTGCCGGCCTCAGGCATTGGCAGCAGGTAGGGTCGCATCCCCTCCAGAGTTCGAGGGCCGATGCCCCGCACGCGGCGAGCCAGATCCTCATGATCGGCGAACGCCCCGCCCTGGCTGCGCTCGTCGACGATCCGCCGGGCCAGCACCTCGCCCACCCCGGGCAGTTGTACCAGCTCGGGCCACGCGGCCGCGTTGACGTCGACCTGAAAGCGGGCCTCGAGCGGCGCCGCGCGGTCGATGTCGATCAGCCGCGAGCCGATGATCGCTCGATGAACCCAGTACCCGCCCAAGGACGCCAGGCCGACCGCAACCAGCACCGCCACGGCCAACTGGTCGCTACGGCGAAGGACGGGACCTCGTTCGGCGTCGTTAGGCGGACGGCTGGACAAGGGGACCTGCTCTCGTGGTCTAGGCGGGCGGCACGGAGGGCGGCGCCGGGAACCTCACCGGCTCGGGGGCTATCCGATATTATGAAGATGGCGGCGGCCGGCCACTACTGAATCGACGTTTAGTTGAATCGACGATTCGTCGCGCGGCCCGACCTGAAGCCGCGCGGTCCAAGCCGCGTGCCGCCTTCCAGCTTCTACTCGGCTTTGTTGGCAATCGACGTGAACGATGACTTTCGCCAGATCGAATGGGACGCCGACGTCGCGGACGACTGTCGGCAGATCGTCCGACTGGCCATCCGCGAGGACCTCGACCGCAGTTACGATTGGACGACCGTCGCGTTGGTTCCCCAGGATGCGAGGGGGTCGGCGAAGGTTGTGGCCCGCGGCTCGGGCGTGTTGGCGGGATTGCCTGCGTTGCAGCTGGTGCTCGATGAGTTCCACGCGAACGTGACCCTCACTTCGCAGCTGGCGGACGGAGAAGCGCTGGAGCCGGGCGAGACCATTGCCGTCCTGGAGGGGGCGGTCCGTGACCTTCTCACCGCCGAACGGACACTGTTGAATTTGCTGGGACGGCTTTCGGGAATCGCGACCCTGACGCGACGGTATGTCGAAGCAGTGGCCGGCACCAAGGCCAGAATCTACGACACCCGCAAGACGACGCCAGCTTGGCGACGGCTGGAAAAGTATGCGGTGCGCTGCGGAGGGGGGCACAACCACCGCTTGGGGTTGTTCGACGCCGTGCTGATCAAGGACAACCACCTCGCCTTCGCGAACGCCAACAGCATACCGCGCGGTGACGACGTGGGCGTTGCTGCCGTCGCGGCCGCCGTGCGCCAGGCCCGCAAGCTGCTCCAGGCCAACGCCGGTCGAACGACGACCGGGGACGGCCCTGCCCGTGTCGAGGTTCCGTCCCTCGTCGAGGTCGAAGTCGACACGCTTGATCAACTCGCCGAAGCGTTGCCGGCGGGGCCCGACATCGTGCTGCTCGACAACATGTCACGGGACGATCTGCGAAGCGCAGTCGCGGTGCGCGATGCGACCGCGCCCGGCGTGGAGCTCGAGGCCTCCGGCGGTGTCACGCTGGCAACGGTCGCCGAGCTGGCCGCCACAGGCGTGGAGCGAATTAGCGTGGGAGCCCTGACCCACGCAGCGACCTCGCTCGACGTCGCTCTCGACTGGGCCCTCGACTGGGTCCGGGACTAGGCTGCCGCCGAACCAGCTGCCCGGGAAGGGCACGCCGTCGCAGACGTGGCGCGGCGGCACGTTGATTTTTCGCGACACAGCGGCTCGCTCGCGATCACGCCGATTGCGGCAATCCTGCGGTTCCGCGCGTTTGACTGCGGCTGTGCGGAACGTAGGTTTTTGATGCGTGAGTCACTCAGTTTGGGGGACTCTGCGCGCCGAGGGAACCCGCAGGCCTTGGGAAGCCGATTCGTGCCGCCGTTCTGTCGTTATCACCGCCGAACCGTCCAGCGCAGCGGCCACAGCCGCCGCGTCGCGGACCGTCGTGGCTTCACGCTGGCCGAGGCGTTAATCGCCATCACCGTGGCCACGGTGACCGGGGCGGCCTTGATGATATCGATGACGAGCGCCGTACAGACGACCCAATACACGCTCGACCAGATGCTGGCCGCCGGGGTGGCCGAACAGATCGTCGACGAAGTGATGGCCCAGCCCTACCACGATGTGAGCGGGACCGCCTACGACTGGCCGCTCGGGGCCGAAGCGGGCGAGTGGCAGGGAATGACGCGAGAATACTTCGACGACATCGATGACTTCGACGACTACGACGCGTCTCCGCCGCGCGACGTCTACGGCAAGCCTCTCGGTCAGCGGGACCCGGACGACAACGTTCGTCACAACGACTTTCACATTCCGGAAGGCTACCTCGACCAGTGGCGCGTGACGATCGACGTCTATTACGTCGACGAGAGCAACCCGTCGGTGCGCCTACCCGACGCCAGCGTCAGCGGCATGAGGGCCGTCGAGGTTCGGGTGTCCGACACCCTTTCCGACGGCAGTGAACAGGAACTTACCACGATCCGCCGAGTGTTTGGCTATGTGCCCAGCCTGTAACCCCAAACCACCGAGTCGCCGCCTGCCGCGAGTCCGGAGTGGTCGCGCTGCGCGCGGAGCGTTCACGATGGCGGAGATGATCGTCGCGGTCGGCCTCGTCGCGCTCATCGGCGTGGCGATGGCAACGCTCAGCACGGCCGCTTTCCAAAGCAGCGACTTTGTGGAACAGAGCGGCGAGGCCATGCAGCATGCCCGGGTGGCGATCGCGCGGATTCAGCGTGCCGTGGCTGCGGCCCACACCAGCGAGGAATTTCCCGGTTTCCTCGTGGTCTCCCGGCCGGTCTCCACGTACCAGTTCTACGATACCCTCGTGGTCTGGCTGCCCGACGGCGAGCCCGCCAGTCCGGACGGCTTGCCGCTGGCGAGCGAGCTGGTCCTGTTCACCTACGACGAGAGTAGCCCCAATCGCCTGGTGGAGATCACCACGCCGACCCTCGCGGTGCCGACGTCGTCGACCGGCGACACGGCCGCCTGGCTGGCATTGACGGCGTCCATGAAGACGCATCCCAACGCGGTCGTCGTGCAGTTGAGCGACCTGCTGCACACGGCCAACGTGTCGGGCACCGGCGGCGGGCTGCGGGGTGTGCTCCAGTTCGCGCCGTTTCACCAGCCGAGCGAGCAAGAGTGGCAAGACTACCAGCTCGGCAACACCGCCTTCACCGAATTGCCCTGGGTCCAGGGGATCCACAGCTCGCAAAGCGGGCTGCGGCAGTCGCGCGTGGCCTTCGATTTTCAGCTGCAGGGCGATCGCACCGCGACGGCCACCACGGCCACGGTGATCCCCTTCTTCGGTTCCGCCGCCGTCTATTACGAACTCAATCCATGAGCCGACACCGAAACAAGCCGAAGCGGGGCGTGGCGCTGCTCGTCGTGTTGGCGACGATCACGGTCGTGTTGGCGTTGTCGTACTCGATGATCCGCAGCCAGACGACGCAGCTGGTCATCGAGGACAACGGCGGCCGGATGCTCGACGCCCGCCAGGCCGCCATGGCCGGAATGAATCTTGGTCTGAAAAAGATGCACGAGGCCGATTGGACCGGCGTCGACACGAACCTGGCCGGCACGCTCAGCGCCACCGAGTCGTATACCGTCAGCTTCACCACGGGCGACAGCTCCTTGGCCCAGGGGGACGCCGACTACGACAAGTACCCCTGGCGAGTCACGTTGCTGGCGACCGGCGTGGCCCAACATCCCCAAGACTCGTCGATTCAGGCCACGCACACCATCGAGGCCGTCGTGGAGCTGGTGCCGCGGAAGCTCTCCGATTCGCCGTCAGGCTGGAACTCGGTAACGAACTACACGCTTTACCAGTGGGGGGACCACACCGCGAAGATCGAGTTGCCGTGCCGCATCGAAGGGCCGGTTCACCTGGCCGGTCCGCTGCAGTTGGCCCAGAGTTATCCCTACGACGCCAAGCCGTTTCACGGCACGATCGACGAAGTGGCCGTCTACGACGACGACCATTCGACCATCGACGTGCTGAACATTTTCTTGGCGGGGATCACTCCGAACGTTCTGCTGCCCAGCATGGAAGACCGTTATGGGGATCGGGATCCCATCGCTTGGTGGCGACTTGACGAAGCGGCCGGCAGCACGGTCGCCACGGACGCCGCCGGCGGAACGAACGGCCAATACGTTGAAGCGGATCCGGGGGTTGCGGGAATCGACGGGACCGCCGCCCACTTCGACGGTATCGACGACTTTATCGACGTCGGCACCATTGACATCGTCGGCGACAAAATGACCATCTTTGCCTGGATCAAGGCCGACTCGTTTTCCGGCGTCGATACGACGATCATCTCCAAAGCGATTGCTCACACGGAGGTCGACCACTACTGGTCGCTGGGCACGACGGACGTCGGAGGCGGCGCCTACCTCACCGGACGCATCAAGACCGAGGACGGCACCTACAGCGTGTACGATTACTCCGTCCTGCTGCCGGGCGTGTGGTACTTTGTCGCCATCGTGCGGAACAACGACGACTTACGGCTCTATAAGAACGGCGTGCTCGTGGGCCAGACGACGGTCAGCGGAAATATTGCCGAGCAGCCGCTGGGGACCGTCTTCATCGGCGATCGCCCGCCGGGCAGCTCACGAGGACAGTATCTCCGCGATTTGAACGCGATGCGGCTGGCCGGCAGCGACGACAAGCGACCGCTGGAGGGACCGGTGACGCTGCCGCTGTCCGATACCGACGCCGCCTCGCTGCAACGATTGACGGAGAACCTGGGCGTATCGACCATCGACACAACGCCGAGCTACACGGCCCCCCTGAGTTTTCCCAGTCAGGCCCAGTCGTACCGGCTCTATACCGGAGGTCGCGAATATCCGATCGAGGAGGTCAGTGCGGCCCTGGTTTCGACGAGCGTGGGGCCTGACCCGGTCAACAATCCATTGGGCGTCTACGACAACACGGGCGACGTCTACCTCTACGGCAACGTCGACTTCCAGGGGACGTTGTTGGTGAAGGACTACTTTTCGGTCTTCGGCGGGAATCTCTACCTCTACAACACCGGCAACACGTTCTCGGCCGTCGATCTGCCACCGCTCTACGGCACCAGCGAGCCGATCCAATTGCCGGCGGTCATCACCAAAGAGGAACTTTGGGGCAAAGGCGACGTCGGCGCCGAGATCAATGGGTTTACCTTTGTCGGGACGCGGCTGGTGAAGGCGGCCGACTTCACGCAGGGTGACCTGACGATCAACGGTCGCGTGTTGGCCGAGCAATTCGAGATCGAACCGAACGGCATGTGGTCGGCGGTGGGCGAACACGGGAGTCAGGATGCCGTGGCCCTGTTCCGCCTGCAGAAGCTGGACGACCTGGACTGGGACATGTACAGCGTGGCCAGCTGGCTGGTATTTTTCTATCTACCCGGCCAGAGCTTCACGTACTTCCCCGAGATGATCGAGGCCGCCGGCGCGATTGGCAATGTCCCGCCCGATTCGGCCTTGACGCTGCGCCCCGAATCGAGTCCAGTCTCGTATCACTGGCACAACTGGAACGACCCGATTTTTGTGCCTCATCCCGACGACGGGGGTCTTCGTTGGGACCTGATTCGTTGGACCGACAGTCCCGATCTCTAAGCAGGAGAAAACCATGCTTCGCACCTGGCGTCCGTTCGCCCTACTGCTGGCGGCCAATGTCGTATGCGTTTGCGTGCTAAGTTTTTACGGCCGGAGCGAGGCCGCGCCGCGGGAGGCGACCGGCCAATTTGCCAACGCCATCGCGCAGCGTCAGGAGATTATCGAGGAGCTCAAAGCGATTCACCGTCTGATCGCCGAGCAAAATCGCTTGCTGCAGAGCGGCGAAGTGAACGTCACGATCGCCGAAGACAACCAGAACTGACTGCGCGCCGCGCGTTTCTCTCCTCGTTGTGAGGGGACAGCCTGCCGGTGTCGCATCGACCCCAACAGGCAACCCTTGCGATGAGCGCCCCGCCCCGCCCCGCCGCCGGCTACACGATCATCGAAGTGATGATCGCGGTCGTCTTTTTGAGCCTGGCGGCCGCGATGCTCTTGCCGCAGTTCAGTCCGGCAATCGACCGGCAATTGATGACGTCGGCCCGCGTGGTCGCCGCCGACATCGACTACGCCCGCAATCTCGCCATCTCGAACAACAGCCGCTACCAGTTGGCCGTCGACGCCAACGGCGGGTTGCTGACGCTCACGCACACCGGCACCAACTCGGCCCTCGACACGCTGCCCAAAGATCCGTTCCGCGCGGCCAGCGACGCCTCCGACGAACGGGTCACGCGACTTGCCACGCTGCCGGGCATCTCGCTCACCGCGTCGTTCGTGGCCATGTACGCCGACTCGGTCAATCAAACGCCGGTCACCACGGTCGAATTCGGCCCCCTCGGCGAAACGAGCCGTTCCGCGGAGACGTTTCTGACCCTGACCGCGGGCGACGGTGATGCCCGCCGTTTCGTCACGCTCACCATCAACCCGGTCACCGGCCTGGTCGATTTCGGCGACGTCGAGACGACGAACGCCAACTGGGTCGGGAGCGAAACCGAGGGCGGCGACGTCGATCCGCTGCAAAACCCCACCTAACTCCTGAGCCAATGATTCGCCTGACTGGAAAACGATGTGGCCCGATCGGTGTCGATGTGGGCAGCCAGACGATCAAGCTGTTGCAGCTGAGCGGCGATCGTACGCGCATCGAGGAGGCGGTCCGCTGGGAACTGCCCGAGGAGGCTCGCGATGAAGATCCACAGAAGCGGGCCGAGGCACTGGGCGACGCGCTGCGTCAGGCGATCAGCTGCCGCGACTTCCGGGGACGCGACGCGGTGCTCAGTCTTGGTTCCCGCGAGTTGTTCGTACAGAACATCCGCGTGCCCAAGTCGCCCGACGGGGATCTCTCCGCGGTCGTGGCCCAGGAGGCCGCCGCCCGGGTGCCGTACAGCATTGCCGAGACAGACGTCCGCTATCTGGAGGCCGCCGACATTCGTCACGGCGGTTCGATGCGGCGAGAAGTCATCCTGCTGGCGTGCCACCGGCCGGTTCTCGAGCGGCTGCTCGAGTCCGTCACGACGGCCGGCTTGCGTCCGGTCGCGGTGGACGTCGAGCCGCTGGCCCTGATGCGTTGCTACGCGCTGCAGTTTCGGCGTGATGAGGATCGTTCGCAGCGCGTGATGTTCGTGCACGTCGGTGCCTCGAAGACCGCGGTCGTGATTGCCGCGGGAACTGAGATTCTGTTCATCAAGTACCTTGAAGTCGGCGGTCAGCAAATGGACGAGGCCGCCGCACGTTACCTGGGCATGAGCCTGGCCGACGCGGCCATGCTGCGTCGCCACAACGGGGATCGTCGCGCCGAACAACAGGACGCCGAAGTGGCCCGTGGCGTCTCGCAGGCGATTCGGCCGGTCGTCGATCGCCTGGCGAACGAATTGTCCAACTGCATTCGCTACCACAGCGTCACCTTCCGCGGCGCCCCGCTCTCGCGGACGCTGCTCGGCGGCATCGAAGCCAGCGAGTATCTGGTGCGCCAGCTCGTCGAGCGACACGACATCGAGTGTGAGCTGGCCCAGCCGCTACGGAGTTTCAAGTCGGATATCGAAGTCGGGCGCGACGTCCAGTGGGACGTGGCCGCCGGCCTGGCCCTCCGCGAGGTGAACTAGGCGGTTCGCGCGTGAGCGAACCGAATGTGCCATGAGCCAGAAACAGAAATTCTCGCAGATCGACTCGATCGACTTTCTGCCTGCGCACTATCGCGAGCAGAGTGCCCAGCGACAGGTACACCTGTGGCGGATCGTCGTGCTCGGGGTGCTTGCCGCGATGCTGCCGCTGGCGTCGATCTACCAGTATCGCCTGCGTAGTCAGCTCGAGTCGCAGCTCGGCGAAGTGCTTGTGCACTACAACCAGGCCAAGCTGGACGAAACCCGACTGACGTCGCTCCGCGAACAACTGGCAGCGGCCGACGCCGACGCGGAACTCTATACGTTCCTCGCACACCGCTGGCCGACGACCCAACTTTTGGCCGCCGTGACCGGAACGTTGCCCCCCACAATTGCCCTGTCCGAGCTGAAGATCGACACGAACTCGGCGGCCAGCAACGTGCGTCAACGTGCGCCCGTTCGACGACCCACGACGCGTCAGGCTGCGGAGGTCCCCACACGCTCGCCCACACAGCAGGATCTCGCGCAGCTTCGCGAAGAGGCAGGTCGCGGCCCCTGGGTAATTGCCATCGAGGGCGAAACGCTCGACACCGCGGCCCTCTACTCGTACGTCAATCGTCTCTCCGATCACCCGCTGGTCGTGCGGGCGGAGCTCGATTCGGTCGAGGCGTCGCGATCCGACGCGCGTCCGGGCACACCCGCTCTGGCCAAGTTCCGCGTCCGGGTGCTGGTGGTGCCTGGTTACGGTCTGCCCAACGGTCCCCAGGGTCCCAGGTCGCCGAGCCAAGCGAGCGAGCCCAAGGTCGCCAAGTCGCAGGGGGCGGTCCCACAGCCGGCGTCGGCTGGCGTTTCGGCCAGTCCGGCGAACCAGGGAGGCCAGCAATGAAGGCATTCAACAAACGCGGTAGCTGGATCGTGACGATCCCCGTGATCCTGGTCAGCGTGGCTTACCTGTATTTCTTCTTCTTGCCCAGCAAGCGGAAGATTGCCGCGGTGCGGGCGGAGATCGCCGCCAAGCAAGCGTACCTGAGCGAGGCGGTCACCCGGGCGGCCGAAATTCACGAAGTCGAGACCGAGCTGGCGGGGGCCCAGGCTTATCGCCGGCAGTGCCGCGCGGACTGTCCCCATAGCGGGGACGTGGGCCGCTTGTTCGGCGAGATCAATCGTCGAGCGCGTCAGTCGGGTGTCGACCTGACGCGGTTCGAGCCCAATCCGGCGGAAGAGCTGGCAAGCCTCGACCGGATTGCCCTCCGCATGGGCAGCCAAGGGAGCTTTGCCCAGGTGTTCGAGCTCCTCCGCGGTCTCGAAGAACTGTCGGCCCCGTTGTGGATCGATTCGTTTCGACTGACGGCGCGACGAGGACCGGTCGGGATGATCGGCAGCGGCGGCACGACAGCAATGCCGTCAGCTCGCGTGGAAAGCGAGCTAAGCCTGGCGATATTTGCGACGAAAGACGGGGATTCCGATTAGGAGAGGACTGCGGATCAACCGATATAGAAGGAGCCGACCTGAATCGACGCCATGGCGTACGGGCGGTCGGGCAATCACGTGAGTGCGAACGCGTTAGGTCGACAACTCAAGCAGGAAATGGTCGCTCACCCGGTCAAGGCAGGGGTTCTGGCCGTTGGTGTTCTGCTCGCGCTGTGGTTTTGGATTCCCCTGGTGAGCCAGATGCTCGGGTACGGCGACAACACGACCCCGTCCAAACCGTCGGTAGCGGCTGCCGCACCGACTCCGGCTTCGCGCGCCGCGGTCAGCTCGCCGTCGACGGCAACGAGTCAGACGCAGAAGACTCCCACTTCGCCGGCGACCGCTTCGCAGCAGGTGCCCTGGCAGCAGCTCCGAGCTTGGATTGCCGCCGATCCCAAAATGAAGTCGGCAGCCTGGCCGAGAACCGAGCGTGATCCCTTCCGACCGCTCGTCGACCCGCGCCCCGCACCTCGCCCGGCGCCCGGGCAACAGGTGGTCCAGAAGCCGGTCGTGACGCCGGAAAGTGTGGGCCTGGAATTGACCGGCACGCTGGTCGGATCGCCGACGTCCGTGGCGATGATCAGCGGCAAGTCGTATCGATTCACGCACACGGAAGACGGCGTGGCGAGTGTGCCGCCGTACGTGCAAGCGCGCCGCAACGACGAACTGGTTCGCTTTACTCTGATCGCCGTCGACCGCAAGTCGGTCACGCTCGCGCGGGACGGGCGGCGTTTCCGCCTCAAGCTGGAGGGCGTCGTCAGCGAGGACACGATGACGATGACCCCGCTCCCGTAGCACGTCGCCAATCATCTCAGCACTCGAAGGTCAAGGAAGACACATGCAGAGCTCGCTGCGACTGATGCTCTTTGGATTTTGCGGCGTCTGTGGCATTGCCGCGGCCGTCGGTTTCGCGATTTGGTCGGAGCCGACCGATCGGCAGCTGGCGAAACAGCCGCTCGCCCCTACGCCTGAGCCCCAGAGTCCCGAGACCCCGAAGCACGCCGACACGGCTGTCGACACGCCGGTCGAGCAAGCGACCGCACCGCCGACGGAGGAGCAAGGCAACCTACAAGAGGAGGACGTCGCCGAGGTCGCCGACACGTCGAGCGACGTGACACTCCAGCCGCCGGCCGAGCTCGACGCGACGTTTGACCCGCCGGAGAGACTCGCCTCCGGCGGCCTCGATGCGCTCACGCTGGGTGATTCCAACGGACACCCGCTCCTGCAAGGCCCGGCCGCCTGGCCGTTGGTCCAGCAGCAGCCGGCGCTGGTCGTGCCGGCCGCCCCGCTGGTTGCCCAGCAGGCCTCGGAGGCGGACGCCCCCGCCAGCAACGCGCTGCCGATCGACAATCTCGGCAAGGCACTCGACATCCTCAGCAGTGCCTTGAGTGGCAAGAGTAACAAGCCGGCCGACGCGTCGGACCCGCAAGCGGCTCCGCAGAAAGCCTTGCCACCCCCGCCTCCGCCGGTCGAACCCGGACTGCAGGCCTCCGATTCCGATCGCGCCGCCGGCGGTCCGCAGGCGACGCTCGACGAGAACGGTCGCTTTCAGCTCAACACGAAGCCGGACGCCGACCTCCGCGAGGTGCTCGAATTGCTGAGCCAGAAGTCGGGGCTGAATATTCTGGCTTCGAACAGCGTACAAGGAACCGTGACGGCCTCGCTCAACAACGTCGATACGATGACCGCGCTCGACGCCATTCTCAAGTCGACCGGCTATGTCGCCTACCGCGAGGGCGAAATCATCTTCGTGGGCACGGCCGAAGAGTATCGCCAGCGCAAGCACCGGGTACAGAACATCGAAACCCGTATCTACCGCCCCAACTACATCACGGCCACCGAGTTTCAGCAGCTGGTTACCCCCCTGCTCTCGCCCGAGGTGGGCGCCATCAGCATCAGTAGTGCCTCGGCTGTCGGTATCGAGTCGGACAATACCCAAGCCGGCGGCGACGACTTTACCGGCAACGAAGTCGTGCTGGTGCGCGACTACGAAAACGTGCTGCTGCACGTCGACCGCGTGTTTCACGAAGTCGATTGCCAACCCGACCAGGTGTCCATCGAAGCGATGATCCTCAGTGTCACGCTGAGCGACCAGACCGAGATCGGCGTCGACTTCGAGCTACTGAAGGATCAGGCCAACGTGCGGCTGATTTCCGGATCGCCGCCCACGTCGCTCGGGGCGATCGTCGCCGACGGCGGGCTGAAGGTCGGGTTTCTCGACAGCAGCACCACGGTCTTCATCGAGGCCCTGGAAACGATTGGCGATACGAACGTGATCGCCTCGCCGAGACTGCTCGTCTTGAACAAGCAGCGGGCCGAGATTCTCATCGGCTCGGAGTTGGGCTACGTCAGCACGACCGTGACCGAAACGGCCGTGACCCAAGCGGTCGAGTTCTTGGAGGTCGGAACGCAGCTCCGTATTCGTCCCTTCATCGCCAAGGACGGCATGGTGCGGATGGAGGTCCATCCCGAGCTGTCGACCGGGGCGGTCCGCGTCGAGGGCGGCTTCACCCTGCCCGACAAGGAAGTCACCGAAGTGACCACGAACATCATGGCCAAGGACGGCTCGACCGTCGTGATCGGTGGCCTGATTCGCGAGGACCTGGGCAACACAGTCACCCAAATCCCCTTCCTGGGCAGTTTGCCGGTGGTGGGACCGGCGTTCCGCCAGATTACCGAGACGACCGACCGCCGCGAGATCATCGTGTTGATTACCCCGCGGATTCTGCACAACAAGTATCTCGATCGCGAGGGGCACGAGTCGGCGGCCGAGTTCCATCACCGCCAGGCTCATGTGGCCGAGACGTTCTCGCCGCTGAGCCGGCTGTCGCTTTCCGATCGCCATCTCCACACGGCACGTGTGGCCTGGTCGAACGGGAACCAACGGCGGGCCCTGCACCAGGTCAACCTGGCCCTGCACTTCAATCCGCAAAGTCGCGAGGCGCTCGACTTGCGATCGGACATCGTGGAAGGAGCCCCCTTCCCGGCTCACGGCATCGACGGACCCTACGTGCCGGAGACGCCCCACTATCTCGATCCGCTCAATCAGCCCCAAGTGCCGCCGTGGCTGCTCGACGAACTCGAAGGCGGCTACGGAGTTCCGCCCGGCGAACCGGTGCCGCGCGGTCACGAGCAACAAGGTGTCCTGATCAACGGACGATAAGCACTCGCACACCAACCGCTTCATGTCTCGAGCCTGGTCCCGACTTGCCGCGTGTCCGTTGCTGGGCATCCTGTGCCTGGCGACCGTGGCCTGCGCGAGTCTGCCAGGCCGAACTCCGCAGCCGTCCGAGGACCGTCCATCGGTCGACCGCAAGCGGCACAACGCGGATGTGGCGGCCGCTTTCGAAGCAAAGCGGACCCAGGCGCAGTACGAGGCGGCCGTGGCCTTCTTTCAGCAGGGCGACCTGAACGCCGCACACGAGCAGGCCACCGCGGTCATCAAACGCGATCCGCGGCATCCGGCGGCCCGAGCATTGCTCGCGCAGCTGGCCCGAGCCGCTCCACGGAATGATCCAACAGCGGCGACGGACGTGGCGGCCGTCTCCTACGAGTCTTCTGCCGAGCCGGTCCAGGGGGGCTCGGCTCGGCAGGATGCTCGGCAGGTGAACACACAGGCCGTGCAGTTGCTGCGGTCCGCGCAACCGGACGCAGCGGCTACGCGGATTAGAGCGGCCCTGGCGCGGGGCAAGGCGTCGGCCGACCTCTACCGCACACTCGCCGTGGCGGAATATCGCCTGGAAAACTACCAGGCGTCCCAAAGTGCTTTGCAGCAAGCACTTTCTTTGGACAACGGCCACCCGCTGTCCTACTTTTTGATGGGGTTTACGTTGCAACGCTTGGGGGATTCCGACGGTGCCGCCTGGCACTTCCGTCGGGCGGAAGCGATTGATCCCAAGTACGTTTCGCCTCGCTAGACCTCTCTCAACGCGGCCTTTCGCGGCTAACCATCGCGTGGGGCCGTACCGCGCTACCCGATCGCGCCGTTGCCCCCGACGGCGCCATTCCGCACGTGACGTCATGCCGCGGCGGGACGAAGACCACACGAACGTCAACCAAACCATGAAACCCTCGACCGCCAACACGTGCTTCTTCGCGGCCACGCTCGCCGGCGTCTTGGCGGCCGCCTGCGCCTTTGTCGCAGGCATCTGGTCGAGCAATCTCGTCTGGAGTTCTTCCCTGGCCGGCGTCAGCGTGGTGCTAATGGCAGCCGGCATTGGAGCGGCATGGCGACTCACTCGTAGCACCCGCACCCAACGCGCGGCGCTGCGTTACTTGGAGAGCCTGGCCCGGATGGACGATGCCGAGCTGCGTCAGACGTCCGAAGCCCGCAGCGTCGCGGGAGTCGACCAGGGGAGTCCCTGGTATGCGGTCTTCGCCCGCGTCCGCGAGCGTCTGCTCGAGCAAGGTCGGCGTGCCGAAGCTTTGGAAATGAACCGGGCGGCCCTGGAAGTCCGCGCCCGGCGCAAGACCTGTGAACAAGAACGAATCGCGGCGATCCTGGGCGGACTCGGCGAGCCGGTCATGGCCGTCGATCGCTACGACGAGCTGGTGCTGGCCAACCCCAGTGCCGAGCAGCTATTCGACTTCGACCTGGAACACTCGGACGCACGCCTGGTGCGCGACCTCGTGCGTTGCGAAGAGTTGCTCGACCTGTTGAGCGACACGCGTCGACATAGTTCCCGCGAAAAGACCCGCGAGTTGCAACTGGCCGCCGCCGGCGAAGAGCCCCGCTGGTACAACGTCACCGCGCGGGCGCTCGAAGAGCCGCACGAAGAAGACGAGTTGAGCGACGAATCGGACGCGAGCGGCGCGGTGCTCGTGTTTCGCGACATCAGTTCGCACAAAGAGCTGCAGAAGCGCAACGCCGAGTTCGTGGCGGCCGTGAGTCACGAAATGAAGACACCGCTTTCGGGCATCAAGGCCTACGTCGAGCTGCTGGCCGACGGCGACGCCGAAGACGAACAGGCCCGCGAAGAGTTCCTGGAAGTGATCAACTCGCAGGCCGACCGGCTGCAGCGGCTGATTCAGAACCTGCTCAACATCGCGCGGATCGAGGCGGGCGTGGTCGAGGTGAGCAAGAAGCCGCAGTCGCTCAACGACCTGCTGGAAGAGGCGTTCAACGTGGTCCAGCCCGCGGCCGAGGCCAAGAACATCCGGCTCACCAACGAACTGAGCTCGATGTATCTGGGCGTGCTGGTCGACCGCGACATGATGTCGCAGGCGGCCATCAATCTGCTCTCCAATGCGATCAAGTACACGCCGGAGGGTCGCGAGGTGGTGTTGCGGAGTCGGCTCGTCGAGGACGAGGTCGAGTTCGAGGTCGAGGACCAGGGCGTCGGACTCTCGGAAGAAGACCAGCAACGCGTGTTCGAGAAGTTCTATCGCGTCAAGAAAGACAAATCGATGGCCGCCGGCACCGGGCTCGGCCTGCCGCTGGCCAAACACATCGTCGAGGACGTCCACGGTGGACAGCTGTCGGTGCGGAGCGAGTTGGGCGTCGGCAGCACATTTGCCATTCGCCTGCCGAATGCCGGCCAGATGAGTTAGTGATATCACCCGCTTTGATCCTTGAGGGGAAGGTCATGACCAAACGAATTCTGCTCTGCGACGACGAGTTTCATATCGTGCGGGCCGCGGAGATCAAATTTCAGCGCCGCGGTTTCGAAGTGCGCACCGCCTCCGACGGCGAAGAGGCGTGGGAGATCATGCAGAACTGGGTGCCGGACGTGCTGGTGACCGACTGCCAGATGCCGCGTCTCGACGGGCTCGGCCTGGTCGAACGGCTCCGCGGCGCCGCCGCGACGGCCGACCTGCCCGTGCTGCTGCTCACCGCAAAGAGTTTCGAAAAGCAGTACCGGGAGCGTGCCGAGGCCCTGCGCGTGCTCCGCGTGATGGCGAAACCGTTCAGCCCGCGCGAGCTGCTGATTCAGGTCGAACAGATCGTCGAGCAGTCGCCCCGCACCGCGACCAGCGACGACGTCGCGCTCGAGGCAGGATCATGCAACTAACCACCGAGATCTTCGGCGAAGTTGTCGTGGTACACGCCCCCGAAGAACTAGGGCGGGACCAGGCCGACAGCTTTCTCGGGTTCGTCACTTCGCTCGACC
Source organism: Planctomycetota bacterium (assembly GCA_003389215.1). Taxonomy (GTDB): domain Bacteria; phylum Planctomycetota; class Planctomycetia; order Pirellulales; family UBA7805; genus MB-PLM-2. The sequence goes on along the minus strand of QQVP01000134.1, from coordinate 2,226 downwards.
GGCGAAACGTCGTTGTCGACCTCGACAACACCGAGTCGATCGACAGCGGCGGCCTCGAGGCGATGCTGAAGTGCCAGGATTTGCTGCGCGAGAAGGCGGGCGACGTGACCGTGGCGACGACAAACAACGTCAATCGGAAGATCCTGGAAATCACGCGCCTGGATCAGAGAATCGAAGTTTTCGACAGCGTGATCGACGCGGTCCGCAGTTTTGTCTGACCACAGTGCCGCACCCCCGCGGTGAGAGCCTCGGCGGGTGAAGCCGCCTGACGGCGGCCCAAGGAAACGCCAGTAACATGTCGGCGACGACCAAATCAAAACGACGCCTCGGCAATCTGCTCGTCGAAAAGGGCTACCTTTCGACGGAGCTGTTGCAGGCTGCGCTCGACGAGCAGAAGAACCCGATCAATCGTGGCAAGCTGCTCGGCGAGTTGCTGATCGGTCTCGAGTACTGCACCGAGGATCAGGTCGTCGAGTGTCTGGCCGGCGAGTACGACGTCCCCTACGCGAAGCTCGAACAGCGGATGTACGACCCGGGGGTCGTCGACCTGCTTTCGCGCGAGTACATCGAAGAGAATCTGGTCCTCCCGCTCTTCAAGGTTAACGGGGTGCTCACGGTCGCGGTTACCGAGCCGTCGAACCTGTTCCTCATCGACGAGGTGGCCACGCTCACCGAGTGCGAGGTGCAGATCGTCGCCACCACGACCAAAGATCTGCGGCGGATGATCACGAGTTTGCCGAACTCGAAGGTCTTCGTCATCGACGACATTATCGAAGACTCCGAGGCGGCCGATGTCACGCTCATCGAAGACGCGATGGACGACATCAGTGACATCGAAGAGATCGCCGGTCAATCGCCAATCATTCGCCTGGTCAACTACATTATCTTCAACGCGGTCAAGGAAGGCGCCAGCGATATTCACATCGAGCCGGCAGATCGATGCACCCGCGTCCGCTACCGCGTCGACGGCACGCTCTACAAGTCGCTCGAGGTGCCGCAGCATCTGCTGGCGGCGATCACCAGCCGTATCAAGATCATGGCGGGTCTCGACATCAGCGAGCGGCGGTTGCCGCAGGACGGTCGCGTCAACGTGATGCTCAATCGGCGGAGAATCGACCTCCGCGTGAGCACCTTTCCCAGCAGCCGGGGTGAGAAGACCGCCATGCGGGTGCTCGATACCGGATCGGTCTCCCTGGTGCTCGAGGATCTCGGCTTTTCGGAAGACGTGCTGGAGACGTTTCGCATGGGGATCGAGGCCCCCAACGGCATCGTGCTGGTGACCGGTCCGACCGGTAGTGGAAAGTCGACGACCCTCTACGCGGCGTTGAATTCGATCAGCTCGATGGAGAACAACATCTGCACGGTCGAGGATCCGATCGAGTACAACCTGCCGCTGATCAACCAGTTTCAGGTGCAGGAGCGGGTCGGACTGACCTTTTCGGTTGCCCTGCGAACCCTGTTGCGGCAAGATCCTGACGCCGTCATGGTCGGCGAGATTCGCGATGAGGAGACCGCTCGCATGGCCATTCAGGCGGCCATGACCGGCCACCTGGTGTTCAGCACACTGCATACGAATGATGCTTGTGCGGCGGTGACGCGTCTGGAGAACATGGGCGTCGAGCCCTATCTGATCGGGGCCGGCCTGAACATGGTACTGGCGCAACGACTCGTGCGTCGCATCTGCAATAAGTGCCGCGAAACGTACGAGCCGCCGCGACCGTTGAAGAAGACGTTGCAGCGGATGGGCTGCGACATCGAGACGTTCTACCGCGGCGTCGGTTGCCGACAGTGTCGCAACACCGGCTACAGCGGCCGAATCGGTATTCACGAGATCTTCGTGCTCAATGACGAGATTCGCGACGACATCACCGCCGAGAAGCCGCTCTCGGTCATCCGACACGCGGCCCTCGCCCAGGGCATGGTGACGCTCCGCAAGGACGGTCTTCGCAAAGTGCGCGAGGGAATCACGACCATCGAGGAGATCATGCACATCGCCGGCGACCTGCATGAGGGCGCCGCGGGTGCCCACGAGCTGGCGGTCCGACCCGGCAACGCGCCGGAGTCGGCAGCCGAAACAGCACCCGCAGTCTTGGCAGACGCGGAGGCCGTCTCGCCGCTGACCCAAGAAAGTGACGCCACCGCCTAACGCCCAAGCAGCACCTGACTCGGGTCACGCCGTCGAACACGCCCGAGGAGCCACCCCGCCATGGAATTCGCCTACAAAGT
>QQVP01000045.1 GCA_003389215.1 Planctomycetota bacterium | reverse complement strand
TGCGAACCTTGCCCGACTACCTCATCATCGGCGCGGCCAAGTCGGGGACGACCTCGCTCTACAAGTACCTCTGCCGGCATCCGCGGGTGTTGCCCGCCGCGCGCAAGGAAGTGCGCTATTTCAGTCATCACCTCGACCGGGGTGCCTCCTGGTACCGGGCCCATTTTCCGCTCGCCGTCACCAAGTGGAACCAGCGGAGCATCACGGGCGAGGCGTCGCCGACCTACTTGCAGGATCTGCGCATCCCCCGACATGTCCGTGCCGTGGTGCCGGAGGCCCGCTTGCTGGTGCTGCTGCGAAATCCGGTCGACCAGGCATATTCCGGCTATCACATGACCCGGCACAACTATCCGTCGGACCTGAGCTTCGAAGATTACATCGCGTGGAGCACGGAACAAATTGCCGAGCATGTGTTTGGCGTGCGTCTGGCAAAACGCAACCAGAACGGCGTGACGGACCGACTCCTGTGTGGCTCGGTGCTCGACAGCGGTCTCTACGCCATGCAACTAACGGCCTGGTTTCACCATTTCCCTCGCGACCAGTTCCTGGTGATTCCCAGCGAACGCTTCTTCGCCGACACGCAGGGTTCGCTGGATCGGATCACCGACTTCTTGGGCATCCCGCGTTCCACCTGGCCCGAGTTCCCCGTCTACAACCGGACCCCATATCCGCCGATGAACCCGGCGACTCGGAACCGGCTGATCGAACACTACCGACCCCACAACGCGCGGCTCTATCAGCTGCTGGGAGAAGAGTTCGCATGGGATCGGTAAGTGACACGGGCAGCGAAACGAGCGCGTCGGCCCCACCACCGTTTGCCCGACTGCTCGCCACGATGCTTCCCGAAGCGGGGCAGACACACCTGCTGCGGGCCTGTCTTCACGAGGGCGATCGTGCCCGCGCGGCGTGGCAGCAATACGCTGCCGCACGCCCGGTTCGGCCGACGGCGGGCCAATCGGTCAGCCGCGATCAAAAAGTGCTCTCGCCGCTGCTGTGCGATGCCCTGGAGAAGAACGGGCTGCCGCTGTCCGCGTTCATGCGAACGTGGGTACGTTCGGCCAGCCTGCGCGAAGAGGCCCGTTACGCAACCTGGCGTGCGATTCTCGAAGAGGTGGTCGAGGCCCTCGCGGAGTACGACGGGCACGTGCTGTTCTTGGGTGGCACCGCCCTGGCCCACAGCGTCTGGCCGCGACCGGCGCTGCGACATTCACACGGCCTCGAGCTTTGGGTACCGGAGACCGAGGCCGCGGACGGGTCGCTGCAGGACCTTCGCAGACGACTGGGCCGCGTCGGCTTTCAGCCAGTGTCGCCGGGGGCCAACCGGCCGACCTCCGCGGACGCCGCTCAACCGCCGTGGCAGTTTCGGCATACGTCCGATCTGGCACTGACGATGCGCCGGCGGCCCTTCGCGATTCCGCACTACAGCATGGACTTTGCCACCGTCTGGCAACGCCGGCGGTCGATTTTGCTCGGCCAACGAACCTTCGACGCGCTGGGTCCGGCCGACCAACTCGTTTACACCTGTGTCGAGGCGTGTTGTACGCGGTACCGCGAGTCGCTCAATTGGGCCTGCGACGCGTGGTACCTGTTGGCGGCCGCGGACGACCTGCCTTGGCGGTCGCTGCTGCAAACCGCGGAGGCGTGGCACGCTTCGCTCGCCCTCTGGATTACGTTTGGCTATCTGCGCGAGGAGCTGGACGCCCCGATCCCCGCGTTCGTGATGGCCGAGTTGACGCAGCGGGCCCGACAGAGCACCGCGGATGATCGCCTGGCGGCGCTCGTGGGGGCCCGTCAAGGTCGGCGCGGCGGCGCTCGATTGCTGCTACGGGGGGCGGCGGACCTGAGCGAGTGGGTGTCGATCGCCCGCCACCTGTTGCTGCCCAGCCCGCGCTACTTTCGCTGGACGGTCGCCGATCATCGCCCGACGCTGCTTCCTTATTACTATCTTCGTCACGGCCTGCGGCCCTGGTTGGTTCGCGGTCGCGGCATGCTGAAGCGCACGCTGGCCCCGTTGGCTCAGCGCGGCGGTCGAACGAGTCGAGGCGCCGCCTGAAGATGTCCGAGACGCGAACCATCCTGATCACCGGCGCCGGTGGCTTCTTGGGAAGTCAACTCCGCCGCCACTTCGAGGATCGCTATCCGCTGCGGCTGGTCGATCTGCGGCCCCAGGGCGATCAGCAAATCGTCCGCGTCGATTTGGCCGTGTGGGACGACGATTGGCCCGCCCTGTTTCAAGGCGTCGACACCGTGTTTCACCTGGCCGCCAGTCCGCGGATCCACGCCACCTGGACAGAGCTGCTCGGACCCAACATCGACGCGGTGGCCAACGTCTTTGAAGCGGCGGCCCGCGGCGGCGTGCGACGGGTGGTGTTCGCCAGCAGCGGTCACGTGATGAAGGGCTACAACCACGACGCCTCGCAGACGCAGATTGCCGCAGACGATCCACCGCGACCCTGGCAGGGATCGCGCTTCGCCGCCCTCCGCGGTCGCTTCACGATTCCCTACTCGGCTACGAAACTGTTCGGGGAGCGCCTGGCCCAGTTCTACGCCCAGACACACGATCTGTCGGCGATTTCGGTGCGACTGGGTCGCGTCCATCCGCCGCGTCGCATCGTTAGCTGGCTGCGAAAGCTCCGCGACACCTGGCAACAGGACTCGTATCTTTCGCCGGCCGACTTTTGCCAACTGATGGAGTGTTGCCTCGACGCGGAGCTGCCCGACGGTTATGCCCTGGTGAATGGGGTCTCGGCCGCCGCCGCGCACCGTTGGGACATCGAGCACACCCGACGCATCGTCCACTACTCGCCGCGCCGTAAGGTAGCCTGACGCGGGCCTTCACTTTCATTCCTCGAACCTCGAAACAACCCTGAGACGAAGCCCTGATTCGCGCCGCCCGCCAATTTCTGAAAGATGTCTACTTTCTGGTACGACCCTATGGGCGTGGCCGTCTGATCGCGGTCTACGCGGTCGGTCTGCTGCAAGGTCTGTTGCAGGCACTCGGGGTTTCCTCCATGTTGCCCTTCCTCATGCTGGCAACCGACCCGGGTCGTTTCCTGCATTCGCCTCTGGGCGTCCAACTGGTCACCTACTTTCCGCAGCTCGACACCGACGCCCTGATCATCACCGCGGGACTGTTCGCCGTGGCGATGATGATGTTGGCCAACGCCGCGTCACTCCTCGCGGAAGTGATGCGTGCCCGGTATGCGCATGGCTTGGGTCACTGGTTGCAGCTGCGGCTGGTGCGGCACGTGCTCTCTCAGCCATACGCCTATCATCTGCGGCGAAACTCGTCGGTGCTGACGAAGACGATCGTCAATGACGTCGATCGTTTTACGCATCGCATCGTGTTCCCGCTGTACGACGTCTTTTGCTGTGTCTCGACTTCGTTCTTCCTGCTGGTTGCCTTGTTCGTGCTCGAGCCTTGGGCCGCGCCGCTGGCCATCTTCGCATTGGGCTCCTACTACGGACTGGTGTTCCGCGTGCTGCGACGTCGTCGCCAGGAGGTTTCTCAGCGGATGAATGCGGCCATGCAGGGCCAGTTCTTCGTTCTCGGACAACTCTTCAGCTCGCTGAAGATGATCCTCACCCGGCACTGCGAAGCGTTCTTCGCAAAGCGCTTCGAGCAGTCGTCGTCCGCCTATGCCAGCGCGGCAACGCGCATTCCCGTCTACAGTAGCGGTCCGAAATATCTGCTCGAGCCGGTCGCCTTCGGCGCGCTGATGGTCTGGATCATTGTCGAGATCGCGGCGGGCAACGACGTGATGCGGGTGCTGCCGGCCGCCGGCATGGTGGCCATGGCCTGTTACCGGCTGCTCCCCAGTCTGCAGTTGCTTTACGGCCGCCTCGTCGTGCTCACGTCGATGCGTCATGCGGTCGACGAAATTGTCGCCGAGCTGCGCAGCGCCGCGCGGGCCGCACCGCCCGCGACGTCGCAACCGACCAGCGAAAGGTCGCTCTCGTGGCAGCGGACGCTGGAACTCGTCGACGTGACGTTTGCCTATCCCAACGCGACCACGTCGGCGCTCCGGCAGCTCAATCTGCAGATTTGCAAGGGCGAGTTTGCCGGCCTGGTGGGGGCCACCGGCTCGGGCAAGTCGACGGCGGCCGACATTCTGCTCGGTCTGCTCGAGGCGGACGAGGGCCAGGTCCGTCTCGACGGCCGACCGCTCGGTCGCGACGACATGCCGGCCTGGCGAGAGCGGATCGGCTACGTCCCGCAGAAAGTCGTCCTGCTCGACACCACGATCGAGGAGAACATCGCCTTTGGATTGCCGCGGGAAGCGATCGATCCGGAGCGCGTCCGCGAAGCGGCCCGCGTGGCCCAAATGCTCGAGTTCATCGAAGGCCACTTGCCGCACGGTTTTCAGACGCCGGCGGGCGAGTGCGGCGCCTTTCTCAGCGGCGGACAGCAGCAGCGTATCGGTCTGGCCCGAGCGCTCTATTTCAAACCGGAGCTGCTGGTGCTCGACGAGGCGACCAGCGCACTCGACAACGACACGGTCGCTCGCGTGATCGAAGCGATTCGCTCGAACCTCGACGGCGTCACGATCCTGGCCATCGCCCATCGGCTCAACACGGTCCGCGGCTGCGATACGATCTTCTACATGCACGGCGGCGTCATCGAGAGCCAGGGGCATTTCGACGAGTTGACGGCTCGCTGCCCCGGCTTTCGCCGGCTGGCACAGCTCGGCGAGGCGACGCAGGAGGCCGCCTAGAGCGGGTTTAGTTTATCTCTAGCGTCTTGGCTAGCTGCGGCTGTGCTTGGCTACGTCGACCTGTATCGACGAATTTACCAATTCGTCTGCTTCGGTCTGGTGGCCAAACTTGCCTCGCCCACGCCAATGACGCTACACCTATCCTAGACACGCTCTAGTCGAGGCTGCGGCGGCCCCTTCGTGACGGCGGGTGCTTGCCATGTCGTGAGCGCCGATGCCGCGTCTGCACAGAGGGCGCCGTCTTGGAAGTGCCGCGCTTAGGCGGCGGAGCGATGGGTGCCCGAGTCCGGCTTGGGCTCTTCCGCGCGATCGATCAACTGGCGCAGGGTTCGCTCGGGCGCGTGCGCGGCATACCAATCGGTGGCAAAGGCCCGGGCCGTGTCGCGATAGTGTTGGTAGTTCTGCAACATTTCGGCGATCGCCGCATCGTAGTAATCGGCATCGGCCACAATGCGACCGACGCAGCCCAGCGGCGGACGCGTCTGGCCGCCGTCGGGAGTCCCGTGCCAGGAAACCGACACGGCGGAGAGGTTTAAAGGGGCGTCGTGATAGGCGTTCGACAGACGGATGGCAATCCGCTGTGCCGATTCGCCGATGTGGAACATCGCGTGGGCCAGGTTTCCGCCCCAGCAAGGGCGAAGAATCACAGCGTCGTGGCCTGACTTGCGTGCCGCCGTGTCCCATTCCGTCACATCGACACGCAGGAAGACCCCCCGCGGAAAGTCCGCAGGAAACTGGCACACCAAAATTGCTTCGCGGGCCGCCGAAGGCACTTCGATCGTGAGTTCGTCGGCAACCGTCCCCGCGGGGCAGCGAGCCGGTCCGAGGTCGTGACGTGCCACCGTCGGCAGCTGCGCGGCGAGGGCTTCGAGGTAACGCTCGTTCGGCTCGGCAATCTGCTGCGAGAGCCAGCAACCCGCCGGCACGATGACCGGAATGCCCGCAGAGAGAAACTCGCACAGGACGCCCGAACGCCGCACGTAGTAGCGTCCGCTGTCATACAGACAAAGACCGATGTCCGCGTCGCGAATCAATTCGGTGTAGGCCTCCAGGTCGAGCGGGTGCTTGGCCAGCGAGATGGGTGGCGCGGTTCGTGCCGCCTCGGCGGGCGCGGGCCCTTCGACCCAGTCGGCACGCTCGGACGCCCGACTTCCCTTGTATTGCACGATGAACTGACAGCTCTCGGCGGTCAGGCCGCGATCGGCCAGCCGGCGGGCAAGCCGTTCGATTTCGCCGTGGCCTTTCTCGGCACGCACGGCACCCGCCGTAATGATCCGCCGCGGACCGGGTGCTCGCTGGCGATGTAGGTCGGCGTGAAAGACCGGATTGATCGGGTAGGCCAGGGGAAGAAACTCGGCGACGTCCAGGCGTCCGTACTGTTCGGCCAGGCCCTCCGAGGTCGTGTAGCAGTAGAGCTTGTGGTGGGGCACCGTCGCCAGGGTGCTGGCAAAGCGACCCTGCAATTGTCGTAGCCGGTGCCGCTGTTCCGCGTAGTCCGGCTCCCGCCCTTGAAAGACGTTGAAGTGAAACTGCAAATGCCAATGGGCGCGGTGGCTCGTCGGATGCTCACTCAAAAAGCCGGCGAGTCCCGCCAGGTCGAGTTCCGAAAGCGTCGGCAGAAACACATGACTGCCCGGTTGCAGCTCGATCTGCTCGAACAGCCGCTGGCAAGAACGCGCAAAACGCTGGATGCGGCGATCGGGGCCCGACTGGAACAGACGACGGGCTCCGGCAAACAGCTGCGAGAGGAAGCGACGGCGTAGCCCGCGGGCTGCAAACTGCGGTTGGCCTCGGCCCGTGGTCGTGTCGTCGTCCGTGGGGATCGACTGGAAGGCGGTGAATCGCGAGTAGGTCGTATGTCGGAAGTACGGATAGATGGCGCAGCTTTCCGGCAGCAGATCGCCGCGACGAAAGGAATGGTGCGTCGCCAGGGCAATTTCGTAGCCGGCGGCCTCGGCGGCCAACAGCACGTTGCGCGCATAGTCGAAGTGATGCCCCCCGGGCCCCTTCACCGACTGATCGATCAATACAAACTGCGGCATCTTGTCGTTCGGCGCGCTTGCTGGCCGCTCGCCGCGAGAGGTTCCCGCGCGATATCGTCTGAAAATTGGCAGAAAAACCGCGGAAGTCTATCGAGAGGCCGGCCACCGGGTAACCCGAATTCGTCGCGGAGCGCCACGTCGAATGCTAGCGACGATAGCAGTTAACCGGTCGCAAGCTGCCATCTCGATCCACGGCGTGGTCCGGGCCGGTGCGATCACGTGTCGACTTAGGGGTGGGGTGCCGCGGTCGGTCGGCATGTTAATCGATATGTTATTAGACGTCATCGGAGGCCGATCACATTTGGCTTGAGTTGCCGTCCTGCTTTTCACTACTATTCGTCCCGCGCAGCGAGCCGGTTACTTTCACGAGCCATAATTCTCCGCTGCGGCCGCGACCTACGTCACTCGTTCGGTTTCGCATCGCCGCTCGATTCGAGCCGGAACCGCACCAAACGACCGTCCCGTTGCCGCCCCCGTAGGGGATCTGCAAGCATGAAAATGAACGCCTCCGCTGTGCCCGAAATCTCCATCATCACGCCGTCGCTCGGCGAGGGAGAGGACTGGACCAGCACCGCGCGATGCCTGGCCGAACAGGACGGCTGCGCCCTGGAACACCGGGTCGTCTCCGGGAAGGTCGGGGAAGCGGCCGACGCAACACCGTCGGGTCGAAACACGGTGGCCGCGATCCGTGTCGACGCGTTGAATCGCGGCATTCGTGAGAGTCACGGCGAGATCATCGGTTGTCTGAGCGGCGACGACGCCTTTCATTCCGGGGCCTTGTCCGCCGTGTGCGATTACTTTCGCCAGCACCCCGATGTCGACGTCCTCCTCGGGCAGGCGAACTGCGTCGACGAACACGGCGATTGTTTGGATCGAGGGGCTAACAAGCGATCGCTCCAACGGGAGCTCTTTCACCAGGCCTCGCTCTGTCGGCCGCCCGTCTTCTTCCGGCGTCGCGTCGTCGATCGGTTCGGCGTCCTCGACAGGCACGTCCGACTGGTTCCCGAATTCGAGTTTCTGCTGCGACTCTACTTCGGCGGAGCCCGTTTCGAGAGATTGCCGGGGGCGGTCGTCGATTACCGAATTCACGACGACAATCGCGCAGATCGCGATCCCGGTCGGCTCCAGCTTGCCCGCTTGGAACGGGCGGCGGCCAAGATCATTGGGGCGATGGGCGAGCGGGTGCCGGCCGAGGTCCTGCTGCGTTACGGAGTCGCGGTGGCTTTGGCCTTGGGTCATGACCGTGAGAGCTCCGCTCGCTTTGATCGCTTTGTGTTGTCTTCGGCGCTGCGGCTCGCGCGGCAAACGGCGCCCGCCGGCCTTGGGCGATGGACGACCGCGGCCCGCGTGATGGGACGATACCTGCTGCGCGAGGGTGTCCGCATGATCGGCCGGCCTTACTTTGCCATGCGTTTCTTGCCATCGGGACCGCGTTCCTGGCTGCAGCACGGTCTGCGTCGCAAGATCTTCCGGCTGCATCACTACGCACCCCGCCCGGTCGCGGTCGGCTCCGCCTACCTGCCTCGGGTTCCCGAGGACAAGTTGCCCACAATCTCGATCGTGACGCCGAGTTACAACCAGGTCGACTACTTGGAAGAAACGCTGCAAAGCGTACTCAATCAACAGTATCCGCACCTGGAGTATCTGGTGCGGGATGGCGGTTCGACCGACGGCAGCCGCGAGGTGTTGCAGCGCTACGACCAGCAGCTAACCGACTGGCATTCCGGTCCCGACGGCGGTCAGGCCCAGGCCGTCAACGACGGTCTGCGGCAATCCCGCGGCGAGATCATGGCCTACCTCAACTCCGACGACTTGCTGCTGCCCGGCAGCCTGGCCTATGTCGCCGACTACTTTGCCCAGCATCCCGAGGTCGACGTCGTCTATGGCCACCGCGTGCTGATCAACGAGACGGGATCGGAAATCGGGCGTTGGGTCTTGCCCGCGCACGACAACGAAACGCTGGCCTGGGTCGACTACGTGCCCCAGGAAACGATGTTCTGGCGACGCAGGGCCTGGGAGGCGGTCGGCAGCACGATCGACGAGTCGTTTCAGTTCGCGCTCGACTGGGATCTGATTCTGAGATTTCGCGCCGCCGGTCTGCGATTCGTCCGTCTGCCTCGTTTTCTCGGCGCGTTCCGGGTGACCGACACCCAGAAGACCAGCCAACTCATCGATACGATCGGTCGTGTGGAAATGAACCGGCTCCGCCGTGAGCACCTGGGGCGAGTTCCCAGTCGACGTGAGCTGCGGCGAGCCATGCGACCTTATTTGCGGCGACACTGGCTGCTCGACAAGCTCTATCTGCTGGGGGCCGTGCAGTTCGAATGACGGTCCTCACTCACCAGCAACGAACCACCCCGCGCAGCATGCTCGTGCGTCGCCTTGGCAATGCTGGCGAACAAAGCCAACCGAACGCCGCCGACCGCCTACGGTAGCTATCTTTCCCGAAAGAACCACGACCTCCTTCGATGCACAACTTCTTTCGAGCCGTACGAATCGCCTTTCGCTATCCTGGGACGCTGTCCACGAGCATCATCTGCTCGTTGCTGGTGGCCGTGATCTGGGGCGGCAACATCGGCACCCTGTTTCCGATCATCAAGGTCACCTTTCAGGGTCGCTCGCTTCACGAGTGGGTCGACAGCGGCATCGCCGAGGCCACCACGGCGCAGGAGCAGCTGCGCACGGAGTTGGAGCAGTTGGAGAAGGCTCCCGCCGGTGAGAAGGCCAAGCCAGACCATCGACAGCGACGACGCGCGGTCCAGAACGAACTGACCGTGCAGCAGGACACGATCGACCGCTTTCAAACCCTCAAACCCTATGTCCACCGCCTTCTGCCCGACGATCCCTTTCAGACCGTGCTCGTAATCGTCTCGGTGCTGCTGGTGACCACGGGGCTCAAGGGCGGCTTTCTGTTGGGCAGCGTCGTCACCACCGCTCGGTTGGTCCAGAAGGTGACCCTCGAGCTGCGCAATAGCTACTTCAAGCACGTGCTCAAGATGGATCCCGTGATGCTTGGCCGGCACGGCACGGGCACCCTGCTCACGCTGTGCAACGAGGGGACGGACGGAATCGGCAACGGGCTCCGCTGCCTGTTGGGCGTGGGCGTCCGCGAGCCGCTGAAGATGTTTGTCTGCGCCGTGGGAGCTGCCTGGATCAGCTGGCAGTTGTTGCTCTTCACCTGTCTGCTGGTGCCGCTGGCCGCGCTCGTATCGCGGGCCCTGGCCCACAAGATCCGCCGCGAGTGCAAACGCGAGTTGCACCAGGGTGTGCAGCTCAACAACCACGTGCTCCAGGCGTTCGATGGACTGCAGACGGTGCAGGCCTACAACATGGAGGAGCCGACGAAGCAGCGATTTCACGACGTCAACGTGCTGCGGAATCGCAAGGCGCTGCGGATCGTACTGCTGCAAACCCTGGCGAAGCCGATCGCCGAATTGCTCGGCATCGCCGCCGTGAGCCTGGCGATTCTGGCCGGCGCGTACCTGGTGCTCAACGACACAACGCACCTGTTCGGCATTCGCATGTTCCGCCAGGCTCCCGACGTGGAAACGCTGCTGCTGTTTTATGCCCTATTGCTGGGCGTCTCGGAGCCGTCGCGCAAGCTCTCGGAGGTCTTCAGCGGCATCCAGCAGGGTTGTGCCATGGCCGACCGCTTCTACGACATCGTCGACGCGCCGAGCGACATCGTCGAACCGGAAGAGCCAGTCGCGCTGCCGACGCCGCACCGCTCGATCGCCTATCGCGACGTCAACTTTGCCTACAACCCGGCACAGCCGGTGCTGCGGGATATCGACCTGACCGTAAACTTCGGCGAGACGCTGGCGATCATCGGCCCCAACGGCTGCGGCAAGTCGACCCTCGCGCAGATGATTCCGCGCTTTCTCGATCCGGTCAGCGGCAGCGTCTCCATCGACGGGATCGACGTCCGGCAGACCGAGTTGGCCGATCTGCGCCGCCGGATCGGCATGGTCACCCAGAAGACGATTCTCTTCGACGAAACCGTGCTGGAGAACATTCGGTACGGATCGCCGGACGCCACGCGAGAGCAGGTCTACGCCGCGGCTCGGCGGGCGCGCGCCCACGACTTCATTCAAGATTCCCTCCAAGACGGCTACGACACCGTGGTGGGACGTTTCGGTGGCATGCTCTCGGGCGGTCAGCGACAGCGGATTGCCCTGTCGCGGGCGCTGCTGCGCGATCCGGAGATTTTGATACTCGACGAGGCCACCAGCGAGATCGATCTGCAAAGCGAGCTGCTGATTCACCAGGCCCTCGAGGAGCTGCCGCACGATCGGACGATGATCATCGTTACGCATCGCGTCGGTGCGCTCGACCTGGCCGATCGCATCGTGGTCATGGACGCCGGCCGCATCGTCGACGTCGGGACCCACGCGGAGCTGCTCGGCAGGTGCGAGTACTATCGGCACTTCCGGGCCACCGTGCCGGAACAGGCCGCGTAGGCCGTCGATCATTCCGTTTTCGCCCGGTCCGGCGGACGTGCAAGCAGCGCCGGCAGCGGCCTTCTCTCCGCGGCGATTTCAGGGCGGTCCTCGTCTCGTGAAGCGATCTTGTTGCGTCACTACAAATGCAATAGTATCCGCCGCTTGCTGATTTTGGCGGCCCTTGCCCGTTGGCGATCGCGTGGTGGGAATCTCGGTTTTCGCGTTCGCTACGTCACGGCTCCCTCGGCGTTCGGTGCGCCCTTCAAACAACCGGAATACCCGCCAAACAACCGCAGAAACAGTATCGGGGACGAGAACATGTTGGTCTGGCTTGCCTCCTACCCGCGTTCGGGCAACGGTTTCGCACGCGAGGTACTCGAAGGCGTCTACGGCGTTCGCTCGTATACGATCTACGACGACGGCACCCCTTCGAGCCTGGCGGCGCGGCGTCAAACCGTGGCGGAGGTCGCCGCGGAAGACGAGCACTGCTTCGTCAAGACTCACGACCGGCCGGGCGACGACGACTACCCAACCCTCTATCTGGTCAGAGACGGTCGCGATTCGCTCGTTTCCTATGCCTGGTTTCACTTGACAGTCGATCGGCAACTCGACCGCGCCGCGATCAGCCCCAAGCTCTTCCGCCAGACGCTCCGCAATCTGATCACCGAGAAGCGTTCGCCGTTCGCTACCTGGAGCACCCACGTCGACGCCTGGTTGGGTCGACCCCGCACGGCGATGGTACGATTCGAGCAGTTGATCGAGGCGCCTCAGGCGACGCTGACCGAGGCCGTGGCCCAACTCAAGCTGCCGCTTGAGCCGATCGCCGAGGCCCGCGTGCCGACGTTTGCGGAACTCCACCGCCAAGAACCGCACAAGTATCGTCGCGGCCATGTGGGTAGCTGGCGCGACGAATTTCCCGTGGAGCTACTCGACCTGTTCTGGCAAGAACACGGCAATATGATGCAACTCTTGGGGTACGGCGAAGATGCGACCAACCTGGCAATCGACGCCCCGTGGCGGGCCGCGGCCGGCTAGTTCGCAAACGCCATCCGAATCAGGCGGAGACCGCTTAACCATGTTCGACCTGGCGAATCGCACGATCGTCGTCACCGGAGGCGCAGGCTTCCTGGGAAGCGAAGTCTGCCGGCAACTCGAGCCCCTGGGGCCGAGCAAGGTGATTGTGCCCCGCAGTCGCGACTGCGATCTGCGCGATCGCGAAGCCATCGCGCAGCTGCTGTTGCAGCACCGTCCCGACGCGATTATCCACTTGGCCGCGGTCGTCGGCGGCATCGGAGCCAACCGCGACAACCCGGGCCGCTACTTCTACGAAAACGCGATCATGGGCATCGAGCTGATGGAGCAGGCTCGTCGCTTCGATGTGCAGAAGTTCGTCGTGGCCGGTTCGATCTGTTCCTATCCAAAGCACACGCCGGTGCCGTTTCGTGAAGACGATCTCTGGAACGGCTATCCCGAGGAGACGAACGCCCCCTACGGATTGGCCAAGAAGATGCTCATCGTCCAGGCCCAGGCCTACCGTCAGCAGTACGGCTTCCAGGCCATCTCGCTGCTGCCGGTGAATCTTTACGGGCCGGGTGACAATTTCGATTTGCAAACGAGCCACGTGATTCCGGCCCTGATTCGTAAGGTCGTCGAAGCCCAGGCCGAGGGGCGACACACGATCGACGTCTGGGGAACGGGCCGGGCCTCGCGCGAGTTTCTTTTCGTCCGCGACGCGGCCGAGGCGATTGTCACCGCGACGCAGAACTTCGACGGCGCCGAGCCCGTAAATATCGGCTCGGGCCACGAAATCACGATCAAATCGCTGGCCGAGTTGATTTGCGAGCTGTGCCAGTTCGAGGGCGAATTGAACTGGGAGGCCGACAAGCCCGATGGCCAACCGCGACGCTGTCTCGATACGACGCGAGCCCGCGAGCGATTCGGCTTTTCGGCGCGGACGACGCTCCGCGAAGGTCTCCAGGAAACGATTGCCTGGTACCGCGACCACGTCCACGAAAAACAAACCCGCGCCGCTTGAACGGAAACTGAGCCGGGGCGAGTCCGTACTTCCAGGGAAGGAAAACCGATGGCGAAGATCGCCTTGATTACCGGAATCACAGGTCAGGATGGATCCTACCTGGCCGAATTCTTGCTGGCCAAGGGCTACGAGGTCCACGGACTGATTCGCAGCTCTTCGTCGTTCAATACGGCGCGGATCGAGCATATCTACCAAGACCCGCACGAGGACAATGTGCGGCTGCGGCTGCACTACGGCGACTTAACCGACTCCTCCTCGGTGGCGAAGACGTTGCAGAAGGTGCGGCCCACGGAGATTTACAATCTCGGGGCCCAGTCGCACGTCAAGGTGTCGTTCGACGTGCCCGAGTACACCGCCGAAGCGACCGGGGTGAGCAGCGTGCGGATTCTCGAAGCGATGCGCGACCTGGATCTAGACGCCAAGTTCTACCAGGCGTCTTCAAGCGAGCTGTTCGGCGCGGTGGTCGAGTCGCCGCAGCGCGAGACGACGCCCTTTCGACCGCAAAGCCCCTACGCGGCGGCCAAGGCGTATGCCTACTACACGACTCAGATCTATCGCGAAGCGTACGACATGTTTTGCGTCAACGGTATCCTGTTCAATCACGAGTCGCCGCGCCGCGGGGCGACCTTCGTGACGCGCAAGATCTCGCAGGCCGTGGCCCGCATCGCCCAAGGTAAGCAGGACCGGCTCTACCTCGGCAATCTCGAAGCCCGTCGCGATTGGGGCTTCGCCGGCGACTATGTCGAGGCGATGTGGTTGATGCTGCAGCAGGAAACGCCCGACGACTACGTCGTGGCCACGGGCGAGTCGCACTCGGTACGCGAGTTCTGCGAGCTGGCGTTTGC
This sequence comes from Planctomycetota bacterium, assembly GCA_003389215.1. Taxonomy (GTDB): domain Bacteria; phylum Planctomycetota; class Planctomycetia; order Pirellulales; family UBA7805; genus MB-PLM-2. Next base: position 91,118 of record QQVP01000045.1, on the reverse strand, counting down.
CGAGGCCGGGATTCCACTGCACTGGGAGGGCAGCGGGGAGCAGGAATGCGGCATCGGTCCCGACGGACAGACGCTGTTGTCGATCGATCCCCGCTATTATCGACCCGCGGAAGTTGAATACCTCGAGGGCGATGCCAGCAAGGCCCGCCAGCTGCTCGGTTGGCAGCCGCGCGTCGGTTTCGAAGAGCTCGTACGAATGATGGTCCGCGCCGACCTGGCCATTGTCGAGCAGGGTCTCGATCAATCGGTTTCGTTCGCGGCGGCCGATCAAGCGGTTCGCGTGACCGAAGAGCCGGCGACGCAAAACGCCGACAAGCAGGCCGCCTAACGGGCCTTCGCCTTCTTGTCTCGCGGCCCGCCACCGTGCGCGGCCAGCGGCAATCGCGCTTCTTGCGCAGCGGTCCGTGAAGTGGACCATGCCGACAGGGAGCTGAGAAGCGCTCTCGAAGTTTGTGGCGTGCGCTGTCGCTTTACTCTTCAAGGTGTCTGTCTACCCGGCTGGCCGTTTGCCCGTCTTTCCGTGTGGCAGCTGCCCGCCCAGTGCCATCGTGATCGTTGGCCGCGCCCGACTAAGTCGATCCATCACGAACGGCCGGGTAGAGCGTCTGAGCGAATGCTTCCAAGTGTTGCAGATTGTCGCAGAAGGCGGCGTAGCGCATCCGCCGGCGCAAAGTTCCCGTCAGCGCGCGGCCGCCCACCACAAAGGCCACTTGCTGCCCGTGCAACTCGTAGAGCTCGTGATAGCCCTCGAGGAAAGCCTCCTCGTCGACAAGGTGACTGGCACTGATCCAGAACAGCCGCGGCCGGGCCGACGAAATCGCGGCAGAGAGCGTCGCGAACGGGAGATTCTCGCCCAGCGATCGGGCATTCCAGCCCGCCTGGCGCAACACCAGCTCGGCCATCGTTGTGCCGAGATTGTAGGGGTCGCCCGCCGGGGCTCCGCCCAAAGCCAGCGGGGCATCGCGGGACGGCAGCGGTAACATCGAACGCAGCTCGCCAAGCAATCGCAGCGTCATCCCGCAGCCGCGCCGCTCCTGGTAGACTTCCGCCTCGCCACACGACCAACGTTCCCCGACTTCGTCGAAGGCCTGGGCGAACACCTCGTCGCAAATGCGGGCGATGCTGCGATCGGCCAGGAAGAGGTCCAGCACGATGCGGCGACTCGTCTCTTCATCGCCGGCCAGCAAGGCCTCGCACAGTCGCTCCGCCGCTTTGTCCGAGAGACGGCCGGTTTGGCCGGTCGCTGGCGGCAGTCCTAAGAGCTCCGGGCGAACAAGTTCGTGATCGCCCGAACGGAGAAACTTCACCAGCCCGTCCAGCGGTATCCTCCGATGCCCCCCCGCCGTGTACGCTACGGGCAGATGGCCCTGGTTGCACCACCGCTTGATCGACGACTCGCTGACCGCCAGGGCCCGCGCAACCTGGTTGGAGGTAAAGAGCTGAGACATGGCGGTTGCATGATCGATTTGAACGAATCAGACGTGAAAGCTGCCCTCGAAACGGTCTGCCCGATTATATCCCGAGATCGAGGCGGTCGTCGATCACGATCCGCAAGCTATTTATTTTCAATGGCTTACGTAAAATCAACCTCTTCGCTTCTGGCGGCCAGCGCGGCTTGTCGGGCCGGCTCGCGGCTCCTAGAGTATGATTGGACGTTTTGAACGATTTTTCGTCCGCACGGCCTGGGTGCCTAGCTGCGCGAGGCGGTCACCCTCCCTCAGGTTTCAGCCATGGCGATCGAGACTCCCCAGCCCCCGCGTGTCTTGCTGACCGGCGCGACGGGCTATATCGGCGGGCGACTCTTGCCGCTGTTGGAACGACGCGGTGGCCCGCTGCGCTGCCTCGTCCGTCAGCCGGCTCGGCTAGTGGAGGATGTCGCTACGACGACCGAGGTCGTCGCCGGTGACTTGCTCGATCGGGCATCGCTCGAGGCCGCACTCGCGGGCATCGACATCGCCTACTACCTCGTTCATTCGATGGGTTCCTCGGGCGACTTCGCGGACGCCGATCGCCAGGCGGCCGAGAACTTCGCTTATGCGGCCCGCTCGCAAGGCGTTCGCCGCATCGTCTACCTGGGCGGACTGGGGGACGATGCGGGCGAATTGTCACCCCATCTCGAGAGCCGGCACGAGGTGGGTCGTCTGCTCCGCGAATCGGGCTGCCAGGTGATCGAGTTTCGTGCCTCGATCGTGATCGGCTCGGGCAGTCTCTCCTTCGAATTGGTGCGCGCGCTGGTCGAACGGCTGCCGGTCATGATCTGCCCGCGTTGGGTCAACACGCTCGCCCAACCGATCGCCGTCGAGGACGTGCTCGCCTATCTGCTCGAAGCCCTCGATTGGCCGGAAACGGAAAGCCGCGTGTTCGAGATCGGCGGCCCCGACCGCGTCACCTATGGCGATATCATGCAGGCCTATGCGCGGCAGCGCGGGCTGCGTCGCTACTTGATTTCCGTGCCGGTGCTCACGCCCCGCCTTTCCAGTCTGTGGCTGGCCGTGGTCACTCCGCTGTACGCCCGCGTCGGTCGCAAGCTGGTCGAGAGTATGCGAAATCCGACTACTTTGAATGACCCCGCGGCACTGACGTCGTTCCGGGTGCAACCGCGGGGTTTGGCGGCCGCCATCGAACGGGCGGTCGTCAACGAAGATCGCGAGATCGCCCAGACGCGGTGGTCCGATGCGACCTCTTCTTCCGCACGTGCGCGGTCCGGCGCCGCGCGGCGATTCGGCGCCCGGGTGTTCGACACGCGTGTGCGTCACGTGTCGGTTCCGCCGCCGGCTGCGTTTCGACCGGTCCGTCGCATTGGTGGCGAGCGGGGCTGGTACTTTGCCAACGCCCTCTGGACGCTCCGTGGTTGGATCGACCTGGCGGTCGGCGGTATCGGCTTGCGGCGGGGTCGTCGCGATCCGGAGCATCTGCGGATCGGCGACACGCTCGACTGGTGGCGGGTCGAAGACTATCAGCCCGATCGACTGCTGCGGCTGAAGGCGGAAATGCGTCTGCCGGGCCGCGCCTGGCTCGAGTTCTCCGTCGAGCCAGATGGTAACGGGTCGACGATTCGACAGACGGCCATCTTCGATCCGCACGGCCTCGCAGGACGTTTCTACTGGTACGCTTTGATTCCCCTGCACGCGATCGTCTTTCGCGGCATGCTGCGGAAGATTTGTCACATCGCCGAGAGTCCGCTGGCGTCCGGCGACCTGTCCGCGCGACCGGCGAGCCGAGTATCCCGCAAGAATAACGAGGGAACCACCGCGTGACCGTTGCTGAGCCAGCCCACGACTTGAAAACCCCGCGGCGCATCGCCGTGGTGGGTGGCGGTGTGAGCGGGCTGGTCGCCGCGCGTCTGCTGGCCGACGATCATGACGTTCACGTCTTCGAAGCCGCCCACTACGTCGGCGGGCATGCCAACACGATCGACGTCGAGATGGACGGTCAGGTCTACTCCGTCGACACCGGCTTCATGGTCTTCAACGACCGCACCTATCCCAACTTTATCCAATTACTGCGGCAACTCGACATCGACGCGCAGGCGTCGGACATGAGCTTCAGCGTTCACTGCGAGCGGACGGGCGTCGAATATCAAGGCAGCTCGCTCAACGGGCTGTTCGCCCAGCGACGGAATCTGCTGCGACCGTCGTTCTATCGCATGTTGGCCGACATTGTGCGATTCAATCGCGAGGGTCGCGCCCTGGCCGAGCGGGGCGATACCGAACTGTCGCTGGGCGAATTTCTCGATCGTGGTCGCTCCGGTCGCGCCTTTCGCCAACAGTATCTGGTGCCGATGATCTCGGCCATCTGGTCCGCCTCGGCCGCCGACGTCGAGCAGTTTCCGGCCCTGTTCTTGTTTCGCTTCTGTGACAATCACGGCCTGTTGCAGCTCCGCAATCGACCGGTGTGGCGCACGATTCCAGGCGGCTCGCGGCGCTACGTGGCGGCCTTGTCGGCGCCCTTCGCCGAGCAGATTCGGCTCCGCACGCCCGTCACGTCCGTACGGCGGGGGATCGATGCCGACGGCGAAGGAGGCGAAGCAGCGGCCGGTGCGCGCCGGCAAGTTGCCGTGGAATCGTCCGACGGCGTCGAGATGTTCGACGCGGTGGTGATGGCCACGCACGCCGATCAGACGCTGAGGATCCTCGCCGACGCGGACGAGTGGGAACGGCAAATCCTGGGAGCCTTTCCGTATCAGAGCAACGAAGCCGTACTGCACAGCGATGTTTCGTTGATGCCCCGCAGCCGTCGCGCCTGGGCCAGCTGGAACTATCGCGTGGGCGCGGACGTCGGTCGCGCGGCCAGTGTGACCTACGACCTCAGTCGTTTGCAGCGAGTTTCGTCGCCGCGACCGATTCTCGTCACGCTCAACCCCACGCGGTCGATCGACGAGTCGCTGGTCCATCGCCGCTTCAACTACGATCACCCACTGTTCACGCTCGCTGCGGTCGAGGCCCAGGCCCGCTTCGACGAAATCAACGGTCCCCGGGCCACCTACTTTTGCGGAGCTTACCGCTTCAACGGTTTCCACGAAGACGGCGTGGCCAGCGCGCTCGAGGTGGGAGCCCACTTTGGGAAAGGACTCGAACGTTGCCAGGCTGTCTCTACGAGGGCGTCGTCCGACACCGTCGCACTCGCCCGGTAGATCACCGGTTCGACTATCGAATCTTCATGGCCTATCTCGATCTGGACGAGTTGGGGGCGGAGAAGGTGTCGAGCGGCTTGCCTAGCCGCCGCAAATTCGCTCCGGCCTCGTTCCTGCGCGGCGACCACCTCGGCCCGGCGGAGGTGCCGCTGGCCGAGGCGGTTCGCGATTTGGTGCAAGAGCGAACCGGCATGCGGCTGCACGGTCCGGTGCGATTGTTGACCCAGCTTCGCTATTTCGGCATCTACTTCAGCCCATTGAACCTGTTTTACTGCTTCGACGAGGGCGGCACGTCGATCGACGCGATTGTGGCCGAGGTCAGCAATACTCCCTGGAACGAGCGGTACTACTATGTCCTCTGGGAAGGCAACCGCCGCGGCGTCGCCGCCGGTCTCGCCTTTGTGCACCCCAAGGAATTTCACGTGTCGCCATTCATGAGCATGCAGGCCGAATACCGCTGGCAGCTGAGCGAGCCCGGGGACGATCTGCGGGTTGGTCTCGTTTCGGCGATCGACGGCGAAGAGTCGCCCTTTTTCTCGGCCACGATGAACTTGGAGCGGCGACCGCTTAGCCGCGGCCAGCTCACCCGCATGCTCGTTCGCTATCCGCTGATGACGGCCCGCATTACCACCGCAGTCTACTGTCAGGCATTGCGACTATGGCTCAAGAACTGTCCCTTCTTTCCCCATCCCAACAAAACCCAGCAGCCGTCGCATCCTGCCTCGACCTAGAGTCGCCGGTCGCACGGCCGGTAATGCGTCGGCGTCGGGTTCCGTGTCTGATCGACATGGCGGCCCGCGCGGCCGTGTTGCGGCGTCTGCGCAGCCTGAACGTCGGTCGATTAACGGTGGTCGACTATGCCGGGCGACACGAGTTTGGCGATCCGCGGGAAACCGAACTGCACGCGACCGTGACGATTCACCACGGCTCGGCCTATCGCCAGGTGGCCACCGGCGGCAGCCTCGACGCAGCCGAAGGCTACCTGCAACACGCCTGGAGCTGCGACGATCTGGTCAAGTTGTTTCGTCTGTTGGCGATCAACGCGCCGACGCTGCATCGGCTCAACGGACGCTGGGCAAGGCTGGCCACCCCGTTCCGCTGGCTGAGCGATTATTGGCGTCGGAACACCCGCGCGGCCAGCCGCCGGTACATCGCCGCTCACTACGATCTAAGCAACGAGTTTTTCTCCCTGTTTCTCGACGAAAGCATGACCTACTCGTCCGGCATCTTTGCCGACGGCGTGAGTACGCTGGCCGAGGCCTCGGCGGCGAAGTACGAGCGGATCTGTCGCAAGCTGCGCATCGGGCCGCGCGACCATGTACTCGAGATCGGCACCGGCTGGGGCGGTTTCGCCATGTACGCGGCGCGGGAGTATGGCTGCCGCGTCACGACGACGACCATTTCGCGCCAGCAGTACGACTTTGTCCGAGAGCGAATCGAGCGGGCCGGCCTGGCCGACCACATTACGTTGCTGCTGGAAGATTACCGCGACTTGCGGGGGACCTACGACAAAATCGTCTCCATCGAGATGATCGAAGCGGTGGGTCACGAGTACCTGGCCACCTACTTCGACAAGTGCTGCGAGCTGCTCCGACCCGATGGTCTGTTCGCCCTCCAGGCGATCACGATGCCGGAGCGCGACTATCGCCGCTATCGAGCCACCACCGACTTCATTCGCAAGTACATCTTCCCCGGCGGTTGCCTGCCGTCGATCGCGGCGATTTCCAACTCGGCGGGCGCCACGACCGGGCTGCAGTTCACCGAACTCCGCGACTTTTCGGAGGACTATGCCCGTACGCTCGCCATGTGGCGCGACAATTTCTTCGCCAACTTGTCGGCGGTGCGGCAGCTCGGCTTCGACGAACGCTTCATTCGCATTTGGGAATATTACCTCTGCTACTGCGAAGCGGGCTTCCGCGAGGCGAAGATCGGCCTGGCCCAGATCCTCTTCCGCAAAGCCCACGCCTGATCATGCACGACCGCTAAGCGGACGCGTCCACACCGCGAGGACAAACTATGAAGCTGCTCGACCTGGCCGAACGACGTTGGCTGCCCGACTTCGTGATTCGCCTGGGCATTCGCCGGCTGCTGCGCGAGCGACTGGCGCGCGCCGGCGCAGGCAATCCCGAATCGCAGCGCGATCGCGTGGCGGAACTGGCGGCCGAGTTGCGCGAGAGCCCGATCGTGCTCGAGGCGGCCGCGGCCAACCAGCAGCATTACGAGGTACCGGTCGCGTTCTTTCAGAAGGTGCTGGGCCGACGGCTGAAGTACAGCTGCGGTCACTGGCCGCTGCCGACGATGTCGCTCGACGAGTCGGAAGAGGCGATGTTGCAGCTGACCTGCCGGCGGGCCGAGATCGCCGACGGCATGGAGGTGCTCGATTTGGGCTGCGGCTGGGGATCGCTGTCGATCTGGATTGCCGAACGCTATCCCGCCACCCGCGTGTTGGCGGTCTCCAACTCGCACACGCAGCGGAACCACATCGAGCGCGTCGCGGCCGAGCGCGGCCTGACGAATCTCGAAGTTCGTACGGCCAACGTGGCTGACTTCGACACGGAGCGCCGCTTCGACCGGGTCGTCTCGGTCGAGATGTTCGAGCATGTTCGCAACTACGAGCGGCTGCTCGAACGCATCGCCGGCTGGCTCGAGCCCGAGGGGAAGCTGTTCGTGCACATCTTTTGTCACCGTGAGCTGGCCTATCCCTTCGAAGACGAGGGCGATTCGGATTGGATGGCCCGTCACTTCTTCTCGGGCGGCTTGATGCCATCGGCCAGCCTGCTGCACGAGTTCGACCGGCATCTGCGTGTCGATCAACAGTGGCACGTCGCGGGCACGCACTATGGGCAGACCTGCGAGGCGTGGTTGATCGAGTGCGACCGGCACAAGGACGAGTTACTGTCCCTGTTCGCCGCGGCCCTTTCGCCCGCCGAGGCGCGGATTCAGTTGCAGCGGTGGCGGATGTTCTTCATGGCCTGCGCCGAGTTGTTCAACTTCCGCGGCGGTCGCGAGTGGGGCGTCGATCACTACCTCTTCGTGCGGCAGCCGCAGGAAGATGCGGCGCCGCGGGTCGACGAAGGCGAGCCGGCCCTGGCGAGATGAGATGTGGGGCACGCGGCCCCTCTCGACGCCAAGCGATCGCTTCCCGAAGTCGGCGTTTCGCCCCGGCCAAGCGTTGGCCTACGCTGCTGCGCGACACTCGGTTACCCGACGCCCGCGCCGGCGACGCCCGATTTCGATTCAGCGAGACTCGATGACTCTTGCAGCCACGAACGAGCACGGCGAAGCCAGCGTGCGGGTGTTCGCCTATGGCTCGAATCTCTGTACGCAGCGGATGCGTTCGCGGGCGCCGTCCGCCAGCCCCGTCACCATCGGCTACGTCCGCCAGCGAAGGCTCGTATTTCACAAGCGGAGCGAGGGCGTCGCAAATCCCAGATACGCCAGACGACTCGCCGGTCACGACGCCCGTTTCGGTGGCCAGGGAAAGAACGAGCTGGTCCGCGCGACATACTCGCGGTAGCCCGCGCGGCGCTCGACGAGCGACTTCTCCAACATCGGCACGCCCGAAACACGGATCAGGAAAAAGCTCATCAGCAGCGGCGCGGGGAGCGTCCACCAGGCTCCCGACGCCGCCGCCACCAGATAGAGCCCCCACCACACACAGAAGTCGCCGAAGTAGTTGGGATGCCGCGTGTAGCGCCACAGGCCGCGGTCCATCACCCGACCCTGGTTAGCGGGGTCGGCCTTGAAGCGGGCCAGCTGCAGATCGCCCACGCCTTCGAAGAGGATTCCGATCAGGCAGACGACCGCCCCCGCGGCGTCGAGCCAACCGAGTGGCGGGGCCGTCGCCGCCTGGCCGAATTGCACTGGCCAGGATACGAGCCACATGATGATGCCCTGCAGGAGAAACACGGTGAAGAAGCTGACCCACCAGAAGTTGGCGCCGTGCTTCTCGCGCATCGCCCGATAGCGAAAGTCTTCGCCCTTGCCGGCGTTTCGCCACAACAAATAGAGCGAGAGCCGCAGCCCCCACAACGTCGTCAGGCCCGTGAGCAGGTACGCCCGCGAATGGGCGAAGTCGAACCAGAGGCCCGCCACCCAGGCGACCACGACAAACCCGCTGCCCCAGAACGGATCGACGATGCTCGCGTCGCGCTTGGCCACGCTGAGCAGCCAGAGGAGCGTCATCATCGCCGCCACGACCCCGGCGCAGGTGGCTCCCAAGGCGACCAGGTCGCTCGACGCGGCCGGCAAGGAGATTGCACCCGCGGCCGGCACAAACGTCACGGCGTCGGACGGCGAGGAAACCTCGGCCAGGAGGCCGGCGAGCGGGACTGCAGATTCCGTTGCGGTCATCAACGTGGCTGGCAGTCGAGTCTCGCCCGGGGCGCGGCTTCGGCTGCTTCTAGGATGTACTAAACAGCGGAGTCGAGATGTAACGCTCGCCCAGGCTGCACATGATCGTCACGATTCGTTTTCCCTTGAACTCGGGTCGAGCGGCGACCTGGGCCGCGGCCCACAGGTTCGCGCCGCTGCTGATGCCGGCCACGATGCCTTCCTGGCTGGCAAGCTTGCGACCCCACTCGAAGGCGTCTTCGTCGTCGACCTTCACGACGTCGTCGACGATCGAGGTGTCGAGGTTCTTGGGAATGAAGCCGGCACCGATTCCCTGAATGCGATGCTTGCCCGGCTTGCCACCACTGATGACCGGCGAGTGGACCGGCTCGACGGCGATCGCCTTGAAGTCGGGATTCTGTTTCTTGATGTAGCGGGCCACTCCGGTGATCGTGCCCCCGGTGCCGACGCCGGCGACGATGGCGTCGATCTGGCCCCCGGTGTCCTTCCAGATTTCCGGACCCGTGGTCGCTTCGTGAATGGCGGGGTTGGCCGGGTTTTCGAATTGCTGAGGAATCCAGGCCGACGACTCGGCGGCGACCATCTCCTGAGCGCGGCCCACGGCGCCAGGCATGCCTTCGGCGGCGGGCGTCAGCACCAGGTTCGCGCCCATCGCTTGCAGCAGCGCGCGGCGTTCGACCGACATCGACTCGGGCATCGTGAGCGTGAGGCGATAGCCTTTGGCGGCGCAGACAAACGCCAGGGCAATGCCCGTGTTACCGCTGGTCGGCTCGATGATGTGGGTATCGGGATTGATGATGCCGTCGCGCTCGGCCGCTTCAATCATCGCCACGCCGATGCGGTCCTTGACGCTGTTGAGCGGTTGAAAGAACTCGCACTTGGCAAACACGGTGGCATGATCGGGATCGACCAGCCGGTTGATTTTGATCATCGGCGTATCGCCGATTGTCGCGGAGGCGTTGTCGTAGGTTTTTCCACGCGCCATGGTTGATGGACCTTTGCGATAGCGGACCTCGTCCCCGGGGAGTTCCCGCAAGACGCCTCCGCCACGGGGTTCGCGGAGCTGCTCGCATCAAGAGTCGGCCGAAGGGCGAATCACGACCGCCCAGGTGTCGAGGTTCTCTCGCAGGGCCAAGCGATTGCAGCGGACCCGATCTTCGTGGGCCTCGGCATAGCTGGCCACCTGGTGGACTTCGACGACCTCGCCGCGGGGCGGAGCCGACTCGAACGTGGTGGGCCGCCAATGGGCGGGCCGCCGCACGATCGCCAGAATGTGGTCCGCCTGCGGTTGGGTGATTCGGCTACCGACTCGATTGAACATCGTCTTGCAACTCCGCCTATTTTGTAGGAAAGAGCGCCATGTCGGCAACCTCAGCCGGGCCTCTCACACGGAGATGGTGGGCCCTATTCGGCGACGGTCTCGGGGCCATACTTGTCGACGTAGGCGTCGATGCGGTACTTCCGCGCCGTGTTGTCGCTGCTCATGTAGCGGATCTTGCCGAAGATCGGCCGCTCCGGTCCCCAAGCGCGGTCATAGCGGCCCAACACCCAAAAGATGCCGCTGTAGCTGTTCGGGTCGCGACCGTCGAGGGCGTACTTGTTGTTGAGCTCGATCATTACTTCGAGTGCCTCCTGTGGCGTCTCGGACCATTCGAGAATCTTCTTGCCCCAGAGCATCCGCAGGTAGTTGTGGATGCGACCCTCGCGGAGCAGTTGCCGCTGGGCGGCGTTCCACAGCTCATCGTGCGTGGCGGCCGCCTCGAACTCTTCGAGCGTGTAAACGTACTCCCGCGGGTCGGCCGTGTGTTCTTCCAGCGTCGCCTGAGCCCAGTCGGGTAGCGATTCGTACTTGTCGTAGTTGTCGACTTGCCAGCACATGTTGAAGCCGAGTTCTCGCCACGTGACCAGTTCGTCCACGAACGCCTCGACCGATTCGCTGGCACCCCACCAGCCCTTCGAGCTTCCGTTGGCCTTCTCCGCGGTCATGTCCACGTTCCACTCGTCGGCGGCCATCGCGGCCGCGAAGACCTGATGAACGGACACGTGGCCGAAGTGAAGATAGGGCGAGAGTCCGCTGGCGGAATCGCGGGTCGGCTCGCTCCGTTCGGTTCCATAGCGGTCGAGTCGCTCGCGCACGAATTCACCGAGCCGAAGTTGGCCAGCCACCGCACCCCCGGCCAGCGCCGCGACGGGCACCGCATGATCGATCGGAAGTTCGGCCAGGTAGCCCGGGTCACTGGCCATCGCGGCTACGTCCGCGGCGGGCCAACGCTCGAGAATCTCTGCGGGCAATTCATCGAGGCGCGGCAACTCGAGGCCCTCGAGCGGATCGGCGTGCGGTACCTCAGACAGGTGCGGTCGCAGGTTCTTCTGCAAGAAGCGGCGGAAGTCGTAGGCCCGGGCGAAGACCTTGTCGGCGGCCCGCATCGGCAACAGGCCGTTGGAGTCGATCAGCTCGAAGCAGACCGGCACCGCGCGGGCGGCGGCCCGAACCATGGCCGGGATGAAGAAGCTGGGGTAGTCGTCGCTGACGACGACGCTCGCCCGTTCGGCCAGTTGTGCCAGCAGGCCACGACCACCCCGCCGCTCGCGTTCGACATAGGGAAAGTACGTGACCGGCGTGGTCGCAAGCCGCGCGGCGTTGTCGGCCATGCCCTGGATAATGAAGTGGTGCAGGCGGTCGCTGGCCCAGCGGTAGTCGCACCGCAAGGCCTCGAGGACGATCAGCGGCTTGTTCAGCTGGCGGGCCCAGTCGACGGCCCTTTGCAGGCCAAAATTCCACTCGGTTCGGCGGAAGGCGATCATCCAGTAGAGCACGTAGTCGCCGTCGCCGCGGACCGATGCGTCATGGGCCGACCGGACTCGCAGCGACGGCACATCGGAAACGACGGATTGCGGATCGATCTGCATACGGGCTACCCGGTGTGCGTACGGTTTGCTGTTAGTGAGGTTCGCGCTCGCCGGCGGCCAGTCTTCTGGCGTGGTGATCAACTTCTCACATCCCGGTTCGTGGCAAACGACTATCATGTCCTACCTCAGTCCGCGACGAAACCGGCGGACCACCGCGCCCGCGCGGCAAGCACGCTAGATCCCGGGCCGCGAAGGCGAGCTTGTTCAGTTTGTAGGTGAACCATGCGCACGACGTTGACTGTCATCTTCAGCCTCTTTTTCCTCATTATGCTGGCGTTTACGGTGCGGGCTTCGCTCGACCGCAGCATCCTCGACGTCGGCTGGGCGATCGTCGGCGACGCTTGGTTTCAGGCCACGCTGGTCGACGCCTACCTCGGCTTCTTCACCTTCTATGTCTGGGTCGCTTACAAGGAGCGGACCTGGGTCGGCCGGATCGTGTGGTTCGTGCTGATCATGGCCTTGGGCAACATGGCGATGGCAACCTACGTGCTGATTCAGCTCGCGCGGCTCGGCTCGGACGGGGGCGTCGAGCAATTGCTGCTCCGTCGGGCGGCAAAATGAGGTTCTCGAGGCCACAACGCGACCGGCGAATTGCTCCTGGAACATTCAAACCGGTCGCCCGTCGGCGACCACCCAACCGATGGGCACGCGGGCGTGGCTCGGCTGTGGCGGTGGAGAATGTCCGCCGTGGGCTGTGAAAACCGGTCCGAAAATCGCCCTAAAATGCGGCTTCTTCAGCAGTTCGGCGGCGAAGTAAGACATCGCGGGGCGGCCCTGCGTCGCGTCAGCTTCGTCGGTACGCGTCTGCGTCAGGCGTTCCCCGTGCCTGGGCATTCCCTAAACCACAGCCGCGCCCGTACCGCACTGTCGTGCTGATGCCCCGCATCGAACCGGCAGGATCGAAACCCTCAGCCTAGCCGTTTGTGCGCTGGGCGGAGAGCCTCTTGTCGCCACGAACGCGCGACCGCCGGCCGACTACTTCGCGTTGGCCAGCCGCCAGGCCTCCAAATCGCCCACGGTATCGTCCTGCGGATCGCCGGGCGGGAGGATGTCGTGGTTGAACAGGGCATCGTCGCACAGATCGGCCACCGAGTTGACCACCAAATCGGGCCGGAAGGCGTAGCCCGCCAGATCCTCGCGGCGCGTGCCGCCAGAGAGCACCAACACGGTGCGGTAGCCCATCTGCACGCCGCCGAGGATGTCGGTCTCCATCGTGTCGCCGATCATGACCGTTTGCGACGTGGAGAGGCCGAGCTGTTTGCGGGCCGCTCGCATCATCACGGGGCTCGGCTTGCCGACGCTGAAGGCCTTCTTGCCGGTGGTCGTTTCCAGGTAGGCGATGGCCGCACCGCAGCCGGGGCGGATGCCCCTGTCGGTCGGACAGCTGGGATCGAGATTCGTGGCGATCAGCTTTGCCCCGTTCATGATCATATGCACGGCCTTTTCCAGCATCTCGAGCGTGAAGGCTCGCCCCTCGCCGACGACGACGTAGTCGGGATCGTGGTCGACGATCGAAAAGCCGTGGCGATGCATGGCGTTGAGCAATCCGCCTTCGCCGATCACGTAGGCGGTCGCGCGTGAGTTTTGCAAAGCCAGGAAACGGGCCGTCGCGATCGCGCAGGTGAAGACGTGTTTCTCCTCCACCTCGATGCCCATGCGACTGAGCTTGGTAGCGACGTCGCGTCGCGTTCGCTGACTGTTGTTGGTAAGAAAGAGAAAGGGGATATCCCTGTCCTTGAGCATCTTGACGAAGCGATCGGCTCCGGGGATGAGGTCATGACTTCGATAGATGACCCCGTCCATGTCGATCAGCACTCCCACATTCATAGCGTCTCCTCGGTTTCCTCTTCTCGGTTGATTGTTCCAATCGGTTTCTCTGTTTCCGCCCGGGCCGAAAGCGCTCGCCGCCTTGCTGGAATCGCCGTGCTTAAATCGCCGTGCTCGAATCGCACAGGACCAGAAACGAGCGAGCGCAGGGCCAAGGCAAGCCGCCGCCTAATTGCAAACCCCATACCACGTTCTTCGAGCGCGTGGTTGTTTGCGCCCTAAGTGACTTGAACGATGGGGTTTGTGGGTTGGTGGGTCCGTTCCCGCTAGCCGTCCGCGGGAAGGAGGGGCTGCCTCTCATTTGAGCAGCCCGCTGCGCTGCGAGATAGCAGGGGATCGATGAAGGTTGTGTGAAGTTCCCGCAAAGCGGAGCAGCGATTGCGCCCGCGCTTCAGCGCGGTCATCGTGTCCTACTTCACCGACTCATGCTCGCGCGAGGCGGCGCGCTACGACCGCGCAGCAGGACACGAAGGAGTGCGCAGCGCTTGGCCGAAGATGTCCGTGGCCCGATTCGGCCTGCCGCGGCCAGCTCGTCCTTCCGGAGACCGAACCTAAACGAACGACGCCAGCTTGGAGATCAGGTCGACCGTGCGGCAGCTATAGCCCCACTCGTTGTCGTACCAGGAGACGACCTTGAGGAAGTTGCCGTCGAGCACCTGGGTGAAGTCGGCCGCGAAGATCGAGCTGTGCGGGTCGCCGATGATGTCGGTCGACACGATCGGATCCTCGGTATAGCAGAGGATACCGCGGAGCGGACCTTCGGCCGCCGTCTTGACCGCGGAGTTGACCGCCTCTTCGCTGACCGTCTGCTTCATCGACACGGTCAGGTCGACGATGCTGCCGGTCGGCACCGGCACGCGAAGTGCAATGCCGGTCAGCTTGCCTTGCAGCTCGGGAATCACCAGGCCGACCGCCTTGGCCGCCCCGGTCGAGGTGGGAATGATGTTCTGCGCGGCACTGCGGGCACGATAGAGATCCTTGTGCGGCATGTCATGCACGCGCTGGTCGTTCGTGTAGGCATGCACCGTGGTCATCAGGCCCTTCTCGATGCCGAACTGATCGTTGAGGACCTTGGCGACCGGGGCCAGGCAGTTGGTCGTGCAGCTGGCGTTGGAAATGCACTTGTGCTCGTCACTGAGCAGGTTGTCATTCACGCCCAGCACGCAAGTCAAATCGGCGCCGTCCTTGGCCGGGGCGCTCAGCACCACGCGCTTGGCGCCGGCGGTCAGGTGGGTGTCGTAGCCGGGCTTACTGCCGTCGGCACGCGAGGCGAAAATGCCCGTACTTTCGACCACCACGTCGACGCCCAACTCGCCCCAGGGCAACTCGGCCGGATTGCGTTCGGATAGGGCCCGCACCTTCTGGCCGTCGACCATCAGGTACTGGTCGTCGTAGGCGACGTCCTTTTCGTAGCGGCGGTGGGTGCTGTCGTACTTAAGCAGCGTGGCCAGGGTTTGGTTGTCCGTCAGATCGTTCACCGCCACGACCTCGAACTCGTCGCTGCGGGCCATCAAGTTGCGAAATACCAGACGGCCGATGCGACCGAAACCGTTGATTGCGACACGTACCGACATGTTCCTGCTCCTGCCGACCTGGCGGCCTTTGCACGACGAAGATTGACTGCTCGTTCTACCGATTTTGTGTAAACCGGGCATTATAATGTTCGCCATCCAGGTCAGCCAGGGGCGCGTCGGCAAGCGGAGGTGACCATGAGTCAGCAACGAAGAGCCGACTGGCAACTGCCGCCGGGGGTCACGCGGGGGCTGGCCGACTATGTCGAGTCGGAGCACATCGCCGAAGACTACGACGACTTCTTCGCGGCCAACAGCCTGTTCGAATTCGACGAGGCGGTCATCGCCCGGCACTTCCGGCGGCCGGGGCTGGTGGCCGATTTGGGTTGTGGCACCGGGCGCGCTTTGCTGCCGCTGTTGCGGCGCGGCTTTCGTGGCCTGGCGGTCGATCTGTCGCCGGCCATGCTCCGCATCGTCCGCGAGAAGGCGGAGCTCGACGCGCTGTCGGTCGACGTCGTGCTGGCCAACCTGGTCGAGCTCGACTGTGTGGCGGACGAGGTGGCCGACTATGCCCTTTCGATGTTCAGCACGCTCGGCATGATCCAGGGCCGACAAAACCGCGCACGAGCGCTGCGGCACATGCAGCGGATTCTCAAACCCGGCGGCAAGGGGGTGCTGCACATGCACAACGTCTGGACGAACCTGTTCGATCCGCCGGGGCGCCGCTACCTGATGACGCACTTGCCCCGCGCGTTGCTGGCCGCGCTGCGCGGAAGAGACGACGTCGAGCTGGGCGACAAAGTCATGCCCTATCGCGGCATTCCTCACGTGTACCTGCACTCGTTTACCTGCGGCCAGCTGCGGCGCGGGCTGCGGGCCGCCGGCTTCGACATCCTCGAGGTCATCCCGCTCAGCGCGACGCGGCAGCGCCCGCTAACGCACGGTTGGTGGCTCCCCCGGCTGCGGGCCAACGGCTGGATCGCGGTGGTGCGGAAACCGGCGTAGTTTGGCGGGCGCGCACGGGGCCGTTTTGACCGCGGCGCCAGCCGGGCGATATAATCGCGCCGCGGTCCAATCAAGAAGTGCATCGCGAGGGCGGAACGATGTCGGAAGAAGCCGAAAAACTCCACGCCACGCTCGACGAACTGAAGGCCGAATTGGCCGCCGTCGAGCAGGACGATCCCGAGGTTCGCCGCCTGCTCGAAGCGGCCCTGGCCGACATTCAGGCCAAGCTCTCGGGTGACGAGCCCTCAGAAGAGCCGTCGCTGGTCGAACGACTCAGCGACGCCGCGCAGCATTACGAAGAGTCGCATCCGAATCTCTCCGGCATGCTGGGCGGGGTGATCGACGCGCTCTCGCGGATGGGGATCTGACTGCATCGAGCGTCGTCGACGGGCTCGCCGTGCCCAGTCGCGACGTCGCTCGACGAACCGGGTCGCTTGTCCGGCGCACTCTCGCGCGGGACAATAAACGCCATCGGCCGGGCGTTCCCATCCACGACCTCGAGGCGGCTGACGTGGCTCGCATTACCGTTCCTCAATTCACGGCCATGAAGGCGGCCGGTGAGCGGATCACCATGCTCACCGCCTATGACTACACGATGGCCCGGTTGCTCGATGCGGCCGGGGTCGACGCCCTACTCGTCGGCGACAGCCTGGCGATGGTCGTGCAGGGTCAGGAGAACACGCTGCCGGTCACGCTCGACGAGATGATCTATCACGCCGAGATGGTCGGGCGGGCGGCCGAGCATGCCCTGACCGTCGTCGACATGCCGTTTCCCACGAACCTCGTCGGGCCGCACAAGGCGATTGAGAACGCGGCGCGAATTCTCAAAGAGACCCGCTGCCAGGCGGTCAAGCTGGAAGGGGGCGCCGAACAGGCCGAGATCATCGCGGCACTTACCGTCGCCGGCATTCCCGTCATGGGGCACGTCGGCCTGCGACCGCAGAGCGTGCACACCCTCGGCGGGTACAAGATGGAACGCGACGCCGAGCGACTGATGACCGATGCCAAGGCGGTGCAGCAGGCCGGCGCCTTTGCCATCGTGCTCGAGTGCGTGCCGGCCGAGATGGCCAAGGCAGTCACCGCCGAGTTGGCGATTCCCACGATCGGCATCGGCGCGGGCCGCGATTGCGACGGCCAGGTGCTGGTGATCAACGATCTGCTCGGCATCAACAGCGGCTACGTGCCGCGATTTGTGAAGGCCTATGCCGACGTGGCCACGACGATCGATTCGGCCGTCAAACAGTTTCGCGAGGAAGTGCGCGACGGTCGCTTTCCCGGCGAGGAACAGACGCTGGGCTAGCTGCGGTCGCAGCCTCAACCCGGGAGGGCGAGGCTCCGCTCGGCTGAGCTCGCGACCGAAGTCTGCCGAGCCGACTGCCGAGCCGACATTCGCGTCGTGCTCGTTCGACATGAGAAGGATTAACCAAATGCCCAACCGATTGGCTGGCCAGCTCAGCCCCTATCTGCTTCAGCACCAGGACAATCCGGTCGATTGGTATCCCTGGGGCGAAGAGGCGCTTCAGCGGGCCAAGGCCGAGAACAAGCCGATCTTTCTCTCGGTCGGCTATTCGGCCTGTCATTGGTGCCACGTGATGGAGCACGAGAGCTTCGAGAGCGAGGAGATCGCCGCCCTGCTCAACGAGAACTTCATCTCGATCAAGGTCGATCGCGAAGAGCGGCCCGATCTCGACCAGATCTACATGAACGCCGTGCAGTTGATGACCGGGCGCGGCGGCTGGCCGATGTCGGTCTTCCTGACGCCGGAGCTGGAACCGTTTTACGGCGGCACCTATTTCCCCCCTACGGCAAAGATGGGCATGCCCGGCTTCGACGAGGTGCTGCGGGGCGTGCACGACGTGTGGAAGGACCGTCCCGACGACGCCCGTACTCAGGCGGCCCGCCTGACCGAGGCGATTCGCGAGATTGGCGGTCCGGTCGAAGGGCGGCGCGCCGACGACGACGAACTTAGCGCGCAGCTCTTGCACGACGCGGTGGCCCATCTCGAGCGGGCATTCGACTTCACCTATGGCGGCTTCGGCGGGGCACCCAAATTCCCGCATCCGATGGATCTGCGGCTGTTGCTGCGGTTCTATCACCGCGATCGGCGGCAGGGCGTCTTGGACATGGTGCGGCTTACGCTCGAGCGGATGGCCCATGGCGGCATGTACGATCAGCTCGGCGGCGGCTTTCATCGCTACTCGGTCGACGCCCGTTGGCTTGTGCCGCACTTCGAAAAGATGCTCTACGACAACGCCCTGCTGGCGGCCACCTACGTCGAGGCGTATCAGCTGACCGGCGAGGCGGAATATGCCCGAGTGGCCCGCGAGACGCTCGACTACGTGCTCCGCGAGATGCAGGGCGAAGGGGGCGGCTTCTTCAGCACCCAGGACGCCGACAGCGAAGGCGTCGAGGGCAAGTTCTTCGTCTGGAGCGTGGACGAAGTTCACCAGGTGCTGGGGCCAGAGCTCGGCGACTTGTTCTGCCGGGTCTACGACGTCACTGAGGAAGGAAACTTCGAAGGGGCCAACATTCTCAATTTGCCGAAGTCGATCGCGCAGTGTGCTGCGATCCTCGGTCGCGACGAGGCGCAACTTCGCGACGAGCTGGCCGCCGCGCGGCAGAAGCTGTTCGCGGTCCGCGAACAGCGCATTCACCCTGGTCTCGACGACAAGGTACTGGTTGCCTGGAACGGCTTGATGATCGACGCCCTGGCCGCTGCGGCCGGACCACTCGCCGAGCCACGTTATCTGGAGGCGGCACAACGGGCGGCCGAGTTCCTCTGGAACAACCTGCGGGGTGCGGACGGGCGGCTGCTACACACGTATCGTAACGGTCAGGCACGACTGGCGGCCTACCTCGACGACTATGCGGCCCTGGCTGGTTCGCTGGTCACGCTCTACGAAGCGTCGTTCGAAGTGCGGTATCTCGATTGGGCCATCGAACTGACCGACACGATGCTGGCTCACTTTGGCGATGCCGACGGCGGCGGCTTCTTCTACACGGCCGACGATCACGAGGAGCTGATCGCGCGCCAGAAGGACGTTACCGACAACGCCGTACCGAGCGGTTCGGCCCTGGCGGCGACGCTGCTGGTGCGGCTGGGCAAGCTGACCGGACGCAGCGACTATCTCGAGGCAGCTCACACGACACTCGCCTCGACCACGGGACAAATGCAACAGATGTCGATGGCGATGGGACAGATGCTCATCGCGCTCGACCTGTTCGTCGGACCGACAGTGGAAATTGCGGTCCTCGGCGATTCCCAAGAGCCGGAAACCGCGGCCCTGCTCGCCGACTTGCGATCGCGCTTCGTACCCCGCCGGGTGCTGGCCTGTCGAGCCGGCGAGAAGGCGGCCGACGGCGCGGGGAAAGGTGGCTCGAGCCCGCTCGACGAGCTCTTCGCGGGCAAGTCGCCGCAGGGCACCGAACCGGTCGTTTACGTCTGTCAGGACTTTGCCTGCGCGGCGCCGCTGGTCGGTCGCGAGGCCATCGAGGCGGAATGGAAGCGGCTGGCTGAGTCCCCGTAGTCCAAGAACGCGGCAACTGCGCAACGAGGTTTTCGAAATGAACGAATCCCCAGCGTCCGACTCGCACGGTTGGTTTTATACGCCTTACCAGGAGATCCCCGGCTGGCAGCGGAAGAGTCGCGGCTGGGTGCTGATTGTCTCGGCGAGCATCATCCTACTGGCGGGCGCGGCCGGCGCGATTGCGGCGCCGTTTGCCAAGAGCTGGAGCGCGGCGCTGACGATCACGCTCCTCTTGGCGCCGGTGGCGGCCATGGCCCTGGGTGCCGTGATCGACGGCAGGGCCATGTTGAAGAACCAACGAATCTCGCTGTTGGGTCGCCTGGCCGTGTTTCTGGCCACCTGCGCCGCGTTCGGTGTGTGGACCGTGCTGGCACGGCTGTTCTAGCGTTGCCGCCGCGCGGATTGCCCTGGCTCCCGCGCGGCCCGCTCTCTAGCATACGCGGCCTTCTCCTGCCGGACGTTTGCAACAAGAACCCACACACCAGCCGCCCATGGATGTCACGGTTGGAATTTGCACCTGGAACCGGGCCGAGCTGTTGGACGTGACGCTCGGTTCGCTCGGCCAGCTCGAGATTCCCGAGGGAGTCCGCTGGCAGGTCTTGGTGGGCGACAACAATTCGACCGACCACACCGCGGCGGTGATTGCCGACCACGCACGGCGTCTGCCGTGCGGCGCATCTTCGTGCCACAACAGGGCAAGTCGCACGCGCTCAACGCGCTCGTTGAGAGGCTCGACGGCGATCTGGTGCTGTGGACTGACGACGACGTGCGGGTCGACCGACGTTGGCTGGCGACCTATGTCGCAGCGGCCCGGCAGCATCGCGAGATGAGTTTCTTCGGCGGCCCAATCGTGCCCCGCTTCCTCGCGCCCGAGCCCTCTTGGCTGCGTCCGGCCTGGAAGGAGGTCGCCGGCGTGTTCGGCGAACGGGACCTGGGCGAGCTGCCGCTGGAGTTCGATCGCAAGGAGCTGCCCTACGGCGCCGCGGCGATTCATCGCTCTCCGGCGAAGAAACCGAAATGATGCTGGCCTGGCTGCGCGACGGACATCGCGGGCGGTGGTTGCCACAGGCCCCCGTCGAGCACCTCGTCACGCCGGATCGAATGGATCTCGATTTTGTCGCCCGCTACTTCTATGGCTCGGGCGCGAGCAAGCCGCCGCAAGGAATCAAGGCGTGGCCCGGCATTCGACTCCTCCGCGGACTCTCCTACGTCTATCGGGCTGCGAAGTACCGCCTGCGCCGGGCCCGCAAGTCGCAGACGCGGCAAACGCGAAAGTGGATACGGTCGTATGCCAGGCGACATTACTACTTGGGACGTGTCGAGGCCTATTGGCCGCGCACGGTGCGCTGGCTGCGCGACACGTTTGCTGCACAACGCCTCGAGCCGGGCCGTCATCCGCGACCGCTGCAGATGGAGCTGCCTGCCGAAGTGCGCGCTCCCGCGCCCGTCGATGTGGATGCGCCCGACGATGTGGATTTGCCCGCTGTTGTGGATGTGCCCGTCGATGTGGCTGTGCCCGTCGATGTGGCTGTGCCCCTCGAGGCGACCCCGGACGCGGGGCCCGCGATCCGTCCGGCCGCCGTGCGCCGCGTGCTGGAGTCGGACCGACTTGCGAAGCGGGCGTAGCGGTTGTCCGATTTCACACGAGCGGCGCGTTTCGAGTTCGAGGACCGCTTCACCCCGACGTGACGGAGTTGGTATACTGGTCAGCGACGCAAGTGCCAACGGTTTGTCGGAGTGATGCCATGTCGGAGCCCCCGCACGATCTCGACCACTACGTGGCGGCGAAGGTATCCAGCGGCGAATTCGAGACGCCAGAAGCGTTCTTTCTGGAGACCGCTCGGATCTATCGCGAACTGGAAGAGCGCCATGCGGGTCTGAGGTCTTTGATCGCCGATCGTCTCGAAGAGGCCCGGCAAGGACAGGTGATGCCTTTGGACGTGGCCTCGCTTCAGGCAGAACTCGCCGCGGAACTCGACGATGCGGGCCGACCGCAGGCATGAGTCGCGTCACCGTCACCGCGGGCGCGCGTCGCGATTTGAAAGAAATCGGACGCTACATCGCGGAGCAGTCTCAGAGCTTGGATCTCGCTTTGCGGTTTCTCGATCGCATCGATCAGAAATGCCAGCTCTACGCGGCGAATCCAGAACTCGGCACACGGCGACGCGACCTCGGCGAATCGACTCGCTGCTTTAGCGTTGGCGACTATGTTGCCTTCTACGAGCCGGGCCAGGGCGAGATCTGCGTCCTCTTGGTCGTTCACGGCGCGCGGGATATTCCGACAGTCGTGCGCGAACGGTTCGGTGGTTCGGGAGAGTAGGTAACGAGGGAACGCCCCAAGGGATCGAGCGAAACGCCGCGCCCGTGCGACCTCCATCACTCCTGACCGACGCTCACCGCCGCGCGGCTTCCGCTTGCTCGATCAATTCTCGGAGGCGGGCCTCTTTGGCCTCGGCCGATTGAATTAGCGCTTGCAGAGCCACCATCTTCGTGTCGAGTTGGGCCGAGAGATCGCGGGCCGTCTCGTGCATCTCGACGCTCCAGCGATCAAGCTGTCGCGGCGGTCGCGCATCGTCGGCCGACTGGCCGCCCAACCTCATCGCCGCGCCGGCCGACTTGCGCCGAAACCGCGAACGGAAGATGACCCAGAAGACGATCATCGCCGCCGCGAAGATCAACACCAGGGCCATCATGTTCGAGTTCAGCTCGCCCGCCTCGCCGATCGGCGGAACCACGCGGGCTACGTTCCATGCCGCCATCATCACCACGCTCCTTGCGCTGAAAGGGAAACCCCGCTACTGAAATCCGCTGGGGTCGAAGGCCGCTTGTGCCGCCTCGAAGACGCGGGCCACCGACACGTTCTGCGCGGCGGCCAACTCGCGGCACGACTCGTACTCCGGGGCAAAGGTGACCAGGCCCTCGCCGCGAAAGGCAACCTGACCCGCCACCGCGCCGAATGACGTGTCGACCTGATGTGCCTGTCGACGCAGGGTACGGCGCTCGGCGAGCCAGCCACGAACGCCCAGGGTGGTGGTCTCGCGAAAGAGAATCGCTTCCATCTCGGCCCGTTGTTCAGGGCGACAAAGAACGGTGATCGTCACGCCCGGACGATTCTTCTTCATTTGGATCGCTTGCGTCGTCACGTCGAGGGCACCGGCGGCGCGGAGCCGCTCGGCACATTCGCCCACGAGCTCGCCCGTCGTGTCGTCGAGATTTGTCTCGAGCACGCAAACGGTGTCTTGCAGGCCCAAGTCGCCCGCCGCGAGCTCACCGACGTGCAACCGCAGCACGTTCGCCTGCTGCTCGAGGTCGCGCTGCCCCGCGCCGATGCCGGTCCGGGCAATCGTCATGCCGGGTAGCGGCCCGAACGTATGGACCAGCGTGGCCAGAATCGCGGCCCCGGTGGGTGTGGTCAGTTCGGCCTCGACGTCGCAGGCGGCCAGGGGAATTCCCTGCAACAACTCGGCCGTCGCAGGCGCAGGAATGCTGCAACGTCCGTGGGCGATCTCGATCGTGCCGTGACCCGTCGGCACCGGCGAGGCATAAACCCGCTCGACGCCCAAGAGGTCGAACCCGATCGCCGCGCCGACGATATCGGCAATCGAATCGACGGCCCCGACTTCGTGGAAGTGAACCTTCTCGATCGAGGTGCCGTGAACCTTGGCTTCGGCCTCGCCCAGTCGCGTGAAGATTTGCTTGGCCAGCTCCTGCTGCCGCGCCGAGAGGCGGCTCGCTTCGATCATGCCCACGATGTCGGAGAGATGCCGATGGGCATGTTCCGGCTCGTGCTCGACCGTGATCTGCAGGGCGCGAAAGTGGTGCTTCGAGACGTCCTGGGCGGCCAGGCGGCACGACGGCAGACCGAGCGAGTCGATGCCGCTTTGCAGCGCGGCGAGCTCGACACCCGCGTCGACCAGGGCTGCCAGCGTCATGTCGCCGCTGATTCCGCTAGCACAGTCAAGATAGGCGATCTTCATAACCCCGGATTCTAGACGGGCCGTGGCCACGGGCAAGATCAGTGGCTCCGCACCCCGCGCCGCACGAGGCTCTTGCCGGCACACCTGCTGGGCCGCGGCGGTTGACGACACGCGTGTTGACCGCTGGCGAGCCGTTTTCTACCTTTCGCGGTCCGTTGCCCTCGACGATTGCCCAAGACATGAACCCGACCACGGCTCACGAATCGAACCTCTCGGACGCGGCCGTCCGTGGCCCGTTGCCGCCGCGGCTGCGGCTGCTGCTGGTTTGCGGCCCACGTCGCGTGGGCGCGTGGCAGGTCGAATCGCTGGTCGCCGATCGAACGCGCGGCGCCGTGCTGGAGGTTGCCACCGAGGCGTCCGCCTGCCTGGCGCGGTTGCGCGACGAGGTGTTCGATGCGATCTTCATCGGCCATGAGCCCGACGAACTCGACGCGGTGGAGCTGACCGAGGCGATTCGCGCCAGCGGCTGCGAAGATCCGCTGCTGGTGTTGCACCACGAGGACCCGACGACCTTTGCGGCAGCCCTCTGCGACGCGGGGGTCGACGCCGCCTTGGACGTCGCCGCCATTTCCACCGAGGTGCTCGTCTGGCACCTGACGCGGGCCAGCGAACGTGTGCAGTTGATTCGCGAGAATCGTCGCCACGCCGAGAGCCAGCGACAACGGCTTGAGCTGGAACACGACGAAGCCAACCGGTTGCTCGATCAGCAACGCACGATCTTGGTCGATCTGGAACGGGCGTTGGTCGGCTCTTCCGACCTCTTGGGCGCGGCGCAGGACGACACCGCGCGCCAGCCGAGCGGCGCGGCCTCGAACGGCTTAAACAACCTTCCCGCCGAGTTGGTGGACCACTACGGCGAATTGGTGCGTGCCTACGTGGTGATGGGTTCGGGCAACCTGGCCACGGAGATGCGGCAGTTGGCCGAGTTGCTGGTGGCCGCCGGCGTTTCTTCGCACGAAGCAATGATGATGCACCTCGACGTCGTGCAGCGACTCGTGCGGGGTCGCGGCAGCCGTAGTGCCAGGCATCTGGTCAGTCGGGGCGAATTGCTGATACTGGAGATCATGGTCCACCTGGTCGAAGGCTATCGCAGCCGCCTGGCCTCCCGCGACGAACGCCTCTAAGCTCACGGCGACTCTATGAGCGATGCCACGACGAACCTTGGCGAACTCCGCGACGCGGTAGCCGCCTTCGTGGCCGAGCGCGACTGGGAGCAGTTTCACGCGCCCAAGAACCTGGCGATGGCCCTGGCGATCGAGGCGGCCGAGCTGATGGAGCACTTTCAGTGGATCTCCGCCGAAAAGTCGCGGACGCTACGCGGCGACCGTGAGCAGCTCGTGCCGGTCGGCGAAGAGATGGCCGACGTGCTGTGCTATCTGTTGGCTCTGGCCAACGAGCTGGAGATCGATCTGGCCGCGGCGTTTGCCGACAAGATGCGGAAGAACGTGGCCAAGTATCCGGCCGAGCAGTACCGGGGCCGCTATGGTCCGGAAGATCGCGGCGACGCGGCCGCCGAGGACTATTGATGGCTGCGTTGTTAATGAGCCCTTCGCGGCGGCGGTGATGGCTGGAATGCCGGCCTCCCGCTGGTCGGCCTGGTTCATTGGCTGCGCAGGGCTCAATAGACGATTAGAGGACGGGCCGAAGCGGCTGCCGAGGGTGAAGAGCACACACCGCCGCGCCACCGCCGTCTGACGCTACTCTGCTTCTGCGCGAGCACCTTGCGATTGTCGTCGCGAGGAGCCGGTCAGGTCGAACTTCCAACGCGGCGCCGCCCGGCTTTGCAGCCCCTCTTCGGTCTGTTTCACCAGCTTCGGCCCGATCGCCAGGGCGATCCAGCCGTCGGCGATGGAGAACTGCGTGACTTCCAGGTGTTGCAGGGCCTGGTGCTCGACCATCTCCTTGGGGATTAGCGAGGCCGCGCGACTGCGCGAAAAGACCTTGCTGAAGATGCCGCGCAGCGCGATCTGGTCGCGGGTACGCAGATCCTCGCCGATCAGCTCGATGCCCTCCTGCCGTGCGAGTTGGGCCTCGAGTCCTTCGCCTTTCGGCTCGTAGCGGGCTCGCACCAGAAGGTTCGTCCAGCGGTTCTTCTTGCCCCGCGACAGCTCGTCCAGGGCCAGCGTGATCTCGACGTGGCCCTCGTGGCAACGCACGCGCACCGCGTTTTCTTTGGCGAACACGAACTTGACCCGTTTGTCCAAGTCCTCGGGCAACTCGGCGTCGGGACGACCCATGCTCTTGGCAATGTGTGTGAAGAGTTCCGGCAACATTAGGGTCTTGCCATCGAGATCAAACTGGTCGAGGGCATTGTTGAAGAAGCTCTCGTGAATCTGCAAGCTGGCCAGACTGTCGCCGGGGGCTCGGGGTCGCGCCGTGTGCGCCGCCAACTGATCGGCCGCGGCCACACGGAAGCGGGTGATCACGCGATCCGCTTCGGTCTTCATTTCGATCGGCGTCGGTTCCAGTTCGAGGGCTGTCAGCGGTGACCAAACCCGGCGATGAAAGTCGTGTGCGGCGTCGACGATTCTGGGGGTGAGTTCCTTGTCGAAGCGGGCTCGGGCCTCGCTCGCTACCCGCCGCTCGACCACCGCCAGCGAGGCCGACTTTTGCTTCTCGAACTTGTTGCGGGCCATGTTGCGGGCCAAGGATCCGAATAGCGGCACTCCGTCGACCGAGGTTTCCACGTCGGACAGGTTGCTGTAGCTGTTGGCATAGGCCTGGGTGCGGGCCAGGGCGATTCCCTTGGGCGTGAGGATGACGACTTTCGAGACCTGGAAGTCGGTGTAGCCGCAGTTGAAGACGGTGGCCGGGCCCTTGCTCGCTTGGGTGTCGGAGTAGACGGCCCCGGAGGCGACCAACCGCAATCTCAGCCGGGCGGTGTCCTCGAGGAACTCCGTGCTCAGCTCCGTCGACGTTTCTTGCCAGCCCCACACCGGCACGCCGTTAATCACGTCGTCGACCTGGCCTTCCTGCGAGGGCATGCGGGGCAGCATCTGGTCGATGAGCTCCTGGGTAAAGTTCATCCGCACGTTGGCATTCCGCCAGTGATCGTCGGTCGTGGCGGCCAGAGCGACGAGCGGCCGCGCGTCGCTGCCGGACAGTTCGCCCATCTGCCGTGCGACCTTGGTGGCCGCGGCGGGCGTCGGCGAGGCCTCGAAGGCCTCCAGGCTCGCGAGCAACGCCACGACGCGGCGTGTCCGATCCTCCTCACCCGAAGGTCCTCCCAGCACGCCTGGTGAAGTCCGCTGCGGCCGCGCGGCATAGCGGGACGAGCTCGGTTGGGGTCGCCGCCGCTTTGCGACGGCGGCACGCTGCGTCGGGCGGTCGGAGGCGCGGAATTGCAGGAAGGCGGGCAACGATTCGCTCGCCTCGGTATTTCGCGCGTCGGCAGTTCGCAGCTCGATGATCGTCTCGGCCGGGACCGCTGCGAGCGCCAGTCGCCAGGCCGCATGTCGCCGGGCAATCGCGTAGATGGCCCGTCGCACGGAGGCCTGCGTCTTTCGATCGGTCAGCCGTGCGGCCAGCTTGCGGCCGTCGCCCATGCTGGCCTCGATGCGGCCGAGAAGGGCTGACGACGCCCGCCGATCGGTCAACGAGGTGCGGGCCAGGTCCTCACACAGGTCGCTGACCGTCAGCGCCCAACGGCTTACTTGGGGATCGTCAGCCAGTTCGTCGAGACGAGCCATCAACATCGCGGGCAGCGGCCAGGTTGTCGCGACGTCCGAGGTGAGGTAGGGGGCGGGATCGGAGTTGGTCGCGGAGTAGGTACGCAGCTCGGTGCCGAGCGCGGCCACCCTCGGCATCTGTCCTCCGCGACTGGGAACATTCCGTGGCACGCGCGACGCCTGGCGAGCGGCTTGCGATCCGGCGGGGGGCAGCGCGACGCGTCCGGCCACGGGCGGGGCGATGCGGGCCCGGACCGCAGGGGAGACCGTTGTTTCGTCGACGGGGTCCACGCTCGGCGTCGACGTCATCCGAGCAGCGACTTCGGGGGAGACCACCACGTTGATCGGGCCTGCGGGGCGCTGGGAACGAGTGCGCGACGCGGGGGGGCGGTGAGTCGTCGTCTCCGTGTCGTCCGCGAGGAAGGAATGCCCACCCTCGTCCCAAAAGGTCGGCGCTACAAGGCTGCCGAGGAGAAGCGCCAACACGAGCGCAAACCAATGGCGCCCCGGCCTTCGTCGCTTCACTTCGTACATGCTTCCTGCTCCCGCTAGCGCATCCTTGCGCACGCTCCGCGGATCTCGCCGCGCTAACCTTGACGATCGGTATTTTCCACGGCCAACGTGTGAACTCGATCGCTAACCGGAACTGTTTGACATGCCGCGACGAAAACCCACCACAAGGTCGGGCATTCCCACGGCAACCGGGTACCAGTCGTAGCGGTCAGGTAAGATTTGGCTGCAAAGGGCCGCCGCCGAGTGACGGCGACGCTAGCATTCACCGCGCCGTGGCAAGTTCCGCCCGTGCCCCTCCGCGACCGGGTCCGAGCGACGCCGCGCTTACGCCGAGCTCGGCGGTTCTTCGGTCAGCACCGTGTCGTCGTGCTCGTAACCGGGAGCGCAGCAACAAAGAAACCTCAGCACGACCGTTCCGCAATTGGTGATCTGATGCTCGACCCCGGGCGGAATCGCAATCGCATCGCCGACATGGACCGTGCGGGTCTCGTCGCCGATCCGCATCTCGCCGGTTCCCTCGAGCAGGTAGTAGATCTCTTCGGTCTGCGGATGGTAATGCGGGGTGGTGGTCGCCCCAACTGGCAGACGGGCCTCGGCCAGACTCTGCTTCTCGATCGCGGAGTTGCGATGCGCCAGCAGTTCGCGAATCTCGGAACCGTCCTTCGTGGTGAAGGCCTCGACGTCGTTGACGTTGATCACGTCCATAAGTCTCGCTGCCTCGCTTGGTCGCAATGGCGTTGTCGGCGGGAAGCTCCTTGCACGGCGTTAGCGACGTGTCGGGTCAGGCTTGCGACTCCGATCGCCACACGGCCACGACCGCCGGCGGATACTGCCGCACGTCCCACGTCGAGGCCGACGGCAACGAGCTCGAATCGAAGCGGCCGTCGGCTTCCACAACCAAGGTGCTCTCCGGCGGGGCGGCAGCCATGATCCGCTCGATGAGTTGTCGCATCTCGTCGGCCCGCTCGAGGTAGAAGTCGTAGGGCGGCGAACAGAACACGACCCACGCGGGCGACTTCTCGAGTGGGATCGTGCGCGTCCAAAGAAAGGCGTTCGCCGGCACGACTTCCGCCTGCTCGGCGACGTCGAGCGTCGCCAGGTTCTCGCGAATCACGTCGGCGGTGGGAAAGTGGCGTTCCAGGAAGGTGGCCCGTGCGGCGCCGCGACTGAGTGCCTCGAGCCCCAGGGCCCCCGTGCCGGCGAACAGGTCGATCGCCTGCTGGCCCACAATCGCCGGCCCGACAAGGTTGAAAATGGCCTCCCGCACCCGGTGCTTCATGGGCCGAGTATCCCGACGTCCGCTATAGGCCAGGCGACGCCCTCGCAGTCGCCCGCCAATAATCCTCGGGGGCGTGTCGACCTCGACAAAATCGCGACCGCCGCCCGCCCCTGGGGGCGAGGATTTGCGGGCCGATCTTCGTGCTCTTGCTGGCATGAAACCCCGCCCGACGGCGTTGGGCCTAGAATATCACGACCCCGGCGGGTCGGGCGCCAGCAAGCCGCCGGCTCAAACCAGCCTAGCGCCGTCCCCTACGCGATGCAAGTCGCTCTTGTCGCGCACCGACCGCGGTGCTCACAATGATCCTCCTCGATCGGCCGGGCGCGATCTGCGGACGGGTCCGGACATCGACAACCTCAACCCCCACAATCTCGACGCCTCCGAACGACAACTCGGAGCCCCTCGAATCGGAACCAGGAGAAGAATCATGCGGCTGCTCAATTCGTACTCGGGCTACCTCTTCCCTCTCTGCGGCATGGCCTTGGCCTGTGCGGCGGGCGCGGTCCTGTTGATGGTCGGTCCCGCCCTGGCCCAACCGGGCGGCGGCAGCCAACCGGTCGGCGACGGCGTGGTTCCCGCCTCGGCAACCGCGGAGGCGGACGATGCGGAAACGAGTTTCGAGGCCCTCTACCAGCGGCTGGAAGGCTCGGTCAACGAAATGGAAGACCTGCGCCGCAAGTTTGGGGCCGCCTCGGCCGCAGAGCGGATGGAGATTGCCCGTGAGCACGACAGCAAGGTCGACTCCCTCGTCCAGTTGCTCGGCGATGTGAAGGCCGCCGCCGAAAGCGAATTCGCGGCCAACCCGCAGATCGACAGCAAACAGGCCGAGTTTCTGGCCGACGTCCTGACGCGCGAGGTTCAGGCCGACCGCTACGAGGAGGCCGATCGTCTGGGGCGGCTCTTCACGGAACACAACGCCACTCCACCGAAGGCGGTCGAAGCCGCCGGCATCGCCGCCTTCATGGCCAACGACTATGCCCGCGCCGAACGACTCTTCGACGCGGCGGCGGAGTCGGGCAAGCTGGGGCTGCAGGGTCGGCAGTATCTCCAGTCGCTCGATTACTACAAGAAGATCTGGGAGGAGGAGAAGGCTTATCGCGCGGCCGAGGCACTCGCCGACGATCTGCCGCGCGTCAAGTTCGAAACCAACAAGGGCGACATCATCATCGAGCTCTTCGAGAACGAGGCCCCCAACACGGTCGCCAACCTGATCAGCCTGGTCGACAAGAAGTACTACGACGGGCTGACCTTTCACCGTGTGCTGCCGGGCTTCATGGCCCAGGGCGGTTGTCCCGACGGCACCGGCGGCGGCGGGCCGGGCTACAACATCAAGTGCGAGTGTCGGCAGGCGAAACACCGCAAGCATTTTCGTGGCAGCCTGAGCATGGCCAAGACGAGCGCGCCCAATACCGGCGGCTCGCAGTTCTTTCTCTGCTTCGTGCCGACGCAACATCTCGACGGCCAACACACCGTCTTTGGCCGCGTGATCGAGGGCCTCGACGTGCTCGCAGAGCTGCAGCAGCGCGATCCTTCGAGTCCGTTCGCCAGTCAGATCACGCCCGACCGGATCGAAAAGGCGACCGTGATTCGCCGCCGCGATCACGAGTATTCGCCCGAGACGCTGCCCGAGACGTAATTCTGCCCGAGCCGTGTCATTCTGGCAGTCGGTCGCGGCGGGCCGTAATCCCGGCAACTCTGCCGGCGAGAGCGGGTGGACGCCGATAAGGCCCTCTCTAGACCTATACGGCGGCCCAGGCCTCCGGCGCCTGCGGCAAAGGCCCCCATTTGGTGGCTCTCGGCCCTGCGCGGTCCTTGACCGCAAGTGCTGGCAGGGCTTATCTTACTATCCTCAATTCAAATCCTGCGCGTACCCTGTATTTGTATTCTTCAAGCTACTGGGTGCGGCGTTTTGGCGGACACGCGGCAACTTTTTTGGGATTTCGCCCTCCGGTGTGCTCCGTGCTGCCTGCGCCTCGCGAAGCTTGCCCCCGCGGCACGCGCGCGGCGACGGGATTGAGCGAGGGATCGCCCCCACTGCGTTCTATGTGAACTGGCCGTGTTGCGACGCGACGGCGACGTGACCCTCCGAGACCTGCACCCTCCGAAAACCTGCCTCGCTGGCGAATCCGATGCAACTGAAGTCTCTGAAAATCTTCTGCGACGTCGTCAACCAGCGAAGCTTTTCGCGGGCGGCGGTGGAGAACGGCATTTCCCAGTCGGGCGCCTCGCAGGTGATCCACCAACTCGAAGAACGGCTCGGCGTGAAGCTGTTCGACCGCTCCAAGCGGCCGTTCCTGCTCACCCAGGAAGGTGAAGTCTATTACGAGGGCTGCCGCCGGTTGGTCGAGCGGTACGCGGCGCTCGAGGAACAGGTCCGCACGCTGCACGCCGAGGTGGCGGGCCGGGTGCGCGTTGCGTCGATCTATTCGGTCGGCCTGCACCTGATGGATCGCTACCTGCAGGACTTCCTGGCGCAATACCCCAAAGCCAACGTCCGCCTGGAGTACTTGCATCCGCAGCGGGTTTACGAAGCGGTGAAGACCGATCAGGCCGACGTCGGTCTGGTCAGCTATCCCAAGTCGTCGCGTTCGATCGATTGCGTCGAGTGGCGTGAAGAGCCGATGGTCCTGGTCGCCGCTCCCGCGCATCCGCTCGCCATGGTCGAGTCGGTGAAGATCGAGATGCTCGATGACGAGCGACTGGTCGGGTTCGATCGCGATCTGACCATTCGACGCGAGATCGATCGGATGCTCGCGTCCCATCAGGTCGATGTCGAAACCGTGATGGAGTTCGACAACATCGAAACAATCAAGCGGGCGGTCGAGATCGGTGCGGGTGTGGCGATCTTGCCACTGCCGACCGTGCAGCGTGAAGTCGCCGGCGGCAGTCTGGCAGCCGTGCGTCTGATCAGCGATGAGGTAGACGAAGTGACGCGGCCGCTCGGCATCGTGCATCGACGCGGCAAAGAGTTGAGCGCGACGGTGCGGCGATTCATCGAGCTGCTCCGCACTCGGGAGGTCCCGCAAGAGCTCGCGCGGACCGAGGTCTCGCCTGCGGGCGCGATGCTCGCGGAGACCCCCGCCGAGCCACTCGCGGAGGCCCTACGGGCCAACTGGTAGGCGTCGAAACCAAGACTGTGCCGCAGGCGGCGGCAGAAATGAAATTTATGGCGGACAAGGCAAGGCACAGTTCGAACGACGCAGCGGCGCGAACCGCCACGGCCGATAGCGGCCGGCGGGGACTCTATGATCCGCAGTACGAGCACGACTCCTGCGGCGTCGGCTTCGTGGCCCATGTGAAGGGACAGCGGAGTCACCAGATCATCCGCGACGCGGACGAGATCTCGCGCAACATGACCCATCGCGGGGCCTGTGGCTGCGAAGCCAACACGGGCGACGGGGCCGGCATCCTCACCGCTTTGCCGCACGAGTTCCTGGCCAAGGTCGCGCGGGCCGATCTGGGAGCCGAGTTGCCGCCGCCGGGCCAGTTCGCGGCCGGATTGATCTTTCTGCCGACGATCGAGAGCGAACGCGATCACTGCAAGGCCGAGTTGGAGCGACTCATCGGCGAAGAAGAACAGCAGCTGGTCGGCTGGCGCAGCGTGCCGACCGACGCCGACGGGGCCGATATCGGTCCGACCGCGCGGGCCAGCCAGCCGGTGATCGAACAGCTCTTCGTGGCCGCCACCGGCGGGCTCGAGGGCGACGCCTTCGAACGCAAGCTGTACGTGATTCGCAAACGGGCCAGCGACCTGCTGCGTAGCGACACCACGCTCGAGCAGCGCAAATATTTCTACATTTGCTCCCTGTCGACCAAGGTGCAGATCTACAAGGGACAGCTTACGCCGGAACAGGTCGTGCCGTTCTATCCCGACCTGACCGACGAGGATTACACGTCGCACCTGGCGATGGTCCACGCGCGGTTCTCGACGAACACCGAGCCGAGCTGGGACCGGGCTCAACCTAACCGGTTCATGAGCCACAACGGCGAAATCAACACGCTGCGCGGCAACAAGAACTGGATGCGGGCTCGCGAGGGCGTCGTCCATAGCGACTTGTTCGGCGACGACCTGGCGAAGCTTTTCCCCGTCATCGAGCCCGATTGCAGCGACTCGGGAACCTTCGACAACGTGCTCGAGTTCCTGCTGATGACGGGCCGCACGCTGCAGGAAGCGGTGATGATGATGGTGCCCGAGGCGTGGCAGAATCACGAGTCGATGTCGCAGTCGAAGCGGCACTTCTACGAGTTCCACTCCTGCCTGATGGAACCGTGGGACGGCCCGGCGTCGATCGCCTTTACCGACGGGCACTACATCGGCGCCGTGCTCGACCGCAACGGGCTGCGACCGTCGCGCTACTACCTGACCCACGACGACCGGGTGATCATGGCCAGCGAAGTCGGCGTGCTGCACGTCGACCCGGCCAACGTCAAGGAGAAGGGCCGCCTGCAGCCGGGCCGCATGTTCCTGGTCGATTTTGAACAGGGGCGACTCGTGCCGGACGCGGAACTCAAAGAGGAGTTCGCCGCCCGACGGCCTTACGGCGATTGGCTGGCTGAACAGCGGATTCACCTCGACGATCTCTCGCCCAACGAGGAGCCGCATGGTTTCTACCCGGAAACGCTTTTGGAGCGGATGCAGGCCTTCGGCTTCACGACCGAGACGATGCAGTTCATGCTGCTGCCGTTGGTCACCGAACTCCGCGATCCGGTCGGTTCGATGGGCAACGACTCGGCCCTGGCCTGTCTGAGCGATCAGCCGCGGATGCTCTACGACTACTTCAAGCAGCTCTTCGCCCAGGTGACGAATCCGGCCATCGACTCGATCCGCGAAGGGATCGTGATGTCGCTGGAGTGCTACATCGGGCCCGAGGCGAACCTGCTGGAAACTTCGCCGCAGCATTGTCACCGCCTGGCCGTCCCTCACCCGATTCTCTGCAACGAGCAGCTCGCCGCGCTCAAGCACGTCGATCACCGAGGTTGGCGAACGCAGACCGTCGACATCACCTTTCCGCGCAGCGAAGGAAGCGCCGGCATGCAGGCCGC
The DNA here is from genome assembly GCA_003389215.1 of Planctomycetota bacterium. Lineage (GTDB taxonomy): Bacteria > Planctomycetota > Planctomycetia > Pirellulales > UBA7805 > MB-PLM-2. The sequence continues at coordinate 56,872 of QQVP01000045.1, read as the reverse complement.
GCTCGATCGCATCTGTACGGAAGCCGAAGCGGCCATCGACGACGGCTTCTCGATTTTGGTGCTCTCCGATCGGGCGATGGGTCCGCAGCGCGTTCCGCTCAGCTCGCTGTTGGCGATGGGCGCCGTGCATCACCACCTGGTGCGAAAGGCCAAGCGAACGCGGATCGGTATCGTCGTCGAGTCGGGCGAGGCTCGCGAGGTGCATCACCACTGCCTGTTGGTTGGCTACGGTGCCGACGCGATCAATCCCTATCTCGCCTTCGAGGCCCTCTGGCAGGCCCAGCGCGAGGGACTGCTCGATCACACGGCCAGCAACGGCGATCGATACGACGACGAGAAGATCGTGGCCGCCTATCGCAAGGGTGTCGCCAAGGGCATGCTCAAGGTGATGGCCAAGATGGGCATCTCCACCTTGCAAAGCTACAAGGGCGCGCAGATTTTCGAGGCGGTCGGCCTGCGCGACGAAGTGATCGACCGCTGTTTTGTGGGAACCGCCAGCCGCGTGCAGGGCGTCGACTTCGAGGTGCTCGCCACCGAGGCCTTGCGGCGACATGCCCTCGGCTATCCCGAGCAGGGATCTCCGGCGGCCGTGCTGCCCAATCCGGGCGAGTATCATTGGCGTGCCGAGGGCGAGCGACATATGTGGGATCCGCAGTCGATCGCCGATCTGCAGGTGGCGGCCCGCACCGACAGCGCCGAGGCCTATCGTCGTTTCGCCGAGTACGTGAATCGCGCGGAGGAGACCCGCTGTTCGATCAAGGGTCTGCTGGCGTTTCGCGAGGGGGTTGGCGGCGAGCCGATTCCGCTCGACGAAGTCGAACCGGCCAGCGAAATCGTCAAACGGTTTTGCACCGGTGCGATGAGCTTCGGCTCGATCTCGGCCGAATCGCACGAGGCCCTGGCGATCGCCATGAATCGCCTCGGCGGCAAGAGTAACACCGGCGAGGGCGGCGAAGATCCCGAGCGATTCAAGCCGCTGGACAATGGCGACTCGAAGCGTTCGGCCATCAAGCAGGTCGCCTCGGGGCGGTTCGGCGTGACGGCCTGGTACCTGACCAACGCCGATGAATTGCAAATCAAGATCTCGCAGGGCGCCAAGCCGGGCGAAGGGGGCGAGCTGCCCGGGCGCAAGGTCGACGAGAACATCGCGCGGATTCGCTATTCGACACCCGGCGTCGGTCTGATCAGTCCGCCGCCGCACCACGACATCTATTCGATCGAAGATCTGGCCCAGCTGATCTACGATCTGAAGAACTCGAACCCGTCGGCCCGCGTCAGCGTGAAGCTCGTTTCCGAAGTCGGCGTCGGCACGATCGCCGCCGGCGTGGCGAAGGGACACGCCGATCACATTCTCATCTCGGGCGACGGCGGCGGCACCGGGGCTTCGCCGCTGACCAGCATCAAGCACGCCGGCCTGCCCTGGGAATTGGGCATTGCCGAGACGCACCAGACGCTGGTCAAGAACGATCTCCGCTCGCGGGTTGTCCTGCAGACCGACGGCGGACTGAAGACAGGTCGCGACGTTGTCATCGCGGCGATGTTGGGGGCCGAAGAGTTCGGCTTCAGCACGGCCCCGCTGGTGACGTTGGGCTGCATCATGATGCGCAAGTGTCATCTGAACACTTGCCCGGTGGGTATCGCCACGCAAGATCCCGAGCTCCGCAAGAAGATGGCGGGCCAACCGGATCACGTGGTCAACTACCTGTTCATGGTCGCCGAGGAAGCCCGCGAGATCATGGCCCAACTCGGTTTTCGCACGATCAACGAGATGGTCGGCCGGGCCGATGCCCTGGTGCCGGACGCGGCTATCGAACATTGGAAGGCGGACGGACTCGATCTGACCGGTCTGCTGAGCCCGGCCTGGAAGCCGCACGACGACGTGGGTGTTTACTGCACCCAGACCCAGGACCACGGACTGGAGCTGACGCTCGATCGCACGCGGCTGCTCGAGCTGGCCGCGCCCGCTTTGGAGCGCGGCGAGAAGGTCTCGGCCGAACTGCCGATCGTGAACACGAATCGCACCGTCGGCACGATCCTCAGCCACGAACTGTCGAAGCGGTGGGGCGAAGCGGGACTGCCGGACGGGACGATTCACTTCCGACTGCACGGTTCGGCCGGCCAGAGCTTTGGAGCCTTTCTGGCCAGCGGCGTAACGCTCGAGCTCGAAGGCGACGCCAACGACTATGTCGGCAAGGGCCTTTCGGGCGGACGCGTGGTCATCTATCCGCCGGCCGAAAGCAGCTTCGTGCCGGAAGAGAACATCATCGTGGGCAACGTCGTGCTCTACGGTGCCACCGGCGGCGAGGCCTTCTTCCGCGGTCGGGCGGCCGAGCGATTTGCCGTACGCAATAGCGGCGCGCTGACGGTCATCGAGGGCGTCGGCGACCACGGCTGCGAATACATGACTGGCGGACGCGTCGTGATCCTGGGACCGACGGGCCGCAACTTTGCCGCCGGCATGAGCGGCGGCGTGGCCTATATCTGGGACCCGCGCGACGAGTTCCTGATCAATTGCAACCTCGGCATGGTCGAGCTCGAAAAAGTCGAAGCGGCCGACGACATCGTCGAGCTGCAGGGCCTGATCGAGAAGCATCGCAAATACACCGATTCGACGGTCGCCGCCGACGTGCTCGCGCGGTGGGACGAAGTTCTGCCGCAGTTCGTCAAGGTGATGCCGACCGACTACAAACGAGTCTTGGCCGAACGAGCCCGCCGCGCCGGGTCGTCGCAGCCGGCCGCCACTTCGGCCGACTAGCAAACGGGCCAATTCAGGAGAGCGTTGTCGATGGGAAAACCGACAGGTTTCAAAGAATTCGAGCGAATGGTTGTGGGCTATCGCGATCCGCTCGAACGGCTCGGCGATTATCAGGAGATCTTTCGCCAACCGGTCGAGGAGAAGCTGGCCACACAGGGCGCCCGCTGTATGGATTGCGGCGTGCCGTTTTGCCAGTCGGCCACGGGCTGTCCGATCGACAACCTGATTCCCGAGTGGAACGACCTGGTTTATCAAGGTCGCTGGCGCGAGGCGCTCGATCGCCTGCACAAGACGAACAACTTTCCCGAGTTCACGGGCCGTACCTGCCCGGCTCCCTGCGAAGGGGCCTGCGTGCTCGGCATCACCGATCCGCCCGTGACAATCAAGAACATCGAGAACGCGATCATCGATCGCGGTTTCGCCGAAGGCTGGGTGACGCCCAACGTGCCGCAGAAACGCACCGGCAAGCGCGTCGCCATCGTCGGCTCCGGTCCGGCGGGACTGGCCGCCGCCGCGCAGCTGAACAGCGTCGGTCACGAGGTCACCGTCTACGAACGGGCCGACCGGATTGGCGGCCTGCTCACGTACGGCATTCCCAACATGAAGCTCGGCAAGGACGTCGTCGAGCGACGGCTCGATGTGATGCGGGCCGAGGGCGTGAAGTTCGTCACCGGTGCCGACGTGGGACGCAACGTGAGTCCGCAATCGCTGCTCGACGATTTCGACGCCCTGGTGCTGGCGACCGGGGCGACCAAGCCTCGCGACCTGCCCATTCCGGGTCGCGAGCTGTCCGGCATTCACTTCGCCATGGAGTTCTTGACCGCCAACACGAAGAGCCTGCTCGATTCGAATCACGAAGACGGCGAGTACATCTCGGCCGCGGGCAAGGACGTGATCGTGATCGGCGGCGGCGACACCGGCACCGACTGTATCGGCACCTCGATGCGTCACGGCTGTGCGAGCCTGGTGAACTTCGAGCTGCTGCCCCAGCCGCCGGAGAATCGCGCTCCCGACAATCCCTGGCCGCAGTGGCCGCGGATCTATCGCGTCGACTACGGGCACGAGGAAGTCGCCGCCAAGTTCGGCGATGACCCGCGGTCGTATTGCGTGATGAGCAAGGAATTTCTCGACGACGGTAACGGCAAGGTGGCTGGCATCCGCACCGTGCAGGTCGACTGGGTCAAGGACAACGGTCGCTTCCAGCCGGTCGAGATCGAGGGCTCGGAGCGGGAATGGAAGGCGGACCTGGTGCTGCTGGCAATGGGCTTTCTGGGCCCGGAGCAGTACATTCTTGACGGCCTCGACGTCGAGCTCGACGGCCGCGGCAACTATCAGGCCGAGCATGGCCGGTTTGCCACCAGTCTCGAAGGCGTCTTCGCCGCCGGCGATTGTCGTCGGGGACAAAGCCTGGTGGTGTGGGCCATCAACGAAGGCCGCGGCGTGGCCCGGGCGGTCGATCAGTATCTGATGGGCGTCAGCTCCTTGCCCGCGCCGGGCTAGCGCGTTCAAGGCATCTTTCACCCGAAGGCCTCTCGCCACGCCGCGGCCCAAAGCATGCGTGCTCCGGCACCAGAAGTTTGCTAGCAATGCTGGCGCGCTTTCGGGTCGGCCAGCCGACTTTCTTACCGGTTGGCCAAGAATTGTGCGAGTCGGTAGTCCGCGTTGTCCGATAAGCTGCCAATTGCCACCGCGGACCCCTACTTTGTGAGGCAGGGGGTTAGCCACCCGACGCTGGAGTCGCTATTCTGGCCCCATCGCTGCCCGAACGCCGTCGCGCGGGACACGATAAGTGCAAACATCATGGGCGATTAGAGCGTCCGCGAGCCGGCCTCAGAAAAAAAGCTGGTGACGGATCGGCCGGTCGGCGGCAACAGATCATTTGGCCCACGTGAGAATTGGCGCGTCGAAGTGCCGTTTGCCGGGGCTGAGGAATCTGATAACACGTCTTTTGTTGTCAGGTTCGTCGCTGCCAAGAACGCAGAGAAGCAAAAGTAAGGTCATCATGCCGTTTCTATTTGTATTGGTGTCGCTGGTAGCGGCCCTACTCACGCTCGACCTGATGACCGCTCCGCGCTGCTAGAGCGCGTCTTGAGCACGCTCTCGCGTCGCCTATTCTCTTCGGCTCGAGCGACCCTACCGCGTTCGCGTCGTATCAGATCAACGCGCCCGCCGCGGCAAGCGTATTGTGCAGCAGCATGGCGATGGTCAGCGGTCCGACACCGCCCGGCACCGGCGTAATTGCGCCCGCCACCGCGAGTGCCGCCTCGAAGTCGACATCGCCCACCAGGCCGTCGTCGGTGCGATTGATGCCGACGTCGATCACCGTGGCGCCCGGCTTGATCATGTCGGCCGTGATGAAGCGGGCCCGGCCGATCGCGGCGATCAGAATATCGGCAGAGCGGGTAACGTCGGCCAGCTCTCGGGTGCGCGAATGGCAAAGCGTCACCGTGGCGTCGCCCCCGGCGCCGCGCTGCACGAGCATGTTCGCGAGCGGCTTGCCCACGATGTCGCTTCGTCCCACGATCACTACGTGGGCGCCCGCGATTTCGATCGACTCGCGCACCAGCAGTTGCTGCACGCCATGCGGAGTGCAGGGTAGGAAGCGGGGTCGACCCTGCACGAGTCGACCGACGTTCTCGGGATGAAAGGCGTCGACGTCCTTCGCCGGGTCGACCGCCACCAGGACCTTCTCGGCCCGGATCTGCGCCGGCAGAGGAAGCTGCACGAGCATGCCGTGAACGGCCGGGTCGGCGTTCATGTCGGCGACCAGCTGCAGGAGTTCGTCTTCGCCGCACGTCTCCGCGAGGCGATGAAGCTGACTGGCGATGCCCGCCCGCTCACAGGCCCGCTGCTTATTGCGAACGTAGACCTGACTGGCCGGGTCTTCGCCGACCAGCACCGCGGCCAGGCAGGGCTGCACCCCGCGCTGCTCGACGAAGCGGCTGACCTCGTCACGAATTTCTTCCCTGATCGTTGCGGCGAGCGCCTTGCCGTCGAGGATCCGCGCGGTCACGGCAACACCTTCACCATCACGTTCTTATAGGCCACGCGACTGTTGGGGTCGTGCGCCTGAAAGGCAAAGGTGCCGCTGGAAAGCTGACGGCTGGGCCGATCGAGATCGTCCGGTTCCGTGTAGTCGGAAACCGTCTCGCCGTTGACCTTCACCACGATATGTTTGCCCTTCACTGTGATGTGCAGGTTGAACCACTCGCCGTCGCCGACGGGGGCCTCGGTCTCGTCCTGAACGGCGTAGAGTCCGCCCGTCTTGGAAGCGTCGCCGCCCGTGTTGTTTACCTGGGTCTCGTACCCGGTGTTGGGCCAGCCGGTCTCTTGATAGTTGGTGTGAAAGTAGACGCCCGAGTTGGCGCCGGGATCGGTCTTCACGTCGACTTTGAACTCAAAATTCGTGAAGCTGCCGTTGTTGACGTCGCCGACGTAGAACAGGTGCGAGCGGGGCCCGTGCACGACGATCGCACCGTCTTCCACCTTGCACGATTCCTTGTTCTCACTGGCCCGCCAGCCGTCAAGCGACTTGCCGTCGAAGAGACTCACCCACTCGCCTTCGTCGGCCGAAACGAAAGACGCGGACAGCAGGAACAACAACAGCAGGGTAACGAGGGTGCGGTGAAGCATGGGTCAATCTCCTGGCGACAACAATCTGGTTCGATGGAGCACGGTTTCGAGGTTAACAAGATACCATCAATCGCGGCTCTTCGCATCCGGCCCGTGCTATCCCAGCCACAGCCAGCGCACCGCGTGCAGCACCACGCAAGCATAGAGCGCCGCCACCACATCATCGGCCATGATGCCCAAGCCGTTGGGGAGCCGTTCCAGCTGCCGACACGGCGGCAGCTTCACCACATCGAAAAAGCGGTGCAGCACGAAACCGATTCCTAAGATCAGCGGCGAAGACATCTCGGCCACCGGCACGAACAGGAACACCAGCAGCATGCTGGCAATCTCGTCCCATACGATCGCGCCGGGATCCTTCGCGCCACCCAGGCGACGCGCCGCGGCGGAGGCGACGGGAATGCCAATCAGAATGGCCGCCGCGATGACGGCTAGCTGAATGCCAAGACTCAGCCCGCGCGGTTCGATCCAGACTTCGAGCTGCGCGACGAGCCACGCTAGCGGCAGGCCCCACACCGCGCCGACCGTTCCCGAGGCGAAAGGCGAATAGCCAAATCCCGCCCCGGTGGCGATGAAGAGGATCGGGTCGAATCGTCGCGCACCGCTGCCCGCTGGCGAAGATGTCGATTCGGCTTCGACCGGTTCATTCATAGCCACACCGTAGCTAACCGGTCGGGCCGCCACAACGATCCCGCTGGGCAAGCCCATGCTGTCAAAATAGAGAGCTATGGCAGCTTTTTACGACCAACGCTATACTCCTGAGTGGGCATAAGAAAGCTGCGCACCTCGCCCCGTTTGTCGCATTTCGCACCCCGCGTGGCCCCCGGCCAACATCGCGCAGTGTGGGGTCCCTATCTTTGGCCGGCCGCCGAGTGTCTCGTTTCTTTCCTATCGCCACCGCATTGAAGCCATGAGCGAAAAGCAAAAGAAGCTCAGTCCCGTCGAGAAGATCAAGTCGGAAAGCCGACAGCTGCGCGGCGAGATCGCCGCACAGCTCGCCGACGAAAACGACTTCTTCAGCAAGGACAGCACCCAACTCCTCAAACACCACGGCACCTATCAGCAGGACGACCGCGACGCCCGCAAGCAGCTGCGTGAACAGGGTGGCGGCAAGGCCTACTCGCTGATGGTCCGTTCAAAAATTCCCGGTGGCAAGCTCGCCAGCCGGCAGCTGCTGGCCGAGCTCGACCTGTGCGACGAGCTGGGCAACGGCACCTTGCGAATCACCACGCGTCAGGCCCTGCAGCTGCATGGCATTCTGAAGAAGAGCCTGGCCGAGACGATGCGCCGCATCAACGAGGTCGAGCTGACCACGCTGGGGGCCTGTGGCGATGTGAATCGCAATGTGATGTGCTGTCCCGCGCCGTTCAACGGCGACCCGGTTCATCAGCAGATGCAGGACCTGACCGACCGCCTGGCCGAGCACCTCGCCCCGCAAACGCGGGCGTATCACGAGATTTGGCTCCAAGACCCCGAGGCCGAGGAGAAGGTGCGGGTCAACGGCAGCCCCGCTGGCGAGGACGTCGAGCCGATCTACGGCAAGGTCTACTTGCCGCGCAAGTTCAAGATCGGCATCGCCCTGCCGGGCGACAACTGTATCGACGTCTATTCGCACGACGTGGGCCTGTTGGCCGTTTGCGAAGATTTCCAGGTGGTTGGCTACAACGTGCTGGTCGGCGGCGGCTTCGGCGTCACGCCAAGCGCGAAGAAGACCTTTCCCGCGCTGGCCAAGCCGCTCGCTTACGTCACGCCCGAGCAGGTGATCGATGTGGTCTCGGCCATCGTCGGCGTGCAACGCGACTTTGGCAATCGAGGCGATCGCAAGGTCGCGCGGCTGAAGTACCTGGTGGCCAATTGGGGAGTCGAAGCCTTCAAGGCGAAAGTCGAAGAGTACTACGGCCAGTCGCTCGCGACGCCGCTCGATATCGTGGTCGAGGGGCACGACGATCACATCGGTTGGTTTTCCCAGGGCGACGGTCGTTGGTTCTACGGGCTGAACGTCGAGAATGGCCGCATTAAGGACGAGGGCGACTTCCGACTGAAGTCGGCACTGCGAGAAATCTGCGGCAAGCTCGCGCCGCCGCTGCGACTGACGGCCCATCAGGGTTTGCTGTTCACCGATTTGGAGGAGGGGGCGAAGTCGACGATCGACGAGATTCTCCGCCGTCACGGTGTGCCGCTCCACGACGAGCTGAGCGTGGTACGACGCTGGTCGATGGCCTGTCCCGCAATGCCGACGTGTGGCCTGGCGGTCACCGAAAGCGAACGGGCCTTGCCCGGCATCATGGACAAGCTGGAACGCGAACTGGACCGCCTCGGCCTGGCGGACGAGGTGTTTACAACTCGCATGACCGGCTGCCCGAACGGCTGCGCGCGTCCTTACAACTCGGATATCGGCCTGGTCGGCAAGACACTGGGCAAGTACACGATCTTGCTGGGGGGCCGCACCCAGGGCGATCGCTTGAACACGGTCTTTCAGGACGTCGTTCCTGCAGAAGAGGTCGTCAGCACGCTGGTGGCCCTGTTCGAGCTCTTCAAGGAGCAGCGTCACGAGGGCGAGCAGTTCGGCGACTTTTGCGATCGTCGCGGGGTAGCCGAGCTGGCGGCCGAAGTCGGCGGTCCGGCGACGGCACAGTAGCAACGCGACGCCCGCAGCGCCCGCGGAACGATTCGCTTCGGTCGGCTCGCTCTACAGAAGCGCCCCCGCAGAGAACTGGCCCGTAGAATCGCCTCGCGGTATCGCCGCCTAGAGCGAGGGACGCTCGTCGCTCTCTTCTTCCGCGGAGTCTTGCTCCTGCGGATCGGCCGGGCTCTCGTCGTCATCGAAGTCCGTCGACTCCTCGGACTCCGTCGCCTCTTCCGCCTCCGCGCCCGGGGCCTCGCCGGCCTGAGGTTCGTCGCCCGCGGGCCCGTCTTCTTCGCTGCCCCCCTGCACCTCCCGCCAAGGCTCACGCCGGCGATAGCTCTCCAGTTCCGCCTTCAGCTGATCGGTCACTTCGCCCTCGCCCAGCTCGACGGCCTTCTCGGCCCATTTGACCGCCTCGTCGAAGTCTCCCGATTCGGCGTGGGCGGCGGCCAGCGTGCTGAGAATGTAGGCCTCCTTATACTCGGTGATCCGGCAGGCTTCCTCGGCCAATTCGATGGCCCGCGAACCGTTGCGGAGTTGCTCGTCGGGCGAGGTGGCCATCAGCCAGGCCATGTTGTTGAGAATGCCGGGGTCCTGCGGCTGGAGCTGCCGGGCCTTTTCGTAATCGGCCAGGGCCTCGCTCTGCCGGGCCAGACTCAACAGGGCATCGCCTCGATGTCGATAGATGCGGGCGTTCTCCAGCCCATTGTCGAGCAACTGATCGAAAACGCCGATCGCCTTTTCTGAATCTTCATTGGCCAGGTACAGCGTGCCGAGCAGCGTCAACATCTCGCGACTGTCGGGATCGCCCCGCACGGCACGCTCCACGCCGGAAATCGCCTCGTCGAAGCGACCGAGCTCGACGAGCAACTGTGCCCGCAGCTCAATTGCCGCCTTCATGCTCGGCTGAAACGCCAGCACGCGGGAAACCAGCTTGAGGGCGGCCTTGGTATCCCCCGTCGCCTGAAGCACCCGCGCGTGCGTCAACTGGACGCCCGGATTGCGGGGATTGAGCGAGAGCGCCCGGTTGCCGTCCTCGAGCGCCTTGTCGAATTGATTCGACAACAGATAGAGGCGGGCCCGCTGCGCGTAAACGGCCGGATCGTCGGGAGCCAGCTCGGCCGCTCTGTTCAGTTCGGCGAGCGATTCGTCGACGCGTTCGAGCATTGCCAGCACCATCGCCTTGGTGATGTAGTGCTGCGGGTTGTCGGGCTCCAGCGTGATGATCTTCTGCAGGTCGGGCACGGCTCGCTCGTAGTCGCCCGCCTCGAGCCAGGCCATCGCCCGTGCGTTCACCGCTTCGAGATTCGAGGGGTCGAGCTCGATCGAGGCGTCGAGATCGGCGGCCCGCTGAGCAGGGTCTTCGCGAATGGCGGCCCGATAGGCGTAGGCTTTCGACTTCGTCGTATCGTCGCCGCCGCTGGTGTCGATCGCTCGTTGATAAGCCGCCAGCGCCTTCTCACGATCGCCGTCGGCGCCGGGCAGCGCGTAGAGCCGCGCCTGCAACAGGTGCAGTTCAGGATTGTCGGGATCGTACTTGATCGCTTCGACCAGGTCGGCCAGGGCGAGACGGCGATACTGTTGCCATCTCGGATCGGGCGGCTGCTGATCGAGAACCGGTGAGCTGAGCAGGGTCGCCCGCTCGTGCCGCGTCGCCGAGATCAAGGTCTTGGCCCAGGCGGCATCCTCCTCGACGAGTCCCGCCTCGAGGGCCGACTCAGCCAGTTCGATCACGTTGGCGAGGTCCTGCACCCGCGCTGCGCGCAACTTCAGCTTGGTGGCCGCATCTAAATCGGCCTGGCCGGGCGACGGCTCGGGAGCCAGGGTTCGCGGCTCCTGGGCAAGCGCCGGCAGCGTGAAGCCGATGCCGCAGAACAGGGCGGCCAGCAACAAGGTCCGCCTGAGCAACAGTAGCGAGTTGTGGGACGGCACGATCCGTTTCATCCTGATCTCGTTGACTTGATCGGCAGCTCGCAAGGACAACGTGCAGCGACCGACCCGACGGTAGGCAACCGGCAATCTCCTCAAATCGCCCCCGATGGCCACGCGCCCCTGACCTGACGGCCGGACGCGAAACTCTCCTCGTCATTTTACGGAAGATGTGTCGCCTTGGCGATGCGAATCGAAAATCGGCGGCCGCCACGGGCCAAGTGCCCGCTCCTCGGCCGCACGGTTCCTTCGTCACACGGCTCGCCGGCGGACGGCGGCCATCTTCGCTAGGGGGCCGTCGCTACGGGGCCGCAGCGCCGGCCAGCGATTCGCCCTTGTCGAGCGGCACCGGCACGAACTTGGAGAGCAGCTCGCCCGTCATCGCGTCGTGCAGATAGACCTCTCCGCCGAAGCCACCTGAGGCGACCCGCTTGGCATCGGGGCTGAAGGCCGCGGTAAACACACCCGCCTCGATGCCCGCCAGCTTTGATTGCACCTTGCCGGTCTCGACGTCGTAGACCCACACCTCACCCTGGCGATCCTTGCTGCTTGCCGCCACGATGTGACGTCCGTCGCGACTGAACTGCACCGAGAAGACACGCCCCGGCAAGGCGGGAAACTTGCGAATCAAATTGAAGTCATCGCCGATGCGACGGGCCTGCGTGCGAAACATCTTGTAGATCTTCGGCACCCCGTCCGCTCCGCCGATCACCAGCTCGTCCTTCTCCGGATGTCGATCGACCGAATAGAGGCCACCCTTGAGCGCCCCCGGCGTGATCGAGGTGATGTTGTCGATGAACCGCTGCGTGGCGACGTGATTGAGCTTCATCGTGCGGTCGCGACTGACCGACACCAGGTGGTCTCCCTGCACCGAGAAGACGCTGTCGAGAACCCAGTCGTCGTGCGTCCGCTGATAGAAGACCTGCTCGCCGTCTTCGACCCGGATGGCCCGCAACGTATTGTCGCCGCAACCAAAGGCCACCAGCGAACCGTCAGGTGACCAGCTCGCGCCGTAAATCGTATCGTAGGTAACCGAGATGGAACGTTCGAGTTCGCGATCGGCCACGTTCCAGATCTGCAACTCGCCGAGCCGACCGGGCGAACCACCCGTTACGGCCAGTCGCGTTCCGTCGGGCGAGAACATCGCCGACTCGATCCGCTCGGAAAGTCCCACCAGGCGACCGGCCAACTGTGCCTTGCCGTCGGCGTCGATCTCGTGCAGCAACACTTCGTGATAGCCCGACACCGCCAGCAGCTTGCCGTCGGGCGAGAAGTCGACCGAGGTGATCAGCGGGGCCGATTCGTACTGCGGCGGGTTGTCCGCGTCGTAGATGGCCGTGTCGGCGGCCGGTGTGTCGTCCTTGGCCCCCTCTTCGAGCCAGCGTCGAATCAGCGCGAACTGGTCAGCGGTCAGCGGATTGCCGTCCTTGGGCATCTCGGCCACACCGTCGACCGCTTCGATCTGCTCGAGCAGCGTTCCTTCCTCCGGATCGCTGGCCACGACGACCGGATCGCCCGAATCGCCGCCTTCAAGCAGACCGGTGAAGTTGGTCATGTCCAGACCACCCTGGGGCTTGGCCGGCTGATGGCAGCCGAAACAGCGAGCCTGAAAGATCGGTCGCACGTCGCGGTAGTAGCTAACCGCGCCGTCTTCGGTGGCCTGAGGAGCGTCCTCGGCCCGCGCGACCGCGGCAAGTGTCAACAGCGACAGACAGAACACGGAAAGCGGCAAGGCACGTCGCATCGAGGGAAGATCCTCTCGGGTTCTTGGCAGGGGGACGCGTCGGCTATGGCCAACGCGGCAGGTGGGAGGGCCGGCCGGGTGCCCCGAGGGCACGCGACCTTCCAGTATAGTGTGCCGCCGACCCCGACGACAATTGTCGCGACGAACGGTGGGCCCGGCGGCGACCGCAACGACGGCTCACCCGCCCGAGTGGCAACCAAGTGACGCGGGCGACCCAATGTGGCGAATGGGGCTAGTGAGCCCGCCAAAAGCCGGGTAGCAGCAGCACCAGGATCACGAAGATCTCCAGCCGTCCGAGCATCATCAGAAACGTAAACAACAGCTTCGCCGCGGGACTGAACAGGGCGTAGTTCTGTTTGGCCCCCACCACGCCCAGCCCCGGTCCGATGTTGTTCAGGGTGGCCGCAATGCCCGAGGCGCTGTCGATCAGTTTGTGCTCGATGCTGCGTTCGGCGGCCTCCGCGGCGACCTCGCCGTCGGCCAGCATCGTCTCGCGCCAGGTGTCATCGGGCTCCATCGCCACCAGGGCCATCCAACTGAACACGAAGATCACCAGCACCAGCCCGAAGTAGACCAGGATGTTGCGACGCAGCTCGGGATCCTCGACCGGCTGTCCGCTAATCCGCAGCGGCCGGACGACGCTGGGGTGATAGGCCCGCTCGAGCTCCAGCCCCATAATCTTGAGAAACAGGATGTGGCGAATCACCTTCAGTCCGCCGCCGGTGCTGCCCGCGCACCCGCCGACGAACATCAACAGGAACAACAAACCGCGACCGACGCTGTTCCAACTGTTGAAGTCGGCCGTGGTACCGTAGCCGGTGGTTGTCATGACGGAGACCACCTGGAACAGGCCGTGCCGAACGCCTTCGCCCCAGCTGCCAAAGTCCTGATGAAAGCGTCCGAATCCGAGGATCACCAGCGTGCCGCCCACAATGACCAGCGCGAAGACCCGCCATTCCAGGTCGGCGAACAACTTGCCGGGCTGCAGCACGAGCACGAAGTAGAGCAGCGTAAAGTTCGTGCCGGCGAGCACCATGAAGACGATGATCGTGACCTCGATGAGGACGGCCTGCGTCTCGCTGATGTAGGGCAAAGTGGCGAACGCCCCCACGCTGTCGTTGTAGGTGCTGAAGCCGCCGGTGGCCATCGTGCCGAACGAGTGACAGAGCGAATCGAACCAGTCCAAGCCCTCGACCCGCAACAGCAGCGTGAGCACCGCGGTGAGACCCAGGTAGATCGAGGCGAAGTACCAGGCCGTGTGCTGCATGCGGGCCTGTGAACCTTCCTTGCTCGGCCCCGGCATTTCGGAGCGCATCAAGGCCTTGCCGGCAGAACCCTGACCGAGGATTGCCACGAACAAGACGATGATGCCCAGACCGCCGAGAAAGTGGGTACTGCTGCGCCAGAACAAGATCGAGCGCGGCACCAGGTCTGGATCTTCCAGATCGGTAATGACCGTGGCGCCCGTCGTGCTGAAGCCGGACTGCGATTCGAAGAGGGCATCCCAGACCTGCATCGGGCGCTCGGGTCCCAGTTTGGTGCCGCTGATCAGATAGGGAAGCGCGCCGAGCACGGTGGCCAAGACCCAGCTCAGTCCGACGACCGCCATGGCCTCCTTGCGATAGAGGCTGCCGTTGGCTTCGCGACCCAAATACCACAGCAGGCCCCCCACCGCGGCCGCCACGACGATCGACCCGGCCAGCCCGATGAAGCCGGCCCGTTCAAACTCGGCCGCGGCCCCCAGCGCCGGCAAGGTCCAGGGCAGGCTGAATACCATCGTGCCGCCGATGAGGAACGCGATGCGACTCAGCATTTTTGCCAGAAGAGAGAAATTCATGGCCGAGGATGCATCGCGTGGGTGGTTTCAAGAACCAGCGGGAGTGTCAAGCAACGGGACTGTCAAGCGAGGGGGCGTCAAAGACGTTTCGGCAGAGTGACAATAAGACCGTGTTGGCACCGCAAGACCGTGTTGGCACCGCGGCGCTAGCTTCCATTGGTGCTGAACATTTGCAGGGACTCCGCGACGGCTGAATCGTCGATCAGCGCGATCACCGTATCGCCGGCATGAAGGCGATCGTCGGCGCCCGGCACGCGGACGAAGTCCTCTTGGACGACGACGGCGATTAAGCACTTGGCCGGCAGCCGCACGTTGGCCAGTACATGCTCGGTAATCGGGGCGCCCTCGCGGACCTCGATCTCGAAGACGTTCAAACCGCCGGCCCCCAGCGAACTCCGCGAGATAACCGCTCCCTTGTGCAACAGGCCGAGCACCTGGCGGGCCACCACCTCGCGCGGGCTGACCGCCTGATCGATGCCCAATTTGCCGACGACCTCGGCATAGTCGGGCCGACTGACGATCGAGAGGATCTGCTTGGCCCCAATCTCCCGCGCGGTAACGCAGGCCATGATGTTCTCTTCGTCGTCGCCGGTGGTTGCCACGAACACGTCGGCCGTGCCGACGCGTTCCTCTTCGAGCTGATCGCGATAGGTCGCGTCGCTGTTGACGACCGTGGTTCGCTCCAGCTTGGCGGCCAGGTACTCGCAGCGTTCGATGTCGCGTTCCATCAGCACCACGCCGAAGCGGCCGTGCTGCAGGGCCAGGGCCAGGTGATATCCGGTCTCGCCGCCGCCCGCGATGACCACGTCGCGCCGCGGAGTCGTACCGGTCTGGAACATGCCCTTGAGTTCTTCGATCGCCTCGGCGGTGCCGATCAGCGTGACGCGATCGCCCACGCGGAGCTGTTCGTCGGCCAGGGCCAGGGTCGTCTGGCCCTCGCGCGACACACAGGCGATGCGAATACCGGTCGGCAGACCCAGTTCTTTGATCAGTTTGTCGACAGCCGCCGCGTTGGGGCTGATCTCGAATTCGTCGACCTCGAGTTTGCCCCGGGCAAACGACTCCATGGCCACCGTGCCGCCGTGACGAATGCCATGGGCCAACTCCATCGCCGAGAGGTGCTCTAGGCTCAAGAGTCGATCGACGTGAAAGTGGCGGTGATAGTCGAACGTGGAAAGATCGCGGTAAACGGGCGCGTAGACCCGCGCGATCGTCCTCCCGGCCCCCATCGCCTTGGCCATGCTAGCGGCGATCAAGTTCACCTCGTCGCTGCCGGTCACCGCCAGACACAAGTCGCAGCTGGGGACGCCCGCCTGAAACAAGACGCTCGACTGCGAGGCGTTGCCCGTCAGGGTGCGCACGTCGAGCCGCTCGTTCACCTTTTGGGTCTTGTCGCTGTCTTGATCGATCACGGTCACGTTGTGCCGATGCTGACACAAGACGTCTGCGATCGAGGTGCCGACGGTCCCGCATCCCAGGACCACAATGTTCAGTGCCATGAGAATCGAAGTCTGCCGGAATCTGATTTCGACACGGGCCCGATCGCTACGTGCGATTTGGCAAGCTGCCCGGACCGGCAAAAGGCAAGGTTGGAAAAAAGACGCAGCCCGACGTCCAACAGGGGACGACGGGCTTTTCTAAATCGTACCATCAGGCGGATCGACTGCCATCCATCCCCGTCATTCTAAGCATCCGGCGACCCCGGTCCAGATGTCTTGCGCGGGCCGGCACGAAGGCCCTATTCCCTTTGTTTTTCCGGCTCCCCTTGTTTTTCCGGCTCGCGGAAAAATCGCTCGTTCAGTTGGCGTTTCCCCTTGGCCACGTAATAGCCGACCAGGGCAATTCGCAACTGCCGCGGCGAGATCTCGCCGCGGCCGAAGGCCTGATAGAGATCGGCATGCCGCTGCTGGTACTTCTGCAACTGCCGCGTGCGCTCGTTCTGGGCGCGGCGTAGCCGCCCGCGGGCCGGCTCGCTGCGCATGGCCGTCATGGCCAGGCGATACTCGCCGCTGGCGCCGTAGGCAATTTCGTCGAGCGTCTCGATCACGGCGCCGAGCTTCGCGGCCGCCACCAGGTCCATGTTGCGATTCACCCCCGCGGCGTCGGCCAGCGCCCGCGCCAACAGCGGATTGTTCTTCGACGCCTTCGCCAACCGTTCACGCAGCGATTGGAACCAGTCGGGCGACGGCGTCAGTTCGCCTTCACGCAATCCCGCGGCGAAGTGATCGTAAACCGCCTGCTCGATCTGACGGCGCGGGTCGTACATCGTTTCGCGGCGGCCGACCAACTGCAGCTTGTCCGAGAAAAGGGCGCCGGTGGGCGAGAGGAAATCGTGACCCATCGAGATGCCGAGCTTCTCGAGGTTGGCGAGCGTGTTGCCGCCGGCCGGATGTTCGGCCACCGGAAAGAAATCGCTGCGGGGTCGCTCGGTGGCCTGGGCACAGAGCAACAACAGCCCGGCACAGTAGCCCTCGATCTTCTTGCCGGCGAGATCTTGTCCCTTCAGACGTTCGATCCCTGCGGTGCGGAAGTTCAAGTCGAAGTGCGACTCGTTGCCGATAATCGAGCGGGCCACGTCACTCATCGTTTCGCCGGCCTCGTCGTCAACGTGGCGGAGAAAGACATAGTCGAGCGTGCGGCGAACGAACGTATCGACCGGCACCGCCGGAATCGCATTGCCGCGCTCCGGCAGGTCGACGACGACAAAGCGGCGAATGCCGTCGCTACCCCGCTCCGTGGTGACCACGCCCACGTGAGTGAACAGCCCCGGCGAGAGATCGGTGAACAGGTTGTAGGGCGAGGGATTCCGCATCAATAGCCAGTCCCCCTCGCGAACATCGAGGTTGCCCAGCCGATAGGTGGCGTCCGGTTCGCCCTCGCGACGACGCACGTCGAGCCACGCCAGCAAGTCTGCGCGACGTTCGTTCCACGACTCGTCGAGCGACGAGGCATCGATGCGGCTGAGCAGCGCGTGCAGCTCGGCCGCCGTGATGGCCGGTCGCGGCAGTGTCGGATCGGAACCCGGTCGCGGCGGTTGGGGCAGGCCGATACGGCGAATCGTCACGGCCGCAGAAATCAACAATTGCGGATTGGACGTGCTGCGGGCGAAGTTCGCCACCACGTCGATCATGTCGTGTTGACGGGTCGCGCGGATCAGCTTCAGCGCCGCCGCCTGCTCCGTGGCCGTCGCCGCCACGCCCGGGCCCCGCGGACCCGGCACCGGCGGACGCAGCATCCCCTGGGCCATCACCGCGGCGCCGATCGAACTGCGGTACTCGGTCAGAATCTCCAGCATGCGCGCCCGCGACTCGCTGTTTTCGCGAATGTCGTAGGCCGCCTCGTGCAGCGCATCGAACGATATGTAACGAATGCGACCCGACAGTTCCGTCAGGATCGCGGTGGTCACGAGAAACTCGCGGGCGGCGGTACGGCGGACCTCTTCGTCTTGCTCTTCGACGAAACGGCCGCGGACTTCCACAGTGCGCCGCAGCAGGCGATCGACCCGCGCCTTGGCGTCGACCAGATTCTCGACAACCTCCAGGATTTGCTCCGCCGTGGCGTCGACCGGATAGAGACTGTTTTGGTACTCGATCGCCTCGACCTGCTCGGCCAAGGTGGCGACTTGCGCAGTTGCCGCCGCGGTGAAGTCGAGCGGCTCGGTCGGCACGCGAGCTTCCAACTGGGCCAGCGTTTCGTTGGCCGCTGCGGGCAGCGCCGGCAGCACCACCGCGCAAAACAACACGGCAACGCAGAGCCGACTTGGACGATGGAGTTTCATGACGCAATCAATCGATTCTCGGCCGCGAGTTCCCCATGACCGGAACGCGGCGGTGACGCGCTTCGAGCGCAATAAGGCCCCTATAGATGTAGCTCGAAAACGGGTGCAGTTCCACCAGTTGTGCCGGCAAATCCGGCATCATTGGACGTTTTCTGCCCATGTTCTGCCGGTCTTTGCGACGATGCGGAACCACTGCGACGACCGGTCGCCTCTGCTAGACTGTTCGCGTCTGATTGCGGTCGGCTCGCAGCGTCAGCCCGTCGGCTCCGTCGGCTCGCCATACGAGCCCGCCGATTTTGCCGCGCTATCCCACACGCAGGACCCTCGACGATGGCCCGCCCACTCCGCTCGCTTTCCGCATCCGCATCCTCGATCTTCGTCATGTCGCTCGTGGTCGTCACGGCGCTGGTCGGCGGCCTGGTCGTGGCGACCGAGAGTCTTGCCGCGCGACCGAATGTCGTCTTGATCATGAGCGACGATCAGGGCCTTGGCGACTTTGGTGCCACCGGCAATCCGCTGATCGAAACACCACACATCGATGCCATGGCCCGTCGCAGTGCCTCGATGAGCACCTTCTACGTCAGCCCCGTCTGCGCGCCGACGCGGGCCTGTCTGATGACGGGCCGCTACAACTATCGCACGCGGGCGATCGACACCTTTGTGGGTCGTGCCATGATGGAGCCGGCCGAAGTAACCATCGCCGAGGTGCTCGCCGACGCGGGCTACGCGACCGGCATTTTCGGCAAGTGGCACCTGGGCGACAATTACCCGTTGCGGCCGATGGACCAAGGTTTCTCCGCGTCGCTGGTGCATCGCGGCGGTGGACTCGGCCAGCCTTCCGATCCGCCGGAGAATGACCGCCGCTACACCGACGCCATTCTGTTTCGCGACGGCGTCGCCACAGCGACCAAGGGCTATTGCACGGACGTCTACTTCGACGCCGCCTTCGACTTCATCGAAGAATCGCAACGTGACGACAAGAATTTCTTCATCTACCTGCCGACGAACGCGCCGCACGGACCGTTTCACGATGTGCCCGAAGCGCTGCGCCAGAAATACCTGGCCAAGCCGCTCGAAGAGTTGATGATCCACAAGCCGTCGGGCGCGAAATTGGCCCACGAGCACGACACGCTGGCCCGTATTGCCGCGATGATCACCAACATCGACGAGAACGTGGGGCGACTTTTTGACAAACTCGACGAGCTGGAGCTGACCGAGAACACGATCGTCATCTACATGGTTGACAACGGGCCGAACACGGTCCGCTACGTCACGCGGCAGCTTCGCGGGCGAAAGTCCGACGTCCATGAAGGCGGCATCCGCTCGCCCTTTTGGATGCACTGGCCGGCGCGGCTCACGGCAGGGCACGTCGACGACACACCGGCCGCCCACATCGATGTGTTGCCGACGCTGCTGGCCGCCTGCGAAGTTCCGGTGCCCGCAGGGCTGAAGCTCGACGGTCGCAATTTCCTGCCGCTGTTGAAAGGCGAATCGATCGACTGGCCGGAGCGAGAGATTGTCATCCAGTCGCATCGTGGCAACGTGCCCGTTCGCTACCACCATTTCATGATTCGCGACGCCCGTTGGAAGCTGGTCCACCCGACCGGTTTCGGCTACACGGGGTTCAAGAAGCCGCCCACGTTCGAAAAGCTCGAACTGTACGACATCGTGGCCGACCCGGGCGAGACCAGGAATCTGGCGGCCGAGCACCCGGAGGTCGTGACGCGACTGAAGGCGGCCTACAACCGCTGGTTCGACGACGTCTCGTCGACGCGTGAGGACAACTACGGCCCGCCGCGGATTCACATCGGCACGCCGCACGAGAATCCCACCGCGCTGACGCGGCAAGACTGGCGCGACGGCAACTGGGACGTCCACTCGAACGGCTATTGGCTCCTGCACGTGGCCACGGCCGGCACGTACGACTTTGAGGTGATCCTCCGACCGGCCGCGGCAGCAGTGGGCACCGCTTCACTCGAGGTGGCGGGTCGAACCGTCGACGTGGCCGTCGAGCCGGCTGCGGAGCGCGTCAGCATCGACGGCGTGGAATTGCCGGCCGGCGACGGGCGACTCAAAGTGACGCTGCGATTCGCCAACGGCGAGCGGGGTCCCTATCAGGTGCTCGTCCGCCGCCGCGCCACGGGTTCCCGTCCCGCCCGCAACTAGAGCGCGTCTCGTTTATCTCTAGCGTCTTGGCTAGCTGCGGCTGTGCTTGGCTACGTCGACCTGCATCGACGAATTCACCAATTCGTCTGCTTCGGGTCTCCTTGCCAAACTCGCCTCGCCGGCGCCAATGACGCGACACCTAACCTAGACACGCTCTAGCCGCCGAGTAGCCAAAGAAGCAACATGATCGCGGCGATGAAGCCGGTCATCCAGACGGCACAGCTAACGGCGTGGCGCAAGATCGGCCTCATCGCTTCGTGGCGCGTGCCGGCGTAAACGAGTGACACCGAAATGATCAGCGGGACGGCAAACCACATACGGTTCATGGGGAACTGGGCCAGTAGCAGCAAGGCAGCGATCATGCTCGGCTCGCTCCTTTCGCCGTCGTCGTGGCGCCCCCGACGCGCGCCTCGCCGGGCGACTTCCCTTTGCCGCCGCCAACGGCACCCGATTCACCCTGTTTGGCGACCTCGTCGTCTTCCTCTTCCTTGCGGAGAGGCAGGATCGGCCCACCCGCGGCATCGAAGATGACGAGCAAGTTCAAGATCCCGGCGATCAAGGTGTAGACCGTCCCGAGTTCGTAATATTCCGGCGCCCTCTCGATCCAGTCGGCCTCTTCGCCCCCTTCGTTGGCTTGGAACGGTGGCTCGGGCGCGGTCATGAAATCTTCGCCCAGCGGCTCATTGAACACCGTTTGCACCAGGGCCGGCCAGGCCGGCAGGCCGACCCAAAACTGGCCGACATAGTGCCAGCGCTGCTCGAACAGATCGGAAAAGCCCCGCACCGGGCGGAACTCGGCGTAGACGACCTTGCCGCCGCCCAAGCTCCAGCCGAGAAAAAACGTCGGCAGGATGCAGAACATGAACAGCAGGCCCTTGGCGTAGCGACCCTGGTAGAGGTGGCCCAGACCGGGAATCAACAGGGCCAGCCCCGCCGCCCAAAGGGGGTTCTTCAATTCAACCGCGTTCCGTTCCGAGTCTTCTGACATATCCGAGCTGCCAAACGCCAAAGGGGACAGATGCCGCACGATGGCGACAGGCGGAACCGCGGCCGGGCTCAATCAGAACAGCGACCGAAGCCCCACGCCGGCCTCGTCCCGGCCAACCTGAGAGGGTGCAAGCGACTCATTCTAGGCGCTCGCGGCGGGAAGTCGAAGGTGGAAACCCCGCCCGGTGCGCAGTGGGCCGCCGCCAGGTCGCGGACGGTGAACCCGCATGCCGTGAAGAGCCGGCACTCGACGGGAACTACCGAACTCGCCGCCACACAAAGGGTTATGCACCTGGAACCTACGCCGACAGATCGTCCCAGGCAGGTCGCCAGAGGGAGAGGTCGGGCCACAACGCAATGGCCGTCCGCTCAGCCGCGGCGGTCGAAGCGGTGAGTCGGCCGGCCGCCAGCGCCGCCGCCGCACTCTCGTAGCCGGACAGCAGCCGGGTCCAGGTCTGCTCGTCGCAGGCGATATAACTGCGGCCAGGCTGGCCGGAGTCGAGGTAGGCCTTGCGACCACGGAGCGCGAACGTCTGACATTGCGAGCCAATCTTCAGTCCCAACTCGACCGGCAGTTCCAGACCGGCCCCGCGAGCCCGGGCAATCAACTCGGGAGCGATCCGCGCCAGGTGACGCGGCACGTCGGGCAACCAAACAAACATGGTCGCCCCGCGCATCGCCTCGCGCGGATGAAACGTGCCTCCCGCCTCGACCAGCAACGGGTGCAGCGGCGAGTTTTCGGGACCGTGCACGCGCAGCACGTGATGGTCCCGCTCGATCGCGTCGCGGCAGGCCCGCTCGACGAGCTTTTGTGCCGCTTTCTCGTAGCCGGGGTCGAACATCAACTCGACGAGGTTCGAATTGCGCACCACGGCATAGGCCACGATGCGCTTTTCGGCCGGTCCTTCGAATTCGTCGCGATTTGCGAACTCACCCGCGATTCGATTCGCGTGGCCGTTGGCGTTCGCCTTGCCACGCCCGTTGGTCGTGCGCTTGCGGGCCGAACTCGGCCGCGAACCGTCGCCCGCGGCGCCGAAGCGTCCGCCGGCGAGCAGCTCGTCGCAGACGCCGCCTGCGGCCGCACCACGCGGTCGCTCGACGGCCACGTAGATCTGGTCGTAGGCCTGGCGGGCCAACAGCCATTGCCAATAGGTCTCCGTCCTTTGCAGTCGACCGTAGGTCCCTTCGGCGTTTTCGCGATAAATGCGCATCAGCTCGGGCAACTCGTACCGTCGCCAAATGCGGGTGTCGATCTGCGTCTTCGATCTTCCGAAGGGGGTGGCCGCCAGCCGCTCCTCCTGGCACTGTTGCTCGACCAGGTGGGCCAGCACGTCGCGGGGACTGGCCTGTGAAAACGTGTAGCGTCCGACCGCGGCCCAGCCGGGTCGTCGACTCAGCGGCGAATGTTTACAGCCGAGTTCGACGATGGCGGGACGAAGCTGGCGAAGTTGCGTTTCCACTTCGTCCAACACCGCGTTGGCCAGTCCGCGATCGTCGTACTCGGGCAACACGCCGAGCCAGTTGACGCGACAGAGTGGCCACTTTGCGGCGCCGTAGTGCAACGTCCGCCAGGTGAGTTGGGCATGGGCCAGAATGTGCGACCCATGCTTGAGCAGAATGCGATCGGCCGGATCGTAGAACGGATCGTCGACCGAAGAAGCGAACTCCTCGGCCGAGGGTTGCTGGAAGACGGCCGTGAGGAACCTGGCCACGGCACCATGGTCTGCTGCGGTCCCGGAAACCGGGGCCCCGATAGATGGGAGCGCATGCGCACAGAACGTGCGCGCGCCGGGGGTCTCGACGTGCATCTCCTCGATTCCCTTACTACCGAAGAGCGGTCGGTGCCGCTTGCCCTTTCTCTGTTCCTACGCGTTTCCAGACGGTGCGGCGATTTGGGACCGGGGGCCTCTCGAATGAACCCGATTCCCAAAGCAAGATGTGAAGTGCCGCCGCCTTGGGGACTGGCCACCCGCAATTATACGTGTGCTGGCAGATAGTCAAGCAGAAAATCCTGCAATTGACGGCCGGAGTAAAGGCAGAAGGCATACTCCCGCGAACCGAGAATCCGCTCGTTCCGCAGGGCCGAGAGCAAGAAATCGCGGCGGGCCAACAAGCGGGCCCGGCGGTCCGCCAGGTGCGGCTGCATCGTTTCGTTCGCCTGGCGAATGGCCTGACAACGGCGGCGGGCGTTCTCCAGCGTCTGTTCGGTGTGGATCCAGTGCCGCTTTTCCGCCACCTGGCGACGCAGCTCCGCATCGGCCGAGAGCTGGTCGGCATCGAGTGCAGTTTCGGGATGATAGACCAGGTCTCGCAACGCCTGCTCGACTTCTCGCACGTCGTCGCGGGTGGCCGCCGGGCGTTCGATCGGCAGGTGCAGCGTTGCCGACAGCGTGACGAACTCCGGCGGCACGAGTCCGCAGAAACGCCGCAACAGCACGTCGGTCAGGGCGTCGTACTTCGCCCCGCCGATGCCGTGCACGAACAGATCGCCCAGCAGCAGACGGGCGAACAAGGTCGTCAACAATGCGCGGGTGCGAATCTTGATGCCGCGAGCCGACAGGGCGGCCAGCTGCTCGCAGGCCAGGTCGAGATCGCCCTCGCAACTGGCCGAAAGTCGAAGGTCGAGCTTCCCCCGATCGGTCAGTCTTAGCTCGCCGTCCTCTTGAGCCACGAACAGCGGCCGGCGACGGCGATCCTCGGCATCCCAGATCCAAAACGGCGCTTCGAGATAGCGACCGTCGGCGGCCAGGTCGGGCACCGGATGGGCCATGCTCCGTACGCGATGCCGACGTCGATAGGCGCGGACCGCCGCGTTGTGCAGATCCCAGAACCGCGGCAGGTGCGCGAGCACGTGGGCCGCGAAGTGGCGAAACGCGTCGAACTCGCAGACTTTGCTTTGTGGGAGTTCCAACGTGGCGCAGCCCCAATACGATTCGAGCTGGTGGCGCGACTGGGCCAGACTCAATCCCAACCGTCCCGTCTCTTCGGCCCGTTGTTGGGCCAGCGACCAGTAATCGTGGATCAACGGATCGCCGACCAACTCGCAAATCTGTTCGGTGGCCCGCTGCCCGAAGGCGCGAAACGCCTGCAAATCAGCCAGGCGATACTCTTCGAAGGGCATGCCGTCGACGCGACCGACGTCGAGCGGCAGCGAGGTGAGCGTCGGTCGCTGAGGCGTTCCGCCTGGGACGGCGACTTCCAACGATTTCACGGCGTCGCCGTCGATCAGCAGATTGACCGCCGTGGCGTCGTTCCGCGCGGCCAACTCGGCCAGGGCGAAGTTCTTGGACCACACACCGGGATGAAACAGCGTCGGCTGGTGACCGGCCAACAGCACGGGTCGCTCGGGTTGACAGGTCGTAACACAGATGTCGCGATACGTGCGGGTATAGGCGACGGCCGCATCGCAGAGCTGCCGGCGTGCGCTGGCGGTGAGCTCACCGAGCGTGCGTCCCTGCAGGTCGACTTCGGCGTAAACCTCACGACGCAGGGCCAGATTGCGGTCGATCCGCGCGGGGATGTCACGCGCCGGAGGGTCGACCAACAGTCCGCGGTCTTCGCGCGGCGCGACGAGCTTTCGCTGGCGAGGAGGTCGCTCCGCCACACTCATTCCGCACATTCCCCGCATAGCGTGCCCGTGTCGGACGGTGTCTGATCGGAGCTGGAGCCAAACGCCGCCTGTGCCGCCGCGATGTTGCGGTCGAGCACCATGTGATAGTACTCCATGCGAGTCTGGCCGTCGTCGAGCGCGCCGCCGAAGCTGCGCTTCTCCTCGAGATAGATGAGCGGCACCGGCAACTCGATGACCTTCAACCCTGAGCGGGCCGCCTCGACCCAGACCTGCAGCGGCATGGCATAGCCTGGCTCGTCGATGTGCAGTTTTGCCAACGCCTCGACGCGATAGGCCTTGAACCCGCAGAAGGCGTCGGTCAATTCGAGGCAGAGCCGGCGATTCAACTCGGCAGTGACCTGCATGTTGATGCGGCGACGTTCCTCGGGCGGGGCCGAGTCGCCGGCAAACTGCTGCAGATAGCGACTGCCCGAGACGATGTCGGCGTCGCGACAAGCGGCGACGAAGTCGGGAATCCTCTGGGGCTCGTGCTGGCCGTCGCAGTCAATGGTGACCAGGACGTCGTAGCCCATTCGCACGGCGGCCTCGAAGGCGGTGACCAGGGCCGCGCCGTAACCGCGATTCTCGGGATGGCGAATGATCAGAATGTCACGGCGGGCCGACAGGACTTCGGCGGTGCCGTCGTCCGAGCCGTCGTCGACGACCAACACGTCCTTGCTGTACTTGAAGACTTCATTGAGCACGTCGTCGACGTGCCTGCGCTCGTTGTAAACGGGCAAGGCAACGAGAAACCGGGGCCCCGTTGCTGCTTGTTGCGTGGCTTCGTGCGGCATGCGGAGTCAACCAGAATTCGTCAGGGGAGTTTGTCGCGGGCGATCGAGGCAAGACTCTCCATTCTAGACGAGGCAGGGGGCGAGAAAAGTACCTCGCGCCGATCGCGATCGCTTTTGCCGTGGGGAAGACAGCGATGGCGCAAGATTTGCGGCAGCAATTTGAGTAAGCGTCCCCGTGCAGAAGGTGCAATTTGCCCCCGGTTGCCGCCGCGGCGCGCTAGTCGGACCAGCGAATTGGATCGCGTTCCTGGCGGCTCGCCCAGACGTCGAGGTCCGAAAACTCCTTCGCTAGCATCGCCGCCAGAGCGTCCAAAGCGAACCGCTCGCTGGCGAAGTGACCCAGCAGCACCAGGAACACGCCTGTGGCCTCCGCCTCCAGACAGGTGTGAAAACTCGTCTCGCCCGTAACGAGTATCTCGCACCCCGCCTGTCGGGCCGGTTCGAGAAACTCGCCCGCACTGCCGCAGGCCACGGCGACGCGCTCGATTCGCTCGTCGACATTGCCGACGTAGCGAACCGCCGAAATGTCGAGAAACTTCTTGGCCTGTTCCAACAAGGCGCCGAGCGTGGTAGCCGCCGGCAGGCGACCGTGGCGACCGGCGCCGAGCGAATCCAATCCGTCGCCGGCACTGGCTCGCGCTTTGTCGAGCGGCACCAGCGGCGCGACCTCGATCAATCCCAAACCGGTTGCCAGTTGCTGATTGATGCCCGCGGCCGCCGAGTCGAAGGCCGTATGCGCGCTGTAAACGGCCACGCCTGTGGAAATCAAATCGAGCAGGTAGCGACCCTCGGGGCGATCGGCGGTAATTCGCTGCAGCGGTCGAAACGGCAAAGGATGGTGCGTGACGACGAGCTCCGCGCCGGCCTCGACCACCTCGGCCACGGTCTCTGCGGTGATCGTCAGGCAGGTCATGACGCGGGCTACTTCCGCCGCGCCATCGCCGACCAGCAAGCCGACATTGTCCCACGACTCGGCCAGCGGCGGCGGTGCGAGGGTGTCCAAGAACTGCGCGATGGATGCGACGCTGGCCATAAGCGGGGCGGTCCGCCGGCGGGCGATGCCGACGCATAAGGGGAAGGTCCGAAAACCCGACGTCGTCGAGCACTCGTGACGACAAGTTACCGGACGGAAACGTCAAGTTACTGGACGGGGGGGCCCTTGCCCAGCCGGACCTGCTGCCAGGCCGATCTGCGGCAGCGGGCGACATGGTGACCGGGTCGGTCCGGCTCGCCGCCGCGGCGGCACTACGGTTTGACCTGGATGCGGTAGTTCAGCACGCGCTGTCCACCAATTTCTTCGAGGCTCAACCGCAGCGTCTGACCGATCAACTCGTTCCCGTTGCTGAGGCGGTAGGTTCGCGTATCGGTGTCGCGGCCCAGCTGCAAGATCTGTGTCCGCATACGACGGCGTTTCGGCGGCAGCAGCGTACACGTGAAGCTGATCGGCTCGTCGCGTCGGTTCGTCACTTGTTGGCGAACTTCCAGGTCGCCCTCCTCACTTAGATGCGTGACTACGTCGACGCTGATTCCGTCGAGTCCGACGTCGATGTGCCGGTAAACGCTGAAGCGCTCCTGTCCCCGCAGCTCGAAGTCGACGACAATCTCTTGGCGACCGCTGGTGGCACCGTAGGGCAACTTGATCTCGAACAGGGTCGCCGCGGCCTCGCCGCTGGCCAGGTTCACGCGAATCCACTCAGGCGAGATGTCCCACTCCTTGGGTCCGTACACGCGGAGCCGACCGTCGATGCCGGTTGGGAAGAAATTTCGTAAGCGAATCTGCTGCTCGTGACTGCGTCCAAAGATGCTGGGCAGACGCTCTTCTTCGAATTGCGTCGACATCCGCATGCGCATGATCGGTTCGCTCACCCCGGTGACGAACACGGGCAAGGGCCCCACCGAGATGACCGGCCGACCCTCTTGATTCGACTCGGCCTCGGTCAGGTCCGCCACGCGTCCCCAGATGTCGGTGATCGTGATCTTCTCGCCGAGGAAGATCGCTTCTTCGGTCGGCTTCTCGTTCCAGATCACCATGGTCGCCTTGCCTTCGCGGCTGAAGACGTGATTCTGGCTTCCCCCCGGCATGCGGATACTGCCCAGGTATTCGGCTCCGGCCAGCTGCAGGGCCGTGGTTCGCCAGGGCAGCAGCAATTCGCCGGGCGTGCCGTCGGCGTGCATCAGGCCTCGCTCGTCGTCGAAGGGGTTGGGGATGAACACTCCCTCGGCGCCGCCGATCTTGGCCGCCAGCATGCGATGAATCAAGTCGGTGGCCCGGGTTTCGCGATCGTAGCTGTCGCGGGGCAGGGGCTCGACAACCACCCAACGCAGCGCCTGTTTGTTGGGCGGCGGCGGTGCCTCGCCTTCTTCCAGCTCCGGCTGTTCGACCCGCCGCGGGGCCAGGTAGTTCTTCAGGTCGCCGGCCGTCAACGGCGGTTCGGACGAAAGCGAAAGGAATCGCCAGGGAATGCTCGGGGCCTCGACCGGCTCGTTGATCCACCGCCAACCGATGCCGACGAAGGCTTCCTGGCCGAACTGGTACAGGTTGCGCTTGATCTGCTCGATCTTGCCGATCAGATCGGGGTCGTTCGCAAAGCTGTCGTCCTGATCGAGGCCCAACTGCCACCAACGAATTTTGAGCGACAAGCGTGTCATCACCGCGTCGAGGGTCGGTTTCCAGATCTGCGGATCGGAGGTGAAGATCGCCGCCGCGTTGGGGTTGTCGCCGTAGTGCTGGTGCAGTTCCTCGGGCGGCTGATGCAACAGACCGACCGTCTCGACCTTGGCAAGGCTCAAACGTTCGGCGAAACGGACAAGCTGATCGGCCCGGCCGTCGTCGCTCGCCCCGTACCACACCGGGAACTTGATCCAGTTGATGCCGACGTGACTGACCAACTGTTCGAGGTCGGCCAGCGGCAGCGGATCGTCGCCCCGGGGCAGCGTCCAGCCGAACTCACCGCGACTCGGCAGGTCGTAGGCCCCGCTTGCCTTGACGATGGCGAAGGTGATTCGTTCTTCGTCGATCAGCGTCTCGGCGTTCGCCTTCCCGTCGCGTCGCGCATACATCGAGACCCGCGCCTCGTAAAAGCCCTCTTCCTTGATGCCGGGCTTCCAGCTGGTGGTGCCGGCGTAGCCCGCCTGGCTCTGTGTCTTCGTGGCAAACACCTCCGACGCGCGGGACGACTTCTCGGCGACGACCTGACCTTCCAGGCGGTGTTGCGTGCGGGCGATCGACTTGGAAAAGACGTCGACCACCTCGAACTTGAGCATCGGGTCGCGCTCCAACAGCCCCGAAACCTCGCAACGAATTTCGGGCTCGATGTACTCGGTTTCATTCTGATCCTGGCCGCCGCGACGATTCCGATTCTCTTCCGGCAGCACGTAGACGTTGTGCGAGCGGTTCGTCGAGACGACCAGGCGCGGCAAACGCGCGAACCAGACGTTGTCCATGTAGACCGAGCCACGCAGGTCGGGGCGCGTCGTGGGGGACAGATGCAGCCCGATGATCGCGTAGCTGGTCGAAGTATGCGCCGACGACATGGGGCCGACGCGAACCGTCTTCCAGTTGCGGGCGACGCCATAGCGGTCGCTCGTCTCCACGCCCAAGAGCTCGTTGCGGTCGTTGTAGAACGAGACGGTGAGATGCACCTCGTCGTTCTCCAGGCCATCGATCAGAATGTCCGCCTCGAGCACGTAGCTGAACAGCGAGCGAACCGGAATCGGCGGGCTCTCGGCGACCGCCGCCCCCCAGTTGGCGCGAATTCGCAGTCCGCGATTCTTGCCGCGCTTAGCATCCGACGCGGAATCGCGGGGTGCTTCGTGCTCGGGCGCATCGGCCAGGCCAATCTCGATATAGTGCGGATACTCCGCCCCTTCACGTCGCTTCCAGAGGTCGGGCCAATCGTCGAAGTTGCGATCCCACTCCTCCGCTTCGAAGTCGCAGGTAAACACCTCGACCGCGTCGGGCAGGCGACTGACGGCGGCCGTCGCCACGCCGCTAGGCAGGCAAAGAGCAGCCGTTAAAATCAGAAGAACTCGCAGCTTTTCCATCATCGACACAGGTTCGGTCGGGCGCGCGGTATTCCACGGTTGCTATCGGCAAGCCCCACGAACCGGCTCAAGTTGCCTTCCGCGACGCGATACAACCGGCGAGCAACCGGCGTGATCCAACTCCGCATCGGCATTCAAACCGCGAGTTTGCAGCTTCCGCTCAAGCGGGCGTTGCACGTGGCCGCCCAACTGGGAGCCGAGGCGGTCGAAATCGACGCCCGTCACGAGCTACCCGCGGCGGAATTCGGCGACACGGCCCTCCGGCAGGTTCGCAAACTGCTGACCGATCTCGAACTGCGGGTCGCGGCCCTGGGCTTTCCCACCCGTCGTGGGTTCGACGTGGCCGACGATCTCGAGCGACGTGTCGCCGCCACCAAGCAGGCCATGACGATGGCCTACAAGCTGGGAGCCGCGGTCGTCGTCAATCAGGTGGGGCCGGTGCCGTCGGCCGACGCTGAACTACGCTCGCCAACGGACGAGCGACGATTTCGTCAGTTGGTCGAGGTGCTCACCGATCTCGGAATCTACGGCCAGCGACATGGGGCCCTGCTGGCCGCCGAGACGGGCACCGAGAGTGGAGCCGATCTGGCCGCGCTCCTGGCCGAAGTGCCCGCCGGCTCCGTCGGCGCGACGCTCGATCCGGGAAACCTGATCGTGGGCCGGTTCTCGCCCCTCGAGGCGATCGAGGCGCTCGGCACCTCGATTCTGCACGTTCACGCCAAGGACGCGGCCCTCGATCTGGCTCAGCACCGGGGGGTCGAAGTGCCGTTGGGGCGGGGCAGTGCCGACTTTCCGGCCATCCTCGCCGCGCTGGAGGAGCGCGACTATCGCGGCTATCTCGTCATCGAACGCCAGGGCGGAGACAATCCTCGGTTCGAGATCGCGCAGGCGGTAAAATACTTGCGTAGTCTGTAGGTCGTGCTGGGACGGTGCCTCGCAAAGAGCGCGACCACGGTGGGCTCGCCCCTTTCCTGCCACAACGTCTTCCAGGAGTATGCTGCTATGGTTCGCCGCCCGTTCGTTCGCCACCTGCTGATCGTCTTGGTTATCGTCTTGCTGTTTGGCAGCAGCCCCGCGACGCTCCGCGCGGACGAACACGAGCCGCCGGCCGCCACCCGACAAGAGCGGCTCGAGGCGGTGTTCGCCGAAATGCTCAGTGGCGCGGAGCTGGTTGGAAGCTACACGACCGACGGCCAGGAAGGCGAACCGCCGGCCGAGGAACGTTACGAGATCTCGCGGGTGCAAAAGGCTCCCAGCGGCAAGTGGCTGTTCCTGGTCCGCGTCCAGTTTGGCGAAGTCGACGTGAATCTGCCGATGAGTCTCGACGTGGAGTGGGCCGACGACACGCCGGTCATCTCGCTCACCAATCTCACCCTGCCGGGGTTGGGCACCTTCTCCTCCCGCGTGCTGTTCTACGGAGATCGTTACGCGGGCACCTGGCAGCACGGCGAAGTGGGCGGCCACCTGTTCGGCCGCGTCCTTGCCAAAGAGACGGTCGTCAAAGAGAGCGACACCGAAGAAAACGACGAAGCAGAGTCGCCGGACGACAGCGACGAAGAATAGCGCTCCGTCAACTTGCCGCAGCCGAAAGCTGGTCTGCCAGCTCTCGTCAGTGCGCGGAGTGCGACACGCTGGCCAGGGCCGCCGCCACGGTGAGGGCCGCCGTCTCCACGCGCAAGATTCGTGGTCCCAGGTCGAGCCGTCGCCAGGCCGCCTCGGCAGCGGCTGCCAGTTCTTCGTCCGCGAATCCTCCTTCGGGACCGATGGCGACGACGACGTGCCCGTCAGATCCTCGCTGGGAACTAACCTCGCCCAGCGTGACCGCCGGCCCGGTCCAGGGGGCCGTCGCCGCCGCGCCGTCCGACTCAGGATGTGCCACTAGGGCAAGATCCTCCGCGGCCCATTCGCTAAACAGGTCGACGACCTCGACCGGTTCGCCAATCTCCATCAGCCGGTTTCGCCCACATTGCTTGGCGGCTTCAATCACGCTGCGTCGCAACCGCTCGATCGCAGACGTCACCGGCTGAGCCACACCGCGCTTCGTCTTTAGCGGCAAGAGCCGCGCGACGCCTAGCTCGACCGCCTTCTCGACGAGCCACTTCTGGCGATCGCCCTTGGGAAGCGCCACCGCCAACGTCAGCCGAAACGGCAACTCGCGATCGACCTGGTCGCGCGAGAGCACCGCTAGCACCGCATCGGTGCGACCCAGCTCTGCGACGCGGGCGGCGGCTTCGGTGCCCGAGCCGTCAAACAGCACGACCTCGTCGCCCACCTGGGCACGCATCACGTGAATTAAGTGATGGGCCTCGCTGTCGGTAAGTCGCACCTGAGACTGTGACAGCGGCTCGGTGCAGAAGAATCGACGCGACATGATACGGCTCGCCCGCGCGGTGCCCGAGGGAGAAGCATCTGGTAGCAGTGGCGGCACCGAAAACGCAGGTTCAAGCCTATCGCCGATTCGACCGATGAGCAATGTGACGTGCTGTGACGTCTTGAGAGTGAAATCACGCAGGGACGAGCCAGACCATGTACGAGAGCCACTGGGGACTGAGTCAGACGCCCTTTGCCAGCAATCTCGATCCGGCGGCCTTCTTCGAGAGTCGCGTGCATGAGGAAGCGCTGGCCCGGCTGAATTACCTGGTCGAAGAACGACGCCGACTCGGACTGTTGCTAGGGGCCCACGGCAGCGGCAAGTCGCTGCTGCTGGAGGTGCTCTACGATCAGCTCCGCCAGGCGGCCCGTCCCGTTGCTCGCCTGCGACTGTTGGGCGTTTCGGCCGAAGAGTTTCCCTGGCTGCTGGCTCGGCAATTCGGCATCGACCCCCGCGTCGAGTCGAAGCCGACTTCGTTGTGGCGATCGATCGCGGACCGCCTGATCGAAAACCGCCATCAGCAGTGGGGTACCGTCGTGTTGCTCGACGACGTCGACGAGGCCGACGAGACGGTGCGCTCCTCGATCTTGCGAATGTTGCAACTCGACACCAGCCCGCAGGCCCAACTCACGGTTATCCTTACCGCGCAACTCGGCGGCGCACAGCGGATCGGACCGCGACTCTTGGAGGTCGCCGAGCTGCGTATCGAGTTGGCCAACTGGGATCTCGACGACACCCGCGGCTATCTCGATCACGCGCTGCAGCGTGCCGGCCGGGCGCGACAGGCCTTCGACGCCGAGGCCGTCGCGCAGCTTCAGCAGCTCTCCGCCGGGGTGCCCCGCCGCGTCTGCCAGTTGGCCGATCTGGCCCTGATGGCCGGGGCCGGTCAGCGTCAGCAGCAGGTCGACGCCCCCACGGTGCAGGCCGTTTACCAGGAGCTGGGGATCGACTATTCGAGCGTCGCCCAGCTCAGCACCGGCCTGGTCAGCTAGGGCCGCACACCTCTCACCTCTTCGCGCGAAGCCACTCGCGTGCATCGACGTGACGGATGCGCGCCGGGCGTCCCCTGACCGCGCCGATCGCACCCTTCACGGCCGTCTCGGCCACTTTCTCTGCCCCCCTGGCCTGCGTTAAGGTAACGTCCACGTTTGGCCGCGCGTTGCCCACGGTAAGCCTACGGAGAACCGATGAGCGATCCCTACTTTCAGAAACTGTTCGCCGAGCGGATCGGCGGTGCCGCCTACGGCAAAGGCACGGAGATCTACAAGTTCGAGAAGATCAAGCGGGCCAAGCGGCAGGCCCGCACCGAACATCCCGAACGGACGCTGATCGACTTCGGCATCGGCGAGAACGATTCGATCGCCCCGGCCAGCGTGCGCCAGGCGATGGCCGTCGAGATCGACAAACCGGAGAACCGGGGCTACGCCGACAACGGCATCCTCGAGTTCCAAGAGGCGGCGGCCCGTTTCATGGCCCGCAACTTCGACGTGCAACTCGACCCGGCCACCGAGGTCAATCATTCGATCGGCTCGAAGCCGGCCCTGGCCATGTTGCCCGCCACGCTGATCAACCCGGGCGACGTCACGCTGATGACCGTGCCGGGCTACCCGGTGGCGGGAACGCATACGCGCTATTACGGCGGCAGCGTCTATAGCCTGCCGCTGGTGCCTGAGAACGATTTCTTCCCCGATCTGGACGCGGTGCCCGAGGACATTTGCCGCGCGGCGAAGCTGCTCGTCCTTTGCTATCCGAACAGCCCCACCGGCAAGACGGCCACCACGGAGTTCTACGCGCGGGTTGTCGAGTTTGCCAAGCGTCACGAGCTGGTCGTCGTGCAGGACGCGGCCCACATTATGCTCAGCTTCGACACGGCTCCGCTCAGTTTTCTTTCCGTACCCGGGGCGCGGGATGTGGGGGTCGAGACGCACTCGCTCTCGAAGGGGTTCGACATGATCGGCTGGCGGATCGGCTGGGTCTGTGGTCATCCACGACTCGTGCAGGCGTTCGCCGACGTAAAGGACAACACCGACTCGGGTCAGTTCATTGCAATTCAAAAGGCGGCCGTCGCGGCGCTCGACGACGACACGATTCCCCAGGCGATCGCGGCCAAGTATCGACGCCGGCTGGAAAAGCTCGTGACGATGCTGCAGCGCTGCGGCTTCCAGTGCGAGATGCCGGGCGGCACGTACTTTCTCTACACGCCGAGTCCGCGCGGGGTCGAGGGCGGACCGGAGTTTGCCACGGCCGAAGCGGCCAGTCAGTACCTGATCACCGAGCATTCGATCTGCACGGTACCGTGGGACGACGCCGGGCCGTTTCTGCGCTTCAGCGTCACCTACGAGGCGGCCGACGAAGCCGCCGAAGACGAGTTGATGCGGGAGACGGAAGCCCGCCTCACGCAGATCTCGCTGCAGTTCTGAGGTGAACCGCGCCGCTCGCTCGGCCTTTTGGGTGTTCGCTTGCGATCAAAGTGGCCGAATGTCGGTGAACGTGTCCGCTACTGGAGTCGAGCCGCGCCAGTACGTATAGTTGCCTGTAGGGTCAGACGCGCGGCCCTGGAGCGCGTCGCAGGAGTGGCCCCGTTGTTTGGACGACCCTGTCGTTTGGGCGGCGCTCCTTCTCGCGGAACAGCATTGTCCCAAGGAACATCGAGATGAGAGATCGGCAAGCAATGGCCTGCCAACTGGCAATTCTGACCGCGCTCGCGGCGCTGGCGGCATCGCTGACGGGTTGTAGCGGGGGCGGCAGCGGCGAGTTGACCACGACGCAAAAGTACGAACAGTGCGTGGCGAATACGAACAATCTGCAGAAGGCCGTCTGCCTGATTCGCCTGAGCGACGAGCAGGAGCGGCTCCGCGATCGGGCCGGCGCCCGGCAGAGTCGCGAGACGGCGCTCGAAGCGGCCCAGGGAATCCAACAGGTCGATGAACGGGTCAGTGCCCTGCTCGACCTCGCCGAGGCCCACGTGACGGGCAAGGACAATTCCGGTGCGCGAAAAACCTACGCCGTCGCCGCCGAGGCCATCAAGGACGGCGATCTCTCGGAAGCGGACCGGGCTCGATTTCTGGTTCGCCTGGCCGGAATTCGCATCCGGGCCGATCGCCGCGACGGTCCCGACGAGGCCCTGGACGACCTGGAGGACGCCGAAGCCTTGATCGATTCGATCACGCTGGCCGACGACAAGGCCGAAGTCCTGGCGATGATGATCACCTGTTACCAGTTGCTCGAAGACACCGAGGCCACGAAGCGCATCGGCGGCATGCTCGAAGTCCTGCCCGACTCGATCGAAGACTGGAGCAAGAAGGTGCAGGCCCTGGTGGCGGTGGCGATCGCCCAGCGTACCGCGCTCGACGACGCGGCGGGCGGACTGGAAACGCTCGGCCAGGCCCGGGCCATCGTCGAAGGCATCAACGTCGAAGGGAGCAGCAACCGGCTCAAGAAGGCCGAGCGACTCTACGACGTCGCCGAAGGGTACATCGGGGCCCAGGACCGTGAATCGGCCCGCGCACTCCTCGACGCCTCCGACCAGCTGGCCAAGCAGGACGCCCTGGGCGAGAGCCTGCTCGAACGGATCAATGAGCTACGGGCCAGCGGCGGTTTGTAGTCGGCCGCCTTCAGTCGTTCTCATCTGCCTCGGCCGTCGGGGCGAAGCCGCGTCGCATCGTGTTCTCGGTCACCGTCCGCGGCACGACGAACTGCAACAGATAGTCGCTGCCGCCGGCCTTCGAGCCGATTCCCGACAGACGAAAACCCCCGAACGGCTGTCGGGCGACCAAGGCCCCCGTGATCGGCCGGTTGAGGTACAAATTGCCCACGACCATCTCGGCCCGCACCTTTTTCAGATTTGCCGGGCTTCGCGAGTAGATGCCGCCGGTCAGGGCGTAGTCGGTCCCGTTGGCGATGGCGAGCGCCTCGTCCAGGTCGCCCGCCCGCATCACCGCCAGGACGGGGCCAAAGACCTCTTCCCGCGCGAGCCGCGCCTCGGGCGCGACGTCGGCGAAGATGTGCGGGCCGACGAAGTAACCCTGCTCGGCCAGTTCGCCCACGTCGACGGCCAGCACTTCGCGACCTTCGCGGCGACCCAACTCGATGTACTCTTGGATCTTCGCCCGGGCTTCTTCGTCGATGACCGGTCCAACCCGCGAGCCGGGCTCTTCAGCCGGACCGACGTGCAGACTTCGCGCCGCTTCGACCAGCCGGGCCAGAAACGGCTCGTACACCGCCTCGAGCACGATGCAGCGCGAACAGGCCGAGCACTTCTGACCCTGATAGCCAAAGGCACTCTGCAGGACGCCGAGCACCGCCTCGTCGAGATCGGCGTCGTCGTCGACGATGATCGCGTTTTTGCCGCCCATCTCGGCGATCACGCGCTTCACCATGTTTGTGCCGGCCGTTGAACAGGCCGCGGCCCGTTCGTTAATTGCCAGCCCCACGCCACGCGAGCCGGTAAAGGCAATCAGAGCCACCTGCGGATGCTCGACCAGCGCCGCCCCGACCACCTCGCCCGCACCGGGCAAGTAGTTCAACACGCCCGCCGGCAGGCCGACCTCGCTGAAGATTTGCATCAGCAGCGCGCCGTTGACGCTCGACTGCTCGGCCGGCTTCATCACGACCGTGTTGCCGGTGACCAGGGCGGCGACTGTCATGCCGGTCAGAATCGCCAGCGGAAAATTCCACGGCGCGATCACCGCGGTGACGCCGCGGGCGTGATACTCGAGCGTGTTCTCCTCGCCCGGCACGTCGACTCCGTCGCCGGCCATCAACCGGGCCGAGGTGGCGTAGTACTCGCAAAAGTCGATCGCCTCGCAGACGTCGCCGTCCGCCTCGCGCCAGCCCTTGCCGCACTCGAACACCTGCCAGGCGGCCAGTTCGAAGCGCCGCCGCCGCATGACTGCCGCCGCCTGGCGGAGCGCTCCGGCGCGCCGCTCGACGTCGCTGCCGCTCCACTCGGCCAGGGCCTGCTGGGCGGCCGCCACCGCCATTTCGGCGTGGTCTGTCGTCGCCGAGGCCACACGGCCGACGACCTCTGTCTGCTGCGAAGGATTGACCGACTCAAGCACCTCCGACGTCGCGATCTCTTCACCCCCAATGACCAAGGAATATGTTTGCCCCAGGCGGGTCCGCACTTCGGCCAAGGCGGCGGCCATCGCCTGGCGATTCTCCTCGACCGAGAAGTCGGCGTGTGGTTCGTTGCGAAACTTAGGAGCGGCGGACGCGGTGCCGGACGCATCCTCGGTCGTGGCCGCAACCGCTTCGTTCGCGTCGGAAGCTGCCGCTCCGTCCTGTTGACCAACCTGTTCGGGCGCCATGAGCAAGGTCTCCGTCGCGACGTGCTCGGTAAAGCTCGCGCGTAAGAAGGAATCGTTCGAAGTGTTTTCCAGCAGCCGCCGCACCAGATAGGCCATGCCGGGAATCAACTGTCCGTACGGCATGTAGATCCGCATCCGCATACCCATCTCGGTGAGCACCTTCTTCTCGGCGTCGCCCATGCCGTAGAGCATTTGCAATTCCAAGGTTCCCTCGGGCAACTCGAGCTGTTCGACGGCGGCCATCGCATGGGCGATCGAGCGGAGGTTGTGGCTGCCCAAGGCGGGCCGCAACGTTTCGTGGTTGCCGACCAGGAAACGAGCGAGCCGCTCGAAGTTGGCGTCGGTGCGCCACTTTCGCTCGAACACCGGCACGGGCCAGCCCTCGGCCTGGGCGTGGACCGTCTCGTAATCCCAATAGGCACCTTTGACCAGTCGCACCCAGACCGGCGTGCCGCGGCGAGCGGCCCAATCGCGGAGCGCGACGAGATCCTGCTCGGCGTCCCGCAGGTACGCCTGGACCACGATGCCGACGTCGTCGCGCTGGCGGAATTCGTCGCGAGCGAGCACCTCCTTGAAGATGGCGAAGGTAAGGTCCTTCGTGCGGTACGACTCCATGTCGACGTTGATGAAGGTGCGATGCGCCGCCGCGGCCCGCAGCAACTCCGCCAGGCGCTCGCCCGTGCGGCGAATGGCGCCGGCCGGATCGATCGGATCGGCCTGGCTATCGAGCGCCGAGAGCTTTACCGAGATGTTGGCCCGGGGCAGCTCGCCAAAGGGCGCCCGATCGATCTGCGGCACCTCGGGCCAGCCGTTCACCGTGGGCGCGACCTGTTCGATGAGCTGGAGATATTCGCGAAAGTAGCGGTCGGCCTCGGCGTCGCTGGTGACCGCCTCGCCCAGCACATCGAGCGTGAAGCCGTGATTTCGTTTGCGCTGTTGCCGCGCGGCGGTCAGCACCTCCTGCACATTCGTGCCGGCGATGAACCGCCGGGCGCTGGCCCCGACGTTGCGTCGCGCGGCAATGGCCAGGGCTCGCCCCATGACGCCCCGCGGCGAGGTGACCGCCATGCCAAGGCGGACGGCCGAAGGGAGCCGCTCGCGAACCTCGTTGAAGTACTCGTGGAGGTGGCCGACGAGCTGTTCCGTGGTGGTCAGCATCGGCAGCACGTCGACGAAGCGGAACATCTGCACCTTGACCGATTCGTCCTGCATCGCCCAGGCCAGGATGCGGTCGTCCCACCAGCGCCGCTCGAGCACGCTGGGGCTGTCGACTTGCAGATGATCGAACAGGTAGCGGCCCAACTCTTGGGTTCGCTGTTCGATCGCCGCCCGCTGCTGCGGCGAGAAATCGTCGAACATCCCACGCTCCGTCGTGCCGCCGATGTCACTGCGCCTTGTCGACTTGCCGTGTCGACTTCCGGGAGACGCTCGCAAGTCGCGTCGCCGAAACCCTCTAGCAAATCATAGCAGGTGCCGTGCCTTGATCGTCAGATACTGGTTCACCAGCGGGGCGGTGAGGTTCTCGGGAAAGACGTCCAGGGCCAGGACCCCCCGCGTCTGCAAGTCCTGCAGCACCTGACGTCGCCAGGCGAGAATCTCCGCGGCCGCGCCGGCGCGATACAGATCGCGTCCCCGCGGCTTCGCCATATCGGCGGCCCCGAACAGGGCATGGTCGCGAAGCAACACGCCGACCGGCAAGTGCCGGCCCGTCAGCGAACCCAGATAGCGCTCGACCTGGTGGGCATTCACTTCGTCGATCACGTTGCTGATCAGCACGACCAGGGCCCGCTTGCGGCAGTGAGCCGCCAGATAGAGAAACGCCTGATCGTAACGCGACTCGACCGTCTCGGGAAACCGATCGAACGAGGCATGCAGCAGGTGATTCATCTGGTTCATGCCACCGCCGGGGGGCACGAAGCCATGCACCCGATCGGAAAAGGCGATCATGCCGACCGAATCGCCCTGCCTCAGGGCCACGTAGGAGAGCATCAGCATCGCGTTGAACCCGTGATCCAAGAGGCTGATCCCGCCGGCGTGATTCGTCATCATGCGACCGCAATCCATCAGGAACACGATCCGCTGGCTCTGGCTGGCCTGAAAGTCCTTCACGGTCAGCCGATTCCGGCGGGCGGTGCTGCGCCAGTCGATGTGCTTGTAGTTGTCGTCGATCGTGTAGTCGCGCAGCCGCTCGAAGTCGTGGTCCTGGCCGACGCGACGCGTCTTGCGGACGCCGATCTGCGTGAGCCGATTGGTGCGGGCCAACACCGCGTACTGCGAAAGCTGCTTCATGTCGGGATAGACGTGCAGCTGCGAGGTCTCGGCGTAATCGAGAAAGCGACGCCACAACGTCATCCGGCTGCGCACTTGCAGGTAGATGCGCGCCAGGCGAAAGGCCCCGCGGCGCTGGGGCTTGAGGCGGTACCGCAGCGTCGAGCGACTCTGGCTTCGGAGCCGCACCACGAACTCCTCGGGCTCGGCCACCAGCTCGTCGGCCAGGTCGTCGCGGACCTTCACGTCGTGATCGCGCTCCGAATGATTCGAGACGACCAGCTCCACATCGTGCGACTTACCCAGCGAGGCGATGCGAACCATCGACCGGCTCGCCGAAAAAGCGCCCTGCCGCGGCAGCGTAAACAGATCGGCAAAGGCCAGCAGGACCACCGCCGCGTCGAACGCCACCAGGACCCACAGGCGTGCCTGTCCGAAGTCGCCGGGCGCGAACACCAGCACGGCCGTGATCACCGGCAGCCCGCAAAGCAGCATGACCAGGGGCCGGTGGGGATAGATCCGCCAGTAGCGGGCCAGCGCGACGAGCGGGACCACCGAAGCAAGGATGACGAGCAGGCAGATATGGCCGACCGAGATCACATCCGGGGTACCTCCACCGTGCGGATCATCTCGCCGAGCAACTCGTCGACCTGCCGTCCCTCGACCTCCGCCTCGGCGGTGACGATCACGCGGTGTCGCAGTGCCGCGGGGGCAATCTCCAAGACGTCGTCCGGCACGGCATAGTCGCGGCCGTAGAAGGCGGCCAGCGTGCGGGCACCCTGGACGAGCGAAAGCCCGGCTCGCGGCGAGGCGCCCATGTGGAAGTAGGGCCACTCGCGGGTCTGCCGCACGAGGGCATTGATGTAGTCGATCAGCGGATCTTCGACGTGAACCTGGCCACAGAGATCGGTCAGCTCGAGAATCTCGGCCGGCGAGGTGATGACGTCCAATTCGTCTTCCAACTGGCCGATTTCGCTCGACTGTTGCCCGTGCATGCGAAGTACGTTGGCCTCTTCAGCGGCGGTGGGATACTCGATCTTCAACTTGAACATGAAGCGATCGAGCTGGGCCTCGGGCAGGTTGTAGGTGCCCTCCGACTCGATCGGGTTCTGCGTGGCCAGCACGAGGAACGGCCGCTCGATCGGATGCGTGACGCCGTCGACCGTGACGCGGTATTCCTGCATGATCTCCAACAGGGCCGCGTGGGCCTTGGCGGGCGAGCGATTGATCTCGTCGGCCAACAGGAACTGCGTGAACACCGGTCCGGGGCGGAATTCGAACTCCTGCGTCTTCATGTCGAAGATCGGCGCGCCGGTGATGTCCGAGGGCATGAGGTCGGGCGTGAATTGAATGCGGCCGAACTTGCAGCCCATGACGCGACCCAGCGTGCGCACGAACAGCGTCTTGCCCAAGCCGGGCACGCTCTCGATGAGCACGTGTCCGGCGGAGAAGAGCGCCACGAGCGAACCGCGGACGAGGTCGTCCTGGCCCACGTAGACCTTGCGAATCTCGGCCGTGATCCGCTCGAAGAGATTCTGAATCCGCTGCGCCGTCGGCGAAGCGGGACGCTGTGTTGCCGCGGCGGTCGCCTGGCCCGAGGCGCCCGTCGCGGGTGCCGCTGCGGGCGGACTGGTGGACTCGCCCGCCGGAGCGTTCGACCAGCGCGTGTCGGTGGAAGCATCCGCGGTCGCGGCCGGCGGAACTGCGCCTGGCGGCGATGTGAGCGACGCCGGAAAGGGAGGTCCTCCATCGCTGGCGTTCGCGGCCGGAGCATCCGATCCCGTCGCGGAGACTGACGGCGGCGGCTGCGTCGGCACAAGCAATTCGCCCTGGCACTTGGGACACCGGACCCGCGAACCTTGCATCGAGGCTTCGGCCCGCAGCACCTGGGAACAGTGGGGACAGGGAAACTCGAAGCCGCCATCGGCACGGCTCGCCTCGGCCGGATTCATGCCATGCGATGAAGCGG
This sequence comes from Planctomycetota bacterium, assembly GCA_003389215.1. Taxonomy (GTDB): domain Bacteria; phylum Planctomycetota; class Planctomycetia; order Pirellulales; family UBA7805; genus MB-PLM-2. The sequence continues at coordinate 15,055 of QQVP01000045.1, read as the reverse complement.
TCATACTTTGAATTCCACCCCTTGAGGATTGGCGACCGCGCCGGCCCCGCCGCCGCGCGAACGCCCTGTTCTGCACGCGATGTGGTCGATTTTACACCGACGCCGGCGGCTGCCCCAGGGGAAGCGACCCGCGGACGTCGACCCACGGCGAGCAATTTCAGCGGGAACCGCCCAGGTCACGGTTCCCTGCGGGGCCCGCGCATGACAACGCCGACGCCTCCCCGTGGGGACGCCGTCGGCGCAAGGTTGTCCGGGTGCGGCTACTCGCGGGCACTACCCACTCAGTCGGCTGCGCTTCTCACTGCTGCTGACACTGCGGAAGTTGCTGCGGCCACGGATGCCGAGCGGAGCGCGGCGTCGTTGCTTGGAAAACCGCTGGGAACTGGTCCGCTGCGGCTTCGGTCGCGCGCCCGCTTGCGAGTCGTCAGAGTATTCCTCCATCAGATCCTCTAGATCGTCACGATTCATGAAGCGACTCCTTGTTGCTCGAAAGTCTCGAAACTCTCTCCAAAGGCATCACGTCGATGCCTCACGCCCAGGGCCTCTCTCAAATTCCCTCAGCGGACCGGCGCCGCCAGCTGGCGGCCATCGCCGGGAGTCTCCCAATTTCACGCTCTCTTTTAGGCAACAAAAAACGCCTGAAACCCCTCGAACTCACAACGCAGCGCACCCGCGCCGGCGTGGTTCGAAGAAGTTCAGGCGTTCTTTGTCCGAGTCAGTTGCTGTCGTGACGACGTTAGCCGCCACGCGTCGATATCTACGTCTACTGGGTTGCCGTATCGCGGATCGACATGCTGCTGCAAACACACCAGCCCCTTCAGCTTATCTAAGCGAATTCGGGCTTGCAACTATTTGGTCGCCAATTGAACAGCGATTCTTGCGCCATTTGCGACCGCTGTCGAAATCTCGCGGGCCGCGGAAAGCCTGGCGGGCCTGTAAGCGCCCATCCGCGTTCAGGTTACGTGGCTAACAGGAGAGATCCGCTCGATAGTGGGGGTATCGGGCTCGCTCACGGTGACGCCCCAAGGGGGCCGGAAAGGGCGACCGATGTCGCCTTTCGGCAACCCGGCTCAGGTGGCTCAGCGGCGACTGAATGCCCGTGCCTGGGCCGCGATGTCGAGGCCGACCCGTTGGCTGAAACGCTCCAGCAGCCGCCGGAACATCGGACCGGGGCAGGTCGCACCAATCGCTTGCCCGTCGACTTCCGAGACCGGCACGATGCCGAACGGGGTGCTGCTGAGCAGCATCTCGTCGACGGTGAGCAGATCGGCCGGCCGCAACGCCTGTTCGTGCGTGGCGATGCCGAGTTCGTCGGCGATCTCGAACAGCGTGCGGACGCTCACCCCGGGTAGCACGTGCCCGGTCGGCGGGACCACCAGTCCTTCGCCTTCGCGATAGAGCACGACATTCGCCGTCGATGCCTCGGTGACGAAACCGTCCGGGTCGAGTAGTAGAGCCCGCGCGCCCGGCACCCGCCCGCGGGCCTCGCGATCGGCCAGAAAGTAGTTCATGCGGCTGCGGCACTTGATCTCGGCGGGCCAACATTCATTGGGAATGTGCTGCGTCTGCGTCACGACAAGCTTCTGTCCCGTTTCGTACTTGTCGGCCCACAGACAAAAGGCCAAGGGAAAGGTGTGCAGACAGAATCGCGGCCGCCCGACGTCGCCGTCGGTCATCGAAGGCGAGTCACCTGGCGTGATGAAAATCGACAGCCCCAAATCATCGGCCGGATCGACAAGCGACCAGTTTCGCGAAACCAGCTCGCGGGCCAGGTCGGCCAACTCCTCGCCAGCCAGCGGCGGCTGGATCCCCACCAGTTCCAGCGATCGGTAGAGCCGCGTGAGATGCTGTTCGAGATGACCGATCTGGCCGCCGAACGACCGCAACTGCTCGACAAGGGTCGTGCCCAACACGAACCCGTTGTCCCACACCGGCAGCAGGGCTGCTTCTTGAGCAACGAAGTCCCCGTCGAGAATGGCCACCGGTTGCGACATCGCCCTATTATGTCGGTGGCGGACGCACCGGGGCAACGTGGGGCCGTCGGGGGAGGTGCGTGGGCCGCGGAGCGGCGGCCGAGCGATTTGTTGTTACGAGCCGGCGGGTGTGGAGACGGTCATCGGCCGCGGGGCTTCGTCGTCGGTCGCTTCGACCGGCCAGAGCGACGGCAAACTATACGCCCGAATCTTCGGCAACACCGTATTCGAGTAGACATAGTTCCACCAGCGATGTTGGGGACCCAAGACGCCGCAGACGTCGAACTCGTAAATCCGCTTGGCGTGCTCGCCGAGCGCCGCCGGATTGTTCAGGCCAACATAGCCGATCGCATCCTCGCCGTAGAGCTTGGGAAAGTACTGCAGTACACGGTCGCAGTAGTTGTTCAGCAGCAACATCCGCTTGACTTGCGAGGGGGCCTTTTCGAATCGCCGGCCTGGCTCGAAGGCACAGCTGCCGATCGCCGGCGCCAGGATGACGACCGTGTAGCGTGGCGGACCGACCGCCGCCCGGCGATCGAGCACACGATAGCCCAACAGCGAGCCACCCCCCATCAAATGCAGCGCCCCGGTCAGAACGCGTCCGCCCGAGCTGTAACCGGCCATGCCGACGCGGGTTTCCCGCGGCAACCGGGCCAGCACCCAGCCGAGTCGATAGCCGTCTTCCAGCGCGTAGCTTGACTTTTGCGCGGCATCTTTGATGGGACGTCCGGTGTAGAGCTTCGTGGACGGCCAGGACCAGATCACGTAGCGAATCCGCTCGACCTTCTGGCACTTAACCAGGCGCTGGTAAACCGACATGCCGACGCTGATCACGTCCGCGTCCTCGACCCGGTCGCCGTGCGACCAGAACGTGGTCGGTAGCGTGGCATCCGGCCCGGAGAAAAAGGTCTCCGGCGCCGCGTGCAGCCAGCGCTCCGATTGGTAATCAAAGCGTAAGAAGACGAGCGTGGGATGTGCCGCCTCGAAGCTCGACAGGCAGGGCGCCCCGCGGGTCGAGATGATCCACAAGTCGTCTTCCCGTGGCGGGCATTTCTTCTTGGCCGGTTCGCAGTCCGGACAGTCGCTCGCGACGTTTTCCGCCGCGACGGTCGGGCGAGGCAGCAATAGCACGCCGGCAATCAACCAGCCGAGCAGCAACGCGCGCCACACGACGGTCGCTGCGGCGGGGCGAGACTCCGCGCGACAAGCCCTGGGCAACTGCAAGTTCGTCATGGCTGGTCGAGGCGGTGAACGGCGTGTCGCTGCCGCGCGGGTGGTGAATCGTGGGCCGTGTTGAAAATCTACCACGTAGGTTGTCACGAGGAGATTTTTCGACGCGCGAAAGTTGGAAAAAATTTACGCCTGTTGCGTTTGCACATCACGGTGCATGTTGTAGAGTTTCCTGTCCCGCATCATCGGCATACTTGCCGCGGCTGACTGCTCGGGCGGGACGGAACAAGAGCGAACGGAGAACGCGTGATGAAGAGGCTTCTGATTCTGTCGGTCCTGGCGACGGCAACGGTCGTAACGTCTGGATGCTGTGGTACCTGTGGCGGACATCGGCTCTTTGGCCGGGGTTTGTTCGGCAATTCTTCGTGCGACGCTTGCTGCGATAGCTGTGGCGAGTCGGGCTGCAGCTCGTGCGGTGGCGGATCGGACGCCATCACCAGTACCGTGGGCGAAGAGCTCATCCTGCCGCCGGCCAGCTAGGCGCCGCCCGACGCGAGCGGAGCGACGCCAACGGGACCTACGAAAGTGGCCCGGGCGATGACGGTGGGATTAAGATAGAAGGGTGGTGTGGGGCTGCGGGTCCCGTCCGCCGTCCCCTCTGTCCACGACCGCTTGCGCCACCGCGAGATCGCCCGATGACCCATTCGCCTCCCGCACGATGGCGCCGCTGGCCAGCATTGCTGGCACTGCTCCTGCTCTTCGCCGCCGCGCCGCCAGCCCGCGGGCAATTCGACGAGACGCCCGAGGAGGCCGCCGAGGCCAGCAGCGGCATTCGGCTCGACGAGGCCCGCACCGTCAGGCTGAAGGTCGGCATCATCATTCGCTCGACCGGCGGACCGCTACGCGGCGTGTATGGCACCACGCCGATTCCGATCGAGTGGCCCGAGCAACGGGTGAAGATCGTCGATGAAGAAGCCTCGCGGCACGTGAAGCGGGTTCGCTTTCGCACGCTCGGCAAGACCATGAAGCAAATGGAGGTGACGATTCCCTTCGTCGAGAAAGGGGGCACGGCCGAAGCCTTCGTCACGCTGGAAGTCGAGCGGCACGCCATTCTCGCCCCCGAGCAGACCGATGGCTTCACGATTCCCGCCAAGGTCGATCGTTCTTTGAAGCCGTTCCTGTTGGCGAGCCCCTTTATCGAAACCCGCAACGTCAAAATTCGCAAAGTCGCCGAAGAGTTGGCCGCCGGCTGGAGTGACGAGACCGACTGGCAGAAGGTCGAGTCGATTTACGATTGGGTTCGCGAGCACGTCACCTATCAGGACGGTCCGCTCAAGGGCGCCTATCAGGCGCTCAAAGACGGCACCGGCGACTGTGAAGAGCTGAGTTCGCTGTTCATCGCCCTCTGCCGCATCAACGACATTCCGGCCCGCACCGTCTGGATCCCAGGCCACTGCTATCCCGAGTTCTATCTGGAAGACGCCAAAGGCAACGGCCACTGGTTCCCCTGCCAGGCGGCGGGCGACCGGGCCTTTGGCAGCATGCCCGAACATCGGGTGATTCTGCAGAAGGGCGACAACTTCAAGGTGCCGCATCACAAGAAGCGGCAGCGTTACGTTTCCGAATTTCTGCGAGTCGACGCCCCGGGCCAACATCCGCCGCGGGTCGAGTTTGTCCGCGACGTGCTGCCTGAGTAGGAGGCCGCCCGGAGTTGGTGGGCAGAGCTTCCGCTGAGCCGGGGTCAATAAACCACCAGCAGGACCACCCTTTCATGGCATCAGGCTCTGCGGGTGCATCGTGCGTTGACCACGCCCACGACGCGCGCAAGCGTACGAAAAAAGCCCGCGGGGCGCTCCTATCGAGCACCGCTCGCGGGCTTGGGGCGGAACGTCAAGTTCTTCCCGTCACGCGATGCGAACGATCGGCAACGCGGCCGATCGGGTGACACGTTTAATACATGTCGTGGTCGCCGCCGTGGCCGGCCGCCTTCTTCTTCTCCGGTCGATCGGCGATCAAGGCGTCGCTCGTGAGCAGCAACGTCGAGACGCTGGCCGCGTTCTGCAGCGCCGTGCGGGTCACCTTGGTCGGATCGATCACGCCGGCCTTCACCAGGTCCTCGTAGGTGTCGGTGGCGGCGTTGTAGCCGAAGCTGGCGTCGCCTTCGAGAACCTTCTCGCAGACAATGCCGCCGTCCTGGCCCGCGTTGCCGGCAATCGAGGTAAGCGGAGCCCGGCAGGCTCGCAGCACGATGTTGTAGCCGACTTCCTGATCGTGATCCAAACCCTTAGGTGAAACGCTCGCCGCGGCCCGCAGCAGGGCCACGCCGCCGCCCGGCAAGATGCCTTCTTCGACCGCCGCGCGCGTGGCGTGCAGGGCGTCTTCGACACGGGCCTTCTTTTCCTTCATTTCACTCTCGGTCGCGGCGCCGACGTTGATCTTCGCCACGCCACCGGAGAGCTTGGCCAGCCGCTCTTCGAGCTTCTCGCGATCGTAGTCGCTGGTCGAGTTCTCGATCTCGCGGCGGATCTGCTCGATGCGATCCTTGATCGCCTGGCTGGTGCCGGCACCTTCGATGATCGTCGTGTTGTCCTTGTCGACGACGACCTGCTTGGCCCGACCCAGGTCGGTAATCGGCAGGTTCTCGAGCTTGATGCCGAGATCTTCGAACACGGCGGTTCCGCCGGTCAGAATCGCGATATCTTCGAGCATCGCCTTGCGACGATCACCGTAACCGGGGGCCTTCACCGCGCAGATGTTCAAGGTGCCGCGGAGCTTGTTGATCACCAGCGTGGCCAGGGCCTCGCCGTCGACGTCCTCGGCCACGATCAACAGTGGCTTCGAAGCGTTGATCACCGCCTCGAGCACCGGCACGATGTCCTTGACATTCGAGATCTTCTTCTCGAAAACCAGCACATAGCAGTCTTCCAACACCGCCTCCATGCTCGTCGAATCGGTTACGAAATAGGGAGACAGATAGCCGCGGTCGAACTGCATCCCTTCGACCCACTCGACTTCGGTCTGCAGGCTCTTACCTTCGTCGACCGTGATCACGCCGTCCTTGCCGACCTTTTCCATGGCGTCGGAAAGCGTCTCGCCAATCGCTGCGTCGTTGTTCGAGGCGATCGTGCCGACCTGGGCCATCTCCTTCTTCGTCTTGATCTCGATCGACATGCCCTCCAGCTTCTCGCTGATGTCGCGGATCGCCTGCTCGATGCCCTGCTTCAGCTGCACCGGATTGACGCCGGCCACCACCGCCTTGAGGCCTTCGTTAAAGATGCCTTCGGCCAGCACGGTCGCGGTGGTCGTGCCATCGCCCGCCACGTCGCTCGTCTTGCTGGCCACTTCGCGAACCATCTGGGCGCCCATGTTCTCGTAGGCGTCTTCCAGGTCGATCTCCTTGGCCACCGTCACGCCGTCCTTAGTCACCGTGGGCGAGCCAAAGCTCTTCTGCAAAATCACGTTGCGGCCCTTCGGGCCGAGCGTGACCTTGACGGCCTTGGCCAGCTTGCCGACGCCACGTCGCATGGCGTCACGGGCTTCCTGGTCGAATGCAATCATCTTGGACATCGATTCATGTCTCCTGAGTGAGATTTGTGTGCTGGGGTGGGTTTTTGGTGGGAAACGCCCGGACCGTCTCTTTGCGGTGGTGAGAGGCCGCGGCGCTGGTGGGGCGATCGCTTACTCGATCACGGCCAGGATGTCATCCTCGCGCATCAGCAGCAGCTCGTCGTCGCCGACGCGAAAGGCCTCGCCCGCATAGCTGCTGAAGAGGACGCGGTCGCCTTCGCTGACCTGCAATTGACCGCGGCTGCCATCGTCCAACAGCTTGCCGTTGCCGACGCTGATCACGGTGCCGCGAGACGGCTTGTCCTGGGCCGAATCGGGCAGCACGATACCGCCGGCCGTCGTCTCTTCCGACTGCTCGCGCTGGACCACGACGCGATCGCCCAGGGGTTGAAGCTTTGTCTTCGACTTGGTCGCCGTTGCCATAGATACGTCTCCTCCGAATAAGTTGTCTGGAATGTGTGCTGGTGGGGTCTTTAGGACTCGTGTTGCGAGGCCGGTTGGCCCGAGCGGAACTTCGGGATATCGAGATGCCGGGCGGCACGCGGATCGCCGGGCAATTTTGTCAGTGGCCGATCCGCTGAGGACTCTGCCAAAATGCGCACGCATAGCGCGGACGCACGGTGGGAAAGCAATCAGCGCGCCAATATCGAACGAGATCGCGACAACCCTATGCCGCGGCTTGACTTAGCAATTCGACGCCAAGTTCACCGCAGATTCCCGTCCCGCGGAACTGGCAGTCCCGCCGCCATCCAACCCCGCCGTTGCCGCTCACGACTGCCAATATGGCAGGCATTCACGGGCTAGAGTTGAGATGACCTCGTTCGTAGATAGTCAACTCTGAAGCAACACCCGGGGCACTCTCGCATGGGCCGCATCTCCAGCGGAATCTCCGCCGCCGATCTGTCGGTGCAGCGGAACTACTTACTCAACGCGTCCGATCAGCTGCAGCAAACCACCGAGCGGCTCTCGACGCTGGTCCGCATCAATCGTGCGGCCGACGACCCGGCAGGCCTGATCGCCAGCGAGCAGATTCGTGCGGAACTCGCAGCGATCGAAGCCGCCGACCGCAACGCCGCGCGAGCCACCGCGACAGCCGCCGTGGCCGACACCGGATTGAGCCAGGTCGGCTCGCTGCTCAACACGATCGAACAGGCCGTCGTCGCCACGGCGGCCGGCGGACTGAGCGACGCCGAAGTCGCCGCCTATCAGACCGAAGTCGACGCGGCTGTCGAGGCGATCAATCGCATCGGGTCCAACACGCAACTCGGCGGCCAGCGCTTGCTCGACGGCTCGAGCCGTTCGCTGACCTTTGCTTTCAGTCCCGATCTTGCCAACACGGTCTCGCTGTCACTGCCGACCATCTCGGCGGCCCAACTTGGTAACAGCGACGGCACCCTCTCCCAGTTGACCAGCAGCGGCCTTCTGTCGCTCCGTCGTGGTAATGCGGGCCTCACGCAGAGCGTGTTGAATTCGGCACGGTCGACCGTGAACAAGGCCCGGGGCGACATCGGCAGCTTCGAGCGGGCCACACTCGACGCGTCCCGCAACACGTTGGGAAGTCTGCGTCAGCAGCTCTCCGGCGCACTGAGCATGCTCTACGACGCCGACCTGGCTCTGGAGACAGCCAATCGCGTGCGTTTCGAGCTCATCCAACGGGCCGCGATTGCCACGGTGCAGATTGCCGGCGAGCGTCACCGGCTCACCGGTCTGCTGCTCGACGAGATCTAGCGAGCCTCCCTGTTCTCGTCTTGGTGGCACGGGCGCTGCCAGTGCTGGCGTGAGGTTGGGTGGCACCGCCTTCGCCAATGCTGGTGCGAAGCTGGGTGGCACGGGCTCTGCTAGTGCTGGTGTGTGGTCGGGTGGCACTGGTTCTGCCAACGCTGGTGCGAAGCTGGGTGGCACTGGCTCTGCCAGTGCTGGTGTGAGGTTGGGTGGCACTGGCTTGGCCAGTGCTCGCGAGTGACAAGTTGCGGCAAACCGCAAATTGCACTGCTTCGTCTCACGATATAGAACCAACTCTTATGAAAGTTGGTGGTCAGTATCGAAAGCGGATCAAGCGCGTTCACGAGCGCGGTCACCTCCACGAACTGACCTTCTCGTGTTATCGAGGTCTCCGTCTCTTGTCGAACGATGCTTGGCGAATCAGGCTAGCCCGTTGCCTCGACGCTGCCGGACACGAAGAGGCGATCGCCTTGACGGCGTTCGTATTCATGCCGAATCACGTGCACCTCTTAGTCATGCCGCTGACCGACCCGACGAACATCGGGCGTTACCTCGCGCGAGTCAAGCAGCCTTTTTCCAAGCAGATTCGAGAGTTGCTCACCGCCGGTCATTCGTCGTTGCTTTCGCGTCTCATGGTTCGCGAGAGACCGGGCAAGACATGCTTTCGATTTTGGCAGAGAGGATCGGGATACGATCGCAATCTTGCCTCGCCGACGGCGATCGCGAAGTCGATGGACTACATTCACGCGAACCCGGTGTCTCGTGAATTGTGCTCTCGTGCTGTGGATTGGAGATGGTCCAGCGCAGGTTTCTACCATGGCGACCCGCCCATGAGCCAAGACCCAGACTTGCCAAAGCTGCAAGGACTGCCGCCCGAATACCTGGAAGGTGGGGAATTGTAGTACGGCGATCTTGCCCTGGCGGAGCCAGTGCCACCCACCTGTATTGGCCATGCAGGTCTGCTAGCTCAGTTGAAACCATGCACTGGCGGAGCCAGTGCCACCCCTTTCCAAGCTAGCTGGGCTCAACACCGGCAAAGCCAGTGCCAGCCGTGTCGCCCCACGTCCCCGGCAACTTGCCCTTTCACGGGCGTGGCCGATTTGGTACTTACCCGCCTCGCGGACCGGTGGCTCACCACGTGGCAAGTGGCTGCGCCCCGGTTCCCCATTGCGCGACGCTGCGCGTTCGCGATACCACTTCGAACCAATCCAACCAACTTCCTGCTGTGGGAACGATGCCATGAAGCGCTTTTTCGTTCGCTCCTCCTTGGTCACCGGAGTCGTCGGAACCGGACTGCTGGCCTACTACGCCCAGGCCCAACGCGGCCAAGACGCGGCCACGCCGAGCGAGCCCACCACCGCCGCCATCGCCGCGCCGGAGGGCACGCCCCCGCCCATTCGCAGTGGTGCGGCGAGCAGCGCCTCGTCGACCAGCGATCCGTTCGGCCCCAGCAAGTTGAGCGCCCAGATGCTCGACTCGTCGATTCCGGCTTCGGCGCCGGGACAGGTTCGCCTGGCGTCGGCGGAAGTCGAAGCCGACTCCGCGCCCAGCGCGCCGTCGCCCTCGGTGATGAACACCGTGCGTCGGCCTGCCGCCTCGGCCGAAGGGACTCCCTACAATCAACTCCGCGCGCGGTCGGCGAATTCGGGATACGAACCGCCCAGTTCGTCCCAGGCGCCGCCCAGCGCGGAACCGGCCACCCTGGAAGTTGCCGGCGATGCCCGACCGATGGCGACGCCGGCGGCGGCCTATGAGCCGCCGCAGGCGGATCTTCCGGCCGCTGCGCCGGCGGCCGGCGAGAGTGAAGCCCCTCTGCCTGAAAGCGGCGCCCCGCTGCCTGGCCGTGGCGCTCCGCTTCCTGGTAGCGCCGCCCCCGGCTTCGCCGCCGCACCTGCGGCCCCGGCCGGTCCCTCGACCACCCCGACCCGAACGACCGAGGATCGTTCTTCAGGCTATGCTGCCCCGGCCGCGCTGCCGGCCGGAGGCGCGGGCGCGACCCGACTCGGCAGTGGCTTGCCCAGCGCCGCGCCGCCCCCCAGTCCCCTCCGCGCCGCCTCGCCGCAGCCGCTTGACCGCAACCGACCCCCGGCCGGCGACATGGTCGGCTCGGTCCGCGGACAAGGTCGTCCGGGCAGCAAACAGCTCGACGGCACCCAAGCACCACAACTTCAAGTCCGCAAAAAGATGCCCGAGGAAGTCCAGGTCGGCAAACCGGCCGACGTCCACGTCTATGTCCGCAACAACGGATCGGCCGCGGCGCACGGCGTCCGGATCGTCGACGAAATTCCGGCCGGCACCAGTTTCCTGCAGTCGGAGCCACAGGCCAACGTCTCGGGCGACGGTCGCGTCGTGTGGGAGTTGGGAACGTTGGAACCCGGCGAACAGAAGTCGGTCAAGCTACAGGTGATGCCGGAGACCGAAGGCGAAATCGGCTCGGTCGCGGCGGTCGAGTTCCGCGCCGAAGCGGGGGCTCGCACGGTCGTCACGCGGCCGCAACTGCAATTGGAAATGAGCGCTCCCGGCGAGGTGATGATTGGCGACGAGGTGATCCTCACCTTGCGGATCTCCAACCCGGGCTCGGGCGTGGCCACCGCCGTGACGCTTTACAACAGCCTGCCGGCGCAATTGCGACACGAGGTCGGTAGCGAACTCGAATTTGACGTGGGCGACCTGGCTCCCCGCGAGACGCGACAGATCGAACTTTCGCTCGATGCCGTGGCGGCTGGTCAGTTGACCAATGTGATCGAAGCCCGTGCCGAGGGTTCGTTGACTACCCAGGCCCAGGTGTCGCTGGAAGTGATTGCCCCGGCTTTGGAGGTGGCCCTCGACGGTCCGAAGAAGCGATTCCTGAATCGCCGCGCCGTCTATACGGTTTCGATCGCCAATGCCGGCACGGCTCCGGCGAAGGAGGTCGAGTTGACGTCGAAGTTGCCCAAGGGCATTCAGTTTGTCTCGGCGAACAACGCCGGTCACTATGATGAAGGAACCCACACCGTCTATTGGAGCCTGGCCGAACTGCCCGAGGGTGAAATCGGCTCGGTCGAGTTGGTGACGATGCCGGTCGAGGCGGGCAATCACAAGCTCGTCGTCGAAGGCAAGGCCGACAAGAACCTGACGGATCGGCTCGAAGAGACGATCGCCGTGGACGGTTTAGCCGCGATCGTCTTCGAAGTGGTCGACGTGCAGGACCCGGTCGAAGTGAACGGCGAGGTCGAGTACGAAATCAACGTGCTCAACGAGGGGACGAAGTCGGCCAGCAACATCGTCATCTCGGCCGAGTTGCCGGCCGGACTCGAAGCCACCTCGGCGACCGGTCCGACGTCCGGTTCCGTCGAAGGCTCGCGGGTCGTGTTTGCCGCATTGAATCGGCTGGCCCCCAAGGCCGACACGACCTACCGGATTCGCGCCAAAGGCCTGCAGGCCGGCGACCAGCGCATTCGCGTGCAGCTGCGCAGCGACGACGAGCGTCAGCCGGTCACGAAGGAAGAGAGCACGCTGATCTACTCCGATCGCTAACGATCGGCAGTTTGCTAAAGCGAGCCGATGCGGGTGAACTGCACCGCTGTGGCCTGGCCCGGCAGCACGCCGTAAATGCCTCGCGTGAAGACCAGGTCGACAAAATTGTCGAACTGGAGCACCGGCGACTGGGGCACGATGATGATGTCCGAGTCGCGCAGCCAGATTTCGTCCGAAGGACAGGGCTGCTTGGCGAACAGGGCCCCGCGAATGTCGACCATCGTGGCCAGCAGTCGCCAGTCGTCGGCACGGCGGAAGACGACGACCTGGTTCAAGTTGGCACCCACGTTCCAGCTCCCCGCCAGGGCCAGCGCCTGGGTGAGCGTCGTGGGTGCGACCAGCTCAAAGCGGCCTGGGTTGCCAACCTCGCCCAGCACGTAGATGAACCGCGGTGCCCGCGTCACCAGCACCGGCGTGACCTCGATGCCGTAGACGACCTGATTGTAGCGCTCGTCTGCCTCGCGCTTCACTTCGCCCAGCGTCATGCCGTTGACGGGCACGTTGCCGATGGCCGGCAGCGCAATGCTGCCGTCGGGCGTGACGCGGGTGTTGAAGACCTGACCGCCCACACCCTGGCGGGCGTCGACCGTGGCGCGAAGGTCTTCCAGCTTCGTATTCACCAGCAGCGGCGTGACGGCAACGTTCGGCTGCTTGTAGTACTTCTTGTAGAGCGTCTCCAGCTTCTCGCGTAGTTGATCGGCCGTCATCCCCGAGGCCTGCACCTCGCCGATGAGCAGCAGCACGACGGTTCCGTCGGGAAGAATCGTCAACTCGCGGTTGAGCGTCTCGTCGGCGAAGACCTCGACGCGAATCGTGTCGCCGATGTTGAGCTGGTACGGTTCCGGCGAGCGATCGCGAGTCACGCGAAAGACAAAGTCGACCTGATCGTCGACTCGCAGGCGATACTCCGGCACGTGCTGCTGCCGATGCGGCCCCAGGTATTCCCCCTGGGCAAAACGCTGCCACTCGATCGGTCCCAAGGCATTCCAGCCGACCTCGCCCCCGCCGCAGGCCTTGCATCCGGCCTGGCCGAAACAGTCGACCCCGAAAATCTGATGGGGCGTTGCCGGGGTGATGCAGGCACCGCACGACGGCGAGAAGCAGACCTCCGTCGTGGTGGCATACGGCGCGACCGGCTCCTGCGCGAGGACAGGAGCAGCAACGATCAGCATGGCCAGGCTCAACAGCAGCCGGCAGGTAAGGCGACAAGGCGACATCGGTACGCGGGCGTTCCGTAGCGGGTTGCGTCGGGGACTGGGAATCGAGGGAGATCGTTTATCGCTGAACCCACGGCAACCAGCTCGTCAACGGCGATTCGTTGGCCGCTTGCCGGGTGCCGGGCACGGGCGCCGCTGCGGTCGGTTGCTGTGCCTGGGCGATGTCGGCCGCACCGGCCTGAGCCAGGGCTTGCGGCGTCACCAGGCGAACGTTGGAACTCGCCAGGGCCGGGTGGTGTGCAAAACGTTGCTGGGCGAAGGTCGAGCGACTGGCTTCCAGTCGGGCCTGCTGCGCGAGGGCGACCTCGCCGAGTCGCTCGTGCACATGGGCCAGGTTTTGCCAGGCGGTGGGCGAGCCGTTTGCCGCGGCACTCTGCTGTAGCAAGGCCCGAGCTTCTTCGTAGTTTCCTTGGCGGGCGACCAACACGCCGAGTTCGTTCGTGGCGCGGAAGTTGCGCCCGTCGACGTTCGCCGCCGCTCGGTAGAAGGTCATCGCGGCTGGCGTGTGCACCTTGACCAGTGTCGGTCGTTGGGCTGCCTGAACGGCACGCACCTTGCCCAGACCGTACAGGGCCAGCGAGGCGACCGGCACGTTCGAGCCGGCGATGCTCAGTTGATCGGCGGCATAGCGGTGATACTGCTGGCGAGCTTCGGTGAGCGAGACCTGCGGGGCGGCGGTATCGAGAACGCGATCTTTCAGCACGCCGGTCCGATGTCCGGCCACCAGCGTGGCCACATCGATGTCGGCCGCCAGCTGCGAGCCGATCGGCTGAAACTGTTCGGCTTCGTGAATTGCACGCATCCCGGCGGCCAGCGCCTCGGCGCGTCGCGTCGAGCCTTCCTGTCGATCCATTGCTTCGGCAATCATGCTAATAGCCTCCGTGAAGTCGGCCCGCGCCGAGTAGATCGCCCCGCGTCCGGCCATGGCGATGCCACGGCGAACCAAGGCGTCGGCCCGCGCGCTCACCGCGTGAATCTCTCGGGGATTGATCGAGCGCGGCCGCTGGCCGGGGACGATGCGACGACCGAGCGTCGCTTGTGCGGACGAGGGGACCGGTGGGGTCGCGGCTTGGTGCGCTGCATCGTGCTGGGGACGATCGGTCGACAGGACCGTGCTGGCGGGCGGCGTATAGCTGGCCACCTGACGCGGGTCTTCGGCCGCGGGAATCGTCGCCTCGCTCACGGGCGGCAACCGGCGGTAGGTGCTGTTGGCCGTGAAGGGAATCTCGTCACCGGCGTGCGGGGCAACCATCGTGCCGCGCGGCTGCCCATTGACCGGGGGCAGGTGTCGCGAGGTCGAGCTGGCCAGCAGTTCGAGATCCCTGGCCGACGGGACGTAGGGCTGGGCCTGGGCGACCGGACGGGGCGCCGCCACGACCGGTGCGGGCGTCCCTTGCCAATTGGGGTAGAGCGACTGCCCCGGTTCCTGCTCGGCGGGGCGAGACGCCAGGCGAACTCCGTCGACCGGCGGCAACCGCCGCGAGGTCCCCGCGACTTCGTGCACGGCGGCTGCGACCTCGGGCTCGCCGGGCAAGTCTAATCGCCGGGGTGGCTGCTGGGCCTCGACCGGGACCGCTGCGACCGTCGCCAGGAAGATCCCGGCCAACGCCGACGGCCACCCTCCCGGCGGTCGAATCCCGCACAATTGTTGCAACCTGACCATCTGGCTGACCATCTGGCAAACCCCGTTTCGCGTGGCGAGCCGCCCCCGTGACGGCATGACAGCACCTTTCGCTGTAGCTGGATCGACCGGGCGCAACTGCTACCCCAAAAAAAATCGGCCGGTCTGCTACCAGCCGTACCCCACCCCCCGCGCCAGACGGTACATGCCGTCAAAACCGAACGCTGCGATCCGAGCGAGCAACAGAACCGGACCTGCCCGACAAACCC
>QQVP01000025.1 GCA_003389215.1 Planctomycetota bacterium | reverse complement strand
AACGGCGCGCCGGGAGCCGACGAAACCGACGGCTCTGCGCATAAAACTATCGGGGTGCCCCGGGCCTTAAATTGAGCAAAATCTAACGATCATTCCGGTTGTAACGACAACACCACCATAGCTAGCACGATAGCAGTCGGGCCCGCCCCGCCACAGCGTGAGGGTTGGAAGGAGAGAATGCGACTGTTCAGCATCGCTCGAGGCGCGATGGCGACTCGGCGAGCCGTGGGGGTGGAATGCAGTCGCAGGTCGCGTGGCCCGACGGCCAACCCTAGTCGGCGTAGTAGCGACGCATCTTGTCGCTGATTCGCTCCGGCTCCGCGGCCACGGGGGCGGTGACCGAGTCCAACGAGGCCTGGTGGTAGCTGGCCCGCCGCATGCGGGGCTCGACCCGGGCCTGGAACGGTTTCTCGTCTTCGTAGGGACGAATGCCGGGATAGCGCCAGGGGCTGTGATAGTCGGTCATCAGCTGATGGGAATAGAGTCCCGGCCAGTGATAGGTGTAGAGCGGCGGTACCGGAAACTTGTAGCTGCCATTGCAACCGCAGTTGAAGCTATCGGCCTGATTCTTGCGTCCCCCACGACTGCAGCCCCGACGCTTGCCACGTCCACAGCCGCACTCGTCGCAGCACTCGTCTTCAAAGTTGGAGCCCTCTCCGTCGACGAACTCTTCCCCCTCGTCGAGAATAGTCACGCCCGAGGCGCGATCGAATTCGGAGTCGTGGCGGTTGGCCGAGGCCGCGAACGTCTGCGCATCGGCGGGCAGCGCGAGACCGACAGCGAAGGCCAGCGTGGCGAGTACAACGATCGTGCGCATATCTTGCTCCGCGGAAAGAACCGATGCCAGCGTGACCGGGGCGTCACAGAGGCGCGCCCGAATTCGAGGAATCTCTGGAAGTATCGGAACTTGGCGAGGCCTGGGCCCAGCTGCCCCGGTCCAAGCGTTCCGGTTCGTGTAGATTGCCCCGTCGTCGCTAGCAGCGCTGGCGGACGAAGAACCGCCGAGCGAGGCACGTTCTGTCGCGGCTCGTCAGAGCGAGCTTTCCAGGAGCAGCCGCAGCTTGCGCAGCTCGGCCAGATGGTCGACGCCTTCCATGGGCGCGATATGCACGCAAAGTCCCCGCTCGTAACGTTCCTGAGCGAGCTGTGCGATCAGGCGGCCGTATTCCACCTTGCCCTGGCCGACTCGCACCTGGAATTGGTCCTTAGTCGTATCACGTAGATGGACGTGCGCGACGTACTTGAGAATCGACTCGTAGTTGATCTTCGGTTCTTGGAAGACGAAATGGCTGGGATCGAGAGTCACACCGAGCCCGTTGACGTTGTCGCAAAGGACTTTGAGGGTATCGGGATCGGCCGTGACGCGGCCGGCCTCGGTCTTCACGGCGACCACGGCGCCCTCGGCAGTCGCGAGGGTGACCAGTTCGCGGAGTCGTTCCACCTCGGCGTTGAACGGGGTGCCGAGCTCGGCCCCGCGGACCACGAGGATGACGACCTTGGTCGCCTTCGCCAACCGGCAACAAGCGGCAAACTGTCGGTAGTACTCGTCACCTTCGGCCTGGATGTCGACGCTATAGGCGATCGGCGTCAGTCGCTGGGTATGGCGGCAGACGTCGGCGGCGTGATCGACATCGCGGACGATCTCAGAAGGCTTGAGATGCCCATCCTTTTCGTGCAGCGCGATCTCGACGCGACTGAACTCGAGATCGACCAGACGGGTCGTGACCTCCGGCAGGGACAGATCGGGAAAGCACTCGGTCGAAGCAGCAACCAGCACGCGTGGATCTCCTTATCGAGGTGTCTTGTCGTGGCGGCGGCAACGCCCGACACACGGCGGCCGTCGTCTGTCCTGGATGGACCTGTCCGGCAGCGCCGATGCGCGGCGTAGATATCCGCCTGCCAGAGGAGCCGACCGTCCCGATGCGAACACATGACACCCCTGGCGACCGTAGCTTACCGCCGACGGGCAAAGTAGGGCAACACCGCGTTTTCACGCATAAGAGCGGGGGCAAGAGACGGCCTCACAGGACACTCGACATTGCGTGGGAGGCGACGTGACCTAGAATGTCCGAGGGGCTCTCGCTGCCGCACGGCAAGACCGCGGCGGCGGTGCGATCGTCAAACATCATTCCCGTTCAGAGGCGTTTCCCATGTCGACCGATCAACCTTCTCAACCCCAACCCGTTCCGACTGCACAAGTTGTTGCCGCACAGGCACCCCATCGTGAGCCGCGGCGGATCATCCTCGAGCAACCGATGGCTTTTGGCCGGAAGTTGGCGATGTTCGGGCTGCTCACGGCGCTGGGCATTTCCGTGATGTTCAATCTGGGGTTGTTTGCCGCCTTCGGCTCCTATGTGAACGACGACCCCTCCATCACCGAGCATCTGCACTCGGGCTCGGCCATGGCCCGCGACAAGATCGCGGTGATTCGTGTCCGTGGTGCCATCATGGAGGGGGAGGGCTTTGCCAAGCGACAGATCGACCGCGTGGCCAAGGATGACGCAGTCAAGGGAATCGTCCTGCGTGTCGATTCGCCCGGGGGAACGGTCGCGGCGAGTCATTACCTGTATCACCACCTCAAGCAACTCGCCGAAGAGAAGCAGGTGCCGATGGTGGTGAGCATGGGGAGCCTGGCCGCCAGTGGTGGCTATTACATCTCGATGGCGGTGGGCGATGCCGAAGACGCGATCTTTGCCGAACCGACCACCTGGACCGGTTCGATCGGCGTGATCATTCCCAACTACGACCTTTCCGCCCTCATGGAGCAGTGGAATATCGAAGATCGTTCTTTTACCAGCGGACCCTACAAGCAGTTGGGAACGCCGACCCGCGCGATGGACGACGATGACAAGGCGGTCATGCAGGCGCTGGTCGACGAGAGTTTCGAGGACTTCAAAGACATCGTCAAATCAGGACGACCCAAGTTGGCCGAAGATGAGGCCACGCTCGCCAAGGCGACGACGGGTCAGATCTTCACGGCCAAGCAGGCGCTCGAATTGGGTCTCGTCGACAAGCTCGGCTTCATCGAAGACGCCGTCGCGCGCGTGAAGGACCTGGCGGGCTTGGATACGGACAATGACGACGCGGTCCGGGTCGTCGAGTATCGTCGGCCGAGGGGATTGCTGGAGACCGCTTTGAGCGGCCAGGCCCAGGCCCTCTCGGCTCCGCAGTGGCAACTGGAATCGTTGCTCAACCTGGCCACACCGCGAGCCTATTACCTATTCACGACCGTGCCCGCACTGGCGATCGGTCAGGCACGCTAGGGCGAGAGTCGGCGTCCCAGGCTGGCGATGCGTCCGTTGGCAACGTGTTCGTTGGCAACGGGGCACGCCGAAGTGCCCGGCGCTTCTACTCTTCGCGGCTGGGGCGATCCCGCGGCCGGGGCGGCGGCGGACGAAAGCGATCGTCGCGGTCCGACTCGTTCGGTCGTGGCCGCTCGAACGAACGGTCGTCGTCGCCTGGCGGCGGCCGATCGAACTCGGCATCCCCGGGTGGCGGGCGACGATGCTTACGGAATTCGTCGTCGCGACCCCGCGGCGGGCCCAGCCGGGGCGGACGTGGACCTGGACGGTGACGCCGTGGAGGCCCGTCCAGGGCGGCGGGGTCCTCGATCAGCTGATGGCGTACTTCTCTTTGCAGCTGCCGGAGGAGCTCTTTGCGGGGTAGTCCCTCGAGTTCGGCCTGACGCTGCGGCGGCAAATCGGCAAATGCCCGCAGCAGTTGCTTTTCCGAGAGCGTCCCACCGTTGTGTCGGAAGGGATTTGCCCGAGAGAGCATCCGGGACCACCGCGCCGGAGCAGGGAGTCTCTCGAACTCGTCGCGTTGCTCCGGCGGCAATTGATCGGCAAATCGCTCTTGGAGCGCCCTCCACAATTCTCGCCAACGACGCTCGACGCTCTCCTCGGACGACGAGGCAACGTGCTTGCGCACCGACGGTGAGAGGACCTCCAGTAGTCGCTCGAACGACGCCTGGTCAAGCTCTGGTTCGCGGGGCTCTCCGGCGATCAGCCAATGGCGCAGCATCGTCTGGCCCAGCAGCCAGGGCCCGAGTCGACGCGTGCTGCCGGCAATCCGTCTTCGTTCATGCTCCGCGAGTGACGCGAGAACCTCTTCGCGGTGCTCTTCAGCAAAGCTGCATGCCCAGCGGAACAGCCTGCGGATGTCCGCCTCGATCCGCTTGCCCTTGGGTGGCCGTTGCCGTTCAGGCTGCAGATGTCGGCGGATCTCCGCGATTCGCTCTGGCGGCGGTAGGCTTTTCAGGGCGAGGCGAAGCTCCCAGTCCCGTTTGCTCAACCACCGACTATAAGCGACGGCGATGGCATCCAGAGCATCGCGATCTTCGTCATCCGTCAGCGTTGCATGGAAATCGATGACCTGTTGCTGCTTCTGGGGCGCCAGGTTCTCAAAATTGCGCCGCAATCGCTGCAGTGCTTCAGCCTGATTCGCGTCGAGATCCTCCACGGCGGCCCGCCGTGCTTCGAGGTCGAGCACCCGGAAATCGACATTCGCAACCGCCGTCGACTCCTGCGCCACGACGCCGTCTTCGACTTTCGCCGAATCGCCCGCAAAGAGGCCCTCAGCCGCCAGCTGCCGGAGGAACTCGAGGTCGTCGACATGCCGATAGACTTCGCTACGCTGAATGACCGGCAGCAGGTGGAGCAGCAGGTCGTTCTCCTCCGCCACCGTCCCCGTCCCGTCGAACAGCTCTCCGATGGCGGTAACGACGGCGAATCCGGTGAAGAACAGCGTGATCATCCCGATGGCGAAGAGCATCGTCGAGCGGGCCGGCCGCGGCCGTAAACTATGGCGTGGTGTGTGATCGCGTTCGGCATCCACGGCGACCATCTCGATGGTCGTCGCGGCAAAGCGGTCGCCGGCCTGAGTGCGCGGCAGCTCATCCAGCAGATCCCAGGCCTGTTGCTCGCCGCGCACCTGAGCGCGAAACTGCTCGTCGCGGGTAAGTCGATCTTCGATCTCGCGGCGATCGTCGGCCGAGAGTTCCCCGTCGAGGTAAGCCGTGATCTGCTCGGAGACCTTGTCGGGATCGGTGATCGGAGGTCGAGGATCGTTCATGGCGTTGGCTCTACGACGTCCAGTTCACGACGTCGAGTTCTATGACGTCGAAACGGCAGGCCGATTGCCGTCCTCCAGATAGGGACCGAGCACCTCGCGCAACGCCGCGCGGGCTCGCGAGAGCAACGACTTGATCGCCTTGGGCGAGGTCTCCATCACTTGAGCAATGTCCTCGTAGCACATCCCTTCGAATTTCGAGAGCAGGACCGCCATCCGCTGTCGCTCGTTGAGCACTTCGAGTGCGACCTGGACGATCTGCCGCATCTCCGTCTTGTCGAGTTGTCGGGCTGGCATCTGACCGCTGGCCGCCAGCACCATCTGTTCCAGCGGACTGGCTCCCAGCGGACCGCTGGCCCGTCCTTCCAGGTTGACCTCGCGACGCCGCGCCATGCTGCGACGCGCGTTCGAGGCCACATTGCCTGCGATCGTGAACAACCAGGTCGTGAACTTGGCTCCCGGTTTGTACTGCTTGCGTGCCCGGTATACCCGCAGGAAGACCTCCTGTGAGAGATCCTCGGACAGATCGGACCGCCCGGTGAGGTGGCTCATCAGATTGATGATGCGATTCTGGTAGCGGACGACGAGTTGTTCGAAGGCCACCGCGTCGTCGTCGCGAACCCGGAGCATGAGCCGGACGTCCGGATCTTGCGTGTCGTGCGTCGAGCCGGTGGACTCACGGGTGACCACGTGGAGACCTCTTCGCTGCTGACCTCTTCGCTACCCGACGATTCGTCGCACCCCAGGCGGTGGCACCGTCGCGTCGGCCGGCACCTCGGCAATGGGACTAAGTCTAGTTCAATCCTAGAGCGCGTCTCGTTTATCTCTAGCGTCTTGGCTAGCTGCGGCTGTGCTTGGCGACGTCGACCTGCATCGACGAATTTACCAATTCGTCTGCTTCGGTCTGGTGGCCAAACTTGCCTCGCCTGCGCCAATGACGCTACACCTATCCTAGACACGCTCTAGAGATGCAACCAGCGCGCGACCCGTTGGCCGGACCGGCTGTCCATTGAATCGGCATGCGTCGTGCGACGTTCGCCAAGCATTTATACCCCGCCGCGGCGGCCGGGTTCCGCGGATGTGCCCGCTCCGTGGACATTTCAGCGGGGCTGAGAGGCGGAGCAAAGGCTAAGCGACGGTCCTCGGCTGAAGAACGGAGCTGCGGCCCACACGACGCCGGGCGGTACGATCGAGGCCCCCGCGCGCTATAATGAGTTGCCAATGTCGGGACCGATGGGATTTCGGATGGCCGACGCGAATTTCAAGCGAGGATCTTCATGGAAAAGGCAACGTTTGGAGCGGGCTGTTTTTGGGGTGTTGAAGTCACCTTTCGCAACGTCGAGGGCGTCGTCGACGCGGCCGTCGGCTACCTCGGCGGATCAACCGAGAATCCGACTTACGAAGACGTCTGCACCCAGACTACCGGCCACGCCGAGGTGGTCGAAGTCGAATTCGATCCCGACAAGGTGAGCTACGACAAGCTGCTCGACGTCTTCTGGGACTGCCACGATCCGACCACACTGAACCGGCAGGGTCCGGACGTGGGAACGCAGTATCGTTCGGCGATCTTCTTCCATTCGCCAGAACAGCAAGCTGCGGCCGTCGCGTCGAAGGAACGGCAGGATGCGAGCGGGCGATTCCCCAGCAAGATCGTCACGGAAATCACGCCGACGTCGACGTTTTACCGTGCCGAAGAGTACCATCAGCGGTACCTGGAAAAGCGCGGTCAGGCGTCGTGCCACGTCCGCTAGTTTGCTTCGCAGAGCGCGTTCGCGTTGCCGCCCGGGATCGGGGTGCTCTGAATCGTGGACCGCTCGTCGGAGAATTCGCACGCCATGGAACTGGTATCGGTCAACTGCGGCAAGCCTCGGCGCGTCAACTATCAAGGCCGTCTGGTCGACACGGGCATCTTCAAGAACCCGGTTGAAGGCTCGGTGATGATGCACGAGCTTGGACTCGACGGCGACGGCCAGGCCGACCTCCGCGTACACGGCGGGCTCGACAAGGCAGTCTATGCGTATCCCTACGAGCACTATGCTTTCTGGAAAGGGGAGCTGGAGCGCGACGATTTCACATTCGGCCAATTCGGTGAGAATCTCACCACCCAGGGGCTCACCGAGGATGACGTCGCCATCGGCGACGTGTTGCAGATTGGCGAGGCGGAGGTCGAAGTCACCCAGCCGCGTTCGCCGTGTTTCAAGCTGGCGATTCGCATGGAGCGGCCCGACATAGTCAAGCGGTTCATCAAAGCAGGCCGGAGCGGATTCTACCTGCGGGTGCTGCGGGAAGGGCCCGTGGCAAAAGGAGACGCCATCACTCGCGTGCGCCGGGTCGACGACGTCCCGACGATTCGCCAGCTACTCGACGCCTATTACAACGGCGTCGACCGCCTCGCGACCTACGAGCGGGCCATTGCCGTGGAGGCACTCTCGCAATCGTGGCGCAACGATCTGGTCGAACGCCTGGTCGAGGCCCGCGGACAGCACGGTTGACGGGACGCCGGGTGAATCTTGTTGCCCTTGCGGCCGCTGCCGCTGCCGCCGATGAGGCCCGGGCGGCTCATTCCAACCGCACGTTGTCCAGATAGATGCGACGCTCGCGGGGTAGCTCGATGGCAAACCACTGTATACGGGCAATGCCTTGCAGCTTCATCTGACGACCCCGCGGTGCCTGCTCTATTCGCGCAAGCGGGATGCGAATCTCGTGGGTACCGGGCGTCAGTTGAATCGCCTCGTGAAAGCGATCGTGCCACTCGCCCGTGTGCCAGAAGTCTTCGATCTTAACGATCAACTCGAGAGGCTCCGCACCCTCAGGCAGCGTCAGATCGAACACGAAGTCTTCGTAGGCGACCCAATCGCACCGCGGCGAGTGCATCGTGACGCCCGAGTATTTGGCGGTGGAGAGATCGACTTCGAGGGCCCAGCGGCCGTCGGTGACGCCCTCCTCCGTTCGAGCCATCCGGCAATTGCGTTCCACCCAGCGCGTCAACTCGAGTTGATTCTCGAACGAAGAGAGGAGCGGCATTTCGTAGTGTGCCCGGGCGATATCCAGCATGATGCCCAGCGGCGGAAGCGAGGCGAAGAGCAGAAGCAAGCCGGCGGCTCCTCGGAGCAGTAGGTTCGCGCTGCGTGTCGCGATGCTGGTGGCGACGCACCAGGCAACGCCGGCGAGCACGCCCAGGGTGTTGGCGACCGCGTCGTGCAAGGTAACGCTGCGTCCGGTCGCGGCTTGCAATAACTCCGTACCCATGCCGACCGCGAGCATGCAGAATCCGACGAGCAGCGCCCACCGCCAGGAGTGCGAGCCGAGCACGTGTTCGACTCCCCGCACCAAGAACACCGTTACGAGGGCGAAAGCCGGCGCGTGTGCCAGGTCGAGCAGGCTTGTCCAGCCACGACTAAGCTGCGGCAGGGGATAGAGCAGCACGAACGTCAGTCCCGCCAGCAGAAGGACCGCCATCGCCATCGGGAGGACGAGTCGTCGTCCAGAACGTGGTTTTGCAGTGGCTTCGGCCGCGGTGTCCAATGGTCGATATCCTTGCCCACGGCTGGCCAGCGGAATCCCGTGTCGCGGCGGAAGTTATAGACGATTCGGCCGTCACTCAGAAGCCGAGCGTCGCGCAAGTGTCGACGATTCGGTCGACCGTCGCAGTGCGACCCTGGAAGCGCACGGACCGTTGGGCGAAAATAGAGGTAGCTAGTGCGGCCCCTCCCGTGCACGGTTGCGGCGAGAGGGGCGATCACAACCCGTTGCCAGGATGCGAGAACGACGAAGCGAGAAGGAGCAGCGCAATATGACGGAGGAAACACTCAAGGGTCAACTGCTGATCGCGGTCCCTCGGCTCGGCGACTCGAACTTCACCCGCACCGTGGTGCTGATGCTCGAACACGACGAGGAAGGGGCCCTCGGCGTGGTGCTCAATCGGCCCAGCAATACCTCGATCGCCGATCTCTGGGAGCAGGTTTGCGAGGAGCCGTGTGACTGCCAGCTGCCGGTCAATCTGGGCGGCCCGGTGGCTGGCCCGCTGATCGCCTTGCACGGCGACTCGGGACTTTCCGAATCGGACATTCTGCCGGGCGTCTACATGGCGACGGAGAAGGAGACGCTCGATCAGCTGGTGCGGCAATCGCAAACGAAGTTCCTCATCTTCAGCGGTTATGCCGGTTGGGCAGCCGGGCAGCTGGAAAGCGAGCTGGACGCCGGTGGCTGGTTGATTCGACCCGCCCGTGACGCGGTCGTGTTCAGTCGCGACGAGAATCTCTGGGAGGCGGTGGGTCAGGAGTTCACCACCGATCTGTTCAAGTCGACCTTGAACATCAAGCACATACCCGACGATCCGTCGCAAAATTAGGTCGTCGCAGAATTGACTCGCCGCAGAATTAGCTCGCCTTTGGGGCGGTAGACTGGGGCCCGAAGTTGCTCGGGTCCGACAACGCACGCCGTCGCAGTCGGATTCACCGGGTCCGGCTGCATGTCGGCAGACTCTCTGGGAGCGCCATTTCGATGACCACCGTTCCGCCTGAATCGTCCGACCCCTTTCGTCCGCCCTCGCAGGCCGCCGAGCAGGCCCTGGTGCGACCGGCCGCACTGCGGAAGTGGGAGCGGGCGGCGCTCGAGATGTATCTGCGGTATCGCGACCGGCCGATTAGCGTGACCTCCGTCATGCTGCAGATGTTGCCTCAGCTGATGCTGCTGGGGGCCGTCCTGCTGGTCGCGGTGCTTGTCGTCGCGACCGTCCTGGACTTGAATGCGCCGCAGGTCCTTTACTACTTCATGGCCGGGTTCTTGCTGGGCTACGCCGCACTGGGCTTCGTGATCAATCGCCGCTTTGCCTTGTTCTGGCCGGTATTGCGCGACTGCCTCGACTGGCCGACAGTGGAGAAGACGCTCGAGACCGGCACCGCGCCGTTGAAACCGACCCCGGATGCCAGCCAAGCGATGCCCGTGACCCCACTGGCCGAAGCGGTGGACCAGGCAGACGGGCGCCACTAGAGCGCGGCCACGTCGCAGGCAGCGTGAACCCAGAGAAGAAGCTCGCGAAGTCCGCCGGAGGCGCTACTTCGCCCCGACGAGCTGCTTGCCTTCCTTCTCGGCCTTGCGCTCGGCGATGACGGTTTCCTGGATGCTCGCGGGCACCTGACGGTAACGGGCGAACTCCATACTGAATGTGCCTTGGCCCTGCGTCATGCTCCGCAGGTCGGTCGAGTAACCGAACGTTTCGGCGAGCGGAATCTCGGCCAGAATGACGGCCGCGTCGCCCTGCATCTCGGTCGACTGAATAATGCCGCGGCGGCTGCTGATTTCTCCCGCCACAGGACCCTGGAAGTCGGGCGGCACCTCGACTTCGACCTTCATCACCGGCTCGAGCAGAACCGGCTTTGCCTTGAGAAACGTTTCGCGCAGACAGCCACGTGCAGCCAGTTGGAAGGCCATGTCGCTACTGTCGACCTCGTGGTAGGAGCCGTCTTCGAGCACGGCCCGCAAGCCGACGATGGGAAACTCGGCCAGGGGTCCCTTGGCCAGCGACTGCTGGAAGCCCTTGTCGACACTGGGGATGTACTCCTTGGGAATGCGTCCACCGGTGATTTGCTCTTCGAAGATGTAGTTCTCCTCGGCGTCTTCCTCGAGTGGTTCGATGTAGCCGACGATATGGGCGAACTGACCGGAGCCGCCCGTCTGCTTTTTGTGTTTGTAATTGAACTCGACCTTCCGCGTGGCCGCTTCGCGATAGCTAACCTTGGGAGCCCCGACCTCGACCGCCACCTTGTACTCGCGTTGAATGCGCTCGACGTAGATCTCCAGGTGCAACTCGCCCATCCCGGCGATGACCGTTTCGGCCGTCTCCTCGTCGGTCGAGACGTGGAACGTGGGGTCTTCCTTGCGGAAGCGGGCCAGAGCCTTGCCGAGCTTGTCGGCCCCTTCGCGGCTCAGTGGGTTGATGGCCATCTTGATGACCGGCTCGGGCACGTAGATGTTCTCAAGCGTGCAGAAGCCCGACGTCGCGGCGTACGTGTCGCCGCTGGCCGCGTCGATGCCCATCACCGCCACGATATCGCCCGGCTGGGCCTCGTCGATCTCCTCGCGATCGTCGGCGTGCATGCGCAGAATTCGGCTGATCCGCTGCTTTTGGCCCGTGCGCTGATTGAAGTACATCTCGCCCTTTTTCAGGGAGCCTTGGTAGATCCGCGTGAAGGTGAGCTGGCCATACGGATCGTCGACGATCTTGAAGGCCATTGCCACCAGCGGTTCCGAGGGCTTGGGCACCAGCGGCATCCGCGCTTCGGGGTCGTCGAACTTCATGGCCGTTTTGTCCCGCTCGTCGGGCGAGGGGAGGTAACGCGTAATCGCGTCGAGCAACGGCTGCACCCCCTTATTCTTCACGGCGGTGCCGAGGTAGACAGGCGTGAAGTCCTGACCTTGCACGGCCTCTTTGAGGACTTTGTGGATGAGCTCTTCGCCGACTTCGTCCTCGGCCAGTAGTGTTTCCATCAACTCGTCGCTGTACATGGAGAGCGATTCGAGCATCGCTTGCCGCGCCTCGACGGCTTCGTCCGCCATGCCGGCGGGAATTTCATCTTCGCGGACTTGCTCGCCCGCTTTGCCGTCGAAGTAGATGGCCTTCATCTTCACCAGGTCGACGACGCCTTCGAAGTCTTCTTCCTTGCCGATCGGCAGCTGCATCAGCACCGCGTCGGCCTTCATCTTGTTGCGCACCTGTTCGACCACGCTGAACGGGTTCGCCCCGATACGGTCCATCTTGTTGATGAAGGCGACGCGCGGGACGTGGTAGCGTTTCATCTGGCGATCGACCGTCAGCGACTGCGACTGCACGCCGCCGACCGAACAGAGCACGAGAACGGCCCCGTCGAGCACGCGGAGACTGCGCTCCACCTCGACGGTGAAGTCGACGTGACCCGGAGTGTCGATCAGGTTGATCGTGTGTCCCTGCCACTCGACGGTGGTAGCAGCGCTGGTAATCGTGATCCCGCGTTCCCGCTCTAGCTCCATGTGGTCCATCGTGGCCCCGTCCCCTTCGCCGCGGACTTCCTGCATGCGGTGAATGCGACCGGCGTAGAACAGGATGCGCTCGCTGAGCGTGGTCTTGCCCGAGTCGATGTGAGCGGAAATTCCGATGTTACGGAGCTTGGCAATGTTCATGGCAATGCACGGGGTCTACAAGGAAAGCCCGGGATCAATTCACCTGTTCCATAGTCCGCACAAGGCGACAGAATGCCGCTTGGGGCGACACGCCAGGGGCAGAATCCCTGTATGGAAAACGTCACGACGTCCTGCTTCGCCACGTTTCGTGTCCGCTCCCAGGAGAGGGAGGCGGAAGGTGGGACACAAAGACCAAATTCTAACTGGTTTTCGACGACAAGACCAGGCGCAATTGAGCCAAACGCCAAATTTAACGGGGTCTGAACCAGCCCGCCGCGGGTGCCGACCCGGGTCCGAGAGCCCACCGCGACACCATCGCCATGTGAGAGCCGCCATGTGAGAGCCGCCCTCGGCGACATTGCCAACAGGCCACCCTCGCCGCCTGAGAAGGGCACGGCCCGACTCACCGCCCACGCGACCCGAGATTAACAACCTGGTGAGACATCCAGGCTAGCTTGGTGCCCAGAGGGCCGTTCATGCGCCGCCCGCCTGCTAAGTCAGGGCCCGCCACCGCTCATGACAGCACTTGCACCTCACATCAGCTCGACCTTGCCCTGGATCGCCTTGATGATCACGACACCCAGATTGCCAACCATGTGGGCCACGACGCAGGGAATCAGCGAGCGGCGGACGTTCGCCGGCATGAAGCGGGCATAGTACAGCCAGAGCGAGCGGACGAACAGGATGCCGGTCGAGAAGAACGCCTTCGTGCCGTAATCGGCCGTCCAGGCCGCCTCCCACAGGGCCCAACTCGCCGACTCCTCGGGTAACTCATAGCTCCAGATGTGGCCGTGCAGAACTGCAAACAGCAGCGACATGCCCACGATGCTGGCGATCAGCGTGGCCCGAGTCTTGTCGTAATAGAGGAAGCCGCGAAAGATGATCTCTTCGATCAGCGGCGCGACCAACACCGAGTAGACGCATAACGCCAACGTCATCGTGCTTTGCTCGTCGACGACACCAAGCGCGTATTCGCCGGCCGTCTCGATGGCCAGCAGGACGAGCACGCCGCCAACCGCCAGAAGGGTGACCCAGTTCGCCACAGGCGTCGCCCCAGGCAGCGCCGCGGTGAGCGTCTCGCCGCCGGCCTGCGCTTGATAGTCTTTCAGCCACAGTCGAAAGGCGAACGCTGCGGCAACGACGGCGGCCAAGACGATCCAAGGGCTGTCGAACACGGTGGTGCCACCTCTACGATGTCGATCTTGATGAATTGTTGGAGCACGCCGTCTTTACGGATGCTGTCCCGGACGCGAGGGCCCGCCACATCGCCATCACGGCGCAAGGCAATGCGACGGGGGCAGCTCGAGACGCCTGCCGGAGCGGCGCGCCGCGACAAACCACGCCCATCGCGCGGTACCATCATAGTCTACCGTCGGCGCAGTTTCAGAAACTATCGTTCGCGGGGCGATCGCCACTCGCCGGCCGGGGCGATCGGTTGCTGACGATAGGGCTGGCCCGCGGCATATAGCTCGAGCCGTGCCTGACATTCCGACTGAGCGAACTCCGGCGCCAATTCCGTGGCCTTCGTTTGAGCCTCCTCGGCGGCGGCGAAGTCGCCCGCGTTGGCATACGCCGCGGCGAGCGTTTCCAGGTAGCGATGGTCCTGCTCGCCGTCGAGCTGGATGGCTCGCCGGGCGGCCGCGATGGCCTTCTCGTCATTGCGCATGTCTTCGTCGGGGCAGGTGGACAGCAGCCAGGCCACGCTCATGTAGGCCCGCCCCAGGTCCTTCTCCAGCGCCAGGGCGCGCCGATAGTTTTGCAGCGCCTCGGCGTACCGGCCCGTCTCGAAGTAGGCATCGCCGCGATAGACGTAGGGGACCGCGTCATCCGCGTCGAGTTCGATACTGGCATCGAAATCGTCGATCGCCCGTTGATACTCCCGCAAACGGTAATAGGAATGTCCGCGATGGTAATGAAAGCGGGCGGTCTCGGGATCGAGCCGGATCGCCTCCGAGTAGTCGCGGATCGATTCTCTCAGCTGGCCGAGCGCATAGAAGGCCTCGCCCCGATTGAACCAACTCCAGGCATAGTTGCGTTTCAGTTCGATGGCCCGGTTCAACTCGTCGATCGCCTCGTCGATCTTCCCGGCCAACGAATAGCTGACGCCACGGTTGTAGCGAGCCTTCCAATGATCGGGGTTCAGTGTTACCGCCTGCTCGAACTGAATCAGGGCGACATTTTCCTTGCCCTCGCGGGCCAGAATCTCACCGCGGCGATTGTGGGCCCAGCCCTTGAGTCGCTGGGCGTCGGAACGCGACCGCGCGTCGATCGCATCGTCTGCGAGCGCCGTTTCCAGGAGTTCGATGATCTCGACGTACTGGCCTTCCGCTTCGGCCTGCTGCGAGAGGCGATAGGCTTCGCGAATGGTCTGGCGGATGCGCTGTTGCGGGGTTGCCGACCCGGCCGTCGAAGCTGCTTCGGCTGGTGACTCACCGGGCGTTCCCGGCTGGCCCGACGCTGTATCTGCGAGGCAGAAGGCTCCCAGCAAAATAACGGCTGCGATGGTGCGAAAGGCCATGGTCGAATTCTCCAACGGCGAGTTGTTGAAGCGAAACGGAAGTTCTACTCTTGCGGCTCGGTCATTCGCATCGGATCGAGTGCCTCGGCCAGTTGTTCGTCGGGCAGCACCCCCTGCTCCTGACACAGCTCGCGAATCGTCTTGCCGGTCTTGAACGCTTCCTTGGCCAGGGCGGCCGCCTTTTCGTAGCCGATATACGGGTTCAGGCTGGTCACCATCGAAAGGCTGCGCTCGACCGCCGCCTCGGCCGCCTCGACGTTGGCTTCCATGTCCAGGGCGCAGAAATCGACGAAGGCCTCCGTCACCCCGGCCAACAGACTGATGCTCTCCAGGGTCGTCTGACCCATCACCGGCATCATGATGTTCAATTGAAACTGTCCGCCCGAGGCGCCGCTAAAGGCGATCGTCTGATCGTGGCCCATCACCCGCGCGGCCACCTGCATCATGCTCTCGCACA
The DNA here is from genome assembly GCA_003389215.1 of Planctomycetota bacterium. GTDB lineage: Bacteria > Planctomycetota > Planctomycetia > Pirellulales > UBA7805 > MB-PLM-2. Next base: position 105,846 of record QQVP01000025.1, on the reverse strand, counting down.
TTACCGGATTGACCTTGCCCGGCATGATCGAGCTGCCAGGCTGTCGGTCGGGCAGTTTCAATTCATAGAAACCGCATCGCGGACCGGAGCCGAGCCAGCGGATGTTGTTGGCCACGTTGAACAGCGTGTTGGCGATGGTGCGCAACTGGCCGTGGCACTCGACCAACCCGTCGCGCTGGGCGTTGGCCTCGAAGTGGTCGACCGCCTCGACGAACGGGATATCGGTTTGCTCGGCCAGGACGGCGGCCACGCGGCGGCCGAACTCGGGGTGCGTGTTGATTCCGCTGCCCACGGCGGTGCCGCCCACGGGAAGTTCCAGCACCGCCTCGAGTGCCCGCTCCGCGCGCTCGACCGACAGCCCGAGTTGACGGGCAAAGCCACCCACTTCCTGACCGAGTCGCAACGGCGTGGCGTCGGCCAGGTGGGTGCGGCCAATCTTGATGATCTTGTCCCACGCGCGGGCCTTGTCGGCCAGGGCTTGTTCGAACCGCTTCAGCGCGGGCACGAGACGCTCGCGAATCTGGCACGCCACGGCCACGTGGATCGCTGTGGGAAACGTATCGTTCGTGCTCTGCCCCATGTTGACGTGGTCGTTCGGATGGATCGGCTTCTCGACGGCAAAGCGGTCGCCCTCGATCAGCTCGATCGCCCGATTGCTGATCACCTCGTTCACGTTCATGTTGCTCGAAGTGCCGCTGCCGGTCTGATAGACGTCGATGGGAAACTCGTCGTCAAACTTTCCCTCGGCGACTTCACCGGCGGCGCGGAGCAGGGCATCGACCTGCTGGTCGTCGAGCGGATTCTTGCCCGAGCCGGTCAGCTTGCCCAGGTCGCGATTGGCCACCGCCGCGGCGTGTTTGACGCGACCCATGGCGTGAACGAGCGCCGGATGCAGCGACTGTCCCGAGATGGGGAAGTTCTCGACGGCTCGCTGGGTCTGCGCACCATAGTAGGCGGCGGCCGGTACCTTTACGTCCCCCATCGAGTCGTGTTCGATGCGAAATTCCGTCATCGGAGTGCGGTTCCTGTCTTCTCGTAGCTAGAGACGCCTCCCAGGCGAAGGCGCCGCGCTCGCCCATGATACCGCGATTCCCCGAGGCCAAAAAGACAGAAGCGTGGCGGCCCCGGTGCCATCACCGCGCGGCTTGCTCCCCTGTTCGCGGCGCCTTGGGAGTGCGATCGCGTCCTCGCCCATCTGCGGCGAACAGCTAGCTCCCCTCGGCGTCGCGCGCCCGATATCGCTCCACCCGAGGGGCGACGCCGGGGATGATCCGTGCGGCATTCTCGTAATACACCTTGCGGAGCACGTCGTCGGGCAGATGCAGGCCGTAGATGCGCCAGAATCCCTGTGGCGGAAACGCGTTCTCGGCGTAGGGAAAGTACTCGTCGCGGGTTTCCAAGAAGCGGTAGTGCAGCCACATCCGCTCCGGAGCCCGCGGACCATCGGAGCCGAAGAAGATCCGCTCGGCATATTTGATGAAGAAGTCGCGGGCCGTGTAGGGTTGGCGACCGAGCTCGGCGATGCGGGCGGCAATCTCCACGTAGAGATTGGGATACGCGTCGAGCCATTGGCCCACCGTGGCCAGGTCTTCGGCGTTGTTGGCCATGTGGGCCCCGATGAAGGTCGTCTTCGGATGTCGGGCGATTACGCGGTTGCGGGCTGCCAGCAGATCTTCACGGCGGGGCCACTGCGGGCCGTGAAAGCTCCATTCGGGATGCCGGCTCAGCTCCTCCCAACGTTCGTTCTTCTCGTCGATCGGTTCGAAGAAGGCGGTCGGATCGGCGGTGTGCATGATCACGACCAACCCCAGCTCGCCGCAGGTTTGCCAAATCGGATCCCAACGCGGATCGTCGATGGCGATCAGCGAACCGTCGGGATTGCGATACTGCAAGCCGAAATTCTTGAACAGCTTCAGTCCACTCGCTCCGTTCTCGTGGGCTTCGCGGAGTCGCCGCACGGTGCGGGCGACAAAGTCGTCGCGATGGCAATCCCAGCTGGCCGGATCGTCCTCGGCGCCTTTGCCGCGCCAATCGATGTTGGCGTAGATGACGAAGCGATCGCGGTACTTCTCCCAGAGTCGGTCACGATGGGCCACGAAGCGATCGCCGAGCCCGCCGTCGAGACTGACCGCGACCGCCACGTTCTGCTGGTCCATCAAACGAATCATCTCCTCCAGACGATACTCGAAGCGGCGAATGCGCGGATGGACGTGGACGTCGACCACCGGGAACTTCGCCCGGCGGATCAGCCGCTGAGTTACTTTGAGCTTGGACTCTGGTCGAAATCGTCCCAGGGCCAGGTTGCGCCCTTCGCGTCCGTCGAGGGGGAGTTCGGCACGTGGCCCGTCCGTCGAAGCCGCCGTGGTCGCGGGCGAGTTGGCGGTGGTGCCCTTGTCGCTTGACGTCGCGTCCGATGTCGCCGGTGTCCCGCTGGGGGATTCAGCTCGCGGCGACGCTTCGCCCTCGGCATCCATGGGCCCGGCGGAGTTCACGCAGCCGAGCGGCAACAGCAGCCCGACCAGCGCGGCACCGCGCGCGGCGTAGAATAAGAGCATTGAACCCGGTGGCGAAGGCAGATGCGATGGCGCGCGGCGAGCCGTATTCGCGTTTGCACAGTTTCTCATTCTGCTACTATAACGCTAGCGTTCTCGTTCGCGAGGCCAGACATCGCGGCAAGCCGGAAACGATGACCGAGCGCACTGAATTTCAATCGCGAAAACAACTCGAGCGGTCGCGCGAGTTGAGCCTGCAGGGAACCAGGGCTCCCGCCGAGATTCCCGGCTACCAGATGCAGCGATTCCTGGGCTCGGGCGCCTACGGCGAGGTGTGGGTGGCCGTCGATCGCAATACCCAGCGTCGTGTGGCCATCAAATTCTATACGCATCGCGGTGGACTCGACTGGACGCTGCTCTCGCGCGAGGTCGAGAAGCTGGCCTTCTTGTCGGCCGATCGCTATGTGGTGCAGCTGCTCGATGTCGGCTGGGACGCGACGCCTCCGTTCTACGTGATGGAGTACGTCGAGCAAGGTTCGCTCGAAGATCACCTGGCCCGCGAGGGCCCGCTGCCGGTGGCCGAGGCGGTCGAAATGTTTCGCGAAGTGGCGGTCGGCTTGATGCATGCCCACGGTCGTGGCGTGCTGCATTGCGACTTGAAACCGGCCAACGTGCTGCTGGACCAGGATGCCAAGCCGCGGTTGGCCGACTTCGGTCAGTCTCGGCTTTCTCACGAGCAGACACCGGCCCTCGGCACGCTCTTCTACATGGCCCCCGAGCAGGCGGACATGGAAGCGATGCCCGATGCCAAGTGGGACGTCTATGCCCTCGGTGCCTTGCTCTACACGATGCTCACGGGGTCTCCCCCGTATCGTGATGAAGCGGTGTTGGCCGAGCTCGACGCGGCAAGTAGCCTCGAGGACCGACTGGCCATCTATCGCCGGGCGATACGTCAGGCGCCCCCGCCGACGGCCCATCGCGACGTGCCGGGCGTCGACAAAGCCCTGGCCGACATCGTTGACCGCTGCATCGATGCCGATCCGCAGCGCCGCTGTCCGAACGTGCAGTCCGTGCTCGACGAACTTCAGGTTCGCGAGGTGCGGCGACAGCGCTGGCCACTGGTTGTGCTGGGAACCATCGGCCCGGCCGTCTTGGTGCTGGTGGTGGCGTTTCTGGCCTGGCGGCTGATCGACACCTCGATCCGACATTTCGAGGCACAACAAACGATTAGCCGCTTGAACGAAACCCGTGGCACAGCCCTCCGCGCGGCCGACTGGGCCGGCTTTCAGATGGATCAGCGGTTTGCGGCCGTGGAGCGTTTGGCCAAAGACGAGGAGTTTCGCCGACTGTTGGCAGAGATCGTCGCCGATCCAGAGTTTCAGGCCATCGCGGCAAGGCTGAACGATCCCAACGCGGACGATCCTCAGCGCGCCGACGAGATGGCCGCGCTCCGCAAACAACTTCTTGAGCACCCGCTGCAGAAGAAACTTCAGGCCCGCCTCGTCAAGGAGCGCAACAGTGAAGGTCCGCGTGAGTCGGCCAGCTGGTTTGTCGACGGTCCCGGTGGTCTGCAGGTCGCTCGTGACCCACTCAGTGCGACCCTGGGAAGGAACTATGCCTGGCGTACCTACTTTACGGGCGAACCGGACGATCGTCCGCGCACCTGGCGACCGCCGCCGAGCGTTCACCTGACCACGACTCATATCTCGGCGCCGTTTCTCTCGCAGGCGACCGGTCACTGGGTCGTGACCATCTCGACACCCGTCTTCGGGCTCGACAAGCCTGCCAGGTTCCTGGGGATCGTGGCCCTCACGGTCGAGTTAGGCGCCTTCGACGAATTGCGCGGAACTGGAGATGGAGCGGAACGCTTCGATCATCTGGTGCTGGTCGACCGACGGCCGGGCGAAAAACAGTGGCTCATCTTGCAGCATCCGTTGCTCGACAAGCTGCGGCGTGACGGCGAAATCCCCGAGCGGCTCAGCGAAATTCGTCTCACCGCAGCGGGCGTTCCGGACGACGACAAGACACGGCGGAATTATCGAGACCCGCTCGCCCAAGACGTCGCCGGCGGCGAATACAACCGCCGCTGGCTGGCGGACGCCGTGCCGGTTCTCGTACAGGGGGCCGGCAGTCGCGAGGCCGAAGACACCGGCCTATTAGTCATCGTGCAACAGCCGTACGACCTGGCGATCGGAAACGCTCTGATCGATTTACGCCGTTCGCTGACGACCATCAGCCTACTCGCCCTGGTCGTCATCACCGCGGTGCTGATGTTGTTGTGGGGCTACGTCGTGCGCCGGTTCAACAGGACGGCGGCGGCGCGGGCGGCACGCACCGGCAGCGGGAACTCGCTGGTGCCGACCGAGTCGATGGTCACGCTGCCCGACGTGGAGCAAATGCGCAAGCAGAAACAGACCTAACCGCTGCTCGATCGAGCCGAGGCGCTCTCCAATTCGTCACGCATTACTGGCATGCTCATGGCCGACCTCATCGCCCAGGGAACGAAACCGACCGATCGCTGGAGGCGCGCGCTGCCGCCGGGCCAGAGGCTGGTGATTGGTCGCCGAGGCGATTGGGCAGTGCCTTGGGATACAAGCGTTTCGCGGCAACATGCGGAGATCGAACTCGACGCCGGGCTGCTGAAGGTGCGCTGTCTGCCGTTTGCCCGCAATCCAGTCTTCCTGCGTGGCGAGGCGAACGACTCGTTTCACATTGCCGTCGGCGACCACTTCGTGATCGGCGATACGACGTTCCTGCTTTCCGATGAGCGTGCCAATGTGACGCTCGAATTGCCGCCGCCGCAGCAGGCCAAGACGTTTCGCATCGACGACCTCAAGAAGCATCGCTTCCGCGATGCCGACCAGCGGATCACCCTGCTCAGTCGGCTGGCCGAGCTGATTGCCGGCGCCCGCGACGATCGCCAGCTCTTCTCGAATCTGGCCAATCTATTGCTTGCGGGCGTGCCGCGTGCCACGGCAGTGGCCTTTGTGGCGGGTACGGGCGAGGTCGATCTCGACACAGACGAGTCCGGGCGTTCCGTGGAATTGCGGAAGGACGAATTGGCTGAGGACGTGCCACTGGAGATCTTGCATTGGGACCGTCGCCGCGTCGCGGAGCAGGACTTCCGTCCCAGCGAGCGCTTGATTCGCGAGTCGCTCCGTAGCGCGACGGCCGTGGTCCATATGTGGAGCGCGGCCGGGAACCCGCAGTTCACGGCCGCGGAAGAAGCCGACTGGGCCTTTTGTACTCCGTTGCCGCACGATTCGTCGCAGCGGCTGGCAATCTACATGAGTGGTCAGTTCAGGGCCAACGCCGACAAGACCAGCGATCCATCGGCCGATTACTCGAGCGACTTGCAGGACGATTTGAAGTTCACCGAGGTCGTGGCAGCCTCGCTGGCCAGTGCCCTGGAAAACCGGCATTTGCAGCAGCGCCAGGCGGGACTACGTCAGTTCTTCTCGCCGGTCGTGCTCGACGCGCTGACGCGTGAATCTCCGGATGCGGTGCTCGCCCCGCGCGAGACCGAGGTGTCGGTTCTCTTTTGCGACCTTCGCGGGTTTGCCCGCCAGAGCGAGCGTCAGGCCGACGATCTCCTCGGACTCCTCGATCGCGTCAGCGAGGCCTTGGGTGTAACGACGCAGCATATCTTGGCGCACGGGGGCGTGGTCGGCGACCTGCAGGGCGACGCCGTGATGGGCTTCTGGGGTTGGCCACTGGCGCAGGAAAACGCCGCCGCGCTGGCCGCGCGCGCGGCTTTGGCGATTCGCTTGGAGTTTCAACGCGCCTCGGCCCAAACCGAGCGGGCGCTGGCCGGCTTTGAGGTGGGCATTGGGCTCGCTTCGGGGCGCGCCGTGGCCGGCAAGATCGGTACGGAGGAAGTCGTCAAAGTAACGGTGTTCGGGCCTGTGCCCAATCTGGCAGCGCGTCTCGAGGGAATGACCAAGATCATCCGGGCGCCCATCCTGATGGACCAGGCAACCACAGCGCAGGTCCGCAGCCAGCTCGGTCCCGAAGAAGCACGCGTGCGGCGGCTCGCCGTGGTTCGTCCTTACGGACTGAAGACGGCGGTCGAAGTCAGCGAGCTGTTACCGCCCGAGGTCGACTACCCTCAGCTCTCGGACGCGAACATCGGCGATTACGAAAACGCCCTGGCCGCCCTCATCCGTGGCGATTGGGCCGAGGCCTTCGATCGGCTGCATCGCGTGCCTGCCGACGATCTGGCCAAGGACTTTCTGACCGTGCTGATCGCCCAGCACGATCGCACCGCGCCAAGCGGTTGGGACGGGGTGATTCAGCTCGCCTCGAAGGAGTAGCGACACGCCTGCGGCGGGGTCCCGTTACGAGTCGTGGTCGAGCAGCGTGGTCAGGTGTTGCTCAATGCAGCCGGCCAGCACGCCGGGGTTGTAGCCACCTTCGAGCAGGCTGACCAGTCGACCCTCGGCGAACTGGTCGGCGACGGCTAGCACCGCCTCGGTGAGCGGAATGAAGTCCTCCGTTTCCAGTCCCAACGAGCCGATGGGATCGTCGCGATGACTATCGAAGCCGGCGCTGAGCAGCACCAGCTGGGGACGAATGCGATCGGCAAAGTCGTGCAGACGTGTCGTAAAGCAATCGAGATATTCGCGCCGCGACGTGCCGAACTCGATCGGCAAGTTGAGCGTCGTGCCCTGCCCTGCTCCGCCGCCGGTTTCGTCGTCGGCTCCGCTTCCGGGATAGAAGGGCCAGCGGTGAATCGACAGGAATCCGACTCTGCCGTCTTCCCAAAAGGCGTCTTGCGTGCCGTTGCCGTGGTGCACGTCCCAATCGACGATCAGCACGCGGTCCAGCTCGTGCTGGTCGGTCGCCCGACGGGCACCCAGGGCAATATGATTGAGCAGACAAAATCCCATGGCTCCGTCGCGCAGGGCGTGATGGCCCGGCGGCCGCGCCAGGCAGAGTGCCGTTCGCTCGGTGTCTCCCGCGAGCAGACGATCAACGGCGTCGCAAACGGCGCCGGCGGCCAGGGCAGCCACGTCGAACGAAGCGTCGGAGACGACGGTGTCCTGCTCGATGCGGCCCCCGCCACGACGCACGAACGCCTGCAGCTCGGCCAGGTAATCGGCGTCATGGCTGCCGGCCATCTCGGCCTCGCCCAGCGGCTTCCACCGCGGGCAATGGCAACGCTCGACGAGTCGGGTCCGCTCCAGGTGCCGGACGACTTGCACCAGGCGTTCCGCCCGCTCGGGATGGCGACCCGTGTCGTGCGCGAGGAAATCGGGGCTGTGGTAGAGCAGCGTCATCGACCGCCATTGTAGGTGGCTCCGCGCTTGTCGGACACGCGGATGTCAGGTGGTTGCTTGACCGGGGAAGGACCCTCTCGCCTGCTTTTTGTATAATGGATAGCAGCGAAATGGTGAGCGCGGAATCGGATTCGCGCAGCGATTCTTGGTGGGAACAGGCTGGAGGAGGCACAATCCATGGCGCGGAACGAGCATGACGAACGCAGCTTCGTTCGTCTTGGGTGGATGTGGCTGATCGTGGTGGCATGGTTCGCGTCGGCGGCGCCGTCTCTCGCCCAGGACGGGGAGGACGAAACCAAGCCGCCTTCCAAATTCCTGGAAATCAGCGGCAAGTACGGGACCGCTGAGTCGCGGCAGTTCAAGGCCGCCTGGCGGGGGTCTTCACAGCTCGACACCGCGAAGTTCAAGGAATTCTTGCAGCAGCGCTATTTGCCCGCCCTGACTCAAGAAGCTGCGCGGGCCGGCTTGCCGGGCTTTCGAGATGAGCTGAACGACGACTTCCTGCAAAAAGAACCGGGTAACCCCGAGTCGCTCGAATTCGGCAATCAGGTCGTGTTCGAGTTCATGTACGGCGTGGCGCGGGGTGCCCGACAAGCCCGCCTGCGAGACGGCTCGATCGTGTATGTGTTCTGGTTGGGTCGCCGTCTCGTCACGCTCGATCATCAGGATGTCACCTCGGAGGTCCAGGCACTATGGCATCCGCCCAAGGACTTTCACCCAGCGGTCCGGTACAACGCGATGCTGATCGTGGGAAATCTCGACTCGAAAGTTGCCAAGTTTGGGCGTACCAGCGATCGCCAGATGATCGTTCGCGAGCCGCCGGACCCGTATGCCGCGGCGCTGATTCCGCTGCTCGATGTCGCCATCGGCAAACCGTATCAGCCCACGATCGAGAAGTTTTTGCCCACCGAGTCCCAACCGGCACCCGATCCCGTGCGGATTGCGGCCCTGTTGGGCCTGAGGCGACACGTCTCCGTCGATCGCGAACGGAACGAGCCCGAGAAGGAATTGATCCTGCAAGAGATGCTCGACCTGGCGCAGAAGAAGCCGGACGGAAACTTCCCGGAGGCCGCGACCTGGTACCGGCGTTTGGCCCTCGAAGTCGTCGGTGGCTTGCAGTATGGCGGATCCTCGGGCGAGGCGGTCGCGCGTCTGGCGGCGATCGTCGCGGATCCCGAGATTCCCGTTGCCGTGCGTTGTGCAGCAGCCGAAGCGATCGGGCGGATTCCCCGACAAAGCTCAGCGACGTCGGCCAAGCCGCTGGACGTCGCCGCCAACATGGTCCGCCTGGCGGCCGAAGTCTGTGCCGAGGAACTGGCTCAGTCCGATTATCCCGCTCAGCCGATGGCGACTCGTCAGTTGATGATGTCGATCGAGCAGATCCTGATCGGCCTCCGTGGCGAGTACGTGCCGCCCCCGGAACCGGATGACGACGATCGCCGCGAGGCGGACGCCGATCCGGAGCCGACCGGGGGACTCGTGCTGTGGGTCGCCGGTAATGAAAAGGATGAGCTTCTCGACCTACAGCAGAGAGTCGAACTGGCCATCAAGATCGCGATGCAGATCGAGCAGACGTCCGGATCGGACAGGTCTCTGCGACTGCTGGAGACCTTCATCCAAAAGGTCCAGTCGGAGATGCCACGCGAGTAGGTGGCGTCTGGTCGACGCGACTCTCGGCACGAGGCTCAGCTCGATACCTTGCTCGCCACGGTCTGCCAAGGCGCAGACAGTTCTTCGAGCCAACGTACTTTCGTTGCCGCGACCAGGCGACTGCTGGCCAGATAGGCCCCGAACACCAGCGGGATGAACAGCAAGTCTCCCTGCAGAAACCAGCGGTAGAACGGCAGCGCCTGGACGTAGCAGGCTGCCAGCCCCGCAGCTGTTGTCGGGTAGAGCGTGTCGAAGAACCACACCGCCAGGTTCGTGCTCAGATAGAATACGAGCGAAGGCAGCAACAGGGCGGCCGCTGTTCGCAAGGGGAGTTGGGCAAAGGTCGAACGAGGTGCTCGCAACCAGCACCCCAGTAACACGGGAAAGCAAAGTGCCAGATAGACCGTGACCATCACGCCCCAGCTGGCGTGGCGGCTCATGAACAGGTCACTCAAGGCCAACGTGAACAGCGGCACCGCCACGGCAATCAGGCGGTGGCGGAAATAATAGCCGGCAAACAAGGCGACCGCAGCCAGCGGCGTGAAGTTGGGCGTTTCGAAGTACAGCCTTCCCGCGGTACCCAGACCCACGAGAAGCAGAAACGCCAAGCACGCCTGAACTCGACTCGCCGAAATCATCGCTCACTCCCGAACTTGCTGCAGGCACGAACGCGGCACTCGCGATAACGGTCGCGACACAACGATCGCCGCGACGTAACGATCGCGACGGGGCCGACCCGGTGCCTCATTCTACTTCCGAGGTGAACTTCCACAAGACGTGGTCGTCGGCCGCGACTTTGGCCACGCCGGCCGACACGTTCGACTTCGTGTCATTGACCTTGAAGATCCAATTCCGCGCGTTCTCGCCACCGCCCTGATTGGCCACCCCGTCGATCGCCGACACAAAGACGGTCTCGCCGTGACCCCGATGCTCGAACCGAATCCCGTCCGGCAGCGCTGCCGCGCTCTCGAGCACGCCGAAGACCGTCATTTCGCTTTTCCAGGGCAGTTCCAGGCGGCGGTCGTTGCCGGCACCCCCAAATTCAACGGACAACTGAACCGTGCCGGAGGCTGGTTTCTGCGGCTGCACGGGCGGCGACGCATCGCACCCCCAAGCTCCCGTCACCAAGATCACCAGACTCACCGCGAGTCGCGCTCGGCTGGGTCCAATCGATGTCGTTCGAATCCACGCCATGGCTCGCGTCTCATTTTGCCGGGTCACACAAGCGACACCCGATCGCACATTGAATCGAAATCGTCGTCGCTGCGTCTGACAATCGCGTGCGACGGCAGCTCAGCTTAGCAAAGCGAACCAGGGTCGGCTATGATGCGCCCTGGGCCGCCAAGCCACTCGCTGCCGGCTGGCCGTTCCGGCGATGCTCGGCGCCCTGAGTCCACATCTTCTCTCGCGGCGAAAGCAAGCTCGACTTGGCCGTCGCCGCGTGAGGCGCCTACGATAACATCAGCGAAGATAATATCAACGTCGACAGCATCCACGTCGACGCGGCCGTTCGTTCACTGGTCTCGATCCACAGGTAGTTATCCATGCCCCGGCTGAATATGCTCGCAATTTGGGTCGTCGCCTTCGTGTCCCTGTTTTGCTATCAGCGGGTGGGACAAGTTCGCGAGGCCGTGTTCCTGGCCGAAGCGATGGAGACCATCGGCGACGAGAGCCTGGTCGAAGTGTCGCGTCAGCAACTCTTCGATGCCGCGATGCACGGCATGACTTCCGAACTCGACCGTTTCTCACGGTTCATTCCACGCGACGAGAGCGAGCGTTTTCGACAGCAGCTCGACAATCATTTTCCCGGTATCGGTATCCGTATTCGAATTCGCAAGGACGAGGAGACCGAGAAGATCGAACTCGTCGTCGAAGACACGGTCATCGGCACGCCACAACCAGCACACGATGCGGGATTGCGCAGCGGCGACCGCCTGGTGGCGGTTAACGGCCGCCGACTGGCGACAAGTGCAACGGCCGGCGACGACGAGATTCCGCCGGAAGATGCCACCAAGTTCATCACCGGGCCGGCCGGAACCGATGTGACGTTGACCGTTGAACGTGACGGAGAGCTCCTCGATTTTGCCGTGACCCGCCAGGAGATCGAGGTCGATTCGATTCTGGGCGACACGCGGAATGGGGCGGGCGAGTGGATCTATCGTCTGGCCGGCGACCCGCGAATCGGCTACATCCGTATCGACTCATTCAGCGACAACACGTTGCCGCAGCTACGGCTGGCCCTCGATCAGTTGGCCAAGGGGGACGAGATGCAGGCCTTGCTTCTCGACCTGCGCGACAATCCGGGCGGCTATCTGCGGGCGGCGGTGGAACTGTGCGATCTGTTTATCGACGCGGACCAGACCGACATCAATCTCGACCGGCGAATCGTCTCCACGCGCGATCGATTCGGCAAGGACCACGAGGTTCACCGCGCCCGTAACGGCGACGTGCTGCCGGGCGTGCCGATTGTGGTGTTGGTCAATGGGCAAAGCGCCAGCGCCAGCGAGATCTTCGCCGCTTGTCTGCAAGATTACGGCCGCGCAGTGGTGTGCGGGAGTCGTACCTTCGGCAAGGGATCGGTTCAGAAGGTCGTGCCGCTCGAGCGTGGTCGCAGTCTGTTGAAGATCACCACAAACACGTTCTGGCGACCGAGTGACCAGCAGATTCACAAGATGGACGACGCCACGGACGAAGATGCCTGGGGAGTCCGCCCCGATGACGGGTTTGCGGTCGAGTTGAGTGAGGACGAAGAAGAACGGCGTCGCGACGAGCGTCGCGCCCGAGACGTCGCTCAGCACGAGCAGCCCGCCACGTTCGATCCGGAGATCTTCGATCCGCAATTGCAACGGGCTGTCGACCATCTCGTCGAGCAACTTGAGAAAAAACCGCGCTAAGCGAAATTTTGTCGAATCGGCAGCCCGCGCCTTACCTTCTCTGCGCCGTCTCACTTCACCTTGCAAACGCGTTTGCAATATCTGCAGCGAAGCCCGTCCGATTGCGATCGCGCGACGGGTTAGACAAGCTCTTCCGCGCGGAGCTGCTAAGTGCTTAGCTGATGGGCATCTAGTGTCGCGTTCGACGGCTTCTCAGAATTTTTTTGCGCGTTTGGCCCCGAACCTGCATATACGTCCTGGCATGTCGCATTCATCAGGAGCGTTCGCCTCCCTTGCGACGAATCAGTGAGCCAAGGCATGGCTGAGCCGTGCACGGCCGCTGCGAAAATGTCATTTCATCGCACTCGACAACTGATTTCATGGAGGAATCGAAAATGGTTGCCAGCAATCTTCGTTGCATCGTGGTTGAAGTTCCCGCCAATCAAGAAGAGGACGTCGTCGTCCGTCGCGCTCGTGCTCGCGACTTGTTGCCGTGGGCCGATCCCTACATCGCTCGTCTGATTCGCAACTTGCAGGACGAGGTTCGCAGCGAGCGAGCCGCGGCACGTGCCGAAGCGGCTGCCCAGGCGGACACCGTTGCGGACGGATCGCCCGAGTTCAGCAGCCCCGACGTGTCGCCCGCCACCGACGGCTTCCGCCGGCCGCCCCAGGCCGAGGCCCCGCCGCCGCTGGTGGGAACACCCGTTCCGCTCGATCCGACCCACGACGACCTGTGGCCGCGTGGACCGCAGTGGGACGATGGCTAGTCGACGAATCGGGCGCGGCGAGTGCTTCGGGCGCGGCGACGGTTCCGGCGCGCCTCGCGCCGCGTCACGGAACGGAAGGTCGAGGTTGCCTGTGGCTGCGTCCTACCCAAAGTCCGCTCGGCCGGTGTCACGCCCTGTTTGAATTGACGACCGAAGCCGGCGTTGTTCGGATCGAACTCGCCGACCGTGTCCACGGAGACCCCCTCGTACGGAATGTCGTCTTCGCGACCGAGCGCCCAGAGAATGCCCTGCAGACCCAGACGGCGCATCGACGGATGCTTGAAGTCGTACGGATGACCGAGCGTGGTGAAGAAGACGCGGCCCGACTGGCCGCTCGCGGCCTGATAGGTCTTGGTCCAGGCCACGGGTGTCGTCGGCGGATAATCGGGATTGTCCTCGTGCGAAGACTTGAGGGTCCGGCCCATTAGCAGCGGTTGCGAATCGCCGCGCAGCGAGTGCTTGCCGCCATCGACGTGGTAAAGCCAGGAGTAGCATTCAAACGGCTCGACGCCGCGCAGCACCGGATGTTGCCGCTGGTCTTCAATTAGAGAGACGGCCGTCAGCGGGTCATCCCCGTGATGCCCATGGTGGGTAATCCAGTGCTGGCCCACCAGCTCGGCGATCTTCTCCAGGTTCCATTCTCGATAGGGGCTGTCGGCGGGAAACTTGAAGGCGTGGGTCGCGGTGCGAAAGCCGACAATCGGCTTGCCCGTCTCGACGTAGGCCAGGAAGTGTTCCATCTGCTCCGGCGGCAGATCGCGAAACCGCGTGAACAGCACCATCAGGTCGGCCTCGGCGAGTTCCTCAAGTCCGCTGATCGATTTCGTATTGTTCGGATCGATGAACCCGTCACTATCGAGTGAAAAACAGACGGTCGTGCGAAATCCGTAGTCCCGCTGCAGGATCTGCGCCAGCATCGGCATCGATTCTTCGCTGCGATACTCTTCGTCACCGGTGACAAAGACGACATGCGGAACGCTCGGACACTCGTCGGCCCGCGACGAGGAAGTGGCGGCCACGGCGAAACCTATCGCCAAAACCACGATGAATCGCACCACGTGAGTGACAGGGTAAGTGATTCGTTGTCGCATCTTTAGTAGTCGTACGAGCTGGTCTCGGTGGGCGTGGGGAAATTCTCGGGGATGGGGATGGTCACCTCGCCTCGAGCCGCCCATTCGCAGCCGCGACGCAGGGCCGTCACGAAGCCGACGCACTTCATCGAATAGTCGGCGTGCCCCATGGGCGTGTGAAAGACGCGTCCCTTGCCATACTGGATGGTCATCATCATCGGCTCGTGCAGGTCACGGCCCGCCTTGGTCTTGGGGGCGTAGGCGGTCGCCAGCACGCGCATGTTCAGAGCCGGTCCGCGAAGTTTGTCGTACAACTCATCTTTGGCGTGCATCCAGCTCAGCGGCATGTCGCGAGTGATGGGGTGTTCCTGATCGCGAATCGCGATGAGAAAGTCGTGCTGCGGCCCATGCCCGCCTCCCGGACCCGGCGCTTCGTCACGCGTCAGTTCGCCTTTCTCGGTGTAGTAGATGTACGGTCCTGATTTCTCGCTGCGCCCGCCCCAGCCGCCAAGTCCGATGATCTCGTTGTACTCCCGCCAGTTGCCGAAGGCGTTGTTCGCCGCGTGTACACACACGAATCCTCCGCCCTGCTTGACGTATTCGACAAAGGCTTTCTTGGTTTCCTCGGGCCAGGGATCCCCGTTGTAGTTCGAAAGCACAACGTCGTAAGCCGAGAAGTTCGGCTTGAAGGAGCTCATGTCGGCCTTGTGTGGCGGCGAGGTCGCCACGTCGACGTCAAAACGACCCGCCTCCAACAGAGCCCGCTTTAGCACGGGCGTCGTCGCCTTCCAGTCGTGGTTGTTCTGTCCGTCGATGATCAGAACTTTGATATTACCGGGCCGGGAAAGATCACCCCAGAAGATTACCGCGAGGACCGACAAACCGAGGATCACCACGAGGGATCCGAACAGGTAGCGATTCATAAGAGACCTCCTCCTTGACTCCATCTGGGCACAGTCTGGCGGGCACGCCGTCGCGGGGTAGCCATCGCGAGCGAGCCAATCGTCTGCGGAGGCCATTGTAATGGCCCCAGCGGGGTCGGAAAAGAATCGTGCCTGCCGGCAATCACTCGATCACCTCAAAGTTTTCGACCTCTTCGACATCGAGACCGACTTCATAGGCGTCGACCAACTCGCCGCCCGCGGGCGTGATCAAGGCCTCGAAGGTGTCGGGGTCGACATCGCGGGCGAGCATATCGGTGCGACCGTCGAGAAAGAGCACGTGAAAGCCGTCCACGTGGGACGATCCGACGCCCAGCTGCCCGCTCGTGTTGAGCGACTCCTTGGCGGCCGTCAGATCCAGATCCCGCGGCGCTAGCCAGACAATGTCCGAGTCGCGAAGCTCCACCAGCAACAGCGTGTTCTGCGCACCGTCTTTCTTGGCCACCGCCATCGTGGTCGATTCGCCTCCAGGGCGCAGCACGAGCGTTTCGCCCACGATGCCCGCGTAACTGGTCATCTGCGGTTCGGTCAGGTCACTGGGGCAACGATAGCTGGCCACGACCGAATCGCGAAGGCCTTCATTGGCGGCGTGGTTCCACGGCTGCCCAAAGTCGATCTGCTCGTAGATGGAAGCGAAACCAAGCTTCTCCAGCAGCGTGCCCCGCCACGAGCAGGCGGGTGCGCCCTGGGGGTCGACCGTGTAGGCCGCCGGCAGGTTTCCGTTCTCGTCGACGTAGCTCTCAATTGCGTCATTGAGCGTGATCAGATTGAACTCGCACATGATCGTCCGCTGCGTATCGCGCACGTTGGCGAGCGACGGCAGCAGGGCGGCGATGATCCCGACCACGACGAATCCCACCAGACAAAGACCGCCGACGCCGGCCAACACGATCGCCATTCCCGACCAGCCCGAGCGGCGGCGGATCGGCACCGCCTCGACCGTCTGAGCCACCAGCGGCGCGACAACAAGTTGCGATCGGGGGATGGTAAACGCCTTGCCACAGGCACCACAGCTCGAGAGCTGGCCGGCTCGCGTCGCGTCGACGGTGTTTTCTGCTTCGCAGTGCGGACAACGTAGCAGCAGCGTCATGTCGGATCGGACTCCGCCCCGTCTTCTTCTCCCTCTTGTTCGACTTCCGCTTCGAACTCGTCGAGAATGATCTGGAGCGGAAACGGGTCAGGAAGTTCTTGGTCGTTCTGCCGCAAGACCTCACGATAATCGTCGATCATGCGGTACAACTCGTCGGTGATCAAGAAGTCGTCGATCAGTAAGGGGTTGGCATCGAAGATCTGTTTCCAGCGGGCGATGCCGTCGTTGTAACGCTTCAGGGCCTCGCCAAGCTTGGCTGCCGCAAAGGCCTGCTCGCCTTCGTAAATGGCCTGACGGGCGGCAATCGTCTCGGCTTTGCGCTCGATTTCGCACCGCGCCCGCCACGACTCGTAGGAGACCAACTCACGGGCGTTCTTGACGATGGTGACGCGGTCGGTGGCCAGTTCCAGCCGATCGACCAGACGCAACGCCTCCGCCCGGTTCGGCGGGTCCAGCTCGCGAGCCAGCGCGCGGGGCTCGGCCCAAAGCCGGATGAGGAAGTTGTACTTGGCGTCTTTTTCGTCGGCCGTGCACTCGTCCCAGGCTTTGTCGATCAGGGAGAGCTGCTCCTCGGCCGCCGCCTGTTCGAGTTCTCCAAGCAATCGGTCTCGCCAGGAAGGTTCCAACCGGTCGAGCTGCGCGAGGAGCTGAACCGCCCGGCGACGATAGACGTCGTAATCGAGCATCCGCAGCCGATAGCCGCGCTGCATCCGCATTTCGCGATCGCCGTAGCGGCGCCACGACTCGGCAGCGCGGAGCCAGGCCCGTTGCGCCTGCGGCCCGAACACGCCTTCTTCCGTCAGGGCCTCGGCATATTCGATCAAGGCGTGCGGTGCTTCGCGATAGAAGAGCGCATCGACCCGGCTCGGTTGCTCGACTTCGCCGGCATCCTTGCGCTCGGCCAGGCGTTCGTACCACCAGTTGCTGAGTTGCCAGTTGTCGCGGAGGTCGACCCGCCGCACGCCCTCATAGGCCGTGCCCACGAGCCAGTCTTCGTCTCGGGGCGGATCGTGATAATAGTCGTCTTCGCGGAACAGCCGGCGGAAGGCCCTCCGCTCGTCCGATCGACCAATCTTGCTGCCGATGAACATTCCCAGGTCCCAGGGCAGACTGGTCTCCCGATCGTTATGGCCGATGCCGCGTTCCAAAAAGCGCATTCCCCGCGTCACATACTCGTAGCGGTCGTGGTAGTCGTCGAATCGCACCGAGAGATTGTAGGAGACGTTCCAGGCTTGAAAGCTCCAAACCTTGACGAAGTTGGGCTGAAAGTTGGCGATCTGATCGAGCTTGGCGTCGAAGCGTGTCCAGTCCTCGCGGTTCTTGGCGTCGATCGCCTGAATCCAAAGGCGACTGGCCGCCACGCCGTGCAGTCCGAAGGTGGCAAACCGCATTGTCGCGCTGGTCGGATCGATGTTGCCCAGGTTGGCCTGCGTCATCCGATGCTCCGATCGCAGGCGGGCGAGGGCCCCGATCTGCGTATCGCCGTCGCGGAGCGTGCCCGGCTGGCTCAACAGCGACAGCGGCAACAGCAGGACGCCGATCGCCAATAGATAGGCGATCTTGCGGATGAATCGTCGTTGCGCGCTCATCGGGCGATCTCGCGTGTCTTCAAGAAGAAATAGCCCGCCACGATCGTGGCCAGCACGAACGCCAGCGTCGTGCAGACTTGTTGGGCGATCAGGCTGCTGTTGATATTGTATCCGCCGGCCAGGTAGCTGTCGGTCGCAAATCGCTCAAAGTCGGGCATCACGTTCAGCAGCGTTCGGACCACCCGCATCAGCACGCCGTCGACCCATTGCATTAGCCAGAAGACAGGTTCGTCGGGCAGCGGACTGAGTAGGTTGTTCTGCGTAAAGATGCGGAATCCAGCCTCGAGCGGCCCTCCGCCGTATACGCGGTCGAGCACTTCCAGCTGGTCGATGCCGATCGACTGGGCATAGCGCAAACTGTCGATGCTCGTTTCGGAGAAGGGGGGATTGTTCCCGTCGTTCATTTCGTGCAAACGTTGAAACTCGCGCAAGCCGGCTTCGTCGAGCGGCATGCGGCGGAGTCGAAAGGCGTCGAAGACGGCCAGCTCGTGCCGAAAAATGACACACTGCGTGAGGTTGTAGAGATATCCGGTCGCGTACCCCAAGATCGCCACGAAGCCTGTGAGCATGATCGCCACCGGACCGCTGAGGAACGTGCTGCAAAGCAGAGCCACGGCGATGACCAAGATCATCTGCAACCAGATCTGAAAGTACCGCTTAGCAAAATTGGCGGCGTAGGAGCTTTCCGCGGCCCGCACGTACAGGTCGGCCGGGGCCATCCCGAAGTACTGACCGGGATCGATACATCGTATCCAGACTTCGACCTCGCCTTCGTGGACCAGATCGGACGGTAAATCGAGCGGTTGCCCCGTCTGATCGATCATCCGGCGGGGAAGGTCGATCTGGTCGAGCTTATTCTCGAGCGCGGTAAACACAAGCTCCTGGCTCTGCTGACCGGTGGCGGGATTCCGTACCACCAAACTGCCGCGCACCCCCTGTTCCACGTCACCCTTGTGAGATCGATAGACTCCAATCGAGAGGTCGAGCGGCAAGCCGTCCTGTAGATCTTCGGCGTCGAGTCCGGAGAACGACCAGATCGCCGCGTCGAGTCGGCCACCGCGGATGAAGGAGCGGCGTTTGTCGATGTCTCCGACACTGATGCCCCGCCGCGTATCGATGCCGTTGCGATCGCGGAAACGCAGCGTGCCATACTTCGGCACCCGGGCGGTCAGGTCGCCCTCGGGTGGTCCGACCGCGTAGCTCACCACGCCGTTCGCGAAGCGAGCTTGGACCGGATGCGTGTGTCCGCGGACGATGTTCGTTTCCGTGCGGGCGCGGGTGCGTCGAAACTCGTGCTTCTCTTGTCCGGAGCGATCGCCTTCGGCGGCTGCGGCTGGCTCGGTGGTCACCTGCACCGCGCTGCCGGCAGGGCCACGAAGTCGCTGGCTCGGTGTGCGCGGCGAACCGCTCGACAGCGGTTCGCCGTCGATGGCGACGATCCGGTCACCGACGCCAATTCCTGCTTCGCGGGCTTCGTCGGTCACGAAGCTGACCACGGCCCGGCCATCGCCATCGGTGCGAACCGCCAGCGGCGGCCGAAAGGCGTCGGCGTCCAACCGCACGGTATGAACGTGTCCATTGGCGCGCGAGGTCGTGCCCTCGTAGGCGATGATCGCACCCTCCTCGCGAACCGGAGCCATTGCCTCCGCGGTCAATTCATGTTCGTGGACGACCATCCGCGAGACGAACACATAGCTGGCCACGCCCATCAAGACGAGGAACACCGTACCGACGAACGTGAAGCCGAGAAAGCGTCCCAGCAGCAATTCGCTGGCCCGGACCGGCTTCGTGACCACGGTGTAGATCGTGCGGTTGAAGATGTCCATCGGCAGGCTGAGCGCGCCGAGGAAGATTGCCATGAACATCAGCAGGAACGAGGTGGTCTGGGAAACGAAGGTGAGGTACAGCTTGGCCGGATTCGGGCTGTCGGAGCCGAGTGCCCAGGCGGCGAACATCAGCGCGATGACGAACAGCACAGCGATCACCCAGATGTGCATCCGCATCGCCTCGCGAAAGGCGAGCGTGGACAACCCGAGGACGCGCCGGGGCGAGATCCACACCAGATCGACCAGGCCGGTCCGCAGCGTCGAACCGACCAGGGCCAAGCCACGCCCCCAGCCGAAACGCGCAACGGCCACCAGGCTTCCGAACAACAACGCCAAGGTGACCAGGGTCAGCAGTGTCAGCGCGAACGTGACCAAGGCCGAAGGGGTCGCGCGGACCGAGCCGTCGGTCGCCGCCCCGCCAAACAGCCAGGTCCAAAACGTCGGGACGTCGTGCTCTACAACCATCGCCTCGCGTCACCGCTTGTTTACGACTGTTCCGCGTCCGCCGCGGTAATGCGCTTGCCGGGGCGGGCCTGGCTTTCCCGCACGATCGAAAGAAAGAGCTCTTCCAGCGTGGTCGTAGGATTCTGGACGCTGAGCAATTCGCCTCCGTGCCGGGCAATCACTTCGAGAATCTCCGCGATCGCCTCGTCACTCAGGTTCTTGCCTTGGATTTGCGTGACGTCGCGCACCTTAAGCAGGTGGTCGACCCGGCCCAGCTCCTTGAGCTCGCCCTGATAGAGAATCGCGATGCGATCGCAGACGTCCTGCACGTCGGCCAAGAGGTGACTGCAGAGGATGACGGTCTTGCCTTCCGCCTTCAGGCGAAGGATCAGGTCCTTCATGTCCCGCGTGCCGCTCGGATCGAGACCGGTGGTCGGCTCGTCGAGGAGAATCAGATCGGGATCGTTGATCAGCGCTTGGGCCAGGCCGATTCGCCGTGTCATCCCCTTTGAGTATTCCTTCAACGGACGTCGCGCTGCCCATTCCAGGCCCACCATCGCAATCAGCTCCTCGCTGCGCCGCTTTCGCTCCGCCGCCGACATGTCGAACAAGCGGCCGTAGAAGTCGAGCGTCTCCCGCGCATTGAGAAAGCGATACAGGTAGCTCTCTTCGGGCAGGTAGCCAATCCGTTCGTTCTTCGAGACCTCGGTCGCCTCCTTGCCAAGGACCGTTGCTTCGCCGCTGGTCGGGAAGAGCAGTCCCAGCAGGATCTTGATTGTCGTGCTCTTGCCCGAACCGTTGGGACCCAGGAGTCCGAAGACCTCGCCCTCGCGAATTTCCAGGTCGAGGGCGTTGAGGGCACGAACCTTCTGTCGCCCCCAGAAATCGCGATAGACCTTGGTCAAGTTGCGTGCCACGACCGCGGCCGAGTTCGTGCTCGTCTCCGCGCCACCTGTTCCAGGATGGGAGTCGACCGCCTGCATGGGTTGCGTAGTTTCCAGGGGCGTGGGTGGTTGTCTTGCGTCGCCGACGGGCTGAGGCCGGCGACGGCGGCGCATACCGCTCTAGGCTCTATTACGCGGCCGTTTGCCAAGAGTTCGCCACCACCGAGGACAAACGGCGGACAAAGGGCGGTCGCGATCGCCGCCGGCGGCACCTCGCGGGGGGAACGCCTGGCGTGCCGCGATCGGCCGGCGCCGCGATCGACTCACTATAAGACAGGGGCATTCCGACTGACAACAGTCCGCCACATGGCCCCTATTTTGCGCCGGATGTGCGTCGCGAGGGATTGGCGATTCGGCACGCCCCCCACGACAAAGTGGCCCCAGATCGATAAACTTCAGCCTTCTCGCCAGGCGAGCACGGCTGCGGCATCGGCCGCGGTGCGATCGCCGGATCGAGCCAGACCGAGATCGTCGATCTATCGGAAGCGTACGATGTCCGAACGTTCTCCGGCGGCCGCGGAGCAAGCCGCCTACGACTTCCTGTTCTCGCGAATCAACTACGAGCGTACGGCCGCGGTTCCCTATCGCGCTCGTGAGTACAAGCTCGATCGGATGCGCGAACTGCTCACCCGCCTGGGCGATCCGCAACAGCGGCTTCCCATCGTGCATGTCGCCGGCACCAAGGGCAAAGGCTCGACCTGTGCCATTTTGGGGACCATTCTCGCCGCCGCGGGCTATCGGGTCGGAACCTTCAGTTCGCCGCATCTCGAGCGGGTCGAAGAGCGGCTGGCCATCGACACCGTCCCCTGCGACACGCCGACCTTGGTCGCCCTGATCGAACAGCTGCGGCCCGTCGTGGCCGCGATGGACGCCGAGGCCCGCGAGCGCGATCCTCGCGAAATCGGTCCGACTTACTTCGAGATCACGACCGCCCTGGCTTTGATGCACTTCGCCGCCAGCGTCGTGGACATCGCGCTGCTGGAGGTGGGACTCGGAGGTCGACTCGATTCGACCAACGTCTGCACCCCGATCTGCGCGGCGATCACGAGCATCAGCTACGATCACATGCGGCAGCTCGGCAACACGCTGGCGAAGATCGCGCGCGAAAAGGCCGGCATCATCAAGCCCGGCGTCCCGGTCGTCAGCGGCGTGACCGCCACCGAGCCGCGGTCGGTCATACGTGAAGTGGCCGCGGCGCAAGGAGCCGAACTCTGCGAGCTCGATCGCGACTTTCACGTCACCTATCGCCCCCCCGTGGATGACGAAGCGGGCCTTTGCGGAAGCATCGACTTTCGCGGTGGTTGCGAGGACCAGGACTATCGCGACCTGCCGCTGCGGCTGTTGGGAGCCCATCAAGCCCGCAACGCGGCGGTGGCCCTGGCCATCATAGGCTATCTGCGTCGTGACGGCTGGCGGATCGATGACCGGGCGATCGCGTCCGGTCTCAGCGAAGTCCGTTGTCGCGCGCGGGTCGAGGTGCTGTCGCGACGACCGACGATCGTCGTCGATGCGGCCCACAACGTGGCCTCGATCGAGTCGCTTCTGGCGGTTCTCGAGGAGAGTTTCCCGGCCGGGCCGCGACGTCTGGTCCTGGCAACGACCCTTGAGAAGGACGTCCGCGGGATGCTGCGTTGCCTGCTGCCACGCTTCGACGAGGTGATCCTGACGCGCTATCTCAACAACCCGCGGGCGGTGTCGCCGGAAGAACTTGGCGAATTGGCCCGCGAATTGGGATCCACGCGGGTGCGACTCTGTCCCGACCCGGCGTCCGCGTGGCAGGCGGTACAGGAGGATCTCACTCCGGACCACCTGGTTTGCGTCACCGGATCGTTCTTCATCGCCGCGGAAATGCGGCAGCTGATCGCCGCGGCAAGTGTCGCAGAGAACGACCAGACGGCTGCGCGTCGGGCAGAGGAACGCGGCGCCGTCCAAGCGAATCAAGCACGCCCTGCGCGGACGTGGCCGTCGTAGAATGCGAAGCGGTGTCGCGACCGAACGCTTACGACTTGTCGTCGCTACCGCCTTCGGCATCGGCGTCCGTCTCGTCTTCCTTGGCCTTCTTCTTTTTCTTTTTCATGGCCAGGCGAACCACACGGACCTTGGGCAGTCCAAACGGACTGTCGCCTTCCGACCAGCGATCGCTTTCCGACAACTTTTGGAGGCGTTCGCCTCGCGTCAGCACACTGCGATTGCGGATCAAGCCGCGTTGAATCTTGAGGCTCTTATCGATTGTCATCCGTCGCTCCTCGATTCGCCTGCCGGGCGATTTCGTCTCGTCGAGTTTCCGACCCACCCCGATCAAGCGCGACACGCTCGTAGGACAGTGGGGTCAGGTTTTTGATCTTCTCGAGTGTCTTTTCGGCCAAGGGTTCGTGTTCGTCGACGGTGGACGTCGCTCCGCCGGCCGGCGGTACGGGAAAATGGCGTCCCAGGCTGAAGCCCAGGGCCACCGCCGCCAACGCCACGGCGATCCAGGCCACACGTGAAGTCCGCGAACCACGTTCCGTACGCTTCGTGCCGTGTTCACCCGGTCGCAGTCCCCGTTGGATCTCTTCGCTCCGGACCACGGCGTTCCTTTCGACGGCCTTGTCGAATTCGTTCGTCGATTTTGTATCTCAGCCGCCTGTTTGTATCTCAGCCGCCTGGCGCCCGGGACAAGCACATCCATCTCGGGCGGGCGACTGCGAATCGACCAGTATAGGCAAATGGTCGCCGATGCGACAAGCGGACCGGCGTCGCGCGGATCGCTCCGCCAATTCGCCGCTGGTCCCGGCCCTACGCTGGCATCAAGCCGTGCTCCGCCGCTCTGCCGCGGCAATCTCGGCCGCCACGTTCCGCATGCTCTCCGGTCGGCGGCCTGGGTCGACGGCCAGACAACTCTGCACCAACTTGGCGACCTGGTCGTCGAGCTGCGGGCAAAGCTCGCTCAACTTCGCGGGCGGCTGCGAGTCGTGGATCACGGCGTCCTGGCCCGTTACGACGCCGGGCCAGGGCGGGGTGCCTGCGAACGTTTCAAAGGCTGTGACCCCGAACGAAAAGATATCGACCCGGCGGTCCGTCGCGCGGCGCTTCACGATCTCGGGGGCCATATAGCGCGGCGTCCCGGTGCGGTTGCCGGGGCGGTGAAAGGGCGGCGTGTCGGGAACCGTCAGCCCGAAGTCGATCAACTTCGTCAGTCGCATATCGGACGAAACGATGAAATTTCTCGGGCAGACATCGCGGTGGATAAAGCCCGCCTCGTGAACCGCGGCGATCGCCTCGGCCGCCTGACGCAGAATCGAGAATCGCTTGCCGTCCAGGCGGGCGTCCTGAGCCTGAATCAACGAGGCGAGTCCTTGGCCCTCGAGATACTCCATCAACAAGTATGGTTCACCGAGCGTCGTCTCCCCGAACTCGTACGTCTCGACCAGGTGCGGGTGGGAAAGCCGGCGGGCGACTTCTCCTTCGCTCGGCTTGTCGAGGCCCGGAAAGCGATTCTCGAAAGCCCGGTGTTTGCCGACGTCCAGGATTTTCAGTCCTAGGATTCGCCCGCTCTCGCGCTCGCGGGCCTGATAGAACTTCGACATCGTCCCGTTGACCGCCTCGCGACCCAGCTCGAAGCGAGCCCGCACGTCGAGCCGATCGTCGCTGAACATCGACTTGACGCGCGCCAACAGTCCCATGCTTCGTGCCATCCTCTTCTTCTTCCAGAGTCCTCAAGATTGTACGCAGGAGCCGAGTCGGCCGTCCCGTCGGGGACGCGATCGACCGCGATTGTCGCCTTCGCCGGCAGAAGTCGCCACGGACCAACCCGCGAGCGTCGCCGGATGGAGCTCGAGAATCGCTGGCAACGCGTGGCTCGCCGATCGTGGAAACCGGCTTACTTGCCGCAGTAGTCGATGACCCGGGCGATTTCGCTCTTGAGGTTCTTCCGCTCGACGATGCGGTCGACGAAGCCGTGCTGCAGCAGAAACTCGCTCGTCTGAAAGCCTTCAGGCAGCTCGATCTTGATCGTCGCCTTGATCGTGCGGGGCCCGGCGAATCCGATCAGGGCCTTGGGTTCGGCAAAGACGACATCGCCGAGCGAGGCGAAGCTGGCGGCCACGCCTCCCATGGTCGGATTGGTGAGCACGCTAATGAACAAGCCGCCGGCCGTGTCGTAACGTCCGAGGGCCGCGGAAACCTTGGCCATCTGCATCAGCGAGAGAATGCCCTCGTGCATGCGGGCACCCCCGCCGCTACCACTGACGATGATCAGGGGCAGATTCTGCTCGGTGGCGCGCTCGGTGAGTCGGGCCAGCTTCTCGCCTACCACGGCACCCATGCTGCCCATGATGAAGGCCGAATCGGTGACGCCGACCGCGACACGTCGGGCACGGATCATGCCGGTGCCGACGATGGCCGCGTCCTTGAGTCCGGTTCGCTCTTGCTCGGCTACCAGTCGATCCTTGTAGGCCTTCTTGTCCTTGAACTCGAGCGGGTCGGCCGGTTCGAGTTCGTCGAACCACTCTTCGAAGGTGCCTTCGTCGAGCAGCTGGCGAATTCGCTCGGCCGCCGAGACGTAGAAGTGGTGACCACACTCGGGACAGGTGCCCAGCAACTCGTCGACCTGTTTGCGAAACACCGTTTGATGGCAATCGGCACAGCGAAGCCAGAGTCCCTCGGGAACTCCGCGCTTTTCCCGCCGAGGTCCGGTTCGCGCAGCCGAAGATTCGATTTCGCTAGCAGCCATGTCGCGATGCGTTTGGTCCGTAAGGGTGCCGCCCATGCAATCTTCAATAGTGCGGTGTTAGATGGCCGACGTCAACAGTTCCGGCTCCACACCAATCGCCTGCCAGCTCCGTCCGTCGGCGTCGTGCTGCCAAACCTGAGACAGCGTGATGCCCATCAGGTGGCTGCGGATTAGGGCAGCCAGGGGTTCGGGGCAGACAAGTCCGATCGTCCCCTGCTTGTGTTTCTTGAGGAGCTTTCCCAGCGTCGTCGCCACCCGCTCTCGGGCGGCCGAGATCGTTTCGCCCTGGGGCGGACAGATGGTCTCCGGATGCTCCAGCCACTGCTTGTAGACTCGTGGTTGCTTCCGTTTTACCTCGTCGACGAGCAGTCCCTGCCACAGACCGTAGTCGATGTTCTGCAACTTATCGAGCGATTTGAACTTCACGCCAAGGGCCTCGGCCACCCTGGCGGCCGTTTCCGTCGCCGAGGCACAGGGCGAGCAATAAACGGCCTCCAGGCCGGTCTCACGCAAACTTTGCGCAGTTTCTGCAGACTCGTCCGCCCCACAACGCGAGAGCGGCAAGTCGAGCGTTCCCTGGATCCGGCCTTCCTCGTCAAACTGGGTCTGACCGGGGCGAATCAGGACTACGCTGAGAGTTGGTTCGTCCACCTTCATTCTCACTTCGTACGTTGTTCCTACGTTCCTACTTGTTCTCTACCAGTGCGGACAAGGCGGCCAGGCTGCTGCCGTAGTCGTCGCTGCGAAAGATCGCGGATCCCGTGACGTACCAGTTCGCGCCCGCCGCGGCGCACTCGGCGATCGTATCTTGGTTCACGCCGCCATCGACTTCCAGAATCAGCTCCTCGCCGCCTAAATCCCGCAGTTGCCGGAGCTTCTCCAGCGCCACCGGGTCAAACGTCTGTCCGCCAAAGCCGGGCATGACCCCCATCACGACCACAACGTCGCAGGCGTCGAGCAGCGGCTCGACCACATCGACCGACGTGGGTGGGTTTATCGCCAATCCAGCCGCTGCTCCCGCGGAACGGATCTTCTCGAGCGTGGTGACCGGCTTGGAGTCGGCTTCGACATGTACCGACACGACATCCGCGCCGGCCTCGACATAGCGTTCGACATATTCCGCCGGATTGGAAATCATCAGGTGCACATCGAGCGGCAGCTTTGTCAAACGGCGAAACGTCTCGACAAGCACCAAACCGTAACTCGTATTGGGCACGAAATGACCGTCCATCACGTCCAGATGCAGCCCGACCGTGCCGGCGGCTTCCAGCCGTTCGACCTCGCGAGCCAGATGGCCGAAGTCACACATCAACATCGACGGCAAAATCGCCGACGTCCCGCGCAAAGCGGCCAACGCATCGTGCTCAGGCATAGTCGTGACCAAGGGGCTCACGGATGATTGCCAAAGGGGAAAAATTGAGAGAACCTGCGACGGCGTCGATCAAGGCGAAGGCTGCGCCGACGATTGATCGAGGACGGGCAATAGATTCACGGGCAACTGGCAGGCTACTAGAGCGTGTTTGGGATAGGTGTCGCGTCGTTGGCGTGGGCGAGGCAAGTTTGGCAAGGAGACCGAAGCAGGCGAATCCAGGAGATTCGTCGATGCAGGTCGACGTCGCCAAGCACAGCCGCAGCTAGCCAAGACGCTAGAGATAAACGAAACGCGTTCTAGAGAGACGCGGTCAACTCTCCGTCGGCGACGCTTCCCATGCGGTCGACACAAGTGCCGCGATGCGATAAGGGAAAATTTTACCAGTGCCCCGTCGGGGCGCCTGCGCAGCCCCCGCGCAAATCGCTAAGTGGCTTAACGGGAATGGTTTACAGCAGAGGTGGTCGAGCCGCCGCGGCACCCGGCGAGCGAGGCGCTGGAGGGACGACGCAAGGGCTCCCCCAACCGCACCGCGGCAGTTCGCTAGCGATCGAGTTCTTCGGTTCGTGGCAACTCTTCGAGCGTGGCGAGCCCGAACAATTGCAAGAACCGCGGCGTCGTATGGTAGACCGGTGTCCGCGGTTTCACCTCGGGCCGTTCGAGTCGGAGCAGCTCGCGACGGACCAGTTGCGAGAGAATGGCCCCACTCGGATGTCCACGCAGCTGGCTGACGCGTTGGCTGGTCATCGGTTGGTTGTAGGCCACCAGGGCCAAAACCTCGATCGCCGCCTGAGACAAGCGGGCTTCGCGGATGCGGCCGTAGAACTTCTCGCCCACCCGACGATACTCGTCCCGCAGCGCCATCCGATAGCCGCCGGCATCGCGGCAAATCTCGTAAGGATGCCCCTCCGCGGCATAGTCGGCGTTCAGCTCGTCGACGAGTATTTCAACGTCTTCGGCTTCCACGCCGCGAATCAGTTCCGCGACCCGTTCGGCCGACAGCGGCTCGTTCTCCGGGTGCCCGATGAACAGCATCGCCTCGAGGATGGTGTGCGGTGAAACGGGGCAAGGGTCGTCCACGCCGCGGGGAGCGATCGCGTCTTCGTCGGACTCGGGGGCAGCGGTCGCCGTCGTCTCGCTGCCGTCGCCGGGTGGATCTGACGGCCCGCTCGGGCGGTCCTCGGGATCGAGCATCTGCGCAAAGGCGTCGCTGAGTTGTTCGAGCGAGACGTCTCCCTGGGGCGGCGAGGTGCCACCATCGGCGTCGTTCGATTCTTCACGGTCGGGCGCGGCCATAGCACGATTTACTATACGCGCAGCGCTCGAGGGCAGACAACGGCGAATGACGGGTCCGTGGCGAATCGTGTGGGCAATGGCGAGTTGAGCCGTCGCCGACCCACCCGTCTACCAGCGTTTGGCCACTTCCTGCTTCATAAAGGCCAGGCCGTCGCGAGCTAGCTTCTCTTCGGTCTCGTACATGCGACGCCAGATTTTGGTCGCCGCGGCGATCTCGGGCAGGGCCAGGCCAAAGGCCTCGATCATCAACCAACCGTCGTAATCGACCGCCTTGAGGGCGTCGAACGTCTCGTCCCACTTCACGTCGCCGGCACCCGGCGTGCTGCGGTCGTTCTCCGAGATATGCACGTGCTCAAGAAAGTCGCCACAATCCTTGACCGCCTGCGTGACGTTCTTTTCCTCGATGTTCGCGTGAAACGTGTCGTACATGATGCGGCAGTGCGGATGATCGACTTCGCGGGCGAAGCGGGCCGCATCGGCGTGCGAATTGAGCAGATAGGTCTCGAAGCGGTTCAGGCACTCGACGCACAACGTCACGCCGACCTTCTCGGCATGTTCGGCGACCTGCCGCATCGACTCGACGCCCCACTTCCATTCGTCGTCGGTCGGCCCGGCACCACTAAAGACGCCCAACGCCGAGTGATAGGGACCGACCAGGTGCGTTACGCCGGCCGCCTGGCAACTGTCCAAGACCGCCTTCGTCGCTTCCACGCCCGCGGTCCGCACCTTGGCGTCGGGGCTGATCGGATTGTCCTCGGCGCCGCGAATTGTTACCGCGGTGCGGCCGAGACCGAGATCGTCGAGCCGCTGACCGATCTTTGCAAACTTGGCGTCGTCGGGGCCAAACATCGGCAGTTCGACGCCGTCGTAGCCCATTTTCTTGAGCGACTCGATTACCGACCAGTGCGAATCTTCGATGTCGCCGGTCCACAACAACAGGTTCATGCCGAACTTCATGGTCTTCTTGGCTCCTTGTGTTGATTGGCCCGCGGCAGCCGGATCGCGACGACGACCCTCGCCAAGCCCCTATACGTTGACCCAGCTTCCCTCACGGGCGCTGCTGAGGACCGCCTCGCACACCTTCTGCGTTTCCAAAGCGTCGCGGAACGTGGGTCCGACTTCCTTGCCCGCGGCGGCGCCGTCGAGAAAGTCGGCCACCTGGTGGACAAAGCTGTGCTCGTAGCCGATTTGCAGTCCCGGCACCCACCAATGATCCATATACGGCTGATCGCCGTCGGTAACGTGGATCGATCGCCAACCGCGGACCACCGAGTCGTCGCGATGATCGAAGTAACTGAGCCGGTGCAGGTCGTGCAGGTTCCAGGCGATCGAGGCGTGCTCGCCGTTGATTTCGAAGGTATAGAGGGCTTTGTGACCGCGGGCGTAGCGGGTCGACTCGAAGGTGGCGAGCGAGCCGTTCTCAAAGCGGGCCAGAAAGGCGCAGGCATCGTCGATGCCGACCGGCTCCATCTTGCCGGTCAGATTGTGCTGTCGCTCCTTGATGAACGTCTCGGTCATCGCCGTGACGCGGTCGATGCCGCCGTTGAGCCAGATGG
Source organism: Planctomycetota bacterium (assembly GCA_003389215.1). Lineage (GTDB taxonomy): Bacteria > Planctomycetota > Planctomycetia > Pirellulales > UBA7805 > MB-PLM-2. The sequence goes on along the minus strand of QQVP01000025.1, from coordinate 75,949 downwards.
CCGTATCGATGCAGTGGGCCAGCAGGTCGCCCGTCACCCCGCTTCCGGCCGCGTCGACGTCGAGTCGCCAGAGGGCCTCGCCTCCCTGGGGCAGATCGGTCGAGATTGTCCAGTCCTGCAGAAACTGGGCTCGATAGTGAAAGATACGTCCCAGTCGGCCTTCGTCGATGAGTTGCTTGGCCAGCGTCACCGCCGGAATGCGGCGATAGTTGTACCAGACGATGTTGGCAACGCCGGCCTTCTCGACCGCCTCGCACATCTCTTCGCCTTCGGCGACGTTCATTGCCAACGGCTTCTCGCAGAGGATCATCTTGCCGGCCGCGGCAGCCGCGATGGCGATGTCGCGGTGCAAATTGTTGGGCGTGCAAATGTCGACCGCGTCGATGTCATCGCGGGCGAGCAGCTTCTGCCAATCGGTCTCGACCGACTCGTAGCCCCAGTTCTTGGCGAAGGCGCGGGCCCGATCCTCGTTGCGGGCACAGACCGCCTTGAGCACGGGCTGGTATTCCAGATCGAAGAAGTTGCTCACCTTGCGATAGGCGTTCGAGTGGGCCCGGCCCATGAAGCCGTAGCCGATCATTCCGATATTCAGGGGTTTCGCCATGTTGGGTCGCTCGTTTCGCTGTGCCGTTACTGAGTTCTTTCGCCGCTGTTGAAGCCCTCGTGGGCCACTGCCGCGGCGTTAGCCGTACTTGGCGATCAATTCGTCGAGGGCCTTCTTGCACTTCTCAGTGGCATCCCAGGCGTTGGGCCAGAAGCAGAGGTCGATCGTCCACCAGTCGTCGGGGCAACCGGCCGCGGCGATCGCCGGCATAAAGTCGTCGAAGTCGAGATTGCCTTCGCCGAACGGAGGATGCGTGCTCGTCATGTGTTCGTTCAGTGTGCCGTCGGAGTCGATCAGGTGAACGCGACCGATGCGCCCCTTGAGCCGTTCGGCCAGCTCGCGAATCCCGCCGGGCAACGTTTCTTTCTCGCCCGGCTGACGTGCCCCTTGCTGGGCGACATTGTCGGCGTGGCAGGTATCGAACATCGTGCTGAAGTTGTCGTGATCGACGCCGTCGAGCACCCGCTGGATGTCGCTCGGTTTGTTGAAGGCAAAGCCGGGCTCGAACTCCCACACGACGCGAATGCCGGCATCGGCCGCCTCTTGGGCGCATTTCTTCCAGGTCGAGGTAACCCGCCCGAGGGCCGTATCGTAATCGACCTGGGTGGTCACCTTTTCCGGCCGGGTCTCGCCTGGCACGTCGCCCAGGGTCCAGGGATCTTCGGTCGTGTCGACGCGAATCACGTCGATGCCCAGATCGTTGCAGAACTGCAAGTTCTTGCGAAACGCGGCCATGTACGACTCGTCGTTCTCGGCCGTGATCAGTTGCTCGCTCCACAGATCGGCGGCCAGCCCGCTGCAGCCCAGTCCATGATCGGCCATCAGCTGTTTCACGGCGGCGCGGTCCTCCGCGGTCGGTTTGTTGTCGGGGTTCGGGTGAATGTCGAAACCGCCCAGCTCGAGTCCGTCGAAGCCGAGTCGGGCCAGGCCGGTGACGATCTCCTCGAACTGGACCGGTTCCTTCTGATTGAACAGAAATGCCCACGTTCCGATGCTGGTGCGTTTGCTCATTCGTGATCCTGCGTGGTCGACCATCTCGGTCGACCTTTTCAATTGTGAGACGTTTCTTGCTGCCCACACTCGTCGCGTCCTGTGGCGAGATGCTGCGGGACGGTTCGTCGGACGATGGTGGCGCGAATGGTCGTCCGATCGACATCTCGGACCACCGCTTTGCGCGGACTCGTGGGCGGAGCGAGCCGGATATGACGTGCGAAGAGACTCGCTCGTCAGAAGACGGTTCCTAACGGTTTGGCTCGAAGGGCTGCCGTGCACCACCGCCTTGCGAACCCCATTTTTACGGGATTCGGCTAGCGGCTGACAAGCGGCACACGCCGAAAATTCGCCGTCAGCTGCTGGAAAACCACACCGCCGTTTCGCTAGAGTGACGCTGATCGGGCGCGTTCGTGCCTGTCCGGCGAATGTACGAGCCCTGCAGTCAAGCTTACCGAGAGTCCCAACATATGGTTACCAAGCGCTGGACCCTGCTCGACACGAGCGACGACACCTACGCGGGTCCACTGGACATCGTGCCGGCCGATATCGAAGGTTCGACGGCCGACTTCCGCGTTAGTCTGCGCACGTTGCGCGGCGGGCTGCGCGACGGCGTCGACGTGCTCCTGGTCGAAAGCGGCGAGGTGCGCGTGGCGCTGCTGCCCACGCGAGGCATGGGCGTCTGGAAGGCCTGGCACGGCGAAGTCGAGCTGGGGTGGCGATCGCCGGTCCGCGGACCGGTGCATCCGAAGTTCGTCCCGCTTCGCGATCCGAGTGGCCTCGGCTGGCTCGACGGGTTCGACGAGCTCATCGTCCGCTGCGGTCTCGAAAGCAACGGCGCGCCCGAGTTCGATGAGGCCGGGCGACTTGTCTATCCGCTGCACGGGCGAATCGCCAATCTGCCGGCTCGGCGTGTCGAGCTCAGCGTCGATGGCGAGAGCGGCGAAGTGACCGTGACCGGCGTGGTCGACGAGGTGCGCTTTCTGTTTCAGAAACTGCGGCTGACCACGACCGTTGTCGTCTCGCCCGAGCGGTGCGGTTTCGCGATCGAAGATCGCGTGGAGAATCTCTCCGCCGACCCGGCCGGCATGCAGTTGCTCTATCACTGCAATTTTGGTCCGCCGCTGCTGAGCGACGGTTCGCAAGTCGTGTTGCCGGTGGCCGAGATGACGCCGCGCGATGACCACGCGGCGACGGGACTAACCGCCTGGGACACCTACGCCGGGCCTTCGCCGGGCGAGAGCGAGCAGGTCTACTTCTTCGATTTGCACGCCGATCCCGACGGCCATACGCAGGCATTGCTGGAGAACAACGAGGCGGCGATCGGGGCGAGTCTGCACTTCAACACGCGGCAGCTACCGTGCTTCTCGCTCTGGAAGAACACGCAGGCGGTGGTCGACGGCTACGTGACCGGACTGGAGCCGGGCACGAACTATCCGAACCCCCGCAGCCACGAGGACGCGCACGGACGCGTGGTGGAGCTTGCCCCGGGCGAGTCGCGCGGGTTTTCGCTGGCACTCGAGTTCCATCCCGACGAAGCGGCCCTGGTTGCCGCCCGCGCCGCGATTGCCAAACTGCAGGCCGGGGGCAAGCCGCAGATCCATCCGGCGCCCGTGCCGGGCTGGACCGCGTAGCGGATCGCGGCCCCCGCGGACCTCGTTTCTTGGCGGCGTCGCCTACTTGGTCGCGTCCTGCGGTTCGCCTCGCAGCAGTTGCGAGAGCGGCTTGGCACCCGGTTCGATGACCATGAACAGGAGCACGACCGAACCGGTGCGTCCGATCCAGCCGAGGAAGAACATCAGATCGTAGATGCCCCAGATCTGCGTGGTGCCAAACGCATAGAAGCGTTCGTCGCGAAACGTGTCGACCAGCCAACCACCCACCACGGTCGCCAGCCCGTAGGTCAGTCCGGTGATGGCGAAGTAGGCCGCGATATAGGCGGCTCGCAGGTGCGGCGTAGCCAGTTTGATCATCAAGTTCGGCAGGCAGACATTCAGCCCGGCATAGGCGATCCAGGCCAGCCAGGCTCCCGCCACGAACCACGGCGCCTGGGACGTGGCCAGCAAGTAGAACGCCGGACCGGTGGCCACGATCGCCTGGCAAGCGATCATCACGGGGCGATTGCCGAAGCGATCGGCCAGGCGACCCATCGTCGGGCTGATCGCGATTTGTCCCAGACGCATGGTGCTCCGCAGGGTGAGCATCGCGAACAGCGACAGGCCCAACACCGCCGCCGGATAGAGGAACTGAATCGACTGCGTCAGGCCGTTGAAGAAAGCGATCGTGCAGCCGAACAGCAACAGATGCCAATAGCGCGCGTCGCCCAGCGGTGCCAAAAGCTCAGCCAGTCGTCGTCGCACGTGGTCGGCGGGCCGGCTTGCCGTGGTCGTCACGGTCGCCATGCGCATCAACGGTATTGTGGCGGCCAGCATGGCCAGGGCCCCGAGCAGGGCATACGCCGCGTAACCGAGCCAGCGGTCACCTGGGTTCCACGTCGCCGAATTCTCGATATGGCTTCGCCAAAGGTACGTGCCGATCCCGGTGGCGACCATGCCGACGATGGTGCCGACGAGCAGCCACCGCTCGCGATGGCCGATGAACGCGCCACGAATGCGCCCCGGCACCAGGTCCGCCAGCCACGACCAAAGGGTGACCGTGCCCAGGTATTCCAGCAGGTGGTAGAGACTCCAGATCGCGACCATCGCGACGAGCGATCGCTCGGGCGTGGCGAGTCGTCCCGGGGCGGCCGCCCAGGGAAGCAGCAACAGCAGCAGGGCGCTCGCCGCGTAGCAGCCGACGCAGAACGTCTTGCGGTCGGCGAGTCGATCGATCAAAGCGGGCGCGGAGAAGCGGAGCAATCCCAGGAATTGCGGCGCGGAGAGGATCAGGGCGGCGGCCAGGGCGGTGTTCTTCGCGCCCAGTTCCAGACCGAGGTAGATGACCAGCGTGGAGCTGACCAGCCCATTACCCAGGCCCCAAGCCGCCGCATTGGCATAGCTCAGCCGCAGCGACGCGCGACGCCCCGGGGCTGAGACGATCACGCCGGCGCGGGAAGAGGCTGGGTGATCCATCGTCGCACGACTCGAGGGCGGTCATCGATCGAATGAAAGGCCAGCGCCGCCATTGCGTAGCCGAGTTCCCACGCAGCCGAATTCCCGCAAGGCCGTGCCGACGGACGTGCGCTGGCACTTGCCACGCCGTAGGCCTACAAGCACCGCACGCGAGGCGAAGTTACTCGACTTCGTCAGCGTGCATGAAGAAGACGGCCCGCGTGACATCAGCATAGTCGCGAACCGGATCGATCGTAAATCGCCCTTCGACGGAAATGGGGCGCGTCGTGTAGCGAACCGACTGGCCGCCGTTCATCTGCACGCGAACGCAGTCGAACAGGGCCGCTCCCGGACCGAAGCAGCACTCCTGGTTGTCGCGGACCAGGACGAACTGTCGGATGCCGTCCTTCTGCATCGTGGGCAGGATGTACCCTCGCACGCGGATCTTCTTCCCGACGTAGCCGAGCACCTGCTCGGTCAAGAGGGCGCTGTCATACGGTTCGTCTGGCGTGTGCGGAAATTTGAGATCGTCGAAGGTGATGTTCAACACCGGCTCGTTGGTCGCTTGCGGCGCGTCGGGCTGGCGCGACGTGAGCACGACTTGAGCGTCGCCATTGCTGGCCGCCCCGTCGGACGACGTCGCGTTGGTCGTCGACTCGCAACCGCTGAAGGACAACGCAAGAGCTCCCAGCAGCAGGCCGCCGCAGACCATCGCGAGACGAAACGTCAGTTTGCTTGCGGTGCGATGCATGGGGTATCCGACCTAGCGACTCCAACTGGCGTCGTCGATGTGATAGTAAAGCCCGCCACCCGCGTCGACGGCGCCGCCGGCTTGCTCCAAGCGGAACTTGCCCGCCACTTTGATCTTCCGATCGGTGAACTGCAAACGATGCGGTTCGGCCAGCGTGACTTGAATTCGCTCGGTAACGATCGGGTTGCCACCGAAGCAGCAGTCTCCCTTGTCACGCACGAGCAAGAAACGCCGTATCCCTTCCTTCTTCAGACCCGGATAAATATATCCTTTAATGAAAACTCGGTGGCCGTCAATCTTGTCGGCGAAGTCCGGTGTTACCTGACCAGGCACGCCCGCGTCGGGCTCCAGAAACGCGTAGTAGAGTCGCTGGTGACCCGGCGGCAACTCGGTCTTGAATTCGTAGAGGAACAGGCCCACGCTGCCGACCAGACAGATCGCCGCCAGGGCCATGCCAGCGATGGCCAGGCCCTCGCCGGTGAGTTCCTCCGGACGCGTGCGAATCGTCATCACGGCGTATAGACCCACCAGCAGAGCCAGCAAAGCCAAGAACCAGAACACCCAACCCACGAAGGCGGTGATCGACAGCACCCCCAGAAGGAACGCCGTCACCGCCAGTGTCGACAGGGCGCGATACTCGCTCACGACGTCTGCCGTCGTGCGCTCTTCGGCGATGGTTTGCGTGGTGCTCATCGATCGACTTCGTCTTGTTGCAGCATCCTCGGTTTCGTTTCAACGCCCTGGGTCGCGGTTCAACGCCGCGGCCAAACACATTCTACGTGGGCACGAGCGTGCCGGTTCGGCTAGCGTGCCGGTTCGCTGCGTACCCGCAAAATCACCCAGAAAGACAGCATCAGCAATACGGTACATCCGGCCGCGGTGGCCAGGATGATCAGCCGTGACAACCCGTCGCCGGCGTCCGCGACCGAACCGCCGGCCGCCGCGATTGACTCACCAAGCGGCCTATCCGAGTCCGCGTCAGGCGGGACGGAAACCTGACCTGCCGCGTCGTCGGGCGAGGTGCCGTCTCCGTCCCTTGTCGCGGCGTCGGCGCCACTGGCCTTCTCGCCGGCGCCCGCGGACTCGTTCTCCGCGACCGCCTTCGACGGCACCAGGCCGGGCCAGGTCATCGTCGCTTTCTTGACCACGTCGGGATCGTAAGCCGCGAAGGCCTCCATGTGGGTCTTCGCCTCGGGCAGCGGACAAACACGCATGAAGCGAACGACCGCCATGCGGATGAAGAAGGCGTCTTCATCGGCTTCGTAGAACAAGCGAACGAGGCGCCGTGTACTCTCCCAGTCTTCCCAGCGAGCGAGATCGGTGATGACCAAATCGGCCAGGTCGCTACGCTCGAGCACGTGACGCATGGCCTCCACAACCCGAGGACGCGGAATCACGCCGCCTTCCTCACCGTGAAAGCGGAGCGCCATCGTCACCGCGAATAGTTTCACGTATTCGAGATCCGGCTTCTTGAGAAACAGCTCCTCGATCAGCGGCATGCCGGCCTCGCCCATCAGCGTCAGGTAACAGGCCACCAGGGCGTCGAGCGCCTGCCAGTGCAGTTCGGTTCCCTCGCGGAGCATCCCTTCGAGCAGCTTGGCGTCCTCGGGCGTACCGCAGACCCCCAGCATCGTGAAATAGAGCCGGCGATGCAGCCGCGTCACCTCGGGATCGGCAATCCACCGCAACAGCCGCGGGCGATCGATCCGATCTTTGATCTTCTTGAGCGTGTCGTAATCGGCCCGGGCAAACTCGTCGAAGGCGTCGGCACGCAGCAGAGTATCCTCGTGCTGCAGGTAGTCTTCGAAAAAGTCGAGTCGCTCGTGGGCCTGGTCCTCGCCAGAGGGCAGCGCCATCAGCTTCTCGAGGTACTCCTGCGCGGCTAAGCCGAGCCAAATCGGCGGTCCCCACTCGATTTCCGGCATCTTGCGACCGAGAATCAGAAACTTCTCGCCTGGCTGGCGATCGCTGAGGTAGAGAGCCTTGAACTCGCGCGTCTCGCCCAGCGCTTCCTCGCCACGATAAACCTTGACGACGCGAAAGACCGCTTTGGACGCCTCGATCGCTTCGTCAAACAGCGGTGCCTCGGCGCTGTCGTCGAGTTTGGGAGGCACGTCGATCAACTCGGCCAGCACCGCGACGTCGCTGGTGTCGATCTGCTGGGTGAGCGTCTGCGACACCATCGTCGGGCAGAAGGGACAGGCGGCGGCCACGCCGCTCGACATCGCGAGCGCGATGACCGAGAAGGTTGACACCATCCGCGTCTTGAACCAATCCATCACGTTGCCTGCTTCAGCTTGCCTCACTCGTCGGCTCCGCTTGTGCTTCGTTCCGTTCTGTTTCATTCAGTTCTTTCGGCGTCGCGGCTTTCGTGCCGTCAACGTCGGGGTCCTCGGGTCCCGCCGCGGGTCGTGAGCGCCAGACCCAAAATAATAGCACGGCCAGACATCCCGCGGCGACGGGAAAGATGGCCAGCCAGGCGACCCGGCGGACCGCGGATTCGGCAGGTCGGGGTTGGGTGGCCTCGCCGGCCTCGACCTGCGGATTCCCCGCCGCCGACGGGGCCGTCGCCAGCTCGTGCGGCGTTTCGCCAGCGGCTCTTGCCGTGTCAGTGGTCGAGACGGTCTCGATCGGGAAGTAGGAACGGTGACGCTGAGCGGCTTCGGGATCCTCCGCGAGGATCGCGTCGAGGTGGCCCGCAGCCACGGGCAGGGGGCATTGCTGCAGGTAACGAAAGGCGTGCGAACGGACCCATGCCGATTCGCCACCACACTGATCGTACAACTCGGCCACCTGATCGACGATCGACCAGTCTTCCCAGCGAGCCAAGTCGACAAGCGTCTTGCCGGCCAGCTGAGGTCGCGCGAGCGTGCGACGCAGCACCTGAAGAATTTCCGCCCGTGGCACTTCCCGATCGCGTTCGCCATGAAAACGCAGGGCCGAAATCACGGCCGCAGCCCGCGCCATTTCGTCGGCCGCTTCGCTCGACAAGTACAGCTCTTCCAACAGGGGTAGTCCCGCGGGGCCGTGCAGTGTCAAGTAGCAGGCCGCCAGGGCATCGAGCATGCTGGGGCCCTTATGGCGCTGTTCGCGAAGCATCTGCTCGACGTCGGCGACATGCTCCGACTGTCCACAGACCCCGAGCAGCGTCAGGTACAGACGCCGCATTTCCCACGGCACCTCCTCGTCGCGGATGCGAGTGAGCAGTTCGGCCGGGTCGAGTTGCGATTTGATTTCCAGCAGGTGGTCGTAGGGAGCGCGGGCAAACTCGTCGTAGGCGTCTTGTCGCAGCACCTTCTCGTCCGAGTCGAGATGCGTGAGTGCCTCGGCGATCCGGTCCGCGGAGTCGCGGGGGAGCGCCAATTGCCGATTGAGATAGGCGAACGACGCGTCGGAGAGCGGAATGGGCGAGTGCCAGCGCAGCTGCGGCACCCGATTGCCCAGCACCAGGAACTTCTGGTTCGCCGCCGCATCGCCAAAGTAAAGCACGGGAATTTGACGCTCTTCGCCAATCGCCTCGGCTCCGTTGAGAATCTTCACGATGCGAAACACCGCGTTGCGACCGATGCGCGGCGGACCGGATTCACCCGGCGGCAGCGGCACCGCAATCACGGCGGCGTCGGCCGCGTCGGTTTGCTGCGTCAGCGTCTCGCGCACGGTTTCGCAGAAGGGACAGGCCCCCAGCGGCGCGGCCAGGGCAAGAACCGCGAGCACCGCGGCGGTCAGTCGGAAGAATGGGGTCCCGCTCATGGGTCGATCGATTGTTTCCAGCAAGTCGTCTGCCCGACCGGCCTCCCTGACTGCCACGGTTGTGCCCGGAAGCACACTACGCGCCGCGTCTATTCTCCGTCGGTTCGCAGGTCGTCGAAATACTCTTCGACGAATTTGCGATAGCCTTTAGGCAATCGTTGCCCGCTGAGCGGATCGGCCGAGGCTGCCGTGTCGCTCTCGTAGGCCGCCTTGATCTCGTCGCGGACATGGCTCTTCGCATTGGGGCCATCGGCCTGGCCGGCCACGACGGCCTTGCCCGGACCGAGCTTCTGGCGGACTTGCGTGTCGAAGGCGGCCGTGTCGTCTTCGGCAATCGGGCGATCGCCACGGCCACGTCCGGCACCGAGCCCTTCTCCGGGCTGATCGCCCTTGCCGTTGCCTCTTCCGGGCTTCATGCCGGCCATCTGTTTGTCGCCGTCGCCTTGCTCGTCTTTGCCGCCGCCTTCGCCACCGCCTTGGCACATGCCGTTCTTGCACTGCTGAATCTCATCCATGGCCATTTCCAACTCTTCCAGCTCGGCCATCTCGTTCTGCAGTTCTTGGAGCTCGTCGGCCATGTCGCCGAGCGCCTGTCTGGCCTGGTCCATGTTGCCGTTGCGGGCACACTCGGCACATTGGCCGAGCTTGTTGGCCAGATCTTCCAGGCGGTTCATGTCCGGGGCTTGGCGATTGTGTTCGTCGAGCTGTTGCTGAAGTTGATTGGCCTCCTGCTGAGCGCCAGCCTCACGCGCCTTGTCGATCTGGTCCTGAAGATCGCGCTGCTTCTTCTTGAAGTCGTCGACGGCTCGCTGCATCTGATCGCGCATGCCATTGAGCTGCTCGGCCAACTGTTCGCGCTCTTCCGGCGTGAGGTTCTGCTGGTCGAGCTTCTCCTGCAGCGTTTGAATTTGCTCCAGGGCCTTGTCGAACTTGGCCTGCTTCATCGCCTGGGCCAGCTTCTCGCCCGGCCCGTCGTTGAGCCGTTTCATGCGGGCCAGCTTCTCTTTCAAGGCGTTCTTGTCGCCCAATTGATCCTGACGCTTCTTGATCTCGTCGGCCAGATTGTTCAGCTTCACGAGCGCTTGCTTGCGGTCGCTGGTCCCCTTCTCGGCGAGCTCGTCCAACTCGCTCTCGAGCTTGCGGAGCAGATCGTCGGCCATCTCCAAGCCCTTCTCCTTGGTCCGCTGGCGACGCTCGCGCATCTGTTTGCGGAGTGCCGCGTATCGCTGCTTGGACTGCTGCGCTATTTGCTCGGGTGACTCGGCCGTGTTGGCCAACGTCGGGTCCGCGTCGTCGACGAAGAAAATGATCGCGCCGGCCAGCACGACAGGAATGACCGGCAACAGCGATCGACGACTCGGTCGCACGTGAAAGCGATCGTCGACGTCGATCTTGCGGACGCGGGCATGGGCATCGGAAATCAGTGCCCGCCCCGCTTCGGTGTCGCACTCCTGCGGGCCGAGGGCCAGGCTGCTGGAGACGCGTTCCTTGAGACCGTAGCGATGGTCGACCTCAATCGCCGCGGAGAGATCGTCGAGCCGGGTAAGCCATGACCACGTCACGGCGGCCAGCAAGCCCGCCACGGCAGCGCCCCCCAGCCAGCTGGCATTCCAGATCCAGGTGGGGTCGGTTACCGGAAACCACTTGCCTAGCGTGATTGCGACGACGGCCAGCGACAGGCCCACCAGCAGGCACCAGGGGAGTTTGACCAAGAAGGCTTGCAGATTGAGCCGGCGACGAACCTTGCAAACTTGACCTTGCAGCTCTTCCATTGAATCGGCTCCCAGCGAAATTCGTGGGGATGACGTCTTGCCCGAGGTCGCGTCACCCTGCCCAGTTGAAGCTGTCCCCGTATTATACGACTCGACCGCCCGGAAGTCTCTAGGTGCTTACAGATTCGCGGGTTACGCAACTCCGAAAGCACCCTGCCCAATGAGCCGCTCCGCCCCGGTTTTCCGGCCCGTGAGCTGGGCTCACGCGTGGGGCCGGCTCGCTTGTGGCCCCGCGCGCCGCTGGGGTAAATTCCGGGCAGGCGGCCGCGTACGTCGTGACAACGCGATGGGAGCTTCACCTTCTTCGCCCGTCGCTCCTTCGCCTGTCCGTTTCTTTGCCCGCACCTCTACACCTAGTCGGCCGGACCATGACCGAGACTCAGCGCGACTGGAATCAGAACTACCTCGATGCTGACACGCCCTGGGACAGCGGCGGGCCTTCGCCTCATCTCGAAGAGTTGCTGACCCGACATGCGATCGCCCCCGGGCGGGCCTTGGAGATCGGTTGCGGCTCGGGCAACAACGCGCTGTTGTTGGCCCGCCTCGGTTTCACGGTCACGGCGGTCGACGTGGCCCCGCATGCGATCGAACTCGCCCGCCAGAAGGCGCGCGAGGCGGGACTCGAGATCGACTTTCGCGTGGCCGATCTCCTGCAGTCCGGTTGTGGTCGCGAGATCGCCGGCGGTGAGCCCTTTCCGTTTGTCTTCGATCGCGGTGTCTATCATTGCCTGCGCCGCGACGGCGTTGGGCCCTTCCTGGAGAACCTGCGCGACTTGATCGCTGCCGGGGGCATCTACGCACTATTGGCCGGCAACGCCAACGACCCGTGCGAGCGCGAGATCGGTCCTCCCCAGGTACACGCCCACGAGCTAACGGCGGAGCTCGATCCTTTGTTCGAATTGATCGAGCTGCGGGAATGTCGATTTCACGGGCTGCCGATCGAGACGCCCGACGGCGAGGAAGTCTTGCCACTGGCCTGGTTGGCGGTGCTGCGTCGTCGCGCGTCGTAGCTGCGGTTGTTTCCTCGATCGGTTGGCACTGGCGACCACGGTCCGACCACTATCGCGGCGCCCGGGGCTGGTTTAGCATGGCGTGACGGTCGCGCGGACCGCAGCGACATCTCTTACGCCGGCGACGAATGCGTCGCCGTGGCAGACGGACGCCTTTCCATGGCCGGTTTCGACGGACTTCAAGTTGCTGCTTTCGAGAGCCGCCGCGCCGCGGACATGCGGCAACTGATCGAGCGCCAAGGGGGCGTGGCTCACGTGAGCCCCTCGATGCGCGAAGTGCCGCTGGAGACGAACCGCGCGGTAATCGACTTTGCCAATCGGCTGATCACGGCGCAGATTGACATCGTGGTGCTGCTCACCGGCGTCGGCACACGGCATCTCGTCCAGGCGATCGAGCGCCATGTCGATCGCGAACGATTCATCTCGGCGCTGGCCGACACGATCACGATCGCTCGCGGACCGAAGCCGGTCGCGGCCATGAAGGAACTCGGCATCGCACCGACCCATCGCGTGCCGGAGCCAAACACCTGGCGAGAATTGCTCCAGACGATCGACGCCGAGGTGCCCGTCGCTGGGCAGACGGTGGCGGTTCAGGAATATGGCGTGCCCAACCCGAGTTTGATCGCCGGGCTGGAAGCCCGCGGCGCGACGGTCGAACCGGTGAAGGTCTACGATTGGGAACTGCCCGAAGACACCGGCCCGTTGGAGGCCACCGCGCGGGCGCTGGCCGAAGGAAAGATCGACGTTGCCCTGTTCACTTCGGCGAACCAGGTGACGAACTTGCTCCGTCTGGCTGACGAGTTGGACCTGGTCGATGCGGTTCGTGCGGGGCTCTCCAAGTCCGTGGTCGCCTCGATCGGTCCGGTCACCAGTGCCCGCTTGCGGGAGGAGGAATTGCCGGTCGATCTGGAGCCGGAACATCCCAAGATGGGCCAACTCGTTGTTGCCGCCGCTGAACGGGCCGGAGAGCTGCGCGAACGCAAACAGCGTTTGACCGTCGAGATGCTCTCCTCCGCCCCGGCGACCCGTTCCCAGGCCCCCTGGCACGACAGCCTTTTCCTGCGGGCTTGCCGCCGCGAAGTCGTCGAGCGCACGCCGATCTGGCTGATGCGGCAGGCGGGCCGCTACATGCGCGAGTATCGCGAGGTGCGCGAAAAGACCACGTTTCTCGAGCTCTGCAAGAATCCCGAGCTCTGCGCCGAGGTGGCCATCACGGCCCGCGATCGCCTCGACGTCGATGCGGCGATCATCTTCTCCGACCTGCTGCCGATTCTCGAACCGATGGGCTTCGAGCTCGAGTACGCGCAGGGCGAAGGTCCGATCATCCACAATCCGATTCGCGCGAACGAGGACGTCGACCGCATGGTCGAGTTGTCGAATGTCGACGCCCTGCACTACGTGATGGAAACCTGCCGGTTGACCCGCGAACAGCTCGATCCGCAGATTCCCCTGCTTGGCTTTGCCGGGGCTCCCTTCACGTTGGCCAGCTACGCCATCGAAGGGGGCGGCTCGCGGAGTTTCGTATTTACCAAGACGCTGATGTATCGCGACGAAGGGGCCTGGGCCGCGCTGATGGAACGCTTGGTCCGCGGCATCGCCCGCTACCTCAATGCCCAGGTGGCGGCCGGGGTCCAGGCGGTCCAGATCTTCGATTCCTGGGTCGGCTGCCTCTCGCCGGCCGACTATCGCCGTTACGTCATGCCGTACACCCGCCGGCTCATCGAAAGCGTGGCCCGCGGGGTGCCCGTCATTCACTTTGCCACGGGGAATCCGGCCCTGGTGCCGCTGCTGGCCGAAGCGGGCGGCGACGTGGTGGGGGTCGATTGGCGAATGCGGCTCGACGACGCCTGGCAAGCGATCGGCCCCGATCGCGGCATCATGGGCAATCTTGATCCGCTCATGCTGCTGGCCGATCCGGCCGATATTCGCCGCGCCGCGGGCGACATCCTGGCCCAGGCCGACAATCGCCCCGGGCACATCTTCAACCTGGGCCACGGCGTGATTCCGCAAACGCCGGTCGACAGTGCGATCGCCCTGGTGCACGCCGTCCGCGAACTAAGCGCCAGGTAGCCGGCCGCGGCGGCTGCTGTACGAGATTCGCTGCACACCAACTTGGCGACTACGCGTTGCTCGGCGCGATGCGCCCCAAGTTCAGCGAGTCGACCAGTTCACGGAGTCGGCCTAGACTGCGACGATTGAACTTGAGCACCAGGCGCGGCAGGTCGGCCAGATCGGCTTCGTCCTTTTCCGCCGAAAGCATCTCGCTGCGGTCGATCCGACCGCTGGAGAGAATGTCGCCAAAGTTCGCGTTCAGCTCGTCGAGCAACTCGTCGCTAATCGGCTCGTTCAGCCGCAGCACGAGTTTGTCGCGGGCATAGCGCATGCTGTGGTACACGCGGTAGAAGTTCAAGATTTCCTCGACCGCCTCGTCGACATCGTCCGTGTACTTGTACAGCGACAGATCTTCCGGCGAGATCATGCGATCGTCGAGCAAGCGGTTCTCGACGAAGTTCAGGAAGTCCTGCCAGAAAGTCTGGCCCGGGGCATCGAGAAACACACAGGGAATGATGTCGCGTTTGCCGGTCTGCAAGAGCGTGAGGACTTCGAGCCCTTCGTCGAGCGTGCCGAAGCCGCCTGGCAGGCAGCAGACCGCATGACACTCCTTCACGAACATCAGCTTTCGCGTGAAGAAGTACTTCATGTGGACCAGCTTCTCGTCGCCGCGAATGATCGGGTTCGCATCCTGCTCGAAGGGGAGCATGATGTTCAGGCCCATCGAGTTCTCGCGACCGGCCCCGCGATGCCCCGCTTCCATGATGCCGCTGGCGGCCCCGGTCACGACAAACCACTCATGCTGCACGATCTTCTCGCCGAAGCGGACCGCCTGCTGGTAGGCGGGCTCGTCGGGTCGCGTCCGCGCGGAGCCGAACACCGTCACCTTGCGACGCCCGCGATAGGGCGAGAAGACTTTGAAGGCGTAACGCAGTTCGCGGAGCGTGCGGCTCAGAATCTTCAGGTCGCCGCGACTCGTGTTGTCGAGCTGGAGCTTGTCGGCCGACTCCTTGATCCGCTCGATCAAGTCCCCGATCTGACGCCGCCGCGAGGGGTCCGGGTGCAGAACTTCGCCCACCTCGCCGTCGCCGGAGGTTACCTGATCGATCGAATTTGCGTCTTGCGGCGCCTGGTCCGTCACGATGTTCGTTCTCGCAGCTCACCGGTCGAACGCTTATCGGCGAAGCCGCGGCGTGCTCGATCCGCGTGTCGACTCCGACCGCCTCCGTTCGACAGGATCGCAATTGTATTCCACAACGGTCCTGCGCGTCGCCCCGAATTTGTGCCCGGGCGGCACGACCAGCGGCAAAGCCAACGACCGCGGCGACTTGTCGCGGTTGGACACCTGCGCTAGACTCACGTTTGCGGCGTGCCACCAGGACGTTCACCGCATCTCGGTCGCGGAGACGCGTCGCAGCTTGTTGCCCCGAGTCGGCCTATGCCCCCCACCAGCAAAGACCGCGAAGTGACCGTCGTCCATCTCGCCTCCCACTACAGCGGGCTGGACGATCCCACCGACCTGATGGCGGAGATGCTGCGGGTTGCCGACGAGGCGGATCCGCCCCGCCTGGTCCTCGATCTGTCTGCAACCGAGTACTTTGACTCGCAGTTCGTCGAGGTGATGGTCCGTGTCTGGAAGCGGATCGGTGCCCGGGGGGGACAGATGGTGCTGGCCGGGCTGAGCGCGAACTGCAGCGACGTGATTCGGGTCTTGAAGCTCGACACAATCTGGGACGTGTACCCAACGCCCGCCGAAGCCGTCGCGGCCCTGGCCGACTGAGCCCGGCACGCCCTCGTGCCGCGCCACGCCTTCCGATCCGGTGACGCGGCGTCGTGTCTCCGTTCGTTGACGACGACCGTCGAAGTCGTCATGCTCGTGGGCGAGCGGCTCGCCCCGTCCGCGGCGCGGTCGGGTCTGGCTTTGGTGACACCTGCGGAGTGTGGCATGATGCGAGTCGTGTTAGCAGTCGCTGCTGTCGTGTTGATCGGCTGTACCGGCGAGACCGTCGGCCAACCAGGCGACGACGAGGGGCCAGCACATCGCGAGGCGCCGGTCGATGCGAGCCGCGGCGACGTCGCGCCGGGCGGCGAGCCGCGAGATGCGGACGCACGGAGCGATCCCGGCCAGTCGCGCGACCAGAAGCCACGGCCCAGTCTCGACTGGCGCTACTTCCTCATGCAGACCGAGCGCGGCGAATCGACGGCCTTCGCGGCTCGCGGGTCGGAGGAGTCGGTCGAGTTCGATATCCAATCGGCGACCGGCATTGGTGACCTCGTCCTGAGCCGTCTCGGCGAGGCCTGGTCGCAGCGGGTGACCCTGCGACTCCATCTGCAGGGTCTCGAGTCGGTCGAGCTTTCCACCGATTCGCACACGCTGACCACCAGCGTCTCTTCGAGCGACGGGGCCGTGCGGCCGACGCAGGTGATGGAGGGCCCCTCCGCCGATGAAGGATCCAACCCCGAACAGGTTGCCGCCGACCACGAATTCCGTCTGCCGGTGCGTCTCGTGCCGGTCGAGGGAGGCGAGGTTGGCATCCCGCTCGACGGCCACTTCGAAGTCACCGTGCCGGCGGCCCTGCTGCGTGAGAATCCGAAATCAATCACGCTACGTTGGATCGACTTCTATCGTTAAGAATCTTCTCGAGCCCATCCGCTCGGCCAGGAAGAACATCGCCAGGCCGATGCCGATGCCGATCAGATTGGCGTAGAAGTCGTAGACGTCCGGCGTGCGGGGCGGAACCCAGGCCTGCGTCAGTTCATCCAGCGGCGCGTAGAGCGCCAGCACCAACGCCACGACGCCGTAGTGTCGCCAGGTGAGTCGCGCCGCACGCGACTGCATCCAGAAGGCCAGCAACAACGACAGGCCCGCGAACGCCGTGATGTGGGCGATCTTATCGGGGCCCAGGGCGAAGCCGGTCGGCACCGGCACCCAGTCGGGCTGCTGCGGCAACCACGGCCAATGGGTGCCAAAGACCAACAGCGCGAAGTAGCTGCCCAGCATCGTTGTCGAAAGTACTTGCATCCGAGCCCTTCTCTTCGCTGCCCCTTTTTCGCGCACCGTGTCGCGAGCTTGCCCGGACCTGCTGCGGGTGCCTCATGCATTTATGCGCCATAGCGACGCCAGGTCAAATCTTTTTCCGCCCGGCAGGTATTCGCTAGCTGGAAGAGTTTATTGCCTGGCGGAACTTTGCGCGCTCGACGTGGCGGTCGTGTCCGCGCGATCGACAGAGGCGGACCTGCGAGAATGTCGCTCAAGTTGGCCAGCGTGCGCGACCGAGACGGCTCCGCGAGCGATCGCGCCGCGGAGGAGAAGACGGCGCGAGAAGAACCGCCCGCTCTAGATGTAGTCGGGCGTGGGCGGGCGGAAGTCGGCGATGTTGATCGAGCGGAAGTACTCGATCGTCTTCTTCAGGCCCTCTGCCAACGAAATCGTCGGTTGCCAGCTGAGTCGTTCGCGGGCCAGCGTGATGTCGGGCTGGCGGCGGACGGGATCGTCGGGAGGAAGCGGCTTCCTGACGATCTGCGATTTCGTCCCGGTCATCTCCACGACCATCTCGGCGAGCTGAAGGATTGTGAACTCGTCGGGGTTACCCAGGTTGACTGGCCCGATGAAGTCGTCCGGACCTTCCATCATCCGCACCATGCCCTCGATCAGGTCGTCGCGATAGCAAAACGAACGCGTCTGCTGCCCGTCGCCAAAGATCGTGATGTCTTCGCCCGCCAGGGCCTGCCGGATGAAGGTCGACACCACCCGGCCGTCGTACGGGTGCATCTTCGGGCCGTAGGTGTTGAAGATTCGCACGATGCGAATGTTGACGCCGTTCATGCGGTGGTAGTCCATGAACAGCGTCTCGGCGGCCCGCTTCCCTTCGTCGTAACAGGCCCGCGGTCCGATCGGATTGACCGAGCCGCGATACGACTCGGGCTGGGGATGAACTTCGGGATCGCCGTAGACTTCGCTGGTCGAGGCTTGCAGCACCTTGGCACGACAACGCTTGGCGATGCCCAGCACGTTGATGGCCCCGGCGACCGAGGTCTTGATTGTCTTGATCGGGTTGTATTGGTAGTGGCACGGGGCCGCGGGACAGGCCAGGTTGTAGACCTCATCGACCTCGAGCCAGATGGGATGCGTCACGTCGTGACGGATCAGCTCGAAGTTGGGCTGCATCAACAGGTCGGAAACGTTCGACTTCTGGCTGGTGAAGAAGTTGTCCAGGCAGATGACGTCGTGCCCTTCCGCCACCAGGCGCTTGCAAAGGTAGGAACCCAGGAAACCGGCACCTCCGGTGACCAGGATGCGCTTGATGTTGCTAGTGCTGATATCCATTGCGGCCTCGCGGGCGTGAAGTTCTTCGTGCCGCGGGGCCCGCTGTGGCTCCGCGAATTCATACAATACAACGCCGGGTGCCTGTCGAACAACGGCAGCCTCTGCGGTTGCCGTGAGACGGACGAAAACGATGCGAAGACGATGCAAAGATGAAACCCGCGCGGAGAAAGCGGCCCTTGCCATGAACGATCTCTGGTGCGAACTGCCCGACATGCAGGCCGAGCTTTGGCAACTCGTCGCGCAGATCCCCCCGGGCTCGGTAACGACGTATGGGGCCTTGGCCGAAGCCCTGGGCGATCGCGCTGCCGCACGCTGGGTCGGTCAAGTGCTGCTGAACGACGAAGAGGCCGCTCGTTATCCCACGCATCGTGTCTTGCGGGCCGGGGGCGAGTTGGGGGCCTTTTGCGAAGCGGGCGGCACGGTCGAGAAGCGGCGACGACTGCAGCACGAGGGCGTCGAGGTGGTTGGGGAACGGGTCGACCTGGCCCCGTGTGAGTTCGTCGCATTCGAAGGCAGCCGACCTCTCACGGCGCTACGTCAGCGTCAGGAGGACTTGCGCAAGCGCCTCGTGCTCGGTCCGCCTTCGCATGCCGTAACGACCGTGGCCGGTGTCGATGTGTCGTATCGCGGCGGCGAGGCGGTGGCCGCCTATGCGGTGGTGGAAAGACGACCCGATCGTGACGCATTCGATAGCCCGATGGCAGACGGGCCGCTCTGGTCGTGTGTTGCGCGGCGGCCGGTGCGGTTTCCCTACATCTCGTCCTACCTCGCCTTTCGTGAACTTCCGGTCCTGTTGGACCTATGGCAGGAAGTTACTCATTGCGGTCCGCGCCCCGACGTCGTTCTGGTCGACGGGAGCGGAATCCTCCACCCGCGTCGCCTGGGCGTTGCCGCCATGTTCGGCGTGCTGATCGATTGGCCGACGATCGGCGTGACGAAGAAGCGGCTCTTCGGCCGTCGCGATCGTGACGTGGCGCCCGGCGCCGGCCAGATCGCGGCGATCTGCGAAGATGGCGAGCAACTCGGCTGGGCCGTGTGGCCAACCACCGGGAGCGAGCGGCCGCTCTATGTGTCGCCCGGCCAGCGAGTCGATCTGGCAACCTGTCGCGACGTGGTCCTCGACTGTCTGGGCGAGCGGCGACTGCCCGAGCCGATTTACTGGGCCGACCGCCTCAGTCGTCAGGCGGCGCGCGAAACGACGGTTCGCAAGTAGTTGCTGTCCGCGCACCGGAAAGTCGGTGCCCGCTCAAGCCTTGCGGATCTTTTCCCGATCGGCGGTCACCGACGCCGTGGCATTGCGGGTATCGACGACAAGTCGCGCGTGCTTGACGATCGCATCGTAGTCGAAGGCGGAGTGCGCCGTGGCGATCAGCACGCAATCCTGCTCGGCGAGAAACTCGGACGTCAGCTCCTCGCTGGCCAAATCGGGCACGTCGTGATGTCGCATCTTCGGCAGCGTGGGCACGTGCGGATCGCTATAGCTGACCTTGGCACCAGCCTCCAGCAGCAGATCCATCAACTCGAAGGAAGGGCTTTCGCGCGGGTCGTCGACGTCCGCCTTGTAGGCGACGCCGAGGATGCAGATCTTGCTGCCGCGGATCGGTTTGCCATGGTCGTTCAGCGCTTCGCTGAGCCGCCCGATGACATAACGCGGCATGCCGGTATTGATCTCGCCGGCCAGCTCGATAAAGCGCGTCGTCATGCCCGCCCGTCGCGCGACCCAGCTGAGATAGAAGGGATCGATGGGGATGCAGTGCCCGCCCAGGCCCGGTCCCGGATAGAAGGCCTGGAAGCCGAATGGCTTCGTCTTCGCCGCGGCGATCACTTCCCACACGTCGATGCCGATCCGGTCGAAGAGCATCTTGAGCTCGTTGACCATGGCGATGTTCACCGAGCGATAGGTGTTTTCTAGAATCTTGCAGGCCTCGGCCACCTCGAGGGACGAGACCGGAATTACCTGCACCACCGCGTGGCTGTAGAGCGCGGCCGCCAGCTCGCAGCTCGTCTGGCCAAAGCCGCCGACGACTTTGGGAATGCCGCTGGCGGAGAAGTTGGGATTGCCCGGGTCTTCGCGTTCGGGACTGTAGGCCAGAAAGAAGTCTTCGCCGGCCGTCAGTCCGCCGGCCTGCAGAATCGGCAGCAGAACGTCGCTGGTGGTGCCGGGATAAGTCGTGCTCTCGAGCACCACGAGTTGATCGCTGCGCAGCGTCTTGGCGATCTGCTCGGCCGTTCCGCGGACATAACTCAGATCGGGGTCGCGGCTGTCGGAGAGCGGCGTGGGGACGCAAATCAACAGGGCGTCCGCCTCGCCCAGCCGCGACATGTCGGCCGTGGGAACGAACGTCTTGGTTTCGATGCACTCGGTAATCGACGCCGCGTCGATGTGGCCGATGTAGCTTTGGCCGGCCAGCAACTGGTCGATCTTCCGTTGATCGACGTCGAAACCCATCGTGCGGAAGCCGGCCGCCACAAAGGCTTGAATCAACGGCAGGCCAACATAGCCAAGGCCGATCACACCGACAACGGCCGACTTGTCGTCGATGGCTTGGGCAAGTTTCTTCGACATGGGAAACTCAGTGGGTGAGTCGGGAGCGAGAATCGCCACACAGAATTGCGTCACGGCTGGCATTTCTGCGGTGGCGCGCGAGCCACATGATAGCCGATCGGCCACAGGGAAATAAGTGCGAGTCGCACCCCGTGCCAACGCCCACGCAGCGGGCGACACATTCGCAGCTCGTCGAGCCCTGCTTCGCCCAGCCGACGTTAGTCGCAGACAAGCTTCCTGCCGTAGACTTGGTCGTAGCGGTAATACGATTCGAGCGTCATCACCGCCAGGGCCGTGTTGTAGAGCCGGCCACCGACGTCGCCCAGGCCGTCCTCGAGCCCCTCGCCGGCGAAGTGCCAACTTCCTGCCAGGTGCGGTCCCCCTGCTCGCTCCTGGGTCCGCAGCAGTTGCCGCGACATCTCGCCCATCCAGGTCCGCCACCGCGGCCCGCCGACCTGAAACATCAGCATCGTCGCGTAGTAGTTGTAGTACATGTTTCGCGGATGGGGGCCCCGCTCGGCCAAGATCGCGATGCCCCGGCAGAACGCCTCGTCGCGCTCCGGCAGCCCCAGGTAGACGCGACACAACAGACCGATGGCGCTGGTGGCCGATGTCTCGCCGTGTCCCTCCGCGGGCATGTAGGCATAAGCGGCACCGCCATCGCGGGCCACGGAGTCGAGAAACTTTCCCGCGCGAGGATAGACGATTTCCGGCACGGTCAGGTACGACATCTTGCCGCTCTTGAAGGCCATGATCTGCCAGCCCAATACCGAAGTATCGCCCGGCTCATTCGGCCCGTAGCGCCAGCCACCGTCGGCGTGCTGCGCGGCCGCGATGTAGTTGAGGGCCAACTCCGCCGGGTTCCGCAGTCTCCGATCGCGG
Source organism: Planctomycetota bacterium (assembly GCA_003389215.1). Taxonomy (GTDB): domain Bacteria; phylum Planctomycetota; class Planctomycetia; order Pirellulales; family UBA7805; genus MB-PLM-2. Next base: position 54,216 of record QQVP01000025.1, on the reverse strand, counting down.
GTCATGCCATACGCTTCGGCCAGCGCACAAGCGGCGATGCCGTGGCAGTACATGTGCGAGTGGGCGTCGCCGTCCTCTTCAAACAGGCGGCCGGTTCCCTCCTCGACGTGCATGTGCTTGAGCAGGTAGGTCAGACCTCGAAAGATGGCCTTGCCGTAGGGTCGCTTTCGCTCGTCCGAGGAGTGGCGATCCTCGTGCGTAAAGCCGCGGCCCAAGAGGGCCATTAGTACCAAGCCCGTTGCACCCATCCGCGAGGTCTTTTCGCCAGGATTGGGGAACCCGCTGCAGCGGTCGCCCGGCGTGTGGTTGAAGCTCCAACTGCCATCGCGGTTCTGATGCCGCAGGAACCAGTCGTTTCCACCGCCGGTCGACGTGAGCGTTCCTGGCGGCGCATCCCCTTTGCGCAGAGCATGGCCGATGCCCTGCCCACTGAGTCGATTGCCGAAGCCGGTCGCCGCGTTTCCAATAGCGCTGGGACGATCGCCTACCGGAATTGAAGCCAGGGCCGTCGTGATCTCGGGCCGCGCAGGGGCCGAGCGACTGGGGTCATTGGCCGGTGAGACGTCCGGCGGCGAGTCTTCGAGCGGCTCGGCGGGCTCGTCCACCTCGGCGGTCTCTGCGGTCTCGACCGGAGGCCGTGGCACGTCGGACGGCTGCGGTTGGATCAGCGGCTGAGGCGGTTCCGACATCGGCGTGGGAGGCTCCGCCGTGTAGACCTTCACGACGCGCTCGTCGTCGCGCGAACTTCCCACCGCGCAGACGGCGAGGATGACCAGCAGCACGAAGTGGAAAGCCATACTCACCAGCCAACTGGGACTGTTGCGCCACCAATAGACGAACAGCGCAGGCTCATCCTCGAAGAGCGGCTCCTCGTGCGTTGTATCCCGATCAGACTGGTCGCAAGCCATTTCACTTCCCTCCAGCGTCCAACTAACGACTCGCGCGGCGGCCGGAGCTCGGCGACCGCCGCCTCGGACGTCCTCCGCCTCGAACGTCCTCCGCAGCCGCTGCTTGCTCGGGCGACAGCGGAACGTTACCCCCGGCGGGCTGCCATCTCGTCGTCCTGTCCCCATAGTCGCCCCGAGCGGAGCCCATTATTCCCGGCGACCGCTCTTGCCAATTCCTCGCGGCCGTTCGCGTTGTTGTCGACCCGATTGCTTGTCCGCCCGGCGGTCGCCCTGTTTGTCGTCCGCACCGCCGGAAGCCGGGACACAGTGGCGTTTACAGGCCTCCGGCGAGTTGCTATCGTTCGCCGCCATTTTCTTGCTTCGAACCGCTGCCGCCCCGCCGGGCGGAGCCGCCGAGGTTGCCTTACCTGAACCCCCGCCAGCACGCGAGGTGACGCATGTTGTTGCTCCTGTTTCGCTACCGTTGGTTCCTGCTGCTGATGCTCTCCACCTCGGTGCCGATGGCGGCCTTCAGCGGCCCGGCGGTGCAGGCCGAGGACTTTCGTGTCGAGACCCGGATCTTCTCCGACGGCAGCGATCAGCCGGTCAGCGAGACCCTCACGCTGTTCGCCGGCGGCGTGGTGTACGATTTTCCCAGCGACGACGCACGCGTCACGATCTATGCACCCCAAGACAACCGCATCGTGCTGCTCGATCGCGAGCGTCGGGTTCGTTGCGAAATGAGCGAAGACCTGCTGCTCGACTTTTCCGCCCGGGTGCGCGATTGGGCGGCGGAGCACGATAGCCAGTTGATGCGCTTCGCGGCCGAGCCCCGCTTCGAGCTGAAGTCGGAACCCGACACCGGGTGGCTACGATTCGCCAGTCGGTGGATTCGTTACGACGTCGAGACTCGCCCGGCCCTGAGTGTCGACGTGGCGAATCAGTATCGTCGCTCGAGCGATGCCTTTGCCCATCTCAATACGCTGACCAACCCGGGCGGGCTGCCGCCGTTCGCCCGCTTGGCGGTGAATCGGGCATTGGCCGAAGATGCCGCGGTGCCGGCGGAGATTCGCCTGCACATCCCACCGCAGCCGCAGTTCGGCAATCAGTCCGTCGACCTTCGCAGTCACCACCATTTTCGCGGGGCGCTGGACGGGTCGGACCAGGCTCGTCTCGAAGAGGCGGCTCGCGCCAACGCCAGCTTCCGTGACGTCAAGTTGCGGGAATTTCTCAAGTCGGAAGAATAGTCGCCCGCGTTTGGGTCCCCAATCGGGTCCCAGGGCATGGGCGACCACGATCGCTCGACGCTCTGGCGATTCTCTTCAGCTCTCTTCAGCGAAGTCGGCGAAGTTCCGGTCGCACCGGCTGGCGAATTCTCGGGGCCGAATGTGCGACTTGACCGCGAAAAAAAATGTTCCCGCGTCGTCGCCCTCCGGCGGCGACCGGTTCGCCTCATCCTCTTGAATAACAGGGCTTTTGGCTTGCTCAGCAGCCGCGCGGGCCGTCTCACAGCGCGCAAAAAACGCTAGCAGAGTTTTCCAAGACAATTGCCCCATCTTGCCGATACCATCACCTGTCGGCAATCGTCTCATCTTCTCTTACCCGCACGCGACCCCGTTTCTTGCCCAATCTGCGTGCTCAGCAAGGAGACTATGTACCCTATGTTGGCCACTTGCAACCGGCTCCAATCCCTTGAAGACTTGCGAGATTTTGTCAACGAAACCATTTGCGATCATGAACAACTAGAAATTGGTGCTTTTCAGATGTCCGAACGGGTGCTCGTCCGAGGCGGCCAACCGTGCGGCGTTTACTTCTGTATCCACGGTCCACGTCAGGTCAAGTTCTCGGCCATTTGGGAAACCGATAGCAACACGATTCTCTTTTACGGATCGACAGGCGAGCGGTTCCTGAAGATGCAACTGATCGACGCCCCCAAATTGGCTGCCTGATTCCAGCAGGCGGCGGTGGGAATCGCGGAGTTTGTTTTTACGGAGGAAGACCACGGCGGCGGGAGGCTGCCGAAGCGAAGCGGCCAGACGCGACGACCCTTTCGGACGCCCGTTTTTGGCGATTCGTGGCGGCCGAGAAATCGGGTTTGACACGACCCGGTATATGAATAAATTTACACTATCATTCAAAATCGCACATCGACATATACGGAGAACATTGGAATGCTCGTTTTGTCTCGCAAGGAAAGCCAGCGGATCAAACTGGGTGAATCGATCGTCGTGACCGTGGTCCGACTCGGCCGCGACAAGGTTCGCCTGGGCATCGAGGCCCCCTCGGATGTCGTCGTCTTGCGCGAGGAACTCGAACCTCACGAAGTCGAGGGAATTGATGCGGCCGTCGAGGACGCCGCCTAGATCGGCAAGATCAACCGGACTGGACCAACCCAGATGGGCGTCCCAGGATTGGCGAATCGCGTTTGAAGCATAAAAAAAGGGCTGCCCGTCGGGCAGCCCTTTTTTTTGCAAATCACTCGTCGTCGCGGCGGCGCAGCACAAGGCGGCCGCCGGCGACCGCTGGCAACTAGTCGCGTGGACGAACCACGCCCGTCAAACCGCTGTAATCCGGCCGATCTTCGTCATGCCACAGGGGCAGACCTTGCTCGATTCGCTCAGCAAGAATGTCGATCTTCTCCGGCGAACCCGCCGGTGCTTCGGTCGAGGTGAACTCGTCCGTCTCTAGCGGCGCAAAGTCCTCATCGTGGCCGAACATCGAAATTGCTTCAAACACGTTCCGCATCGAAATTTCCTTCCTCCCAAATTGTTAACTCACGTCGACCTCGAGCCAACGCAATACCCCAAGCCCGATCTTCCGTCTATCGAACTTGCTCTTCTCGACGACTCTTCCGGAATCTCCGCCACGGACTCTCGACGTACCTCCTCCGTCAATCTGCCCGACGCAAAGATCTGCAAAATACGCTTGGACTCGCGAAAGCTCTCGGACGCTCGAAACGTCATCCCTCCATGACAGCATTCGCACGCGGCGTTAAACGGTCGCGAGACGCTCGTCCTGCGGTTGTTCGCTCACCATGCTCTCCTCGTCGCGGCCGGCTTGGGGTGGGGTCAATCGTAAGCCGATAGGCGTGACGACGAAGGCGTCGTTTGCAGGTAAACGATCAGTCACTATTATTCCGTCTCCGCGCGTGTTGTCAAGCATTTGGGACGATTTACGCACGCCATCGAGTTGGCACCGCGCCGCGCCTGCCCGCAAATCTTGCCAGCGAATCCCCACATCGCCAGGCCGCAAACCGACGCTCGTCGTTATACTTGTCAGAAGACCACTACTATTCATGCGTTCTCTAATTGGCCGTGGGTCAAAATGGGACAATCATGGCGCCTGGGCGACCAACTCGGACTGCTCGTCCCACGTCTCCGTCGCACGAAGAATCCCCACCCCGCGCACACCGCAGCCACTCCTGTCGAGCCATGTCCTGGATACAACGGACTTTGCAGCTACCGCCGCGGCCCCGCGGCTTTCATCTGATCACGCGCCACGTGCTCGAGGCCATGCCCGAGGTCGAGCAGCGACAAATTGGGCTGCTCCACGTCTTCATCCGCCATACGTCGGCCTCGCTGACGATCAACGAGAACGCCGACCCCGACGTGCGGGTCGATCTCGAGTCGTCGCTCAATCACTTGGCCCCCGAAGACTTCCCCTACGTCCACACCTGCGAGGGTCCCGACGACATGCCGGCCCACGTAAAATCATCACTTCTGGGCAGTTCCCTGAGCGTGCCGGTGTCCGAGGGGCGGCTCGCGCTGGGCACCTGGCAGGGGATCTATCTGGCCGAGCATCGCGATCGGGCCGGCTCGCGTCAGGTCGTCCTAACGCTGCAAGGGGAGTAGCTAGCGCCCGTCGGCCGGACACGTCGAGAAGTTTGCGGCCCGCCGAGCCACGCCCCCTTCCCGATCGAACGCCGACCCCATCGACCACAAGTCTGCTAGCACGCGACCATGCGCGCCTGCAGGTCGGCCAGATCGGCGATCCAACTGTCGACCAGCGTGGCCAGATTCGCGTTTCGCCCGACATGGGCTTCGGCCGCCAGGCAGCGATCGATCGCCTCGGCAACGCCGTCGACTTCGCCGGCCGCCGCGGAAACCGCCCTGGTGACCGCGGCATCCAAATCGGCATCGCCGGCGTCGACTTCAACACCCGCCGGGTCCGTCGCCTCCGCGGCGACCAGACGGTGCAGCAGGGCGTAATAATAGTCGACAGCGAAGCCGATCAAGATCACCGCCCGCGCGCGACGGCGCGGGGCTTCTTTGCCGGCCGCCTCGACACACGCCGTCACCGCGCGGGCCAGCGCGAAGGACCGCCGCGGAAGTTCGGCAAGACCTCGCATCAGCTCTCCGCGGAACTTCCACAGTTCCTCGTCCGCCAGTCGCGCCGCCTGCGTCAGGCTGCCGCCGGCGATGCGGGCCAGCAGGCGCGCTCGTTCGAGATCTTCGACGACGCCCTGCTCGACCAACAGCCGTGCCGCAATGTCGACTCCGAGCGGTCGGAAGTGCACGATCTGACAGCGAGAGCGAATCGTCGGCAGCTGCTTCTCCGCGCTGGTGCCGATCAAAATCAGCAGCGAGTGGGGCGGCGGTTCCTCGAGCGTCTTGAGCAGGCAGTTGGCCCCTTCTTCATTCAGGTCGTCGGCATCATCGAGAATCGCCACGCGACGATCGGCGCGGAACGGCTTCAGCGACAAGTCGTGGCACAGCCCTTCGCGACCACGATGTTCGTCGTCGCCGATCAACAGGTCCACCGGAATGACCTGCTTATCTTCAGGACGGGCGATGAAGATCAAGTCCGGGTGCGTGCCGGCCCGCACTTGCTGACATGCTTCACACTGGCCGCAGGCGGCCAGGGGATCGGCCGATGTCGATTCGCAGAGCAGGCACTCGGCGAGCCGCAGGGCAAAGGTCCGCTTGCCACAACCGGCTGGACCGACGAACAGATAGCTGCTGGCCAGGCGGCCGCTGGCCAGAATCGCGCGAAAGCGGTCGGCAACGCGATCGTGTCCTTCGATGTCGAGCCAGCTCATGAGTTGCTTGTTCGCTCACGGTGTCAAAAAGATCGCCGCCGGCGCGGCAAAGTCTTCGTGACCGTCATCGTCGCAAAAGGTCCGGGCGGCGACAACCAACCCGCCGACTCCGGTCCGTGCGCGGCCGCTCGAATCGCACACTTTTCGCCACCCTTTCGCCGCCCTACAATCAGGGTTCGTAACGGAAGAGCGTTGCCGGTGCGGTCGCGGGCGGCCCGACAGATCGACCGCACAAGTTCCCGACCGTCCGGAATCTTGACCACGCGGAGCCAACCGATGGGACTATTTGAAGGAAAGAAAGGTTTGATCCTGGGGGTCGCGAACGATCACTCGATCGCCTGGGCGATCGCGCAGCAGATTCTCGACGGCGGCGGCGAGTGTGGCTTTACCCATCTGCCCGACCGGCCCGACGACGAGCGTCAGCGCAATCGCAAGCGCGTCGCCCTGTTGACCGACCAACATGAAGCGGCCCGTTTCTTGGTCCCCATGGACGCTTCCAACGACGACGACATTCGCGCGGTGATGTCCCGCGCGGGCGAAGAGTTCGGCAAGATCGACTTTCTTCTGCACTCGATCGCCTTTGCCAACATGGACGACCTGAAGAACGATACGATTCGCACCAGTCGCGACGGCTTCAAGATGGCGATGGAGGTAAGTGTCTATAGCCTGTTGGCGGTCTGCAACGCGGCCCAAGAAGTCTTGGCCGACGGAGCCAGCGTCCTGACCATGACCTATTACGGCGGCGAGAAGGCCGTGCCGGGCTACAACGTGATGGGCATCTGCAAGGCGGCGCTCGACGCTTCGATGCGCTACCTTGCCTACGATCTCGGGCCCCGCGGGATTCGCGTCAACGCCCTCAGTGCCGGGCCGGTGCGTACCCTGGCGGGACGGGGCGCAGGCGTCGACGACATGCTGCAGCTTTACGACAAGATGGCGCCCCTGGGTCGCAACATTACGCACGAAGAGGTCGGCCGCAGCGGTGCCTTCCTGCTCTCCGACATGTCCGACGGCATCACCGGCGAGATTCTGCACGTCGACGCGGGCTACAACATGATGGGCTCGCCCGGACGGCTGCTCGAAGCCCATCGCAGTTAGGCACCCCTGCCCCGCGCGGGTAGCAACACCCTTCACCGTCCGCCGGTTTGCGTCTTTGCGCGTGACGGCGGCCGCTAGCGTCGCTAGCGAATCGCGGCGTGCAAATCGCTCTGGCGGTACGGCCGCCGCCTCGTTACCCTCTGCAACTTCTACAAGCGGAGCCCGCCTGCTCGGCGGCCTCGCCGGTAGAAAAAGCGACGTCAAAATTCCCTCCGGCCGCTTCACTTAAGCGCTTCGAGTCCTGATGTCCGGCACGCCTTCGGGCGACGTTGGCCCAGGGTTTGCAACGCGGCAGTGCGGGGCCAAACCACAGGTCGCATGGAAGCGACTTGTCCTCGATCCTTCCCGCCATCTTCACACAAGGACGTACAGAGCATGGAAGCTCGCATCACTCGCCTCGCCATCCTGGCGACGGCGCTGCTGTCTCTCGGCGCGTCGTATCGCACCGAGAACTTTGTCGTCACCGCCCCCACTCCGCAATTTGCCCAGCAGGTCGGCGAAGCCGCCGAACGTTATCGCCGTGAGTTGGCCATCGAATGGCTCGGCGAAGAACTGCGGACCTGGGCCCGGCCCTGCCCGATCACGGTCAACGCTTCGGCCAACCTGGGTGCCGGCGGAGCGACCAGTTTCATGTTTCAGAACGGCGAGGTCTACGGCTGGCAAATGACAATCCAGGGGAGCCAGGAGCGAATTCTCGATTCGGTACTGCCCCACGAGGTGACCCACACCATCTTCGCGACGCATTTTCGTCAGCCGCTGCCCCGTTGGGCCGACGAGGGAGCCTGCACGACGGTCGAACATCCGTCGGAAAAGCTGCGCCACCAGCAGCTGCTGATTCAGTTTCTCAAGACGGGCCGCGGCATCTCGATGAGTCGGATGTTTGCCATGCGCGAGTATCCGCCCGACGTGCTTCCGCTCTACGCCCAAGGATTTTCCGTGGCTCGCTATCTGATCGAACACGGCGGCAAACGAAAATTCGTCGGCTTTATGGAAGACGCCCTGGCGTCGAGCGACTGGCGTTCCGCGATTCGCGCTCACTACGGGCACGGCGATCTCACGACGTTGCAGAACCGTTGGCTCGACTGGGTTCGCCAGGGAAGCCCGCGGCTGAGCCCGCTCCAGACCCCACCCGATACGGCGATTGCCGGCAACGCGCCGCGCAACTCAACCCCGGCCACGTTCGCCGCGGCACCACCGCGGCAAGCGGAAGCGACCCCGCCGAGCGAATCTCTGGCGGCGGCCACCGACCGCTCGCAGAGCTCGGGCGCGCCCGTGCGTTGGCAGGCGATCCCGCCCAACACTCAGGCGAACACCGGCAGTGACCCCTCGCGGAACGCGGCGGCCGACTCGAGCGGCCAGTCGGCTACCGCAGCGGAGGCAACGGCCACGGCCCGCAACGAACCGCCCCGTCGTTACCAGGCGATTCGTCAGCAACCGCCGCAGCGGCCGACGCAGCGCGTGCTGCGGTAGACTCGGGCTTGCGATCCGCCACGACGGCATTTTGCCGCTTGTTGTGCAAGCAGGTGCGCGAGGCGTCATCCACCGACCCGATCAAACCGCGATCGCGGCTTGCGACAGCTTCGTGAAGAAGTCGGTAAAGAAGAACTTCGTGAGGTGGTAGAACACCGGGGCCGCGAAGCAGAGCGAGTCGAGGCGATCGAGCACGCCGCTGTGGCCGACGACCAGGGTGCCGTAGTCCTTCACACCGCGGTCGCGCTTCACGGCCGACATGCACATCACGCCGGCAAAGCCCATCACGGCAATCACCAGCGACATCAGGGCCGCCTGCCAGTGATTGAAGGGCGTCGCCCACCAGAGCGCCCCGCCGACCAAAGCAGTGCTTCCGACGCCGCCCAGGAAGCCCTCCCAGGTCTTGTTCGGACTAATGTGAGGCGCGATCACCGTTCGCCCCATCAGTTTCTCCCAGGCATACTGCAGCGCGTCGCCGATTTGGACCATAAACACAAAGTAGAAGAGCAACAGCGAGTTGTCGGTCCAGGCGTCGCCATTGAAGTCCTCAATCTTCAGGTCCAGCAGGGCCGGCGCGAAGCTCAGGCAGTAGACGCACACAAGCAATCCCGCCTGGATCTTCGCGGTTCGTTCCAGAAACCGTTTGGGGTCGCCGGAGAAGGCGACGCGCGCCGGCACAAAGAGAAATCCGTAGACCGGAATCACGATGCTGTAGAGCGGGTAGTAGTCACCACCCATGCCGACCAGCACGTATTGAGCCGGCGTGAACAGCACGAAGACCCAGAACAACGCGCGGTGATCGCCCATGCGCGTGGGTGTGAGCGTAATGAACTCGCGGAGCGCCCAAAAGGAGAGCAGGAAGAAGATCGTGACGGTGACCCAGGGGGGCACGAACAGCGCCGCGGCCAGCACCATCATCAGCAGCCACCAGGCCCAAACGCGGCGACTGAAGGTGGCCATCACGGCGGGGCTGAGTCCCGACTCGGCGCGGCGGTTCATCACCTGCCCCAGCAGGGTCGTGGCAGTCAACACCGCCAGCACCCCGCCGACGAAGATCCAGGAGATCGGGTCGTGCATATTGTTAAGTTTCCCGCAGCTGAATGACGGCCTCGCGGGCCCGGGCGAGAAAGTCGCGCTTCGGTTCGCCTTCTCCCAGCAGGATCGGTTTCCCAAAGGTGATACAGGTCAACAGTGGCACCGGCAGGAACTCGCCCCGGGGCAGCACGCGGTTAACATTATCCATGTGGACCGGCACCGCTTCCAGGTGCGGTCGCTTCTTGCACAGGTAGTAGAGTCCGCTCTTGAACTCGTCCAGCTGCGGCTTCGTGTTGCGGTGCCCTTCGGGGAACACGATCAACGAGTACGTCTCGCCGATCTCGCGGAGCATCAAATCGACCGGACTTTGGTGCACCTTGATGTCCCGCCGGTCGATCAGCAGGGCGTTGAATCTGCTGGCCAGGTACCGCCGCAGCCGCCCCCGCCCCCAATAGTCCTTGGCCGCCACAGGACGCGTCAGCCGGCGCACCTCGACCGGCAGGCTCGACCACAGGACCAGCGCGTCGAGATGACTCGTGTGGTTCGCGAAATAGACGCGCTGGCGCGTCTCGGGCTGACAATCGATCCAGCGCACGCTTGCTCCGCTGAGCAACTTCGCGATCATCGCTAGAATCGTGCCGGTCATCGAAAAGCATTCACAGGGGCGAGCATTCACCGGGGCGAGCAAAGACGAGCAGGCCGCGGAGTCGGGCGGAAGCCAGCAACGGGTCGCTTGCCCACGAGGCGTAGCCGGCATGGCGACGATTTGCCGCGTCGCGCCCACGCGCCTCGCGAAACCTGCCGACTCGCTCCAGCCCGTCGCGCGAAACCCTATCGTAATTGGTAGACCGGGCCCATTACAGGCCGCCGTCGCCGCGGTGACAGGTCGGCGCGGGCGTTGAGCCGCCTAGCTGTGCCGTGCCATCACGCCCGCCAGTTGACGGCGGCCCAATTCGAGCAGGTGTCGCTTTTCGTCTTCTCCGAGGATCAGGTCGCTGGCGATCAGCCCGATTGCAAACACCAGTATCACGGCCAGCGCCGGCCAGGCCCCCAGGCAGAGACACAAAGGCAAGGCCAGGCAAATCCACGTGCCGCGATCAAAGGACATGCCGAACGCTCGTGCGAAGAGGAACGTCGCCAGGAGAACCACGGCTTTCGACGCCGCGGTGGCCCAGACCGCCCCCAGCAGGCCAAAGTGCGGCAACAACAGCAGATTCAACACCACGTTTACGAACAGGCCGCCGGCCAGTGCGATGCTGATCAGACGCACCCGCTCGGTGCAACAGAGGTAAAGGTCGCCCAGCAAGAAGATGCTAAACCAGATGCAATAGATCAGCGTCCAAGGCAACACCACCAGGCCGCCGTCATAGCGCCCGCCAAATCCATATTCGAACAACTGCGGAGCCAGGGCCAGCAGGGCGGTTCCGGCAAAGGTCAGTCCCAGGCTGAGTAACTTGACGGCCAGATTCAGATTCGCGGTCACGTCATCGCGGCGGCCACGCTCCCAGTCCTTCGTCAGATGCGGCAGCAACACCGAAGCCAGCATACTGGCGAATGAAATGGACAACAGCGGCACGATTCGCGAACTGTGGTAGTGGCCGACCTGCGTCAGGGCGATCTCGCTCTCCAGTCCGCTGAAGTGCACCAGCATGTAGCGATCGATGATCGCGAACAAGTGCGAAAGGAAGTTGGCAATCCAAATCCAAGCCGCAAAGGGCATCAGCTTGGCCCAGAACGTCCAGACCGAGGTCGATCCGGCTGCCGCCACTTCGTGTTGGCCCTCGCTCGCGAAACGCGAGTCGACTGCTTCGTCGTCGTCGTCGTCTTCTTCGGCGGCGTCGCTGCTTTCGTGCCGGTAAGCCGGAATCAGCCAACGCAACGCGATTGCCACCGCCACCAAAGTGGCGAGTGCGTGCCCCACGATGATACTGGGCGGGCCCGCCTCCCAGGCGAACAACAGCACCAGGGCGAGCACCACGAAGCCGATCGACTTGGTGAGCTGCAGACCGGAGACGACCCGGAACAGCCGCAACGCCGTCAGCAGCTCCACCACGAAGCCGAAGACGATCAGCGTGCCCAGCGCCGCCGCCACGTAGTAGACCCAGAGGGCCCGATCGGGTCGTCCGAAGATGATGCTGGAAAACTGCGGCGCCGCGATGGTCAACAGAACCAGGGCCACGCCCGTGAGTCCCGCGCAGGCGAGCGTCGTCCGTCGCAGGAATATCGTCAACTGACCACGTTGCCGATACTGTTCGACGTAACGGCCGAAAGAGCCGGGAATGCCGATCACGACGACCGTGGCGGCGAGTGTGAGGAAACCGAGCGCCAGGTCCCAGGCACCCAGGTCGGCCGGCGAGAGCGTGCGACAGAAGAGCACGCCGCGGCCGAACGAGACCAAAGGTTGCACCGCGCTCAGGCAGAAGAGAAACACCAGGCTGGTGGCCAGGGAATCGGTGCGCACCCGACTTCCCGCCGGATTCAGCCCGGCGACCGGCGCAGCAGACGTGGCGTTGCCAGAGCTCATAGCGAGGCGGCTCCTGCCGTGGCTGGGACTTCCGTGCGGTCGGCCAGCGAGTAGGACTGAATCTTCCAGTCCTTCCAGGGATCGAAGCTGGCCCAGTTCTTCAGTTTCACGAGCGGTCCGTCGGCACACATCCGCTGTAGGTGGAAGGCGTCCGACTCGCCGGGATAGTGGTAACCGCCGTAAGCCGAGACCGCACCTTCGTAACCGGCGTCGCGGGCCATCTCGAACGCCCGGCGATTGAGGTGCTCGTGCTGACCAAACGGAAAGGCGAAGTAGCGAATCGGCTGCTCGAGGGCCGCGGACAGATCATCTCGGGCGGTCACGACTTCGTCATACAAGGTCGCCTCGTCGCGCACCTGACCCAGATTCGGATGCGAGCGGGTGTGGGCCCCGATCTCAACCCCAAAAGCCGCCAATTCGCGCAGCTGCTTGAGCGTGTTCGGTGCAAACGACTGGCCCAGCTGGCGATCGTGTGCGAACGCCTCGCCCGTGAGCACGGATCCCGCGGTCACGAAATAGGTCACGGGAATGCGCCTGCGAATCAAAAGCGGCAAAGCCTGCTGGCAGTTTTCCGCGTAGCCGTCGTCGAAGGTGACGCAGGCGGCCGGACGCTTAAGGGACTCGCCGCGGATACGCTCCTGGGCCTCGGCCAGCGAGACCAAATCGAAGCGACGTTCGAGCCAGCCGATCGCTCGGGCGAAAGTATCGTTGCTCGTCGTCCAGGCGTTGGCTGCGTCGTCGGCGATGCGATGCCAGGTGAAGATCAGGATCGGCGCACGCCCCGCAGCGACCGCTTGCGCGCGACGGACCATCCGCAACGGCAGCGTGCCGTGGTAGTAGAGGCTGAGAATCCATCGTTTCCAGTTCGGCATCGTCCTGTTCCTATTGAGCCCGGCGCAGCCAATGAACCAGACCGACCAGCGGGAGGTCGGCATTTCAGCCATCACCGCCGCGGCGAAGGGCTCATTGACAACGCAGCCATCAATAAATCACGTTCCTCGTTTACACGTGCCCTGTCCGCAGCGCGCCCACGGCGCTCGCTACTTATCCCGGTTTCCCGCCCCACATGAGTCCCTTGGCCCGCGCCACCAGCTGCTCACGGGCGTCAACGGTGGTGTCGCGAATCGTGCGGGCCCAGTCGCGCGTCTGCTGTCGGGCATTCCAAACCATATGAGCGAGTCGCGCCCGAGTGCGATTGGCGACGACGCGAATGTGCGTCGTTTCCTGCGGCGCGGCGCGCCAGTTGTGTTTATACGGCTCGTCCCCGCGCAAGAAGTCGTAGGCCGTAAACTTCCGCTCGATGGCCTGACGCAGTTCGGCGATGGTGATCAGGTGCCCCGGCTGCTGCTCGAGCGTCGCCGGATCGAGGCCGCTTTGGTACGAGTAGATCGTCTCGCGACCCAGCAGGTTGAAATCGAACGCCGCCGTACGACCGTCGATCGACAGTTGCGCGATTTCCAGGCGCCCCTCGGCGGCCATCCGCGGGGCGACGGTGCGCAGAAAGCGGGCAAACCGCGGCGAGGCGAAGCAACCGGCCTGACCCAGACTGCGGCGTCGTTTCTGGTGGAGCTCCTCGAAGCTCGGCATCGCTTGCTCGACGTCTTCGACCGAAGTGAGGCGGATTAGTTCGGCACGGCCGCAGTCGAACCAGTCGCGGAGCAATCCGCGAGTTCGCTTGCGGCGGGTCTTGGAGAGCCGCTTCAGGTACGTTTCCCAGTCGGTCGACAGTTCGAGCCGCCAGCAGGTCGTTCCCGCGCGTCGATGCACGCTCGCACCGCGAGCGCGGAGTTCCTCGGCCAGCAGGGCGACGAGCGCATCGTCCGTCGCGACGTCGCCCAAGTCGATCGCGGTCCAGCACGTTTCCGCGGGGTCAACCAGCCAGTCGGCCAGGGCCGCCGCGACCTCCCCCTCGCGTCCCTCGGCGCAGAGCACGCTCAGGTAATCGGAACAGACTTCGCCCGAGCCGAGCCAACGAATCACGTTCCCTTCGGCCCGCGTGCGATCGACGAACCACGGTGCGATGGCGATTGTTTCGCCAGTCTGCGGATCTTCGACGGCGAGCACGAGCAGCTCTCGGCGGTCCGGGTTCGCACCCTGCGCGTCGTCTCCGTAGCACTGCCACCAGGTCGTCAGCCAGGCGAAGCTACGAAACGGCACGCCGGCATCGAGATCGTTCCAGGCGGACTCGAGCGCAGCCAGTTCGCGTGAAGTTGTCAGCGGACGGACGTTCATGGTGAGCGGCTTCGGCGAGGGCAGAGTCGGTCCGGCGGGCCCGGCATGAATCGCGAATCGACGCCTTTGCGAAACGTGGCGCCGCCGCTCCGCCGACGTGGCGGGGCGAACTTACCCAAGTCTTGGTTACGTGGGGAGATCCGCAAACTCACAGGACCCGTTCCGCCGGGCCGTGGTCCGCGTGGGTCTAGCGGTTATGACGGTTGACGCGGTCGCTCGCGGTGGCGGGCGACACCACGGCTCGCAGAATGGTGAAGAATCACCACGTGGGTGTTCGTCGGCCCCGCTTGCCGCGACCCCCTCGCGATCGTGCCGGCCACGGCAACTCCCTTGCCAAACAGAACTTATACTTGTCGAGCGGAGTCCACCGGCGCGCCATTGGCACTCGCTTTGCAGTTCGAGGTCCCGCGCCGATTCTCCGACACCGAGGTATCCCCGCGATGATTTCGACTCCCGCCGATCACGGTTCTTCGACTCGCGACAACGGCCCCGCCGCCGACGGCTTTCTCGTCGAGGTGGTCCGCATGATGCGTCAGTATCCGTTCCGTTGGACGGTGCCGACCGTCGTTTGCCTGCTCTGCTCTTTGGTGTTTGCCTTGGTGCGGCCCGATACGTGGCAGGCCTCGCAGGCCCTGGTCGTACGCGACGAAGGGTCGACGCGCTCCGACCAGTTGCGTGCCGGAGACTTCCAGCACGTCGAGCAGATGAAGACCGTTCAAGAAACGATCCTGGAACTCAGCCGGAGTCGCTCCGTGCTGGCCCAGGCGTTGACGACCGTCGGTCCTCCCGCGGGAACGGCGCCGGTCGGTTGGCCGAGTGACGAGGCAATTTCGGGATTTCGCAAGGACGTCCAAGTCAAGCCGCCCAAAGGGGCCGACTTCGGCACAACCGAAGTCTTCTACGTCAAGGTCAAGGATCACGACCGAGAGCGGGCCCGCCAACTGGTTGCGGCCGTTTGCGATCAGGTCAAACGACAATACCAGCAACTCCGCGACGAAAAAGCTCAGAGCATGATCGATGAGCTGACGCAAACCGTTCGCGAAGTTCGTACCGATCGCGACGCGGCCACCGCGCGACTCAAAAAGGTCGAATCGGGAGTCGGTAGCGATCTAGCCGAATTGCGGATCTTGCAGATTTCGCCGTCGGGCAATAGCGATCTGCGCCGCCGCGTCAGCAGCCTCGAAACGGAGCTGCGTGCGTCCGAGAGTACCTATCGCCGAAACGCGGAGCTACGCCGTTTGCTGATGGAGGCACGGGGCGACTTGCGGACCCTCGTGGCAACGCCAAATGCCCTGCTCGAGTCCCAACCCGGTTTGCGACGACTCAAGGACGGGCTCATCGACGCCCAAATTCGCTTCGCGACGGCCCGCGCGCGACTGACCGACGAGCACCCCGAGGTCGTCGCCGCCATCGCCGCCGTCGACGAAGTCCGCCGACACCTGACCTCCGAAATCGAGCTTGCCATTCGTGGCGTCGACAGCGAGATGCGGTTGGCTCAAACTCAGATCGACGCCTTGAACGAGCAACTCGCCCAGACCAACGAGCGTCTGCGAAAGCTGGCCGGCGTGCGGGCCGAGTATGCCAAGAGTACCGCCGAGATCACCACCTACGATCAGTTGCTGCAAACCGCTCAGGAAAATCTGGCCGACGCCCGCGCTTCGCAGGCCGCCGCCCGCACCGCGAGTCTGATCACGCTCATCGACACGCCCGACACGGGAGCTCGGCCGGTGAGCATGCCGCGTCGCTACCTACTCGCCGCCGGACTCTTCGGTGGCTTCGCCGTCGGCATGGGCCTCCTTTTCGTCACCGTTCCCTCGTCGTTGCAGCTGGGGGCGACATTCGGTCTGGCGACGGCCGCCAGCGATGCCCAGACGAAGCGGGCAACTTCGGTCATTCAAGAAACGGCTCAACCGCAACCGCTGACGGAACCGCCTTCGATCTCGCCGGCGACGCCGCCGTCAGAGCCACCTGCCCCGCGGGCGCCGGTGCCCACGGGCGAGCCGCCCGTCTTCGCTGCCGAGCGGGGTCGCTTTTCGCTTCGCTATGCACTGTCGAAGATTGCCGCCGAAAGCCACGCCTCGGGCAAAGTGTCCTAGCGTGCCGCGGCAAATCGAGGAGGGCTGCGACCAGGCTGGTTGACCGTCGCGGCGAAATCCTTCGCGCCGGTGTCGAATCGCGCTGGCGTTCGTCTCTTCTGCGAAACGGCAGGTTGCCTTCCGGCAACATGGTCGCTTCTGCACCCCGCGTCTGCCGCCGCGCCCGCGCCGTGGGCGATTTGCTAAGTCCTTTCTAGGAAAGTAGTTGCGGGATATGCTTCGACGGGCGAGGGGGGCCGGCACCGGGTTTGCTTTACTCGGCCTATGCAACCACGAGCCAACTTCGCGGACCGGTTTAACAGCGAGCCCGACCATGAGCTCCACCGCCCCCGTCAACCCCGCCGAGACCACGCCAATGACGACGGTTACCACGATCGACGCCCCCGTTGCCAACCACGTTCTACGGGCACCCAAGTTCGCCGTGATTGACGATGATGCTCGCCTCACGAAACGTGCCGCGGTGGAGCGGCCGGTCGTCTTCGTCCAGGGCAATCGCCAACGCGCCTATCAGGTCGCCAAGCGGGTATTCGACGTCATCGGTGCCGCCGCGCTGCTGCTGCTCTTCTCGCCGATCATGGTTACCGTCTTCGTCATCTTGTTGTTCACGACCCGCGGTCGTCCCTTCTTCTGTCAACAGCGAGTCGGCCTGCAAGGTCGCATGTTCCCGATGCTCAAGTTCCGCACCATGCGTCTCGACGCCGATCGCGTGCAGCACCTGGTCAAGAACGAGCAGGGCGGCCCCATCTTCAAGAACCGCCGTGACCCTCGCATTACTCGCATTGGTCGCTTTCTTCGCAAGACCAGCATCGACGAGATGCCGCAATTGCTCAACGTCTTGGTCGGCCACATGTCGCTGGTGGGGCCGCGACCGCCCGTCGCCAAGGAAGTTGCCAAGTATGAAGTCTGGCAGCGACGTCGACTCGCCGTGCGTCCCGGCCTGACCTGCCTCTGGCAGATCAGCGGCCGCAGCGAAATCGAATTCGAAGACTGGGTCCGGATGGACATCTGGTACGTCAACAACCAGAGCTTCCGCACCGACCTGGCCCTGTTGGCGAAGACGCCCCGCAGCGTGCTGAGCTGTCGCGGAGCCTACTAGAGCACTTTTCATTTTCCTGGCGCGTCTCGACGGGCTACGACCGCGTTCGACGTCGTCGAGGGTGCATCGACGAATCTCCTCGATTCGCCTGCTTCGGTCTCCTTGTCAAACTTGCCTCGCTATCCGCCGAAGACGCGACATCGATCTGAAAAACACTCTAACCGGTTGCCACAGTTTCGCGGCGACGACGCCTTGCCAAGAGATCGCTTTGCGGCGGGGGGCAGCTCAACGCGAGCGGCCATCGTCGGAACACCTGCGTCGACCGGGGCCATGTTGTACCGATTGTGCCCCTGGTGCGGATTCTGTCCAACGGTCGGCTCAGCGGCCGTGACCTATGTTTGAGTAAGCCACTTCAACTGTTTGAGTAAGCCACTTCAACGCCCGCCCATCCGCCATTCGACGGCGCCGGCACACCACTTCGACGACGCCCTCATGACGCCGACTCCGACGTTCGAATCTCCTTTCGCTCCCGCCGACGTTCCCGTCGTCGTTCCGGCCGCCCCTCCTGCGCCCAGTGCCGGCGTGGCAACAACGCGCGTGCTGCACCTGGTCAACGGCGAACACTACGCCGGGGCCGAAAAGGTCCAGGATCTACTCGGACTCTGCTTACCCGAGTATGGCTTCGACGTGACCTATGCGTGTCTCAAACCCGACCGCTTCCCGCGAATGCGACGAGCCCAGGAGGCGGATCTGCTCGAGGTCCGGATGGGGACGCGTATCGACCTGCGTCCCTCGCTGCGGCTGGCACGCGAAATTCGCGAACGGGGTCTTCGCATCATTCATACACACACGCCGCGGGCAGCCATGGTCGGTCAGCTGGCCGCTCGGCTGGCCCACGTCCCGCTGGTTCACCACGTTCACGGCCAGACGCTGGTCGAAGTCGGTCGCCGCGGCATCCGTTGGCTCAGTGCCCATGTAGAACGCCTCAGTCTGCGCCGCGTCGCGCGTTTGATCGCGGTGTCCGAGAGTTCGGCCAAGTACCTGCGCGAACAAGGTTTCCCCGCCGATCGGATCTCAATCGTTCCCAACGGGGTGCCGGTGCCGGTCGTTCGCCGGCCCGAGACCCCACCCCGCGACATCTGGAAGATCGGCACGGTCGCCCTCTTTCGACCGCGCAAGGGACTGGAAGTATTGCTCGAGGCGATCGCCGCCTTGCGTGCCCAAGGCCGACCGTTGCGGCTCTGTGCGATCGGCAGCTTCGAAACGCCCGAGTACGAAGCCCACGCCCGCAGCCACGCCCAGCGACTTGGCCTCGCCGGCGCGGTCGACTGGATCGGATTTCGACACGACGTGGCGGCCGAGATGGCTCAGCTCGACGTGATGGTCTTGCCAAGTCTGCTGGCGGAAGGTCTGCCGATGGTCGTCATCGAGGCGATGGCCGCGGGGGTCCCCGTGCTGGGAACCGAGGTGGCCGGCATCGTCGATGTCATCCGCCACGACGACAACGGGCTGTTGGCCAGGCCGAACGACGCGGCGTCGCTGGCCGGGCAAGTCGAACGACTGATGCAGGGGGCCGTCGACTGGCAGAGCTTGCGCGAGCGGGCACTCGCCGACCACGCGACCCATTATTCCGATCGGGCGATGGCCGCCGGGGTTGCGACTGTTTATCGCGAGGTGATCGCCCAGCACCGCGACGCGCGGTGTCGTGGCTAGTCGAAACACCGGCCCACCCGCCACGTTGGACGCCGGCGATCGCGACGAAGGGGCATTTCCGATTCAGGGGTTTTTCCGAGGAACGAGCCGATGACCCAATTGTCGACGCGGAATCTGTTCGGCATGAAGATTGACGCCGTGCGCATGCCGGAAGCGGTGGCCCGATTGCAACAGTGGATCGCGCGTCCCGACGGCCATTGCCGCTACGTCGTGACGCCGAACGTCGATCATACGGTCGTCTTTCAACAGGACGCCGGACTGCGGGCCGCCTATGCCGACGCCGACCTGGTGCTGGCCGATGGTTTTCCTGTGGTGTTGGCGGCCCGTCTGCTAGGACGCACCTTGCCGGAACGGGTCGCCGGCTCCGATTTGGTGCCAGCTCTCTTCGATGTCGCCACGCCCGAGCGACCGTTGCGGGTCTTTCTCTTGGGCGCGGCCCCCGGAGTCGGCGACCGCGCCGCGAATAACATTCACCAGCGGTGGAAGTCGGCCCAGGTGGTGGCGACCTACAGCCCGCCGCTCGGCTTCGAACACGACGCCGACGAGAACGCCAAGATCATGAAGCTCATCGCCGCGGCCAACGCGGACGTGTTGGTCGTGGGGCTTGGAGCCCCCAAGCAAGAACTGTGGGTTCACCGGTTTCATCGCGAGTTGGCCGTCCCGGTGGCACTTTGCGTGGGGGCCACCATCGACTTTCTCGCTGGCGAAAAAGCCCGCGCGCCGCGCTGGATGCAGCGGTCGGGACTGGAATGGTTGCACCGCTGCTGGACCGACCCGCGTCGACTCGTGCGACGCTACGCGCGGGATGCGATGATCTTTCCGCAGCTGGTCTGGCGCGAGTGGCGGGCCACGACGTAGCCGCCCGTCGGCGGACCGCGCGCCGGTCGACGCACCGCTCTATTGTCGAATCGCCGTCCCTTGCGGCATACTGACGGGCATTCGCCCGCCTGACGGGACGCCCCGCGTCGGCCCCGCTCGCGCGCGTCGCAGATTCCCCTCTCGGATTCGATCGCTTGACCAAGAAGAGCGCGATTTGTCTGGTCGTCGACGGACTGCACGCCGGTTTCCTGGGCGCCCTGGGCAATAGCTGGGTGCGAACACCGACGTTCGACCGCCTGGCGAGTCAATCGCTGCTGCTCGATACGGCGATCGTCGATCGCGCGGACCTCGGCCATCTCGGCTCGGCCTACTGGCAGGGTCGGCACGCGCTGGTCGACGACGACGCAGGCTCGACGTCGACTCCCCTTGCCGCCCAGCTGAACGAGTTGGGTGTGTCGAGCATCCTGCTCACCGACGATCGGCAGGTGGCCGAGCATCCCGCCGCCACGTTTGCCGAGTCGATCGTGCTGCCGGTCGAAGCCGCCTCCGACGCGGCAGCCGATTTGGATCAGACACAGCTGGCGCGCTTCTTCGCCGCGGCGATCGAGGTGGTCGAACAGGCGTCGCAGCCAGCGCTGGTTTGGTTGCACACGCGTGGCCTGTTCCTGCCGTGGGATGCGCCGCTGGCCATGCGCGAGGAGTATCGCGACGAAGAGGATCCGGACGCGCTGGCAACGTCCGCGGTGCCCGACCGTACGTTGTCGGCGGATCACGATCCCGATGAGCTGGTGCAGATCGTCCATGCCTATGCGGCGCAGGTGGCGGTGCTCGACGCTTGCCTGGGCATGTTTCTCGAGTCGCTCGACCGCGGTCCCTTCGCCGAGACCGCGATGGTCAACGTTCTCGGGGCCCGCGGTTTTCCGTTGGGCGAGCATCTTGTGATTGGCGGTCAGCAGGAGCTTGTCTACGGCGAGTCGCTGCAGGTGCCGTGGATGTTGCGGCTACCGGATCGCACCGCGGCGGCGACGCGGACGACCGCGCTCGTGCAGCCGGCCGACCTGTTTGCGACCTTGGTCGACTGGTTCGAACTGCCGGAGCAAGCCGCACCGACCTTTCTGAGCGACAGCCTGCTGAAGCTTTGCGCTGTCGACCCGACCTGGAACCGCGACCGAGCCTGTTCGTTGGGCTCCCAGGACCAGTGGTCGATCCGCACCGACGCCTGGTTCTTGCGCGGCGAGCAACGGCCGCAGGGTGAGAGTCGGCCACAGGTCGCGGGCGAGTTGTTCGTCAAGCCCGACGATCGCTTCGAGCAGAACGAAGTTGCCGCCCGCTGCGGCGAAATCGTCGAGCTGCTCACCGCGGCTTTCGCCGAATTTCAGCAGTTTGCTAGCGGTGCCCCGGACGCGCCGCGGGGCGACCTGCCAGCACTCGATGCGCGCCTGACGGGCGATCGCTTCTAAGCGAGACATCGAAGCGACGGTCTGCACAGCACTTGCGCGTGGCAGCTTCGTCGCCGCTGGCGGTGCCAGCGTGGTTCGCATCAAGGCATCAAACATCTCTGGTCGAAGCGGCCCGGCGGTCCCTATAATCCGCCTCCTCATTTCTAGGAAACTCGTTTCGACACAATCAGTTAGCGCATCGACGCTCGGCGTCGCGATTGGACAGGGAGGTCCGAAATCTTGCGCCCGGCTCTTGCGCCGCCACCACGACGGATGACGCCTCACCCGATTCGTTTCGCGTGGCGGTCGTTTACGCTCCGACTGTTGCTTGTATTCGCGCTGTTCGCGTGCGCGCGTGGCGCGCGTGCGGAAGAACCGCTCATGCACGTGCGGATCGCCTGGGGCGACGGGCCGGCAGCAACGTGGCGGGGTTCGATTGCCGTCGATCAGGGGGCGATCACCTCGGCCAAGCCACTCGGCGTCGAAGCCGATGAACCGGGTTCGATGTGGATTCGCGACGGCCGTGTCGAGATCGCCGCCAAGAGCGGCCGCGTCTACGACGGGGTCGACGTCGCCGTCACCGCTCCTCTCTCGGCGAAGCTGCAGATCCGCCTCGCCAAGGCCGACGCGGCAGCCGAAGCTCCGCTCATCGAGTTTGCACTCGCCTCGCTCGTCGAGAAACATCAGATCCAGAAACTCGACAACCAGGGGAACCGCCTCGTCGTACGGCGGACGCCCGGCGATCGACTTCGCGTCCGTCTCGATCGACCCGACCTCGTGCTCGCCCCCCAGGAAGCCCTTCGTTTTGAGCTTGTCCCGGCTCTCTTCGGCGGAGAACTCCCCGAGCAGATTCAGCTGCGCACGCTGATCCGCACCGCCCGCGGCGATCAGTCTTGGCTCGACTCGGAGCAGACGATTGTGGCGCCGCCGGCCGATCGACCTGGGGAGGCGATCCCGATCGAGATCGAGGTGCCTCGCCGCGAGGGCGTCTACGACCTGGTGATTTCGGCCAGTCTGCCACAGCGGCGACGCGGCATTGCCCAGGTGAATCCCCTGGCCCAGCCAAGTCCTTCGCTTGCCGAGCGACGCGTGCAGTTCCTGGTGCTCGACGGTCAGTCGCCCCGCACCGACGAAGATGCCGAGGTGCCGTCCGTCGTCGTCGACGAGATCCGTCGGGGCACGGAATGGTGGGAGCGCGTCGCCGAACTGCCCCAGATCGCCGAACTGCCGCGAATCGCCAGCATCAATCGCAATCCGACGAAGCACGGCCAGGCACGCTCCTTCCAGCACCCGCAGTTCGGTGAGCTATCGGAGATCGGTCCGCGAAAGGACGACCAGCAGGAGAGCTGGATTGCCTATCCCTTGGAAATCAAGCAGAGCGGCGAGGTTCACATTCTGGAGGTCGAGTATCCGATCGATGCGGCGCAACATCTCGCCGTGACGATCCTCGAGCCCAACGCCGCCGGCGCCGTGGAGCCGATCAGTCTCGACTCCGGGGTCAGCGTGCCGCCGCAGGCTTCCGGCGACCGCAACCGGTTGGCCGTGCATCGACTGATCTTCTGGCCGCGCACCCGAACTCCAGTCGTGTTGTTGAGCAATCCCAGCCGCATTCACGCGGCCCGTTTCGGGGCGTTGCGGGTATTGGGGCCGCGGCCCTTCGAAGTCGGCGGTCTGCGATTGGCCGGGGCGGCACGCAGTCGACTCCCCAAGGCCCCGGGCCTTACCGGACAGAACGAGCGACTCGTGGCGGCCTACCTGAGCGAGCCGCTACTGCCCGAAAACTTCTCCGCCAGCGAGGCCTTCGACTCGTGGAGTCGCCGCAGCTTGGACGACTGGGTCACCTTTTACGAAGGCGGGACGCGGCTGGCCGAGTACCTGCAACACGTCGGCTACAACGCCGTGGTGATCCCGGCATTGCACGGGGGCAGCGCGCTCTATCCGAGCGATTTGGTCGAGCCCACGCCCCGCTACGATACCGGCACCTTTTTCACAAACGGTCAGGACCCGGTCCGCAAAGACGTGGTCGAGATGCTCTTGCGCATCGGCGACCGGGAGAACTTGCAGGTAGTCCTGGCCCTCGATCTCTCGGCGCCCCTGCCCGCGCTGGAAGAACTGCTTCGCCAAGAGGGGGCCGCTTCGGGCATCCGCTTGATCGGCCCCGACGGACGCACCTGGAGCGAGACCTTCGGCGCGCCGCAGGGTCGGGCCGCCTACTACAATCCGCTCGACTCCCGCGTGCAAAGGGCGATCAAGGACGTCGTCCGCGAGTTGGTCGACCGCTATCGCGAGCATGCTTCCTTCGCCGGCCTGATGATCAGCTCAGGCTCGCCCAGCTACGGGCTGCTGCCGGGCGAGTTGTGGGGTGTCGACGATGTCACGGTGCAACGCTTCAGCCAGGCCAGCGGGATCGCGGTTCCGCAGCAGGGTGTCGACCGCTTCGCCGCCCGCGCCGAATTGCTCGGCAACCGACGCCGCGACGCGTGGCTCGCGTGGCGTTCCCGTCAGATCGAGGCCTTCCTTGCGGAGTTGCGGGGCGAGCTCGCAGCGCTCGGGCCGCAGGCCAAACTGCTGGTCGCCACCGACGGCATGGTTACCAATCCGTCCGTCGCGCAGACACTTCGTCCCGGGCTGCCCAATCGCGCCGCGCCGGGCGACCTGCCCGAGGCACTGGGGATCGACCCCGGCACGTTCCGCGACGGGGAAGGAATCGTGTTGCTCCGCCCCCACGCGGTCAGCCCGACGAACTCGCTGAGTGGCACCTCGCTGGCGCGTCAGCTCAACTTTTCGCCCCAGCTGGCTTCCGCGTTCGCCGCGCGAAACGAGAGCGGCCGCCTCTTCTTGCACGCCGCACAACGTCGACGCTTGCGGAGTTTCGACGAGCGGGGGCCCTTCGGCCAAGAGCGGACCTACACGTCGCTGACGACGCAGCTCACGCCGACCGGACCCCACAACCGACGGCGCATCATCGAGTCGCTGGCCGATCGCGACGAGCGACTGCTGATCGACGGCGGAACCTTCCTGGCGTTCGGACAGGAGGACGCGGTCCGAGACATCTTCACGGCCTATCGTCGCTTGCCGGCCGTCGAGTTTGAGACGCTCTCGACCGAGCAGCAATCGATCGTGGTGCGACGCGCCGTGCACGACGGGTTCACCTATGTCTACGTGCTCAACAACTCGCCGGCACCCGCGACGGTGCGCTTGGCGGTCGGCAATGGTCAGGGTGTGGCGGGCGAAGACCTGCGGCAAGAATCGCCGACGCCGGCCGATTTGGGCAGCGACTTCGAAGTTCGGCTGGCGGCCTACGACCTGGCCGCCTACCGACTTGGAGCGGCGGACGTGGCGATCGCCCCGAGTGCGGTCCAACTCAGCCCTCAATTACACGCCAAGCTGGCCACGCGAATTCAGGAACTATCCGACCGGGCCACCGCTTTGGGCAATCCGCAGCAAGTGCCGTTGCTCGAGAATGCCGGCTTCGAGATGGGACAGCAGCCGGGAGTCGTCACCGGTTGGAACTTCCAAGGCGGCGCCGGCAGCGTCGCGCAGCTCGATGCCGCCGCTTCGCGCGCAGGTCAGACCTCGGTTCGTTTGACCAGTACCGGCAACCTGGCCCTGTTGGTCAGCGATAAGTTTCGCTCGCCGCCGACCGGCCGCCTCGTGTTCTCGGCCTGGCTGCGTGTCGCTCCCGGCGAGGCGGTGCCCGACCTGCGTCTGGCCATCGGGGGCCGTACCGAGAATGGTGAAGACTACTACCGTTTCGGACGGATCAACGGGCTGAATCAGTTCGAAGGGGGGCAGTGGCAGCAGATTCAATTTGGCGTCGACGATCTGCCCTGGGACGGACTGAGCGATTGCCAGATCCGCTTCGACCTGATGGGGGCCGGCCAGGTCTGGATCGACGACGTCGAGATCTTTCCGCTCCAGTTCACCAACGCGGAGCGGATTCACCTGTCCCGCCTGCTGGCCGATGCGGAAACGCTGCTCAAGGCGGAGCGCTACACCGACTGCATCCGGCTGCTCGACGGCTTCTGGCCGCATTACCTCGAACAGCACGTGTCGCTCGCCACGCCGCGGGTGGCCCAGCAGGGGCGTCCGCAGCTGCGCAACAAGGGGGCTGCAGCCCGCCGCCAGCCGCCCCCGCCTGCGCAGCAGCAGGAGGAAGAGGAAGAGAGTTGGTGGCAGCGCCGGTTGCCGAGCTTCCTGAAGTAGAGGCGGTTCCCGTGCCGGGCCGCGCTGCCCGTCGCGGCGGGTTGCCCAACGGTTGACCGGGCGACATCTTAATGGGGCGGCATCTTGACCGCCTGGCATGTCGATCGCGTGGCAGCTTAACCCGGCGGCCAGTCGAACTTCCGCCCGCCGAGCAGGTGGAAGTGAAAGTGGTCGACCGACTGCGCCGCGTCGGCGCCGCAATTCACGACGACGCGATACCCGCCGTCCAAGCCCAGTTCCGCGGCGAGTCGCTGGATCACCAGGCACATGTGGCCGTAGAGCGGGCCGTCCTCGTCCGTCAGGTGGGCCCAGGAGCGAATCTCCTTCTTCGGGATGACGAGCACGTGAACAGGCGCCTGCGGGGCGACGTCGTGAAAGGCCAGGCAGTGTTCGTCTTCGTGCACGACCTCGGCCGGAATCTCGCCGTCGATGATTTTCTTGAAGATCGTCTTTTCGCTCATCGGCTTGGTTCTCGTTGGTGCTTTTCAAACAGGTTGCCGACGGGTATCGCCTCGTCGGCAAGCATCTTCGGAATATCGTCTTCGATCGCGTAGAGCCAGGCCCCATCCTCGCGAACGAGTCCCTGTTCGAGCGGTTCGTCGACGAGTTGGCCCGCGCGATTCGTCACGCTTCCGGCGCGAATCGCCTCGTTCAGCGCGTTGACGAGCTCGACCTCGGCCTGCACGAGCGGCTCTCCGTCAATAGGACAGCGGAGGATCTGCAGTAGTTCTTTGCGAACCATGGGGGCGGTCGGTCACGGTTTCTGGGGATCGGAATCGCGCGGCCGACAATGGATCGCGACCGCTGCGCCTCGAGGCGAATATAGACGATCGGCAAACCGCTTCCCAGATGCGGTCGGCTTGGCGGGCCAAGCGGTGGTACGAACGGTCGCGCCGAGGCTCACTCGGCCAGCTCCGGTGGCAGGTAATCGCCCGTGAAGTTGACGACCCGCCAATTGCCCAGCGGCGTATCGGCATCGGGCTCGCGTTGTAGATCGAGCTTGACGAAGAACGACTCGGGCCGCCCTCCGCGGAGAAAGGTCACCGCGCAGACGGTCGTGACCCGGTCGACATCGCCGTCCTGCCGGCACGACTCCACGGCGTAGTGCCGCACGGTGGCCCGCGAACCGAGCAGGTTGAGCGTGTGGATCAGCGGCTCGTTGGCAAACTCTTCCAGGCGGATCCGCTGCTCTTCGTTGTCGAAGTAGTAGTTGACCAGTGTCGCATCGAATCGCTGTCGCTCGGCAGCCGGCAGCCGCAGCTGCAGGGCCTTGCCGAGGCGAAACACGTTCAGCTCTCCGTCTTCGTTCCGACTGCGGCGAATCAGGTCGAGCCATTCGACGCCGACCCGCTCGGCCTGGGCCTCGATACGACGGGCCCGAACGAAGAACCGCGTCGGCGCGGCGACGGCGATCACCAGGGCGACCGTGAAGGCGATCACCGCCAGACGCCGACCTGAAACATGAGGATCGTCGCTCAAGCGATAGCGAGCCAGCAGGGCGATCGCCACCGTGGCCAACGGAATCCACCAGAGCAGCCAGGTCGTAAACGCCAGCAGCGACACGCCGGCCAGCAGGAGCGCGACCACGGCCAAACCGCTCAGGTGGCGCGGCACGGCGGCCGGTTCTTCGCTGGTGGCAAATTGGGGACGATCCGCCGATGGTTCGCTGGAAGAATCGCTCGTCATGGGGCTTGCTGGTCCTTACCCAATACGACCTTGGCGCCCCAACTCCGTCGGGAAAACAAACCCGGCTCCGCGCGATGGTTGTCATCGCGGCGACTCGCGTACTTCAGAATGAACTCCCCCGCCGGATCGAAGCTCGGTTCATCCCCCTCCCCACGGCCCAGGGCCGCCGGATAGGAGAGTCGCTGGACCGAGTTGAGCCAGATGCGGTCCGGCGCCAGCCGATCGGCAAAGGAATCATCCAGCCGCGGGGCCAAGGCGTCGTTGAAGGCCTCGCGCGGCAGGGGGGCCGTGTGCAGGGTCATCATCGTGAAGCAGACCAAGACCCAGCCGGTCACCAGCGCCAGGGCAAAGCCCAGCAGTTGATCGAGTCGTCCGCCCAGCCGCACGCGCACGGTCGACAGCGAGCGTGTCGCGTACTGCAGCACCGCCACCACGAAGGCGAAGAGGATCCAGAGCAGGAGAAAGTCGGCCAGGTAGCCGAAGGCCGGAAAGGCGAAGTGCAGACGCAGCGCCAGGGGCTCGTAGGCGTTCGTGGCAATCAAGGCCGCGAAGATCACATTCACCAGCGTAATCAGACCGTGCCAGCAGCCTTCGGTGCCGACGGCGGCGAAGGCGGCGAAGACGATCGCCAGCAAGGCAAAGATCAGCAGGTAGGTCATCATGATGGGTCGGCGTTCGCTGCGGGGGCGTTAAGAGATCGTTGCTTCGGTCGCGGACAGGGTCGCTGGTTGATGGTTCCGATCCGTCGTGCCTTTATTTCAGGATGCGGGCCAGCTCGTCGACGGACGTCTCGCCCCGCGCGATCATGACCGCTCCAAAGTCGCGGATGCGGTGCATTTTTTTCTGCCGAGCCAACAGATGCAAGCCGTCGAGGCTGGGCTTCGTCGTCAATAGCTCGCGAACCGCGTCGTCGACGACCAGCATCTCGAACAGGGCCACACGTCCGTAGTAGCCCGTACCGCCACAACGAGTGCAAACCTTGCTGGGCGATTCGGGCGGGCGAAAGAGCGTCTTCACACGCTCCGGCGGCAAGCCCAATTGCTGGATCAATTCGGCTCCCGGTTCGTACGCCTGTTTGCACTCCTCACAAAGTCGACGAATCAGGCGCTGATGCAGGACCAGCGACACGACGTCGGCAAACTCGTTGGCCGGCACCTTCAGCATCAACACCCGCAGCAACGCCTCCGCGGCGCTCTTGGCGGCAATCGCGCCGACGACCAGTCGTTCTTCGCGGGCTTGCTTGCAGACGAGACGCGCCGTCTGCCCGTCCTTCAATTCTCGCATCACCAGCACATCGGGCCAGGTGCGAATCACTTCGGCGACCAGCTCCGCGGGACTCCGCTCGGAAACGTAGCGGTGGACGGACGTCGTGTCGATTTCGCGCTCGAAGCGATCGTCCGGCTCGAACACCGCGCAGTCGCGGCGAATGCGGTCGATACTCAACGTCACCACATCCATGGTCGCGGAAAGCCCTCCACCGGGAAGTCCCGAGATCAGCACAAAGTGGCCCGGTTCGGCGAGTCGTTCGCGAACCTGCTCCGCCATCTTGGGGTGCATGCCTAAGTCTTCGAGCGTATTGAAGCGGGTCTCGGGGTCGTCGAGCTTGAGGATCACGCGCCGCACGCCGCCCTTGTTCTGCTGCGTGAGCTGGACGACGTAGCTGCGACCCTTCATGTCCAGATCGAAGTTACCGCGCGCGGCGGCCTTCTGACCGGTCGGATCGCCCGTGGTCAGCGCCTGCACCATTTCCACGATCGGGATGACCTCACCCGGCGTGCGGGCAGGTACCTCGTGCCAGAGGCCGTCGACCAGATAGCGAACCGGCACGGTGTCCGTCTCCAGGTCCATCATCACCGCCTCGCCGCGCTGCGCAATCAGGTCGCCGAACAACGCGGCCGTCGTCGCGTATCCGGCCATCGTCCGCGCGCCGCGGGAGATCGCTTCATTGGCCGCCTGGTTCGCACCGCAGCGGGCCTGAAAGACGACCGAGGGTCGCTCCCGTCGCTTCTTCTCGCGCCGCTGGCTGAGCCCCCAGGCGACGAGCCGCTCGTGAAACCACTCGCGCAGGTGATCCGGCGTGAAGACGCGATCCTCTTCCTCGACGTGGCGGTTGCGGACCAACACGTAGGCCACGGCCGGCGCGGCGTAGGCCAGGACCAGCAGGCTCATGCCTGTGCCGAACCAGGTCAACAACCAGAACCCCACCAGGGCCGCGGCAAAGCTGCCGACCACGAGCGAGACCCAGAGTTGCGGTCGCTGTCGTACGCGGTGGGCGTCTTGATGAATCCAGTCGGTCGACTTCACCCAGGCGAGAAAGATCAAGTAGATGAGCGCGAGCTTCACCCAGCTGAAGTAATGCCCCGGGCCGCGATAGTAATCGTCGACTTCATAATGGGGCCAGACGTGGCCCTCCTCGGCCGCGACCGTGGTCGCCATCCCCAGCGACAGGGCGAACAGGACGACGAGCAGAATCCCACGGCGGTACATATAGTCGGTCGGAGGTGCGGAGGTGCCTGGGGGCGATCGTTGTACGGTCAAAACACGGTGGTCGCACACCCGTGTACGTCGCGGCGACGGCTACTTCTAGCTTGCGGAAGCGGCCGCCATGCGCACCGGAATGCCGCGTTCTAGCATAATTCGTTTGGTCTCTTCGATCGTGTATTCGCGAAAGTGAAAGATGCTCGCCGCCAGGGCCGCGTCCGCCTTGCCCAGCTCGATCGCGTCGGCCAGATGTTCCGGCTTGCCCGCCCCTCCGCTGGCGACCACGGGAACCGAGACCGCTTCACTCACGGCGGCCGTCATCTCCAGGTCGTAGCCGTCCTTGGTGCCGTCACGATCCATCGAAGTGAGCACGATCTCGCCCGCTCCGAGCTCTTCGACCCGGCGCGCCCAGGCGACCGCCTCGAGGCCCGTTGCCACACGGCCACCACTGGTGAAGACCTCCCACCGCTCGCGCCCCTCGTGCCGCGTTCGCTTCGGGTCGATGTTCACCACGATACACTGCCGTCCGAAGCGACGCGCCGCGGCGCTGACGAATTCTGGATCGTTCACGGCCGCCGAATTGATCGAAACCTTGTCGGCCCCCGCCGCCAACAGCGCGCGGATGTCGTCGAGCGTACGGATGCCCCCGCCCACCGTGAACGGCATGAACACCACCTCCGCGGTCCGCCGGGCCACCTCGAGCATCAGCTCGCGGCCCTCGTGCGTGGCCGTGATGTCCAAGAAGACCAGTTCGTCGGCCCCCTCGCGTTCGTACCGCGAGGCGACCTCCACCGGATCGCCCGCGTCGCGCAAGTCGACGAAGTTCGTCCCCTTCACCACCCGTCCAGCGTCGACGTCGAGACAGGGTATCACACGTTTCGCGAGCATCGCTGAATCGGCGCCTGCGGGTGATCGGCCCCTCGAGAATGCCCGTGTTGCCACCGGCGCTGTTACTCTAAGCTGCCGCCGGGGCAGGGTCAACGGCCTGGAGCACCATGCCTGCGGGCTCTATCATGGACAGACACTTCCGCGCCGTCTCCGTTGCTGGCTGCGGCACTCCGCTCCTCGTTCAGCGCGTCGACTCGTCTCGCGTGGCCCGCCATGTCCCCGTCGCCTCCCGCTCATCCCAACCGCGATGTCCGCATGCGGGGTTTCGCCCAGCGCTCGACCGTCGACGAGGCCCTCGCCTGGCTGCGGCCGCAGTGGCAGCGCCTGGAAGAAGAAGTCGTGCCGGTCGCCGACGCTCACGACCGGGTCCTGGCTCGCGCGATCGAGAGCGGCCTCGACGTGCCGCAGTTTCGCCGCGCGATGATGGATGGCTTCGCGGTGGTCGCCTCCGACACGCAGGGCGCCACAGCCTACAACCGGCTGACCCTCAACGTCATCGGCGAAGCCTGGCCGGGACGACCCTTCGCCGGACACGTCGAGTCTGGCTCCGCCGTGAAGATCATGACCGGGGCGCCGCTGCCCAAAGGTGCCAATGCGGTGCTGCCGGTCGAAGAGACCGAAACGAGCGGCGACCAGGTGGCTCTGCTCGGCGAAGTGCCGGCTGAAAAGCACGTGGGGCGCGTCGGCGAAGACATCGATGCGGGAAGCATGGTCCTCGCCGCGGGCCGTTGCCTGCGACCGCAGGACTTGGGCGTGCTCTCGTCGATCGCCGTGGCCCAAGTGCCGGTCGTGCGGCGGCCGCGGGTGCGAATCGTCGTAACCGGTAACGAACTGCTGCCGGCCGGCAGCTGGCCGGGGCCTTACGAGATCGTCGATGCCAACGGCCCCATGCTCACCGCGCTCATCGAGCGCGACGGCGGCGAGGCGGTTTACCCTGGCATCGTGCCCGACGATCGCGAAGCGATTACGGCGGCCCTGACCGACGACTGCGACGTGGTGCTAGTTTCTGGCGGATCGAGCGTCGGCCAGGAGGACTTCGTCCCCTTGCTCTTGGCCGAACAGGGGGAGCTCGCGATTCACGGCATCGCCATGCGGCCCAGCAGTCCCGCGGGCATGGGGCGACTCGGCCCACGTTTGGTGTTCCTGCTACCGGGCAATCCGGTCTCCTGCCTTTGCGCCTACGATTTCTTTGCCGGTCCCACGATTCGCGCGCTCGGCGGGCGATCGACCGATTGGCCGTATCTGCGGAAGCGACTCAAGCTGGCCCGCAAGTTGGTTTCGGTCGTCGGTCGCGTGGACTATGCCCGGGTGGCGATCAACGAAGATGACGAAGTCGAGCCGTTGGCGATCTCGGGTGCCTCGATCCTCTCGTCGACCACGCGAGCCGATGGCTTTGTGATTGTCCCGGGCGACAGCGAAGGCAGCGGCCCGGGCAGCGAGGTCGAAGTCTTCCTTTACGACCGCTAGGGACCCGGCCGCCGCTCGCTCGCGGGCGACGACCCGCAAGGTCGAGATTCATGTCGAAGCACGAACAAGCTCAGTTTCTCGAAGTCATCGACCGCGATGAAGCGGAGCGGCGCTTTACCGCGGCCATCGACTTTTCGCCCGCCGCGGTGGGCAAAGACTTGATCGCGGCAGCCAGCGTCGAGTCGGTGCCCCTCAGCAAGGCCCTGGGACGCGTGCTGGCCGCGGACGTCGCCTCGCCGGTCGACGTGCCGAGTTTCGATCGCTCGAACTTCGACGGCTTTGCAGTTCGCGCGGCCGATACGTTTGGGGCCAGCGAGACGGAACCGCGGCGTCTGCAGCTCCTCGATGCGGCGATCGCCACCGGCATGGTGCCCGAGTGCGAAGTTGCGGCCAGCATGGCGGTGCCGATTGCCACCGGGGCGATGGTGCCGCGCGGTGCCGACGCGGTGATCATGATCGAGCACACCGAGGTGGTCAATGGCGAGGTCGTCGTCCGCAAGGCGGTGGCCACCGGCTCGGGCATCGCCTTTGCCGGCACCGACATCGCGCGGGGCCAGACCGTGCTCTACGGTTCGCAGCTCTTGACCAGTCGCGAGACGGGCGTGCTGGCCGCGATCGGCGTGTCGGAAGTCAGCGTTCGTCCGCGGGTGCGCGTGGCGATCGTTTCGACGGGCGACGAGATTCTTGCCCCGGGCGAAGCGATGCGACCCGGTCTGGTCTACGACAGCAATGCCCAGATTCTGGCCGACGCGGTCCGCGAACTGGGAGCCGAGCCGCAGGTGCTCGGCATCGTGCAAGACGACCTGGAAAAGCTGCGACGATTTCTCCGCGCAGCGCTAGAGACCGCCGACGTGGTCGTCCTTTCCGGCGGAACGAGCAAAGGACACGGCGATCTTTGTTATCGAGTCGTGGCCGAAGAGACGAACCCCGGCATCGTGGCCCATGGCGTGGCGCTGAAACCGGGCAAGCCGATCTGTCTGGCGGCACATCACGGCAAACCGGTGGTGATTCTGCCGGGCTTTCCCACCTCGGCAATCTTCACGTTTCACGAGTTTGTCGCCCCGGCCATCCGGCGTCTCGGCGGGATGCCGGCCGAGGAGCGGGCCACGGTGACGGCGCGGTTGGCCGTGAAGGTCAACTCGCAAATCGGCCGCACCGAATACCTGCTTGTCGGTCTCGTGCATGGCGAGGGCAGCGAGCTGGTCGCCTACCCTATGGGCAAGGGCTCGGGAAGCGTAACGACATTTAGTCACGCCGACGGATTCATTACGATCGGTCGGCAAGAAGAGATCGTCGAATCTGGTAGCGAGGTCGTCGTGCAGCGACTCGGGCGCGACCTGGTCGTGGCCGATCTCGTGGTCATCGGTAGCCACTGCATCGGACTCGACTATCTGCTGGGCAGGCTCCAGGCCGCGGGCTTTGCCACCAAGTTCTTCGCGGTTGGCAGCACCGCCGGCCTGGCTGCGGCCCAGCGAGGGGAGTGCGACCTGGCGGGCATTCACCTGCTCGATGAGAACACCGGCGAGTACAACCGGCCGTTCGTCGGTGAAGGCCTGGAACTCGTGGCCGGTTATGCCCGCCAGCAGGGAGTCGTGTTTCGCCGGGGCGATGCGCGATTCGAAGATCGCTCGGCGGCCGGGGCGATTGCGGCGGTGAAGGGCGCTCGCGACTGCGTGATGGTCAACCGCAATCGCGGCAGCGGCACCCGGATTCTCATCGATCAGCTGCTGGGCCCGCTGGTCGCGGGCGAAGAGCCGGCGGGCTACGCCGTGCAGGCCAGCAATCACAGCGCGGTCGCGGCCGCGGTGGCCCAGGGGCGGGCCGACTGGGGTGTGACCATCTCGCACCTGGCCGAGAAGTACGAACTCGGTTTCTTGCCGCTACGCGACGAGCAATTCGACTTCGTGGTGCCGCAGAGTCGCGCGGGGCGGCCGGCGGTCGTGGCCCTCCGCGAACTGCTGGCCGACGAGGAGACCCGCGCGGCGCTCCGCGAGCTGGGTCTGCGCATTTAGTCGACGCTTCTTGGGTCGTGGCGATGGGCGTGGCGCGGCCTCGTGACGCGTGCCGTCGCTACCCGACCGCTTCACGCAAGAGAATCTCGCCGCGGCCGCCCTCGAGCAAGTCGCCGTGGTGCAGGACCACGCCCGACGGCTCCGCGTCGGCGACCTTGCCGAACCCGAGATCGTGAAGCTGCCGGAAGGCCATCCGCAAGAAGACCAGATCGCAGGCCGCGCCGCGCTTGAAGGTCGGCAACAACACGGGCGAGCTGCCGAAGATACCGATCGTGCCGCGACGCATGCCGGCTCCGGGCCGCACGCCGCAGCCGCCAAAGACGAAGATCGAGCCGGCAATCATGTTGAAGCCGGGCACGTCGCCGCAATCGCCGCCGATGGCGATCATGCCGCGTCGCATGCTCAGGCCGACTTCGTTGCCGGCGTCGCCCTCGACGAGAATCGTTCCGCCGGTCATGCCGCGGGGCGAACCACGATACGCCGCTCCAACAAGATGTCCGGCTCGACCACGCACATGGATCAGTCCGCCGCGCATTTCCGCACCGACCCAGCCGCCGACGTCGCCGGTGACGTCAATGCGGCCGCCCTTCATTTCGCTGCCGATGTGGCGACCGGCGTTGCCATGGATGCGAATCTCGCCCTCAGTCATGCCGGAGCCAATCCAGTGCACCCCGTCCAGCTCGCCCTCGACGTCCATCTCTCCGTCCGAGGCGTCGCCGCTAACCTGGAACATCTCGGCCAGCGGCAGCTTCACATTGCCGTGAAAGATCTCGAACCGCTCGATGTCGGCCAGCGACAAACTGCGGACCGCGTCGGGCGTGAGTCCCTCGATCTCGACCGGGACGCTCGTCGTCTGAGAGTAGGTGAGTTTGAGTGGCATGTTTGGAATCGGACCGCTTGCGGACTCGTGCGGCCGGCGGCGCGGTGGACAGTTCGGTATATTGCTAGGGTCAGTTCAGGCGACCGTACGCGTCGGCGCGGCGGTCGACCGGAAACCTCTCGGATCGTGAGATTGTAACGCAGCAGTGCAGCGCGGTGGCATCATTCTCTGCGGCGGCAAGAGTAGCCGCATGGGGCTCGCCAAGGCGAGCCTTCCCTTTGGCAACGAGCTGATGCTGCCGCGTGTCGCGCGGCGACTGGGCGAGGTGGTCGACCAACTGGTCGTGGTCGCCGCCGCCGGGCAAGAAATCCCGCCCCTTCCCGCTGCGGTCAGCGTCGTGCATGACCGCCGCGCGGATCGCGGTCCGCTCGAAGGCCTGGCCGCGGGACTGGCGGCCCTGCCCGAGCAGGTCGAAGCCGCCTACGTGACCGCCTGCGACGTGCCCTTGCTCGAGACCCGATTCGTCGTGCGGTTGTTCGAACTCTTGGGCGAGGCGGCGATTGCCGTACCGCGGGTCGACGGCTATCACCATCCGCTTTCGGCCGTCTATCGCCGCAGCGTGTTGCCGGAGGTCGAGGCCCTGCTGGCCGCCGATCGATTG
This sequence comes from Planctomycetota bacterium, assembly GCA_003389215.1. GTDB lineage: Bacteria > Planctomycetota > Planctomycetia > Pirellulales > UBA7805 > MB-PLM-2. The sequence continues at coordinate 18,611 of QQVP01000025.1, read as the reverse complement.
CGTCCGTTCTTTCTCTTCGAACGGGTTGCTACTCGCGAAGTCGCGGCCGAAGAGTGGGCCGACGTCGATCCGCAATCGCGGACACTGGCCAACCTGAACCGGCCCGCAGACTACCTCGCCGCCGCGGCCGAGGCGGGCTTCGAAGTGCCGGCCGAGATCCGCGCTCGCCTGGGCGGCGAAGACTGACGTCGCTCTGTGGCGTTCGTGCGGCATCAGGTGTCACTCCGACAGTCGACTTCCACCGGGTCGTGCAGGTAATCGCGCGAGACGGGATAGTTGCGAAACCGCACCGAGTAGAATTTCTCGAACCACTCGCCGATCTCACCTTCGCGACCGACGTCGTAACCAGGATTGACGTGCAGCGTGCGACCCTCCGGCGCGTAACGCAGCTCGGTATCTTCGACGACCAGCTCGCCCCCTTTGATCACGATGCGGGGCATCTCGAACATGATCTCTTTGTTCTCGTGGGGCGTGTAGATGGTGATGTCGGCATCGGCGCCCACGCCGAGGTGGCCCTTGTTCGTCAGACCCAGAATTCGTGCCGGGCCGGCCCGGGTGATGACCGCGATTTCGCCAAGCGTGTATTCGCGATCGATGTCGGGGAAGCTGCAGCGCTCGCGGACGGCCGGGTGGCACGTCTTGAGAATGTCCTGCCGGTAGGTGCGATCCATCAACAACCGGACGATCTGCGGATAGGCCCGGAACGACGCCCCGTTGGGATGATCGGTGCTCATCACCACCCGCCAAGGATCTTTGACCATCAGGTACCAGTCCAGGCCGATGCCCCATTGCAGGCCATGGACCAGGCTCTTGTTGCGATACTTGATCGGCGCGATGCCACAGCCCGACTCCATTTCGGTGTCGCCGCTGTACCACTTGCTGCCGTAAAGGTTTGCCAGGTAATAACCGAGCGGTCCGTCGCCGGTCATGCTGGTCGTCTCGCCGAACATCACCTGGCCGACGTCGATGGTGATGTTGTCGTGATCGTTGAGGTATTCGACCAGCGGGGCGACCTTCGAGTTGAACGTGTTCTCGTCCGCGTCTCCGCCGCCGTAGCTGTGGAACTGAATGTGGGTCAGGTGGCCGCGATGTCCGTCGAGGGCCTTCATCGTCTCGAGCGTCGTTTGCCAGTTGCCCGGCATGCCGAGATTGTTGCAGTGAATGTGCACCGGGTGGGGCAGGCCGAGTTCGTTGCCGGCCCGAGTGACGCCCGAGATGATTTGTCGCGGTGTGACGTCGAAGTGATCGACCGGTTCGTCCAGGCCGGAGACGTTTCCGGCCTGTTGCTGTTTCCAAACTTCGACGCCGCCGGGGTTCACGAGCTTCGGGGCGAAGGCCTTGGCGGCCGACATCAACCAGGCGATAAAGTCGCGCAGCCGCACCGAGTCGCCATTCTTGATCGACTCCATGGCGAAGTGGTTGTTGCCCAAGAGCACGTAGAAGCCTTTGTCCAGACAGGGCGTATCTTCGAACTCTTCGTGTACGTGCCGCGCGGCCAGCGGAGGAATGGCCGCGTCAAACGCGGTCGTATAGCCCAGACCCGCATAGGTGTAGCCGGTGGCAAAGGTCGACGGGGCGCTGCCCATCGTGCCGCTATGCGTGTTGGCCGTGCGATAGATTTTCTGATCGCTGCGCTTTTGTTCCGGCCGCATCTTGCGGGCCATGTTCACCTTCGGCCCCGCGATGTGGCAGTGCATATCGATGCCGCCCGGCATGACGACCAGGCCAGTTGCGTCGATGACCCGCGCGGGTCGCACCTCGGGGTCGCTCGGCGCGGCGACGATCTTCCCGTTCTCGATCCAGATATCGCGAACTTCGCCGTCGATGTTGTTGGCCGGGTCGTAGACTTCGCCGCCGGCAATCTTGATAAGCGATGACATGTCGTGGTTGCGGGGTCGTGGGCCGCTGGTGGTCTCGTCCGCGGTCGCGGGTCGCCGGCTTGGCGCCGCTCGCGACGGGCAAGAGAATGAGTGAGTTGTTTGCGAAGTTCTTAGGTTGCGAGTCCGCCATGAATGAACTGACGTTGGCCCTCGATCAGATCAAGTCCGCCCGCGAGTATACCCTGACGCTGATCGAAGATCTGGAGCCGGAGCAGTGGTTTCGCACGCCGGCCGGGGGTGTGACGCACATTGCCTGGCAGGTGGGTCACCTGGCGATGGCCGAGTTTCGCCTTTGTCTGGAGCGGCTGCGCGGATTGGAGCCGGAAGACCGGGAGTTGATCTCGAAGGACTTCCTGCGGATGCACAGCAAGGGCTCGGTTCCGGTGACCGACCCGGCCGATTCGCCCTCGGTCGAAGAGCTTCGCGCCACGCTCGACGCCGTGCACGAGCGGGTGTTGGCGGAAGTGCCGGCCTACGCGGGCGACGACCTCAACGAGCCGCTCATCAATCCCCACCCGATCTTCACGACCAAGCTCGAGGCGCTCTTCTTCTGCTCCAAGCACGAGATGTTGCATGCGGGCCAGATCGGTTTGTTGCGTCGTCTGCTGGGGATGTCGCCGCTGCGGTAGCGCCACGGCCCGCGGTGCGAGCCTGCGGGCCTAGTTGTGAGCGGCAAATTGCTGGGCCTTCAGCTCCTTGACCCGCTTCTCCAGCGCGCTGAGCACGTCGTAGTCGCTGGGGTGGGGCGACTCGAAGGCCGGTCGCAACGGAATCGGCACGTCGTCCATGCGATAGACGGTGCCGGTCGTGTTGATGCCGTAGGTGGCCACGGTGAAGGAAACCGCCGCCGACTTCGTGGTGGGCGTCTCTTTCGGATCGAGCGCGATGTAAGGGATGCTGGCCAGGTGTTCGCGGGCCGGTTGCGGGAAGTTCGCCATCGGATCGCTGGCCACGATCAAGGCCGCGTCCGCCTCGCGCTGAGAGAGCGTGTCGGCCGTGGTGTATTCTCCCGGATTGAAACGCGGATAGCCCCGCGTCAGGCTCACGCCGAAGGGATAACCCGTTCGCCAGGAGACGACGTTGTCGGCGCCCGTCACGTTGCCATGTCCGCGGTTGGGCTTGGCCACAAATCGCGTGTGGGCGTTCATGTCGCGGGTCAACGCGAGCAGGGCCTCGCTGTTGCAATGTTTGCCGCGGGTCATGGTCAGGCCCATGCCGAAGAAGATGACGCCGAACTTCGAGGCCTTCATCTTGTCCATCAGTTCCTGCCACTGGGCGAGCGGGGTGCCCGTTTCCGACTCGACCAGCTCGGGATCGAGTTCGATGCCGCGGGCCAGGGCTCGCAGCGTCCAGAGGGCCTCGAAATCCTTGCGGGGCTTGATCTGGATGAAGATGTCGGCCGCCTTGGCGCTCTTCGTCTTGCGGACGTCGACGATCACGCAGGTGCGGTCCTTGCGACCGTTCGGCGTGAAGAGGCCCTTGGGCATCAAACTGTACTTGGTGAAATGTCGCGGGTGGCTCTCGGCGGGGTTGCTGCCCCAGAACATGATCATGTCGCCGCGATTGAGTACCTCGCCCAGCGTGCAGGTCACTTCGCCGACACCCTGAAACGCCATGCCGCTGGGACCGTGGCAAACGCTGGTCGTGGTGTCGACCGTGCCGCCGATCCAGTCGGCGATGCTGACGGCCTTGCGCTGCGCTTCGCAGGGCGAATCGCTCAGCCCATAGATGATCGGGTACTTGGCGTCGGTGAGAATGCGGGCCGCACGCTCGATGCCTTCTTCCACCGTGGCCGGCTGGCTGTCGATGCGGCAACTCGGTCCCGGCTCGATGTCGTGATTCAGGAACCAGGCCTTGCCGAGCACGCAGGCCCGCTTGGCCTCTTTGATGGTGTGCCCCTCGACCTTCAGTTCGATGTCGTCGCAAACGCAGCCACAAAAGGTGCAGGTCGCATCCTCGACGATCTTCAATTCGGTACCGGCGTTGTCGCTAGCGGTGGCCATTTGGAAACCTCGACTAGATCTTCTCCAATTCCACGTCCATGCCCTTGCTGGTCGGCATTCCCGAGCCGTGGGTGTCCCCGCCCATCAAGCGGCAAGATAGATCGCCATAGGCGATGAACAGCAACCCGGGCGGAAGCTCACCCCCTTTGGCGGCCTTGATCGGCAACTCGATTTGACCATGTTCGTTGCGCACACGCACCTGGTCGCCCTCGGCCAGCCCGAGTCGCTCCATGTCCTCGGGCGCCACCTGCAAGGTGTTGATTTCGCCCTGGTAGCCGTCGCCGTCCTTCCCTTCACTAATTCCGCAGCCCTGCTTGCTGGTGCGGCCGGGAATAAGAATGAACGATTGGCTCATCGAGCGACGCGAAGGCGAGAGGCGGGAAACGCATGCGGGGCAGCGACCAGCACACGACGAACGTGGCCGACCGAGGCCCCCATATTAGCCGTCCGGGCGAAGCAATACTAGGTCGTGCGGCTGCGCGACTTCCGTCGGCGGCGGCGATAGGCTACCGAAGCTTGACCACGTCCACAATGCCGACGTCGATGTATTGGCCGCCGTCGGTTTGGTGGCAGTGGACGGCAATCACGTTCTTGCCCTTCTTGAACACCGAAGCCGCCTGTTCGTCGAAGGGAATCAAGATGTAACTGCCGGTGTAACCGGGCGCCTCGACCACGAGTTTGCCGTTGATATAGACCTTGGCACCCTCGTCGTGGTGAATTCGCAAGTGGGGCGATTCGAACTTGGCTTCTTCCAGGTTGAAATCGCGACGAAGCCAGATGTCGGTACGGTCCCAGTTGGTCCCCGCCTTGTCGCCCGGCGTCGGTCGCGTGCCGAAGCCGCCGGGCCCCTGCTCCCACTTCGAATCGTCGAAGTCCGCGGCAAACCAGTTCACCGGCGGCGAGCTGGTCGTGTAGCGCCACAGCTGCGGCGAGTATTCCGACGTCGGCAGCACGATGACTTCCTTGTTCTCGGGCGGCAGGTAGACCGACTGGTTCACCTTGGCCATCCGCGCGGGGTCCATCTTCACGACCGACCGGTCGTAGGTCATCAGGCCGTTGACCTCGCCCTCGACGTCGGTCGTTTGCGTGTAGACCGCGGCGGCCAAGCCCGTATCGATAAGCGGCCGCAGCCGGCGGATCAGTTTCGCATAGGCGTCTTCCAACTCGCCCTGGGTATTCAGCTTCACGTAACCCCAGTTCTTCTTGTCCTGCCACAGGTGTCCTTGCTTCACGAGGCCCAGCCCGCCGAACTCGCCGAGCACCACGACCCGCTTCTCCTCCAGCTTCGGTTTCGAAGGTCCGGGATAGGAGTGGATGTCGTGCGTGTCTCCGCTACCACGATCGGCCCAACCGCTGGGTCCGTCGACCAATCGGCTGGGATCCTGGGCCTTCACTTCGGCCAGAATGCGGTCGGTGTCGAACTGTCCCCAACCCTCGTTGAACGGCACCCACATCACAATCGACGGGTGATTGCCGAAGGCGTCGATCATGCGGCGCAGCTCGAGCTCGAACTGTCGGGCCGAAGCGGCCGTGCGGACCAGATCGGGATCGTGCGAGCGGATGTACTCGTCGCCGCTCGGCATGTCCTGCCACACCAGCAGGCCCATGCGATCGCAGTGGTAATACCAGCGGGCCGGCTCGACCTTCACATGCTTGCGGATCATGTTGTAGCCGAACTGCTTGGTGACTTCTAAGTCGTACTTCAACGCCGCGTCGCTGGGAGCGGTATACAAACCGTCGGGCCACCAACCCTGGTCGAGCGGACCGAACTGAAACAGCGGTACGTCGTTGAGCAGCAGGCGATTCATGCCCGACTCGTCCTTGCCGGTCGAGATCTTCCGCATGCCGAAATAGCTGGTGACCGAGTCGAGCATCTCATCGCCCCGCTTGAGCGTGACTTCCACGTCGTAGAGCCAGGGGGCCTCAGGACGCCACAACTTCAGCGGCGCCACGTGCAGCGAGATCGTCTGACCGACCTCGCCCATGCCGACCACCGCGGGCATTTCACGGGCCGTGTCGCCGTTCTTCAGGCCGACCAGTTTCACCTCGACAAGGTCGCCGTCGGCCGTGCCAACACCGGCCACGTCGATGTGAACCTTGCGGGCGTCGACGTCCGGCACGATTTTCAACGAACCGACATGGGCTTCGGGCACCGGCTCGAGCCACACCGTTTGCCAGATGCCGGTTACGGCCGTGTACCAGATGCCCTTGGGGTCGCGAACCTGCTTGCCGCGCGGCTGACGTCCGTCGTCGGTCGGATCGAACACGGCGACGACGATCTCCTGATCACCCGACGGCTTCAAATAGCCGCTGATGTTGAACGAGAAGGGATCGTACCCGCCCCGATGCTCGCCGACCGGCTGGCCGTTTACCCACACCTGAACTTCCCAGTCGACGGCGCCGAAGTGCAGCAACACCTGCTTGCCCGACCAGTCTTCGGGTACCTGGAACGTGCGTCGATACCAGAGACGTTGCTCGCCGGTCACCGGCTTCATGACCCCGGAGAGGGCCGACTCGACGGGAAATGGCACGAGGATCTGACCGTCGAACTTCTTCGGCTGCGGCGCCGAGCGGGCCACGATGGCGTAGTCCCATAGTCCGTTGAGATTCTGCCAGCCGTCGCGGACCATTTGCGGTCGCGGATACTCGGCATGCACGCTGTCCGGCTTCACGCTCTTGGCCCAGCGGGTCATCAGCGGCCCTTCGGCCGCCTTCCACTGGGCTTCGACCGCGGCGGCAAGAGCGAATTGGAGGATGACCATGGCGACGGTTCCGACAGCCTTCATCACTATGTCCTTTCGTTGTCCGCCGTCGCATCGGACGGCGAAGCGCTCGGGAAGATCACGCGGAGAGGTTCGCACGAACGGCCGCCGCGCGGCCTGCCCGCGTGCGAATAGCCCGCCTCGGCTACCACGGCATGGCAGGGCACTCTGGTGTGCCGCTGGGCCGCGACCGTAACCTCCTCTTGTAACCCAAAAACCGGGCTCATTCAAGGAACTCAGCCGCCTGCCGGCCGCCGTGGGAGCCTTTGGTTGTGGCGACACGGCACGCCTTCTACGATGGGAGCGGGCGCGGTTCGCCGCGCGTGGCCGCGGGTGACTTCGGAGCCGCGAACATGAAGCCGAAACGGTGGCAGCAAGCGATTCTCGCGTTGCGGAGATGGCGATCGGTCTTGCCCGGCGGGTTGGCCGCGATGGCGAGTCTGGCCGCCGCGCAGGCCTGGGCAGAGACGGGGGACGCGGCGGTCGTCGAATCGACCCGAAAGGGGTCGCTGGCCGTCACGCTTGGCTACTTGTTGGTCGTGGTCGTGATTGCCGTTGGCGTGGCGGTCGTCTGCCGAGCGTCGAGTCGCGAGCAGACATCCGACGGCCTGCGACGCGACGGCGAGGGTCCCGCACCAGGCGAATACTGGAAGTGAGCGATCGCCCAGCGAAGAGAGTGGGCCCAGGGATAGAGTGGGACCAGGGAGAGGCGAAGCCGCACGAAGGCTTAGGCGGCCCGTTCGGTTTGCGATGACGCGAAGAAGTCGCCGATCGCCGCCACCACGCGCTGTTGTTCGGTGAGCTCGAGTCCCGGAAAGATCGGCAGCGACAACACCTCTTCCGCGGCCTGCTCGGTGATCGATAGCGAGCCGCCGGCCGTCGCCACCGAAGCAAAGCACGCCTGGCGATGCAGCGGCACGGGGTAGTAGATCTCGCTGCCAATCGACTCGCCACGCAGGTGTGCGCGCAGCGCGTCGCGCTGGCCGCCGCCAACGCGAACCGTGTATTGATTCCAAACGTGCCGACCTGCCGACCCGGCAGCGATGTCCACGGGCAAGACCATGTCGGCAGGGAGCCCGGCCGCGGCGAAGAGTTCCGCATAACGGACCGCGTTCTCGCCGCGCTGCCGCGTCCAGTCGTCGAGGTGTGGGAGCTTCACGTTCAACACGGCGGCCTGCAGCGAGTCGAGCCGGCTGTTGATGCCCACCACCTGGTGATAATAGCGGGGTCGCATGCCGTGGCCGCGCAACAGCCGCAACTTGTCCGCCAGGGCGTCATCGCTGGTAGTGAGCATGCCACCGTCGCCCATGCCGCCGAGATTCTTCGTCGGGTAGAAGCTGAAGCAGCCGATGTCGCCCAGCGAGCCGGAGCGCCGGCCGCCAAGCTCGGCCCCGATCGCCTGGGCCGCGTCTTCGATGACAGTGATGTCGTGTTGCGCGGCGATGGCGTTGATCGCTTCCATGTCGGCACACTGTCCGAACAGGTGGACCGGCACGATCGCCCGTGTGGCCGGTGTGATCGCCGCGGCAACTTGGGCCGGGTCGAGGTTGAAGGTGACCGGGTCGATGTCGACGAAGACAATCTTGGCCCCGAGTCGCCACACGCAGCTAGCCGTGGCGAAGAAGGAGAAGCTCGGCACAATCACCTCGTCGCCGGGTGCCAGGTCGATCGCCATCAGCGCCAGCAGCAGGGCATCGCTGCCCGAGGCACAACCGATCGCGTGTTTCGTCCCGCAATACTGGGCAAGGGCCTCTTCGAGCCGGGTCACTTCGGGTCCCAACACAAAGCTGCCGCTGCGGCGGACGGCGTCGAACGCCGCGGCAATCTCGGCTTCGAGCGGGCCGTTCTCGCGAGCCAGGTCGAGCAGGGGAACCGGTTCCGTAGATGTGGTGGCGGAGGTGGCGGTGGCTTTCATCGTGTATTGGAAGTCCTGTTGATGGCGGGGTGAGTTGCGCGGCACGAGGCGGGGTGCCGTGGGCCGGTGCGCAGGTTGACCGCAGCGCAAGCGGGGCAACGGTAGAAATTCCAGCGAGTTGCGTCAAGGTCGCCGTGATTCGGGCGCCGGCCGGCAGGCCGCTAGCACTCAGTCGGTCGCCACCACCGGCAGCCGCTCGAGAATCTCGCTCACTGCCGGACGGTCGGCTGGACCGGAACCCACGTGGTGCAAGAGCACGCGAGCGTCGGCACCGACGAGGATGTCGCCCCCGAGCTGGGTTACGTCGTCGGTCGGCCTTTCCAGGCGGCGGCCGCGGGCCAGCAACTTTAGATAGGTCCAGATCGCGGCCGGTCCGTAGAGATCCCACCGGCGGCCCCGATCCATGCCGTAGCCCCAGGCGAGACGTCGACTCTCATCGACCAGCAGCGGCCAGGGCAGCTTCATCTCGGCGGCATATCGCTGGGCCCGCTCGCGAGATTCGAAGGTGACCACCAGCACCGCCAGCTGGCGGGCGGCGATTTCGTGTTCGTGTTGCTGCAACTGCAACAGGTGCTCGCGGCACGGCAGTCAGGCCAAATGGCGGTGAAACACCAACAGCAGCGGTCGCCCGGCGTAGTCCTCGAGCCGGTGGATCTGGCCGCCGGTGTCGGTCAGTGCGAACGGCAGGGCGGGCTGCCCGGTGAGATCGAGCTTGGTCATGCGGGGCCTGGCCATGGTTGTCGCCTGCGGGCTACGCAGTGAACGTCGATCGCGATCAAACGCTGCTCGCCGTTTGGAGTAATGCGTCGAACTGCGAAGCGTTGACGTGCCAGCGACGCTATCGACGGGTGTTAAACTTTACCGGTTGTAACGCTTGTAACGGTTCGTCCGGTTTTTCCGATTTTGCCGGTGATAACCGTCGATCTGGTTATACGGGGCAGCGGAAGGCCCAGGGGATGATGATCCATTCAACGAGAGTCGCGAGTCATGCCGTCGTTGAGAATCGCACCATTGCTCACTTTGCTGCTGGTCAGCGTGGCCACAGACGCCGCGGCCCAGTACGGCTATCCCATGCCGGCGGTCTACGCCAGTCCGGCCGGGGGCTATGCCGCGTGTCACGCCGGCGGTGCCTATGCCGCTTCCTATTATAACGCCGTCGTCCCGGCCAGCTATGCGATGGCCGAGACCGGGCGCACCGGTCGGCGGGCCTGTTCGCCGCGTAGTTGTGGAGCCTACGCCGGCCCGACCGACGGTTGGTTCGGCGCGGGGCCGAGCGAATCGATCTGGAAGTTCCGCGGCGGGGCGATTGCCTTGCAGCGCGATCGACCCGATCCCGTGGAGATCATCGCCTCGACCGACATCATCGACCCGATCGGACCGGTGGTGAATGTGCTGCCATCCGTTGACGCATCGCTATTTGACTTCGACTTCGAAATCGGCTGGGAGGCTTCCGCCCAGGCAGCCCTGGACGATGGCTTCTTCATCGAGGTCCGTTATTTCGAAGTCGAAGAGCTCACCGACCGAATCACGCTAGGACCAAGAGACGGTCACGGAATCATTGTGGCTGACGACAATGTCTTCGGCTTGCCGTTAAGTCTCGTGGGACCTGTGACCGGGACCTTCGACTTTCAAACCGAAATCCGCAGCGTCGAAGCCAATTTTCGCAGTGGCGACGACTGGCTGCAGTTGCTGATCGGCTTCCGGCATTTCGCGGTTGAAGAGGATATCCTGTTTGCGGTCACCGACGGCACCAACTCCAATTCGGTCTTCTACGGAACCGACAACGACCTTTACGGTGTGCAGGTCGGAGCCGAGATTATTATCGACATCGACGACTGGCCGATTCGCGTCGATCTCGTCGCCAAGGGCGGCGTTTACTACAACGACATCACCACGACGAACGGGAACGTGTCGACCTTTTCCCCGAACAGCAGCAATCTCCTCGAGGCCAGCCAGGCTTCTTCCTCGATCGAACTCGGCGCTCTGGTGAACTATCCCATCACGCCCAAGCTGTTCGTCCGCGGAGGTGCCCATATTCTCTGGCTCAATAATGTGGCGGTGGCCACCGATCAACCGAGCGCCAATGGCTTGCCTGACACCGATGGACTGACCGTCGTCGACAGCACCGGCACGCCCTTCTACACGTCGATCTTCGCCGGGCTGGAACTGATTCCCTAGCGCGGGGCACGCGATCCACCATGGCGACCCGCGCACGAGAAAGCCGCCCCCGCAGTTTCTCCAGGGACGGCTTTGATTTCTCTTGATGTTGGCGGCTGCCACGCTCTAGGCCCTACGGCGGCGACGCCAGGTCGCCAGGCCAACGCCGGCCATACCGAAGAGCCACAGGACCGTCGTGGTGGGCTCAGGAATGGCAACGCCACTGACCACCACCAGATCGAACGGCACCAGCGGAGCGCCGAGAAAACGGCTCACCTGGTTGACCGACAACAACGCCGTCAGCCCCGCCAGGTCCAAGCCGGTGGGAAACACCAGGCCGATCGAACCGGAACCCGGCGCGAGCGCCGCTTCCTCGATCTGCGAGGTGAGCGCGGTGGTCACCCCGGCCAGAATCGGCGTGTGGCCCGCCGGCAGAAAGCTGTTGGTGGCGTTCTGCAGCGAGTAGCCGATGATCGACGAACCGTCGGGATCGAGCGTGACCTCGCCCGTAGCCGCATCGTAGATCAGATCGGGAATGCTCGGATCGCCCGCTTCGGCCGGTCCGCCGAGGCCACCGCTTCCTTCATCGGGCGGAGGTCCCGTGAAGGCCCCGAAAATGGCGAGCACGTCCGAGACGTCGACATCGCCGTCGTGACCCGCGGGGTTCGTGGTCGCTCCGGTTGCGGTGCCATGCACGTCGCCTTCCGAGCGGACCTTGCCGAACGAACCGGGACCCGTGAAGTTGGTGAAGGCCGGCAGAATGTCGCCGGCGATGTCCACGAATCCGTCGCAGTCGACGTCGCCAATGATGCACGTCAGTGCGGCCCCGCCGGGTCCGGTGATCGTGCCTTCGACCGACACCGGTCCTCCACCACCACCGACGTCCGTATTGTGAAACGTCGACCAGGTGATCGAACCGGGAGCATTCGGATGCACGATGCGAAAGGTCAACTCGAGCGAGGCGTTGGCAAATCCCCAGCCGTTCGCTGCATGGACAAAACTGTCAAACTGCACGCCATCGTTGCCGGGCTGACCGTCGGTGTCGATTTGAATGCCGGGCCAGCGACGAAAACTATTATCCGGATCGAAGAACTGAAAACCGCCCGCGTTGATAGCCGTTTCGGTGACCGCGTACTCGTCGCCCGTGTGCCAGATGTTGTCGAGTTCGAACTGGGTATTCTGGCCGGGCCAGTTGCCGCCGCCGACGCTCGAGGCAAGATCCCAGGACTGCGTGCCTGCGTTCCAGTAGGACGGATAGATCGAGTTCTCTCGGAAGTTCCCCCACGGAGCGAAGCCGCCGACGCTGTGCGAGTCCCAGCGCTGCCAGATGCCGGTTTCATCCAGCGTTCCGTCTCCGTCGATATCTTCGCCGACGATCGCCGTGTGGATATTCGCGATTGCATCCGCGTCGAAGCCGTCGATGGTCACGAACCGCGTCCACGATTGGCTCCCGCCCCAGAGGTCGTACACGTACTCCCACTGACCCGGATAATCATCCGACGGACCTAGCTGACGCGGCGCGGCGGCCAGGCGCACCTCCGCCCAGTCGTTGCCGGGAACATAGGGGACGGCGACCGCCACGCTCGAAACAACGAGCAAGGCGAGGCCCGTCGTTGCGAGCAACACCCGTTGTACCATTTTGTGAGTTGTACTTTTCATCCGCACGCTCTCCTGAGTCTAGATCGGTAGCTTGCCCACCCATCACGCCTTTGCTTGCCCCGCCATTGCCATTGGTTCTTGACCGTGGAATCCACCAAAGAAGGGGGCATTACTAGCCACGCAGTCTAGCCAGATCGTTAGCCATGTCAAGCAATTTGGGGCCTCAGCTGTGCGGCGCCCAACACACGGTGCGCGAGGTCGCACGCCACGATCACCCAATCCTTGGTTGACTCAACCTGGCTCTTGTTGACGGATTCCCAGGCGACGCCGTTGTCGATGTCGGCCCAGGCGGCCCCGTTCGCGTAGTAGTAGCTGGCCAGGTGTCCGGTGCCGAACGCCGAGAGCGCGACGTCCTCGAGCGTGGCGTCACCGCGATTGTGATAGAGAACGTGCGTGATAGAGAACGTGCGAATCGTCGACCGAAGCCGACGAATTGGTAGATTCGTCGATGCACCCTCGACGTCGTCAAGCACAGCCGCAGCTAGCCAAGACGCTAGAGATAAACGAGACGCGCTCTAGATGCCGGGCCCAGCAACCGGGCCAGCCACAAGAGGCGAACACGCCTGGAGGACGACATTTGCAATTCCCAGGGGTTGGCGCGGTCGTGGCGAACGAACCTCGGCGGGCCGGTCTGCCCTATCGTCCAGGATCCGAGTCGATCGCCTCGTTTCTGCGGTCGGTTCCGCACCCTGAGGTGGGAGGCGTTCTTCGTCGGACGGCGACGAGCCTGGGCGCCTGAAATGTGCTTCGCCGTTGCGATCGATACGACCGTCCAATGCGAACCGACCGGACGGCCGGGTCAAGGCGACGGCAGCTTGACCCGGCATCGACGCAAGCTACGGTTGCAGAAGCAAATAGGGCCAATCTGCGCGCCTGTCAGCGGATCGACAACATGCCGTTTTCGAACATCGACGCCGTCCGAATCGCCCCACCTCCCGCCACGCTTTGGGACTTCGCCAAGCGGTTCTACGAGAAGCGCGGAGCGAATCCCTCGCCGCGCCGTGGAGAACCGAGGGTCGAGGCCGAACTGGAGGTCCTCGCCGTCCCGGTGAACGAGGACGCCGAACCGACCGCCGAGCCGTTCAACGCGATCACGCGCGACGTTTCGCCTGGCGGAGTTGGCATCTTGCACACGCGGTCGGTGAGCTGCACACACTTGGCCGTACGCTTCCGCGTCGGCAAAGGCGATACGATCGAGTTATTGATCGAGGTGCTGCGTTGCCGACCGACGGGTCCCTTCTACCACATTGGCTGTCGCATCGTGAAGAAACTGTCCGCCCCCGCGGCGGACGAAGCCGAGGCCGCCGAGGCCGCGGCCGAGGGCAGCTAGTCTGCGACTTCTTGATTCGCGACTCGATTCGCGGCACGGGCGCACGAACTGGCGACGTCGGCGCGGACAGCCGACCAGCATAGGCCGACGACCGGGTGTGATCACGTCGTGGCGACTTCTGCGGCTCTCGACCCTAGGAAGTGCTCAAGAATAACTTCCCCAATCTGATTTGCTAGAATGACGTCTGTCCGTAACCCCGTTTCAAGGAGGGAAAGCGATGCAGGCGTATTCGCGTCAGATTGAGCGGCAAATGGTCAATTTGTACGGTTCGTTGTCGGAGAAGGATCGTCGCCGATACGCGGCGGTGGAAGCGGCGAAACTGGGACACGGCGGGCTCGCCTACATCGCCGAGTTGTTTGCGTGTGATCCCGGCACGATTCGACATGGCCGACAGGACGTGGAGCAACTGCCCGACGACGAAGCCGGCGGCCGAGTCCGAAAAAAGGGGCGGTCGGAAGTCAGCTAGCAATACCCAGCCTGAGATGATCGAGGCCTTGCGCGACATTGTGGAAGTCCATACGGCCGGTTCGCCCGTCGAACCGGGCAAGCTCTGGACCAATCGTTCGGCGCGTGCGCTGCGTGACGAACTGTGCGAAGCGGGTTTCTCGGTCTCGGCAAACACGGTGGACCGTTTGTTGCGTGAAGAATTGGATTTGGGACGCCGGCAAATGGTAAAGACCTTGGCGTTGGGCGAGCATAAGGATCGCGATGCGCAGTTTCGGCGGATTGCCAAACTGAAGGCCCAATACTTCCGGCGCGGCTGGCCGGTGCTGAGCGTTGACACCAAGAAAAAAGAACTTTTGGGCAACTTCTTCCGGTCGGGCACGGCGCGAACGGATGGCGCGGTGCGCGTCTTTGACCACGACTTTCCCAGCGTGGCCGATGGCAAAGTGATCCCGTACGGCGTGTACGATCTGGCAGTCGATGAAGGTTTCGTGCTGCTGGCCACCGGGGCCGACACGGCCGAACTGGCTTGCGACGCGATTCGTCGCTGGTGGTTTCGGTTGGGTCGCTCACGGTACACGAACGCCGGGGGCATCCTGCTGCTGGCGGATTGTGGAGGGAGCAACGGATATCGCTTGCCGTTGTTCCGTGAGCGATTGTGCAACGTGGCGCAGCGGTTGGAAATTCCGATCCGCGTGGCCCACCTTCCGCCGTATTGTTCGAAATACAACCCGATCGACCATCGGTTGTTTTGCCACTTGGGTCGCTCGCTGCGCGGCGTTGTTTGTCGATCGATCGAAATCGTCCGCGACGCCCTGGCTGCAACGACCAGTTCGACGGGACTGCGCGTCGTGGTCGAAACCGCACGTCGCGTATACCAACGCGGCGTCAAAGCAAGCGACGAATTCCTCAACGATGAACCAATCATCCGCGACAACTACCTCCCCGCGTTCAACTGCACCGCACCTGCGCTGCCATAAATACCGAAGTTATTCTTGAGCAAACCCCTAGGCGCCGCCCGACCCACTCTCTCAGAATGGTGCAAGGTTGCGTTCGTCATTCAAAGTGGAGAGTCATGATCAACTTCAGCGAGTATTTCCAAGGCGGCTACGACTACGAAGCGTTTCTTGAAAAGTACGGCAAGCCGGGCGAACGCGAGCGGTGGAACGCCATGCACGCCCGGATCGAACTGACGGACGCCCAACGGGCGCTGTTGGCCGGCTTTACTCGGGAGATGAAGGTCCTGGTGATGGCGGGGACCTGGTGCGGCGATTGCGTCGAGCAATGTCCCATCTTCGCCCATTTCGCCGCGGCGAGCCCCCGCATTCAACTCCGTTTTGTCGATCGTGACGAGGCAGCCCCTGCCGGAGCCGTCGCGCTGTCCGATGAGTTGTTGCTCTGCGGGGCACCGCGCGTGCCCCAGGTCGTCTTCATCAGCGAGGATGATCACCCCGTGGCTCGCTACGGCGATCGCACCCTGGCAAAGTACCGCGACATGGCCGCCACCCTCGGCGGCGCGGCCTGTCCTTCCGGCATCGGTGGCCCCGTCGGAGACTTGCTGGCGGCCACGGTGCAGGAGTGGTTGGACGAGTTCGAACGGGCGCAGCTGATCTTGCGAACCTCCGGCCGCTTGCGAAATCTGCACGGCGATTGAGCGCGCAGGGTGGGGTCCAGTGGATGGCGGTCTCCCTGTTGCTCGTCGCGGTCGCTCGAGCCCGGGGCCGATGTCAGTCACCGATACGGTTTGCGCCCCACGTGACCGCCCCGGTCCCTCGGTCATTCTCGCTTTTGGGCGAACCACAGCCGCCAGGTCTCGTCCTCCTGGTACTCGAAGACGAGCACGCCCCCGCGCTCGTCCGGCCTGATCCCTTCGAGCGTCAGCGGCGCGGTAAGCGTGTCGGACATTCGATACTTGCGAAACACGCGCCACCACTCGATCGCAAAGTGCTCCGGCAATTTCTGTGGCGGCAAGCTCAAGCGGGCCGTCGCCCCCGGCTCGAGGTGCCCGCACATCGGATCGTGCTGGAATTCGCTGACGTTGTTCACCCAGATCGGGCTCTCGCTGCGATTGCGAAATTCGAACTCGCTGGTCGTGGATCCCGAACAGCCGCTGAGGACAGCAAGTGGAACCGTGAGGCAGACCGCGCATCGCGCGAAACGGAGCAGGCGGCGCATGGCGGGGCAAGTCTCGTCGGAGAAGATGTGATGAAGTCGACGCGATGTGGATGCCCAAGTTCCATCTTAAGGAGATCATCATTTCTCGCCAGTCGTTTGTCGTGCGCACGGACGCCGCAGCGACTCTCGTCTCCAACAAAGCGCGCTCGTGTGTCACGCTTTCTTCCCCAAAGTGATTTGCAGTTGCAGGTGACATATCTTGAATCCATCTATCGGGGCACGGCCGCGGCCACGCACGTGTTATCTCTCGATTGGCCCCTCCGCCCGAGCCCCGCGCTCGGCGGCCCCGTTCTCCTCGGCCCTGTTCTCAACCGCTTCGGATGCGGCGGCCCAACGAATCGCGCTCATCACGTGCCGCCGCCCGAAGGGCGTATCGAGCGAGCGAACATCGTGGCCCAGCTGCGTGTAGAAGAACCGCCCGCCGCCTGACGTGTTGGTCCAGGCGATGGGATGATCTTCGCCCATCGGTTTGCCGCCCAGCTCCTTAAACAAATCGCGAACCGGCTCGTAGGTCGACTCGTCGACACGCAGCAAGACCTGAAAGCCCGGCAAGCCGGTCACGCTCCGCGTGTGGTTTGTCCAATCGGCCTCGTACCAAAATTCGTCGGGCTGTCCCTTCACGGCGGGATGATCCTTCGCTTCCGGATCGACCAGCACCTTGGCCTTCACGTATTCCGAATCGCTGTCGAAGTCGCACCCGCCCAACTCGCTCAGCCAGGGCCAACCTTGCTGGCGAACCAGGGCGGCGTGCAGGCCGACGATGCCGCCCCCCGCCCCGTACCAGGCCTCGACCGCCTCGCGCTGGGCCGCGGGAATGACTTCGGCGAGGGCGTTGGCGTTGTTCAGCACGAGCACCTGATACTTGGCGAGCGATTCCGGTTGCAGGTCTTTCCAATGCTCGGTGACGTCGACCTCCATGGCGTGCTTGTCTCCTTGCAGAACCAGCCAACGGTTGACGGCCGGGATTTCTTCGTGGCGATAGTCGGCCGTGTTCGAGTACACGAGCACACGGAGGCGCTGGGCGTCTTTCGGTTCTTGCGTTGAGCCGTGGGCCAAGACCAGAGAGCAGGGCAGCAGCAGCACGATCAGCAGGAGTAGGCGTCGCATGATTTTTCGCTCGTGTGGAAGGGACAGGCACCGGGCAGACGAATCCGTCCGGCGATATTCTGGCCGATGCACTGCATGGCGACAAACGGCCGGGGACGAAGAGCCGGGGGACCAACGGTCGGGCGACGCGGCTCGCGCACGTCATGGGCCAAGCTTCTGGACGACACGCTGCGCATGGCCTTCCGCGGGGCGAGTTTTTTCGCCGAGTTTTTTCACCGCTGGGCCGAAATTCGGGCTGAGCGGTCAAAAACTCGAAGTCCCGAGTGGGGCACGCTTTACGATCGGCGACGCGGACCCCGAATCGGGCCCGGAACGCATCCCAAGGCAAAGGCCATCCAGGGCTTACGGTTCTTGCCTGGGTGATCGGGGTCACGGCGTCAAAAACTCCGCCGCCCGCGACGTCGGGTATGGGGCCATGACCACGCAAGTTTGCCCACGCCCGGTTGTAGCACTGGCAGAGCCCAGTGCCACCCAGTTCGACCCTCCGCGCGCCGGGGGCCATGCGTTGTTGAAGCCCGGTGCCAGGGTCGCGCACGCGTGGTCATGTGTGGTCGCAGCACTGGCTGACAAGCAGATGAGTGGCACACGTCGCTCCGCTTACCGAATTGTCAAAGAACGGACCTGCCCCGTTTGGTCCACCGTACCAAACGGGTGTCCGATTTCGAAACGAAAATGAGACAGGGGACGCGAGCATGAAGTGACTACACCCCCGAGAGTCTTCGTACCTATGGGGAGTTCTCATCTTCAGGCTTCTTCTGGTCGTCTACCGCCCGTCTGGAGTGCTTCATCTTGTCGCGGAATCTCGCCCTACCTTGAGACCACGCAAACTGCACCAGAAAGTGAATCGGTGACAGGCCATTCTCCGGATCTGGCTCAAGCGGTTTTGGGCTGAGCTCGAGCAGGGCCTTCACCAATCTTGGCTCTTCGGCTTCGATCGCTGCGATCAGGGGCCGACGCCGAAAAATCCCAACTTCGCAATCGTTGAGAGACCAAGGGGCCGCCGCAACCGTTGTGCGCACCGTCGCGACATCCACTCCCTGAATCGCCAGCTCCAGGTCATCGCAGATCTGCCGACGCCATCGGCGCTCGCGCTCCTCCGCCCACTTGGCGCGCAAGATCGCAGTCCCCAGAGCGACCAGCACAGTTATGACCACGCACACGCCGAGCAGCGTTCTTAGA